>CAVQZQ010000056.1:0-7602 GCA_963718435.1 uncultured Acidobacteriota bacterium | reverse complement strand
GTCCCTGATCTCTGTTCTCTGTTCCCTGTTCTCTGTTCCCTGTTCCCTGTTCTCTGTTCCCTGTTCCCTGTTCCCTGTTCCCTGTTTCCTGTTTCCTGTTCCCTGTTTCCTGTTTCCTGTTTCCTGTCTCCTGTCTCCTGTCTCCCTGTCTCATCGCAACTCTCCATCGCATTTTGTGTCTAACCAAACAGCGCGATGGAGCATGCGTGTGCGCATTTTTGCTTTTCTTCCCCTTGTGGGACTGTTCGCCTTTGTCTCAACCGGACCCTCGGCCGCCTTGGCCCAGCAGGGTAGCTTCACCGTCAGCCAGCATGGCACGACCGTGGGCACGGCCAGCTTCGATGTCACCTCAACGCCTCAGGGTTACGACTCCACCTCGCTGGTACGCGTGACGATGCAGGGTCTGAATTACGCACTCTCGAAAAATGAGCGGCTTTCTTCTGCCAACCAGCTTGAGCATGTTGAACTGAACGCTATCGTCAACGGTTCGGCAGTGCATGTGACCGCCGCCCCGGATTCGGCTCAAATGCTGGTGAATATCTCGGCTAACGGTCACAGTTCGACTACGCGGCTGGCAGCGCATCCCGCCGCTGTCTTCCTGCCCGACTTCGACCCAGGCGCACTCGAAACAATGCTGGCACTGGCCGTCAACCAGAACAGCCGTGACCTGTGGGCCATCATTCCCAAACAGGCGGGTTCCGTTGAGCCCATCCAGCTCGCAACCTATGCCGATCAGCAGGGCACCCTGGATAGCAAACCCATCGTCGTTCATCACCTGGTCGCCACAATCGCCGGAGGCACCACTGACCTGTTCTCAGGCCCTCTCAACCAGCTCTTGCAGGCCGAGTTGCCGCAGGAGGGCTTTGCCCTGGTGCGTAAAGGATTTGTGCTCACGCCGCCGACCAGGCCGGAAGCTCCGCCAGCGGAGTGAGTTCGAGCCGCGGCAAAAATTAGCGTATACACAATTGAAGTGTCAGAGATCGAGCTGATTGGTGTGTGAAGGCTGATTCGGCTACCGAAGAAAGTGCCAGATCAACCACGCGCCGAGGAGGCAAAAGGCTGCGACAGTTTCCAGACCAATCGCCACCATGGCGCTTTTAGCGCCGTGCAGGGTCTCCACTCTTGAAATCTTGAGGTCGATCAAGGGGCGGGAGAAAATGGTGGATTCAAACCCCGGGAATGCTGCCAGAGGTCCCGTATAAACCGCCCTGAAGTGAGACATTGCGTCCGTCGGGCTAACGTCAACATGATGGAGAACCTGAGTCGCCATGTTGGTCCCTTCCTGCCTGCTAAGAGTTCTACCCGTAAACAGCACTCGTGGAAAGGCTTGACCCCTGATCCGGAACCAAAGTGGATATTCACACTTTGTGTTCCGGATCTTGTCTCCTTACTTAACGTGCCTTGTCCGGAGAGTAAAGGTTTTCCTTCTTGAGTTGTCTGATATACAGCATTTAAGTAACCAAAAGATTAACCCCAGTTTAAGTTACTGATGAATAAGGTTATCTCCTAAATATTGCTTTGCCACCCACCGGCAGAACCGTGTATTTTCTGCTCGACACGTAAAGATTACGGTTACCAACGGGTAAAAACTACCTGCTCTCAGAACTTTGAAACCCATTTTCTACGGCCCGGCTCAGTGCGCTTTGGCCCACGCCAACCCGTCCGACGACTTCCCCGTCACGATTTTCCTCGTGACCTTCCAACTCGCCAGGTCGATCTCCGCCACCTGGGCCGAATTCGGACAGGAAACCCAGGCCGTCTTTCCACCCGGTTGCACGATCACCTCCTCGGGGTCAGGCGGCGTCTCTACCGACTGCGCCACCTGCATCGTCTTCAGGTCGACCACGGCAATCTTGTTTACACTCGGTACGGTCATCAGCAGCCAGCGCCCGTCGGGAGTGGGCGTGCTTCCGTAACCCAGCCCGTCCAGCGGCACCCACTTCGCCACCGTGTCGGTCGCCGTATCGATTACCGCGATCCGCGGCTGCTTCTGGTCAGCCGTAAAGACCCACTTGTCGTCCGTTGAAATCGAAATCCGCTGGGTTGACCCGGAGATGGGGATCACCTTGAGCGTCTTGCGCGCCGTCATGTCGAGCACCGAAACCGTGCCTGGCCCAACATTGGCCGTGTAGCCGAGCCGCCCGTCGTGGGAGATGGCCAGCATGTGGCTTTCCGGCTGGCCCGTGGGAATCGACCCCACGATCTTCAGCGTCTTCGGATCGATGATCGTCACCGTCTTGTCCAGTTCGGTGGTTACATACAGCAGACCATTCTTCGGACCGAAGACGGGCAGATGCGGCCGCACTTCATGGCCGAAGTCGAGATTGCCCACAACTTTTCCGGCGGCAATATCGATTACCACCATTTCGTGCCCGTTGGTCCCTGGCTTTCCCACACCGGAGTTGCCGTAAATGGGCACATACGCCAGGCGCCCATCGGGAGAAGCCGCGACCTCGTGCCCAGTGATGCCACCCTCCGGCACCGAGGCAGTTAGTTTTCCCGCCGTTGGATCGACGATCCCCAGGCTGCCCAAGCCCTTCTGCGCCACCAGCAATCGACCCTGCGCATAGCCAGCCGGCAAAGCCATTCCAAGTACCCCCACCAGAACAATCAGACGATTCCCCATCGAAGACCCCCTCAAGCCACGACTGACTATATCAACAGTCCCAACCGGCGTGTCGAACCTTTTCGTGGTTGGTCTTCGATGGGGCCGAACCTATGCTTGCAGTCACTAAAGCGTGCGCGGTCCCTAATCGTGCGCGGTCCAGGGATTGTATGTTCCCACGCTCCACGAATGGCCCTCAGGATCCTTCACGCTGAACTCGCGGCTGCCATATTCGGTGTTCTTAAGCGGCCGCACAATCGTCCCTCCCGCGGCCTGCGCCCGCGCAAACACGGCGTCGGCATCCGATACCACGATATAGGCGCTGCGCGTCTCCACGCCGCCTAGTTCCTGCGGCGATTTGAAGCCGCGCCCATACTCGTCGTCCTTCTGCGACCCGAGCATGATCATTCCGCCGCCCAGCGTCAGTTCCGCATGCCCGATGGTGCCGTCGGGGTTCGCGTACACCGCGTGCCGCGCAAATCCGAAAACCTCGCAGAGCCAGTCAATCGCTGCCGGCGCATCTTTATAGCGCAGCGTCGGCATGATGGTGGATGGGGTGTTCTTTTCAGTGTTTGCCATGATTCCTCCTCATTTCCGATCAACTTCCCCTCCACCATGACACTGAGTCCCCACGCGCATCTTGGAGAAATCGGAAACGGTGCGCAGAAATCCCCTACCCCTCTCGAATATGGTTGGCCCACTGGCTCCGCATCGCGGAATACGTCGTCGCATCCACTCCCGAAAATGCGCGAAACTCGTTGGCAAAATGCGACTGGTCATAGAAGCCGCAATCCAGCGCCAGCTCCGCCCATCCCACATCCGCACCCGCATGCAGCTGCCGCACTGCCTGCTGAAAGCGCTGAACCCTGCACCACACCTTGGGCGACAGGCCGACTTCCTCGCGAAAAACCTGCGATAGGCGCCGCTCGCTCCAGCCCACGTTCTTCGCCACCTCCCGCACTTTCGCAACGCCCGGCGCTCGTTTGAACTGGCTCAACGCAAACTCCACCGTCCTGTTCCGCGTAAGCCGCCGCGCAAATTTTGTGACCAGAAAATTCTCCATCAATTCCAGTTTCGAGGCGGCTGTGGGCGTCTCGCGCAGTTGCCAGCGGAGCGAGTGTGCCGGCTTGCCCCACACATCCTCAAGCGATACGCTGCGATTGCTGAAGAGATCCACTGCGTCGGACGCGAAGCAACCGAACCCGCCCGGCTCAAACATCACGCCAATCAAATCGGCCATGTCCGAGCCGTCAACAATTTCATAGGACGACCGCGCTCCTACGATCAGTGCGGGCGGAGTCGGCAGATCCGGTTTGCCTTCGGGGCAGTCGAGAAGAAAGTCGCGCGCAAGGCTCAGGATCACCTGCACACAACCGTTTGGAAGAATGCGCTCGCGCCGATTGGCAGAATCGGGGATCTGCGCATACCACAACACGCGGACAAATCCGGCGAGCGGCGCGGCGGGGATGCGCTGCAAGTAAAGCACAATGACCTCGTGCCCCTTATAGCACGAATTCATCGTCCGGTGCATCCGAGCGCGGCGCAGGGTGCCCCCAGTCTCGGTTCTGACCCTAACCCCTTCCCGTTACGGCCGCGTCAGCGAGAGGCGACTGAAGCGCGCCCCATCCGCCTGTCACTTTTTCCGCGACCACATTTCGCCATCGCGAATGAAGTTGATGCTCGACGGGTCCTCAGCAGGAGGAAGGAACGTGAGTACCGTAGAGTTGTCGAGCGCCTGCTGTATGTTCAGGAAGCGGTAACGAACCACGTGATTGCGGCCCCGGAAGGTCACGAATGCGCCGCCGAGTTCCACCACGCCAGAGTCCGCATCGCCGGCGGATTGGTTGTTGATCACACCCGACATCTTGTAGGTGAAAGCTCCGTTTGCAGCGATGTGGTAGCTCGCGCCGATGAAACTATTTGATGTGCCCTGATACGCTCCAGTCGAATCGTTATAAAAACTGATGCTGTTGGCCAGCCCGCTTTGCCAGTCGCCTGCCAGGTCGGCAAGGGTAAGACTTGTCCTTATCGGTGCTGCCTTCAGCGGTGCCAGGCGAACGCTGCCAAGCACCGCGTTGGCCAGGTATTCGAGACTGTTGAGCACCATGCCATCATTGCTGACTGCTACTACCGGGATGAAGCTCTTGCCGGCCTCCAGGACGTAAAGTCGGGTGTACGTGGCCCGATTGAGACTGGAGGCATCGGCTCGTTTTCCCGGATAGCCTACCGTGTGCGCGATGTCATAGAAGGGCAGCAACGGGTAGCCCTGGTAGTCAGGGCCCGCCAGCACGATGCGCTTCCAAGCGGTCCGCAGGTCCGTGGTAGCATCGCCGCTGGCTGCCATCGGCGTGTACACGGCAATCAGCCAGAAATTCTGTCCTGACTTCAAGACCATGCCGCCAAAATCAGCACCCTGCTGATACGTCCAGCCATCCGGCACCGCAAAGGACACTTCACCCATACTCTGAACCTGGGCATGAAGCGTCGCGGCAAAAAAACAGAAGGCGAGGAGCGAAGTTCGATGTTGCATAGTTGCCCCTTATTCCCCCTTGAGAGTAGCGAACGAGGCAATCGCCGTCCTTTCGTCGTCGTACACATCAAAGACCGTGTACAGTTTTGTAATCTGCATCAGGTCATGAACACGTTTCGTTAAATTCAGGAGCTTCAACTCTCCATTGCGGTTCTTGACCGATGTGTAGGCGGACGTAAACTCGCCGAGGCCCGCACTGTCGATATAGCTTACGTCGGCCAGATTCAGCAGTATCTTCCGGATTCCATGACCGACCTGGTCAAGTACCTCATCGCGAATAGCCGCACTTGCCTCTCCCATCGTGAGGCGTCCGCTAAGGTCGATGATGATAATGTCTTTCACTTCTCGCGTGCCCATCTTCAGGCTCATACCCGTTCTCCTTGTGGGATCAGAGGTGCTACCGACTTCAATCAACCCCACCGTCGTATGAACTATACCTCTAGTCAATCCGATTCCTGAAGTGGTGTCTCCGCCGCCTTTTAAGCAACCAGATTACTTGTCAGGATTTCAGTCTCCTTGGCGCAATGGTCCTTCCCGTCGGCGATTCCGAACTCGTGCAAATCATGGATGCCTCACTGGCCGAAGCAGCCCGACGCGCCGGTACCTGGCTCGCCTGCCGACCCGGCTGCACGCAATGCTGCCACGGAGCTTTCGCCATCAACGCTCTCGACACCCTCCGTCTCCGCGCCGGTATGGAAGCGTTGCGCGCCTCGGCCCCTCAGCCGCAGCAGCAATCGAAACCCGCGCCCGCGCGTGGCTTGACGAATTCCTCCCCGACTACCCCGGCGATCCAATAACCGGTTTGCTCGGCACGTCCGAAGCCGATCAGGTCCGTTTCGATGATTTCGCCAATGAAGCCCCGTGTCCCGCGCTCAACCCCGCCACCGGCCTCTGCGATGTGTATGCATGGCGCCCCATGACCTGCCGTGTCTTCGGGCCGCCGACCCGCATGGGCGACGCCCTCGCCTGTTGCGAACTCTGCTTCGTCGGCGCATCCGAGACTGAAATCGCCGCCTGCGAAATGCCCGTCCCTCATGCCCTCGAAGCCCGCCTGCTTGCCCAGATCGAAAGCGCTGACGAAACCAGCCAAACCGTAGTAGCCTTTGCACTGCTGCAGTAAGCTGCGGTGTTGCGCCATGCCCGTCGCCCACCTCACCCTCGAAATCCGCATCGAGCACGCGCAGTCGCTCAAGGACCGCCGCCAGGTCGTCCGCTCTCTCAAGGATCAGTTGCGCGAGGGCTTCAATGTCTCCGTCGCCGAGCTCGACGAAGCCGTCACCTGGCAGTCCGCCACCCTCGGCATCGTGGCCATCTCACGTTCCCGCGACTATCTCCACGGCCTGGTCGAAGAGGTGGAGCGCGCCGCCCGCCGCATCGTCAACGAACACGGCGCCGAACTGGCCGACAGCTTCTGGGATTACATCGAGAGCTGAGGCATCACGCTTTTCTCCACGGCCCATCAGTCCAATCACCGCACCCGCCCGTCAGCGCGGCCCCTCAGCGAGGCCCCTCACCGAGGAATGGCCGCGTACTTTCCCGCCTTCACCCACAGCCATCCGCCGCCTGCTTCGAGATTGCCCGGATCCTTGACCACGTAGAGCAACACCGTCTGCGGCGCAAAGCATTGCCGAAAAACCTTGGCCGCCGCGGCTCCCGCCGGCCCAAACTCCAGATCCATCTCAAACTGCGCGGGCACGTTGTTCATCCGAAACACGCCGTCGCGCCCCAGCGCCGTCACCTCGTGCAAGCCTCCTCCAGCAAACGTCGCCTTTCCGCTTTCGTTCACGCCGATGTTGTAGTGTGGGGTTTTCTCTGTTCCCAGGTTTAGATCCACCGCCACCTGGAACCCGTCCGCAACCGGCTCCATCGTTCCCGCGCGCACCACCCTGAATGCCACGGTGCATGAATTCTTTGACTCAGGCCCGGCCATCGCACTCACAAAGTTGGCCGCGTCGCCGCCCGTCAAGGTCGGAATTTCGCTAACTCCCGCTTCCGAATTCGTCGCGCGCGGCTGGGTGAGCGCGGCCGACTCCCCGCAGCTCTCTGGAACAAGAAACATCGAAGCATCCGGCGCGCTCAGGCTTACGCTCGTCACTTCCATCACCGTTCGCGGAGCCTCCCCAGGCTGCGTTACCTGTTCCTTCACCACCAGGCCGGTCGTGGCGTCCACCCAGGTCCTGATCGTGCCCCTGGGGCCGGGAGACGCCTCCACAATCTTTGTCGCAAATCCGCGAAGCGTCTCCGCTCCCACTTGCCGCGCGCCCTCCATGGAAAGAATCGCTTTCCCCCCAAACGGGTCGCCCCAGCCTTCTGGCCGACGCGCACGCTGCCTTACCTGGACGAGGTGGCCGCGCGGCTGCGGGAGCACAGGATCCGGGTGGAGGTGGACGCGAGCGACGACCGGATGCAGAAGAAGATCCGGAACGCCCAGCGCCAGAAGGTCCCGTTCATGCTGCTCGCCGGCTCG
>CAVQZQ010000055.1:0-50895 GCA_963718435.1 uncultured Acidobacteriota bacterium | reverse complement strand
TCACCGCCAATCCGGACAGAACCCGATATGGAGTAATGTCCGGATTGCCCACCATACGACCAGAACGATCAGACTCGGTTCAACTAGGGTGCATCCCTCCTCAGAGGGATGCACCGTTGTTTACTTCGCCGAAATCATATCGTCGACTTTGAACACATTGGCAGTAAGGTTGTTTCTCAACTTCTCGTAGTGCTCAAATGTCGTTCCGATTTCCATGTCGGGGTGAATCTTATGCCACCGATTCACGAACTCCGGATCGATCATCGATTTGGTCACTGCATCCCAGCTCGGATAAACGTCCACAGTGACGCCGTTGATCCTGTTTTCGCTTCCCCGCGGCGGCAGCACCAGCACGTTCACAGACCATCCCCGGGTGAGCCCTTCCTTATCCAGTTGTTCGGCGATCGGCTGCCAGACCTTCTTTTCGTAGGCGACCCATTCGTCCACGTCCGCCGCTTTCTGTTCGTTCACTATGATGTAGTCCCCCTTCTGCATCGACCCCACCGCCGCCTGGTTCTGCCATAGGCCGGTCGAGACCAGCGTGGTCACTGAATCGCGGCGGGCAACCCACTCCTCCGCCGTCATGCTCACTCCAGCTTTCTTCAGAACCGGTCCGAGATCCGCCATGCCGAGCGGCTCCGGGGGAAGTGCCGGATAGAACGCAACCACAAAGTAGTCGCAGGGACTCGCGCTCCCCGCAGGCGTCACCGCGCGAATCAGGGCCCAGGAGCTCAGCCGGCCTGAATCGACAAGCCCCTGTGCGTATTTGTGAAGGTCGCCTTCAGCCCACTTGCGAAACTCCACGCCTTTGTCGGGCTTTATCTTGAAGCACTGTACGTTGTGGTAGCCGGTGGTTGGGGAGGCTGGTTGTGACAGCAGTGGGAACGAAAGCGCAATCAACACGACCGCGCTCGCAAGCGTGCGTAGACCTTTCATTGGATCCTCCAGGAAAGATGGATCTCCCGGCCGTTCCGAACAGACAACCAGAAATGTTCAGTCGTGAGGTCGCGCACAACATTACATCAGGGTTGCGCAGAAGGATACAAGAAAGCATCTTCCGCGCCGGAAACTCGAGCGCGCATCCAGCCCAGACGCGATGCGCGTTCGGAATACACCTTAGCCGGAATCCCCTTTTTCGGCTCCGAATCCTGCAGAAGCCCGCTTGAGAGGTTCCGGTTGACCCCAACCCGGAAATAACTAAGTAAGCAACATCTGCGCGTGGCGGGCGGCCTACCCTTCCGGTTTTTGCGCCCTTTCCTTTCCTTTCCTTGCACTGTGGCCACCCCATGCTGGCAACGGTCATTGTTGCAAGAGTGGGATACGATGAACTCCACACCCGTTGGCATAGGAGTGCCCTTGACCGTCGCCGACCCATCCCTCTCCAACCGCGACCTGGCCCCCACCACGCCCGCCCAGCGCACCTGGACGATGTACAACTACATCGCCCTCTGGTTCTCCATGTCCATGGAGATCACCACCTACCAACTCGCTTCTTCGCTCATCGCCAAGGGCATGGATTGGAAGCAGGCAGTCGGCACGGTGCTACTCGGCAACCTCATCGTGCTGGTGCCCATGCTGCTCAATGCGCATGCCGGCACAAAATACGGCATCCCTTTCCCAGTCTTCATTCGCGCCCCCTTCGGCGTGCGCGGCGCGAATCTGCCCGCCATTCTGCGCGCCGTGGTCGCCTGCGGATGGTTCGGCATTCAGTCCTGGATCGGCGGCACAGCCATCCACGCCATGCTCGCCATCATTTGGCCCGCGACTGCAAGCGCTCCCGGGGTTCTCTGGGTATGCTTCCTGGGTTTCTGGCTGCTTAATATGGTTGTCGTCTGGCGCGGCGTCGAATCCATTCGTCATCTGCAAGCCTTTGGCGCGCCCTTCATGTTCATCATGGCCGCGGCCCTGCTCATCTGGGTCCGCATCAAGGCCGGAGGTTTCGGCTCCATGCTGTCAACGCCCAGCCAGTTCCACACCACCCGCGAATTTCTTGCGGTTTTCTTTCCGTCCCTCACCGCCATGGTTGGCTACTGGGCCACGCTGGCACTCAACATCCCCGACTTCACGCGCTACTCGAAATCCCAAACCGCCCAGGCCTGGGGCCAGGCATTCGGTCTCCCCGTAGCGATGACCCTCTACACCTTCGTCGGCATCTCCGTTACGTCCGCATCGGCCGTTCTGTTCGGCCACCCCATCTGGAACCCGATCCTGCTCATCGGCGCATTCCATCAGCCTTTCGTAGCTTTCATCGCGATGATCGCCATCCTCATCGCCACGCTCAACGTCAACATCGGCGCCAACGTCGTCCGCCATCAAATGATTTCTCCAACCTCTATCCGCGCCTCATCAGCTTCCGCACCGGCGGCCTCATCACCGGTTTTCTCGGCCTCGCCATGTGCCCGTGGAAACTGCTCGCCACGCCCGACGCCTACATCTTCGGCTGGCTCGTCGGCTACTCCGGCCTTCTCGGCCCGGTCGCCGGCATCATGGTGTGCGATTACTTCCTCATCCGCAAAACAGAACTTGACGTGAACTCCCTCTATCATCGCGAAGGAGCATACCACTACACCAAAGGCATCAACCCGCGCGCAATCGTCGCATTGGTGTTCGGCGTAGGCCTGGCCCTCGTCGGCCTCTTCGTCAAGCCGCTGCATTTCCTCTACGACTACGCCTGGTTTGTTGGCTTTTTCACGGCGGGCCTTCTCTACATGGCGCTGATGCGGCTGACTGCTCCGTCCCTCACAGGCGCTCTTCAACCAGCCGGCGTCGAAGGTGAATCGCGCTAGAACAGGATCCGCATCTCCGAGATCAAGTTGTGGTTATAGGTGTGAAAGCTTGAAGTCGCGATCTGCATGCCCGCGTCGAAGATGAGAAATGGATGCGTTGGCTTCCATTCCTTGTTCCGGGCTACATAGAATGCCGCCGGCGTCACAAAGTTCTGCATCATGCCGTCATGGCTGCCCGCAAAGTAGAAGCTCGCGTTGTTCTCCACCTCCAGCCAGATGTGCCGCGTCGCATGTGCCTGCGTCAGTGTCGTCCAGGCGATGGATCTTCCTTGCGACAAAATCTTGCCCGTGGGCATCACGCCGCCCAGGGAGGAAATCACATCGAAGCGCCGAAACGTATATCCGCCCGCAAGCGTGGGGCTGAATGAGTCGGTGGCCGCGCCGTTCTTATGACTTCCAGTTGCAAAGCAATGTCCGGCGATCGCCGCCAATTCAAAGTTCCCATGCTCTGCATTCCCTGAGGCGATCCGGTATTTGATCACCGCCGACGTGTCTCCGAATCCGTCGGCGGCTATGCTGTTGTGCTGGATGTAAGCTGGTGGCATGTAATCCAATTCGAATCGATTCCCCACAATAATCCCGCCCCCGCGCGCATTGCCGTAGCTGACCGTTTCCGTGCCGGTTGCGGTGTACTCGTGCGAAGCGGAGAAGCGAAAATATTGAATCAGCCGAGGATCGGCGCCTACCAGGGGCGTGATGAAAGCCGGCTGCAGGGCGGTCATGGCGGTGTTATGCGTCGAGAGGCTTCGCGTAAAGGATTGCTGTGCCACAAGCGAACAAGAGCTGGCCCCCAGTGCCGCGCCGGCCGCCAGTGCCACCATCAACGGAATCGCCGTCTTGAGACAATTGTTTTTCATACGTCGATTCCTCTTTCTAACAACTTCGGCCCATCAACTCAGTGACCTTTGGCACCGACCTGGGTTCGTTTCCGAATTCAGACACCGTCGAATGCCAACGTGGAAAGGCCCTTCATTCCTCATCGGCAGCCTGTCCCGATATACTGCGTGCCATGCGGTTGTTCAGGCTCGCTACGCTTCTCCTTTTGCCTATCGCGGTCACGATTCCCTTTTCGGCTCAGGAAAATTCGCCCTGGCAGATCGAGAACTCCGGCACCACAGCCAGCCTTCGCGGCATCGATGCAGTCGACAATACTGTCGCCTGGGCCAGCGGTTCCGGCGGCACCGTCCTCCGTACCACCGACGGAGGCCAGCATTGGCAAAAATGCGAGGCGCCCCGCGACTTGAAAAACTGGGCGACCCTCGACTTCCGCGGTGTGCAAGCCTGGGATTCGGCAACCGCGATGGTCATGGCCTCAGGCCCCGGCGACCAGAGCCGTCTCTACAAAACCGTCGACGCCTGCGCAACATGGGTGCTTCTTTTCAAAAATCCAGACAGTCCCGGCGGTTTCTTCGACAGCTTCTGGCTCAACACTCTTTACGGCGAAGGCATTCTCCTCGGCGACCCCGTCAACGGTTCTTTCTCGGTCTTCGTCACAACTGACGGCGGCAACACCTGGAATCGTGATCAGGCGCGTGGGCTCTCTATCAACGGCAAGGAACTTGCCGCATTCGCTGCCAGCAACAGCTCCATCGCGCGAAGCGACCAGAAATTCCTGCGCGGATTCGTGACCGGTGGAAAAGGCGGCGCAGTTCTTTTCCAACGTTGGGGTGGATCGCTACTCCGGAAATACCGCCTCCAGTTAAAGCCCCCCATGCTCGTCGATCCCGATTGGTCAGAAACTCCACTTCCGCTCGCCGGGGGTTCCGATGATGCAGGAGGATTCTCGCTCGGCTTTCGATTAGTCCCGAGTCGATGCCGCGATTGCGGCTTGGGCGCTTCCTGGCGATTTGTCGCGGTAGGCGGCGATTACACCAAGCCCAATGCCACTGCCGGCACCGCCGCCTGGTCCTCCGGTGATGGTCTGCGCTGGTTCGCCGCCACAAAGCCGCCTCACGGCTACCGCTCTGCCGTCCAGTGGAGCGCCTCCCTGCAAGCCTGGATCGTCGCCGGCGCCAACGGCTCCGACATTAGCCGCGACGACGGCCGCACATGGCAGCCCCTCGAAAACGGCAACTGGAACGCAATATCTCTGCCCTTTGTCGTCGGACCCGGCGGCCGCATTGCACGTCTCGATCCCACCGCGTCCCCCAAGTAATATCGCCAGCCAATCGTCTGCGCCAGCGGCGCATGCCCCGCAGGTGGAATCCCCAACCGCCAAACTGTCCAGCCAATCGTCTGCGCCAGCATCGCCTGCCCCACCGCAGGTGGTTTGCAGAATATTTCGCTCAATCCCTGTAGAATAGTTCCAATCGAATGAATCAAACCTTTCCAGCGGCTGCCAACGAGGCATCCCGCTCAGCGCGGGATTCAGAGTCGCGGGTGCCGATCATCCAAGTGCACGCCCTGGAAAAAACCTACCGGACAGCGCGCGGAACGCTTACACTCTTCAATCAACTGCACTTGGACGTCTACACCGGCGAGCTCGTCGCCATTGTGGGTCAATCCGGCGCGGGAAAGAGTACCCTTTTGCACATCCTGGGCGCACTTGATCGTCCCACCCAGGGAACTGTACACTGCGCCTCAACCAATCTAGCCGGACTCTCGCAGCGTGAGGCGTCATCCTTTCGCAACAGCCAGATTGGTTACGTCTGGCAGTTTCATTATCTGTTGCCGGAGTTTTCGGCGCTTGAAAACGTGGCCATGCCGCTTTGGCCCGCGGAGAATAGTAGACGCGAAGCGCTTGCGGCCGCATCTAACTGGCTCAAGGAGGTTAACTTGGAGGATCGAGCCGAGCATCGGCCAGGTGAGCTTTCCGGCGGCGAGCAGCAGCGCGTAGCGCTGGCGCGCGCCCTGGTTGGCAATCCCCGACTGCTTTTGGCCGACGAACCGACAGGCGATCTTGACGAAACCACTGCCGGCAAAGTCTTTGATTTACTGCAGAGGCTGCACACTACACACGGGCTCACTTCGATCGTCGTAACCCATAATCCGGATCTGGCCGCGCGCTGTTCGCGGACTCTGCGCCTGGAGAGCGGGCGCCTTGCTGCTTTGGGGCAATAGCATCTTCGAAAATCGTTTCGAATAAATGTCGAACCGGCCTAAACGGAACTGCAACCGGGAAATGCACCGACGAAATTGCACCATTCCGGTTGGTTTGAGAGTCTCACTAATAAGGAGCCTGGGCAGGGTGCGAATCCATTCAGGCTATCGAGTTCAGGATGGAAGTCTTCCGGGTCAATGGATCGCCGGAGACAATCGGGCAAACGAAGGCCCGGAACCATCCCAAATAGCTGTTCGGGGGCCAGATACGGCATTTTCCAAACGAGCCTCCCGGCGGCGAATTTAGAAGAAAGGCGCGTGCGGATTAGGCTGAAGCTGGTGAATTCACTGGACGGCCACTTCCTCCGAGAGCCTGGGTTTAAAGGGAGAGCATCATGTTCGAACGCTATACGGAGAAGGCTCGACGTGTGATCTTCTTCGCGCGATACGAGGCAAGCCAGTTCGGTTCGCCATATATCGAGACGGAGCACCTGCTGCTCGGTCTGTTGCGCGAGGACAAGGCGTTAACCAACCGTTTTCTTCGTTCGCACGCTTCGGTGGAGTCGATTCGCAAGCAGATTGAAGCACACACCACCATTCGCGAAAAGGTCTCCACCAGTGTGGACCTGCCGCTTTCCAACGAGTGCAAGCGGGTGTTGGCGTATGCCGCCGAAGAAGCTGAGCGGCTGGGCCACAAGCACATCGGCACTGAACATTTGCTCCTTGGCTTACTGCGTGAAGAAAAATGCTTTGCCTCTGAAATCTTGCAGGAGCGCGGCCTCAAGCTGGCGCAGATTCGCGACGAGCTCGCCCGCGTGACCCAGGAGAAGGCCCCGGTGCAGGCCCGCCAACGCGAGTCAAGCCTGCTCGCGGAGTTCAGCCGCGACCTGACCCAGGCCGCCATGGATGGGCAGCTTGACCCGCTCGTCGGCCGCGATGGAGAACTGGAGCGCGTTGTGCAGATTCTCTGCCGGCGCACCAAGAACAATCCTGTGCTCATCGGCGAACCCGGAGTGGGCAAGACCGCTATCGTCGAAGGCCTTGCTCAGCGCATCGCCGACGGCGAGGTGCCCAGCTTCCTGGCCGACAAACGCGTCCTCGGGCTCGATCTGTCGCTCATCGTGGCCGGCACCAAGTACCGCGGCCAGTTTGAAGAGCGCCTCAAGACCATCATGAAAGAACTGATGGAGAATCAGAACTCCATCATCTTCATCGACGAGTTGCACACCCTGGTGGGCGCGGGATCGGCCGAAGGTTCGCTCGACGCGGCCAACATCCTCAAGCCAGCCCTCAGCCGCGGCGAAATTCAGTGCATCGGCGCCACCACCCCGGCCGAGTATCGCAAGTCCATTGAGAAGGACCGCTCCCTTGAGCGGCGCTTCCAGGCCGTCAAGGTGCCGCCGCCCAACGAAGCCGACGCCATCAAGATCATCAACGGTATCAAGGACCGCTACGAGAAGTTCCACGCGGTCAGCTACACCGATGCCGCCATCGAGTTCGCGGTGTCGCATTCGAATCGCTACATCCCCGACCGCTTCCTGCCCGACAAGGCCATCGACTTGATCGACGAGGCTGGCGCCCGCGTCAAGCTCCGCCAAACCTCGCTGCCAGAGGAGATTACCGAAGTCCAGAAGCGCATCAAGTTCATCGTGCACCGCATGGATTCGGCCATCGCCAACCACGAATTTGAGAAGGCGCGCTTCTATTCCGACGAAGAACGCAAAGAGCGCGAAAACCTGCGCGCACTCCGCGACAAATATCACCTCGACGACTCCGCTGCCGGCATCGTGGGCCGCGAAGACATTGAGGACGTAGTCAGCCGATGGACCGGCGTTCCCGTCACCAGCATCAAGGAAGAAGAGACACAGAAGCTGCTTCGCGTTGAGGAAGAGCTGCACAAGCGCGTCATCTCGCAGGAGAAGGCAATTTCAGCCCTCGCTCGCGCCATTCGCCGCTCGCGTGCCGGCCTCAAATCGCCGCACCGCCCCATTGGCAGCTTCCTCTTCCTCGGCCCCACCGGCGTCGGCAAGACGGAGATGGCACGCACCCTCGCCAACTTCCTCTTCGGCTCCGATAAGGCCCTCATCCGCTTCGATATGTCGGAGTTCATGGAGAAGCATTCAGTCTCCAAGCTCATCGGTTCGCCTCCGGGATACGTGGGCTACGAGGAAGGCGGCCAGTTGACCGAACGGGTCAAGCGCTCGCCCTACTCCGTGGTCCTGCTCGATGAAATCGAGAAGGCCCACCCCGACGTGTTCAACATTCTCCTCCAGGTCTTTGAGGATGGGCAGTTAACCGACGGCCTCGGCAATACGGTCGACTTCAAGAACGTGATCCTCATCATGACCTCGAACATCGGCGCCCGCCACCTGCAGAAGAAGCAGGGGCTCGGCTTCCAGAGCGACCGTGAAGACATCGTCAGCGAGAAGGTCGAGGAGTTGGTCAAGCAGGAGGTCAAGAAGACCTTTAATCCCGAATTCCTCAACCGCCTCGATGAAGTGATTCTCTTCCAGTCGTTGTCTGACAGCGATCTGCTCCAGATCGTCGAACTGCTCGTACAGCAGTTGAACCTCAACCTGGCGCAGAAGGCCATCACCATCTCCGTCACCGAGGACGCCAAGAAGTGGATTCTCGAGAAGACATTGGTCGACCGCAGCTATGGAGCGCGCCCATTGCGCCGCGCCCTGCAGCGCTACGTCGAAGATCCTCTGTCGGAGGCCCTCATCGCCGGGCAAATCACCGCCCGACCGGCCTTCCTTGAGGTCTACCTCGACACCAACCAGCTCTTCTATCGCCCCGTCAGCGCCGACGAAACCGGAACCGAAGAAAAGGCAGCAGGCGTTCTTCTCTTCAGCGCTTGAGCGGGCAGACAACCTGAGCTTGGGTCCCATCCTTGGCGCGGTTTCCTCGTGACAAGGGTGGGTAGCCCACCAGCCCTCGGCCAACCAGCCGGGGGTTTTCATTTGCGCCGCGTTCCCCTTGAAACCGCCGGTGACCAGTCCATATTCTCTGGCGCACCCCCGTGGATGCCCCATCCTTCCGCAGTCGTACCGCGGAAGGGTGGGAGCCCGCTAGTCTAGGGCAATCGCATGAATACAATTTGTTGACTAGATGTGGAGGCTCAAGAGGTTGTTCCGATCACGCCGGAGGCGCAACGGACGTTAGCCCCGCGCTTCAGCGTAGGGAACGGGGTAGTGTGGAGGCTCAAGAGGTTGTTCCGATCGCGCCGGAGGCGCAACGGACGTTAGCCCCGCGCTTCAGCGTGGGGAACGGGACCGCCAAAGCCAGTTAGCCCCGTAGGGGCGGCGCAAACGGCGAAATTGTCATCGAGTTATCGTTCATGCGATTGCCCTGGGGAGGCCGCGAACCTCCTCGTTTGCCGGTCCCGTAAAAAACCCTCCCCTTATTTTGCAGATTATTTCTCCGGCAAGCGGACAATCGACAATGTCGGCTCCCGTGCGTTGTGGGCTCTGGTCCAATCCGTCGGGGATGTGACCGGTCCATACCACCCCCGATGCCCCCCTGGGTGCCCCCATCCTTGAATCGGCGTTTTGATTCAAGGGTGGGAGAGCACGGACCTTCACGCCTTCAGCCGGGTGCCCCAGGTCCCCCCTTCGGGACCTGGGAAAGCAACGAAACCCAGGCCGCGTCACAACGACTTTGAGCTGTCAAGACCCGCTCCCCCATTCCCCCGCCCAAACCCGTGAAAATAAAGCCCAAGCGCCCAGATCCCAATTGCAGATTGATTCCCCGCATCGCATTATCCTGAAGACACTTAACCCAAGCCGTTTCAACCTCGCTCCACGTCTTTAGGCAATCACCCGGGAAGACAAGCCTTCAGCCTCCACGTTCCACTCGCAAGCAAATGAGACCAAATGCGCATAAAAGTGCCGTAAAGCGCACGCAAATGCGAGCAAATCGAAGCAAATTTGCCTGCTAAAAATAACTACCACCTTTGCGATGAGTGAGATGAAGGAACAATCCTTCTATCTCTAAAAAGAGGCTGTGAAGCTGTAAAACTGTAAACGTTGTAAGGCCGTCATCGGGCAAACGCCAAAAAAAAGAGGGCCGACCTTCCGCCAAGCCCTTTCGCAGCAGGATTTTGCCTCTAACTCCAATCTGGCGAATATTTTGCGGCGACCCATCGCGATAGCCTCTTTAATCAGAGGATTTTACCGAAAACACCGGGGGGAGGGGGCACCCTCTCTACCGTGAAACTGTGAATCCGCCAGAGTGGCAGCCTCTGCCTTTTCCGGTTCGTTTCGTAGACCTCCAAGTCAATGCCGTAGCATGGTGCACAAAGGTCCCTCAAAAAGAGGTCACGCATGAGCGATATTCTTACCGGTCCCGCACTGACCGCCGAGCAGGTCAGCAGCATCACCCGCGAAACCAACTACGGCACCTGGCGCTTCCAGAAAACCTGGAGGCCGCTCACCATCGCCGATGCCGAGGGCTGCTGGTTTACCGATGGCGCGGGCAAGCGTTACCTCGATTTCAGCTCGCAGTTGATGTGCGTTAACCTGGGCCACAAGAACCCGCGCGTGATCCAAGCCATCGCCGAGCAGGCAAAGGAATTGTGCTACGCCGCGCCCGGTTACGCTACTTCGGCGCGCGCAAAATTGAGCACTAAGTTGCTCGAAGTCTTACCCGCGGGGCTGGAGAAATTCTTCTTCGCCACCAGCGGCACCGAGGCCAACGAAGCCGCCTTCAAAATCGCGCGCATGTATACCGGGAAGACCAAGATCATCTCCCGTTACCGCTCTTATCACGGGTCCACGATGGGATCGATCGCGGCCACAGGCGACCCGCGCCGCTGGGCCATGGAGCCGGGAGGCAAAGGTGCAGGCTTTGTCTTCGCGCCTGAAACCAACTGCTATGACTGTCCCATCAAACACACCTATCCAGGCTGCAACATCGCCTGCGCCGACTATATCGAGCACATGATCCGCAACGAGAGCGACGTGGCGGCCGTCCTCGTCGAGCCCGTCGTCGGCACCAACGGTGTCCTCGTCCCGCCGCCCGAATATCTCCCGCGCCTGCGCTCTATCTGCGATCGCCACGGAGTCCTCATGATCGCCGACGAAGTGATGGCCGGGTGGGGTCGCACAGGCAAATGGTTCTCCGTCGATCACTGGAACGTGAAACCCGACATCCTCGTCACCGCCAAGGGCATCACCTCGGCGTATGTGCCCCTCGGCCTCTGCGCCACCACAAAGAAGATCGCCGACTATTTCGAGGACCACTACTTCTCGCACGGCCACACCTACGAGGCGCATCCCATCACCCTCGGCCCCGCCGTCGCCACCATCGAAGAGATGCAGCGCCTTAATCTCATTGAGCGCGCGGCTGAACTTGAGCCCTACGTCCGCGCCAAGCTCGAAGCCCTCAAGGCCAAACACCCCTCCATCGGCGACGTACGCGGTCTCGGCCTCTTTTTTGCCGTCGAACTGGTAAAGAACCGCACCACCAAAGAACCCTTCAACACCATGGCCGATAAGGTCGAAGGCAAGCCTCTCGTCGTTGATCAGATCACTGCCAGGATGATGGCCGATGGTGTCGCGCAGCAAGCCTGGGTGAGCCATTTCGTTATCGCCCCGCCGCTGATCGTCACCAAGGAAGAACTCGATATCGGCATCGCCGCGCTCGACAAACATCTCGACATCGCCGACGCGCTGATAGAGAAGTAGATTTCACCTTCATCCCGTCTGCGAGCCAAACTAGTGCATTCGGCGGCAGTAGAACTGGGCTCTCTCCTTTTGCTGGATCGCACAGGCGAGGTAAGATCAACCCACCATGTCGGATCATGAACTGCAATCCGATGAATCGGTCCTGCGGGGATCCGTGCTGGTGCTGCTGCAGTTTGACGTATCCGAGGCAATTCGCCTCGACCGTTTGCAGGAGTTGATTCGCGCCCGCACCGTTCAGCAGCCAAGCGTGAAGCCCCGCGCCCCCGGCTATGTGCGCTACCAGCGGCCACCGATCGTGGAGCGCGTGGAAACGCTGGTCCTTGAAAGCGGCGAGCGGCTCCAGGGCGAAATCAAATACTACGATTACGGCGTCCTGAGTATCGTCTTCGAGCTCCCCTTCGCCGACGGCTGGAACAAGTTGATCGGATTGGCGAGCCGTTGGGTGTGGGATATCGATTTTGCCGAACGGGCCACGACGATCGTCCGTGCCAGCCTTGAACGCGCTGCTCCTGCGCTTGTCAAGCCATACAAAGAATGGCTCAGCGAAGACTACCTGATCTTTCATGTCCGTGAAATCAGCGGCTCACCTTCGGTTCCTGACTTGATTCATCAGCACGGTCTGCAGATAGCGCAGGTAGTTCGCGGCGATACCGGGCGGCTTGCCGAAACCGAGTGCAACGAAGTTCTGCAGTCGCGCATTTCCTATTATGCGAACGACCTTACGGTCATTGGATGGAACGCGGCATTTCTCTACGACACCAGTTCCGGCGCAGAGACCGCGATCCAGTTGCTGGAGTACGCCAACTCGCAGTTGCTCGAATTTCGGCACTACGACGATTTGTTGACCGAGGAACTGGAACGCGTCTACACGCTTGTGGACGAAGGAACAGGTGTCTTTGCGCGATGGCGTCTGGCGCGGTCGGCCACCCGTCTGCATACCGTGCTGCTGGACGTGGCCGAGCTGACGGAGCACGCCGACAATGCCATCAAGTTCCTCAGCGATATGTTCTCGGCGCGACTTTACAAGCTGGCGTCTTCGAAGGTGGGCGTGCCCGACTACAAGGAACTCGTGACCCGGAAAGTGCGCACCGCCGAAGAGCTGTATCGCTTCATGGTCGATCAGTTCAACCAGAGCCGGGCATTCTTTCTCGAGCTGACGGTGGTCATCATTCTTGTTGTCGAACTGGTGTACCTGTTCCGTGGAAAACCCCTGTAGTGCATCCACGTCGGTAAATCCGCAGTTGCAATCGGAGGAAGCCGGCTCATCAACGACGAAGGACAGGGCCGATGAAGAACAACGGTAGGCGTCGCAACGAGGCCAATATGCCGATCGGACCGCCGTCCTCCACCCGACAAAAAGACGCCGGAACGAAAGTTGTCCCGGCGATGCGCGTGCAACGCAATTAACTGTTCAGGCCCGCAGGACACTATTTCATGCGGCCGATCCTCGATGAGGCAGTGATGGCAAACTCAATTGCCGGCGCAGGCTGCCGGCAAGGTCAGCCACCACGCGCAATCTGTCGGCGACCGGCGCCGGCACCTCACCTTGCGAAAGCGCCAGTTGCGAATGCAACAGCAACCCAGCCACGGTGGTCTTCAATTCGGTCTCGATCGCCACGGTCGCCGCCCTGCGAGCCAGTGACTGTTCTCGCTCGCGCCTGTGGAGCGCGGAGCGAATCTCACGAATGAGTCGCGCCGCTCCGGAGAGTGCGAAGTTGATCTGCAACGGAATGGCGAGGCCGGCGCACTCCCAGATGGCCTCCGCGGCAGCCGGATCGCATTCCGCGATGGTTTCGTCCACAATCACAGCGGAAAACTCCCGCCGGCGCAGCGCGGCCAGGGCGGCTTTGCGTCCCTCGGCTAATTCAACTTCCTTGCCCAGTTGCGTTCCAACAACAGCTGCGCAATTGCGGGCGCCTTCGATCCCTGTCACCATGAGAATGCTCATACTCCAGCTCCTTTTCGTGCGCCCATGGGTCATGTGCCCTGGGTCGTCTGCTCCCTGCCGTGTGCCTCTGGAACTCGTGCTTCCTGTCGTGCACCTTTTTGTTCAGTGCCCCTCGTCGCGTGCCCGCTCTTATCACCGCGGGTTTGGGCTGAACCGCTTCAAAATCCGAATGCTCGCGCGAAGGCTCTTCCCGGAATGGTGCCGGACGATTCCGAGTGCAACCGCCGGCTATTCCTCCTGAAGCGGGTCCAAAATCCCGTACTCTTTCAGTTTCCGGTAGAGGGTGGTCTTGCCGATGCCCAGCAGCTTGGCAGCCTGCAACTTGTCGCCTTTCAGCGTACGAATGGCTGCCAGGATGGCGTCGCGCTCAAGATCCGCCAGCGATTTCACCTGCTGGGACTTGTCCGCTACTTCCGCCTCTCCGCTCGCAGCGGCCGCGCGATAGGCCGTCAGGCCCTGCTGCTGCAACTGCGTGGGCAGATCGCCCAGGCGCAGCACCGGCCCAGAGGACATCGTGCAGGCCCTCTCGATTGCATTCTCCAGTTCGCGCACATTCCCGGGCCAGTCGTGCCGCATCATGGTGCGAAGGGCCTCGTCGCTCAGAATGAATTTGACGCCGCGCTCGCGACTGATGCGTTCCAAGAAGTGCGCCGCCAGCAGCGGTATGTCCTCGCGGCGGTCGCGCAGTGAGGGCAGACGCAGATTCACGACATTGAGACGATAGAAAAGGTCCTTACGAAAGGTGCCCTTCTCCACCATCGAAGCCAGGTCCCGGTTGGTGGCGGCTACGATGCGCGCCTTGATTGCCACGCGGTGGGTGGCGCCTACTGGCCGCACCTCTTTTTCCTGAAGAGCTCGCAACAACTTGGCCTGCAGATCCAGGGAAAGTTCTCCGATCTCATCCAGAAACACGGTGCCACCTTCAGCCGATACCAGCAGGCCATCCTTGGAGCGATTGGCCCCGGTGAAAGCGCCCTTGACATAACCAAACAGCTCGCTCTCTATCAGCGTCGGAACCAACGAGCCGCAGTCCACCGGAAGAAACGGCTTCTGGCCGTTCGGGCCGTAGGCATGAATTGTGCGTGCCACTAGTTCTTTGCCCGTGCCACTCTCGCCCAGGATCAACACCGGATGCGATGTTTGCGCCACCTTCGAAAGGATGCGGTAGAGCTTCTCCATCTCCCCCGAGCGGCCGATCATGGCTCCCAGCCCCTGGCTCAGGCGGAGCCGTTCGCGTAGTTGGCGGCTGGAGGCGTCGCTGGTGTGAGTGGCCGCCGCTCGTTCCAGTACCGTGGAAAGCTCGTCAACCGCGAATGGTTTGGTCAGGTAGTCCGAAGCTCCGCAGCGCATTGCCTCGACAGCCGTATTCACTGAGTTGGAAGCGGTCATCGCGATCACCGACATCTGCGGATAGAGCAGCTTGACCTCGGAGACCAGTTCCAAGCCCTGGCCGTTGCCCCAGGGCAGATTTACCAGCAGTATGTCGGCCGCACGACCGCGCAACAGACTGCGCGCGTGGCCCATGTCACCCGCGCTTTCAACGGCATAACCGAGGCTGGCGGCAATCTCGGCGCAGGCCGATCGCACCGCGGAGTCCGCATCCACCACCAGCAGATGCAATTTGGGCGCCGGCTCCGCAAATTGAGGGATAGCTTCCATTGTCCCTGAGTGAAGAACTGTTTCGAGCATTGTATTCGGAATAAACATAATTAAATAAACACTTTACGTTAACTGTGCAGGACTAAAAACCAATGCTACGGGACCACGGTTTATTTTCAATGACTTGCATGTCATCATATCGGCTCCAGTCATAGAATCTGAAAACCTAACCCCTGTGGTGTTGTTGGCTCTTTTGAGCACGATCCAAATCCGATGGTAGCGAAGACGCACCAGACTTAGGATCTGATTTAGACTACTTTGCAGGATGCTGCAGGAGCGAGCTAGTTAGCGAATAAACCTTTATTAATGAGCATTTATGGCGCATCACTGCTTTGCAATATGCTGCACGGAACAGTCATTTATCCCAAACCAACTGGTGACTAAATCGGTTACCGATTAAAGCCCTCAAATTGTGTTCTGATGCACTGAAGATTCGGAGAAAATGGCAGGATGCCATGAAATAATCCCTGCGAAAGGAGAACCCGCCAGAAGACTGGCCGAAGTAGAGGCATGGAAAAGAACCGCTACGATTCCGACTCATTCTTGACTATGGCGGAACTGCTCGTCGTTTTGACGCTGGCGGTGTCCGTAATCTCTCTTACGATCATGACTCTGATTTGGATTTTCGCGGGCTGTTCTTTTCAAATTCGCGAACAAAGGATGATGGATGTTCTCAAGGCTCTCGGCGATAACTGGAAGGCCGTGCTCATTTTGCTGATTCCATTGTTTTATCGGACGACACGCCGATTCATTTCGAGAATCACGAAAGGACCGTTCGGAGTAGAGGCACCGGCGGAGGAAGAGACTCCCAAACAGGGTACCCCGCCCATTCAGCCGAATCCACCCGATGAGGTTCAAAAATAATGCCCACAGTGTTGATTCCTCCAAACCAGAATATCGCTCCCCGCTACAGAGTTCCTGACAGCGGCGTGATTCGCTTTACGCTTGAATCGGATATTCCCGTTGAAACCTACATTGTGCGACCGGGTGGGCTTGATGTATTTAACGAGGGCAAACACAATTTCAAATATTATGGCGGCTTCCCGGCAGCTCGGCGCATTCAGAGCCAGAAATTAGTGCTGCCATTTGAGGGCCGATGGCATCTCCTCATAATCAACCGCGACAAGAGTGAATCTGCCTCAGTTGATTATTCCGTCTACTACGAATGAGGCGACTGCCAAAGGCAAGCCGGATTTCCTTGAAGAACTCGCCAAGGATTGCATTCTTTCAGACTGACGTCGAAGTAAGTCGAGGCAGAACTCAAATGGGAATTCCTTCCAGTCAAGGCAAACACGAGGTCCAAGCGTTTTTGGATAATATAAGCCACTCCGTGGTCTATGTAGTCATTCAAACGTCGAATGAGGTGGGGAACGGTACGTGTCTCCTGCTCGATTACAAGGGAACCCGTTTTGTCGCGTCAGCACTGCATGTCTTTGCACCTCGCACCAATACGGCGGAGGAGGCCAAGGAATCATGCCTAAAGGCGCGATTCAAATTCCGCGATCTGGGATCATTGCAGTACCATGAGACCCTCAATATCCCACTCAGTTCCTTTACCCCAGATATGGGCGTTTTCATCTCTCCGGTGAATTTGCTGCTCGATAAGAAACACGATCTGTTTGCGATCGAACTCCCATCGGAATTCCAAGTTCCTGAACCCGCAAGGCCCGTTGAGATATCAAACCAGTCATTTACAGGTGAATTAACGAAGGGCCTTTCGCTGGTGATTGCAGGTAGTCCAATAGGCGGCGCAGTTGAGGCTTTAAGCGGTGACCGCATTCTCCACCCTTTTCTAGAACACTCAATTTATGATCCCGATTTGGATACGAGTAAACTCCCGCTCAGTACTTTCTATCGCGCCGAAGATCACTTCCTATTTCCTTATTCTCTCCAACTTGAAGGAATCGCCCCCGGAGGATTTAGTGGAGCGCCAGTCTGGATTCAGGGGCAGGTTTTGTCGAACGTCTGGTACCCAATTCCAGCGGTAGCCGGGATTGTATTGTCATATTACAAATCCTCAGAATTGATTCAAGCTGTGAAGGTTAAACACCTACTAGCGTTATTAGCGCAATGATCGTTGTTCATTACGTGCGGTTTCCGAATTGCCGGTGTATGCTTGCTGCAATCTTTTGGCGAGGACCCTCCAAGTAATGAGTGTATTGAGCACGATTCCAACAAGTGATCCTGCCCCGCCTTCATTCTGTGAATATGCTGGGGGTCCGTGCGACCAGAGTTTTGCTGGCATGTCGCCATCAGATGCCCTTTTCTTGTTCGGTAGCAATCCACCCCAGATTGCCGCGACCATTGAGGCTGCGGTTGAAAAATTGCGCACTCTGTCCGGCAGTTACCGATGGATCACTTGGAAGAACCTTGATGTACCGGGGCAGATCATCTTTTGCGAGATTTGCAAAGCAATGCGCTTCACTCGTCTGGTGGTTGCTGACGTAACTACGCTTAATTTTAATTTGATGTTTGAGATAGGTTTTGCCATTGGGCTAGGTTTACCAGTTTTGCCCATCCGAAACACTGCTTACATAGAGGACGCACATGAGTTCGACGAACTTGGACTCTTAGATACTCTCGGATATTTTGATTTTCAGACCTCGGCTGATTTAAAAGACTACTTGATTGATAACCCTAAGAAGCCAAGTCTTCACTTAAAACCGCCAGGACTCAACAACGAGTCTCCATTGTGTGTAGTCAAGCCTCCGCTAGAGAGCGATGGAACGATAAAAATGATGTCCGTGATTAAGAAGTCGCGGCTTCAGTTTAAGTTGGTGGACATCAAGGAAACAGGAAGAGTATCGCTCCACGAAGTGTACAAGAGCGTTTTCGCTTCGAGAGCCATTATCTTGCATCTTCTCGATCCTAAATTCAAGAATTCAAGAGTTCACAATGCACGCTGTGCGTTCATCGCAGGGTTGGGCATGGCCAGCCAAAGACGGGTCATTATTCTTCAGCAAGGCCAGCAGTCTCAACCAATCGACTATCGAGATGTTGTCATAACTTACGACCATCCGAGGCAAATACACGAGCTGTTGGTGCCGACGATTGGCGGAGTAATTGAGCAGATTCAAACGATTCGTTTCGTCCCTACGGCACTTCCGATAACCCCGCTGGAAAAGCTCGACCTTGGAGATTTGGCCGCTGAGAATGAGATCAAAGCTCTGGATTCGTATTTTGTTCCGACGGCGCAATATCAAAAAGCAAAGCAGGGACACGCGAGACTTGTTGTCGGAAGAAAGGGCACTGGCAAAACTGCCATGTTTTACAGTCTGCGGTCAACATTCAAGCCCTCAAAGAGCAACCTCGTATTGGATCTTCGACCTGAGGGACATCAACTTGTCAAGTTGAGAGAATTTGTCCTGTCTGGACTTTCGGCTGGTTTCCAGCAGCATCTCTTGACTGCCTTTTGGAATTACTTACTGATTACCGAGATCGCCTATCAAGTAGTTAAGCAAGATCGCTCTTTCGCTTTGCGCGACACAAGACTTGACGCACGACTTCGCGAAGCGTTTGGTAAGATCGCCGATCAATTTGAGGACGAGTCAGAAGATCAGCAAGCCGATTTTTCAGAGCGACTTTTGCGTCTAGTCAATGAAGTTACGGAGAGACGCAGCAAGATGGCGGCTCCGCAATCTGACGCTGACATCACTCAGTTGGTTTATTCGCGACAGATTCGAGAAATGGCCGATGCGCTTACTGACTATCTCAATGTCACGAGGCGTCATGTCTGGATTTTGGTCGACAACCTCGACAAAGGTTGGCCGGTCCACTCAGTGCAGCCAGAGGACATCCTTATCCTCAGGTCTCTTCTGGAGGCTACTCGAAAGTTGGAACGCCAATTTGATTCGAGAGGTGTTGAATTTCACTCGGTGGCCTTTATCAGAAATGATATCTATCAACATCTCATCCTAGAACCAGCAGATCGCGGAAAGGAGACCGCCGCAGTACTCGATTGGAGCGACGGCGACGTTTTCAAACAGCTGCTGGCGAGGCGTTTGTCATCTAGCTTCGATGGAGAGTTGGAATTCGACAACCTATGGTCTCAATTCTTCCCGTCGCACGTGAAGGGCGAAGACTCTTTCCAATTCATCCTGAATAGGACCCTTATGAGACCTCGTGAACTTTTACGCTTTGTGCGTGAGTGCATTGACGTGGGCATCAACCGTCGTCGACAGAAGCTGACAGAAGATGACATCCTCCAAGCTGAAAAAGCCTACTCTTCGGACGCCCTTGTTGACGTCTGCCTAGAGATGAAGGACGTCGGTTCTGAATTCAGCAACATTCCTTATGCGTTTATCGGTTCTCCATTTGTTCTCTCTAAGCAAGACGTAATGACCCGACTGATAAACGCGGACGTTAAACCCGGTGACATTGAATATGCGCTCGACCTTTTGATCTGGTTTGGTGTTCTGGAATTTACCTCGACGACGAAGAAGAGCGTTACTCCTACCAGTACAACCATGATCCCGTAATGCTCTCAGCAGGAGTTCCGCATTTTGCTTATTGCATTCAGCCTGCGTTCAGAGTCGCATTGGGGTGCAGCCATGACGGTTAATTGGCTTCGCTATTCGCCTCCTTGGTTGCCGTCCGCACTGCGTCTGTCTTGAGGTACTGGTACAAGGTTTCCCGCGATACTCCGAACTCTTTGGCGAGTGCAGTCTTGGAATCGTCCCCCGCCGTCGCACGGTTGACCAGCTCTCGCACCTTAGCTGCACTCAACGTCCGTTTGCGTCCCTTGTACTTGCCCTCGGCTTTAGCAAGCGCGATTCCTTCCCGCTGCCTCTCCAACAGCAGAGCGCGTTCAAACTCTGCCACTGCCCCAAGCATGGACAGGAGGAGATTCGACATTGGCGAGTCTTCCCCGGTGAACGTCAAGTGTTCTTTCACGAACTCAACCGCGACGCCCCGCGCTGTAAGTTCATTAACCAGCAAGCGAAGGTCGGACAGGTTACGCGCTAGACGGTCCATGCTGTGAACTACCAGCGTGTCACCCTCTCGGCAGAACTCTAAGGCCGATTGCAACTGCGGACGCGCGGTGTTCTTTCCGCTAGCTTTGTCCTCAAACACCTTGCCCACTGCTACGCCGTCAAGCTGTCTGGCTGTGTTCTGCTCAACCGTGGAAACCCTCTTGTATCCAATCCGCTGTCCTGTCACTTGCAACACCTCCTAAGTGTCAGGATAGAATCTAAGATGTTTCATGGAAATTGTCAAGAAAGAAATAATCCATTCTATTCTGACAGGGAAACAGGGCCAATCCGTCAGGCAGTCAGCGTCAGGTAAGGGTATACCCATACCTGACGGCCAGCACTCCGGCGGAAGAGATGTGGGTATCTTCGTCTTTTGTTCGCCTATACTGTGCTGGTGTGGAACCTGTCTCGATCCCGGTTGTGCGATTACACCCTAAAGTGCAAGGGGTGCGGCTAAGAACATCCCGGCTCCAGTGCAGACGATGCCGGACACCTGGATCATCGCGGATTGTCCTCTGTGTGGCCAGCGTCGGGCATATCTTCCACCAGACATCTTCCGTGGCCAGCTCTCCTTCAGTCTGAACCGCAAGCCAGTCAAGCCAGTGACAAGGGTGCGGTAATGGGCGAGATGCGAAGAGCTAACGCGAGGGAAGAGCGAAGCTGGCTTCGGTTATTGCAGACAGCGTGGGACCGGTGATGACGATCTTGGAAACAATTGTGCGTTAGTAATGTTTATCCCACGAACATGGCCTCTTTGCCTTCAAATTCTTTACTAGGGTCACGTCGTCGAACAAAGACTCTTTGGAACTCAATTGAATATGACTGAAATCGAACGTCTGCCATTCGCCTTCTATCTGATTATCATTGATGCCGTTAGGACAGTGTTGCTTCTTTTCGTGCTCCTTCGGAGTGCCGATGAATGTCGCGACATTGTCGGATTCCACAGCTTTCGCCTCAAGAGAATAGGCCACTCTACAGACAGATTCGTTGCCATTCTTGATGACCAAGTACAGCTTTGCTGTCAGCTCCTTGTCCGTATCGTTGACGTCGATAGACTCTTAGTCCGACACAGGTTTCCGTCCCTCCCTCCGTTTTCTTCAATTCCCAAGTCCCCTTCCATTTATCCGACGACAGATACTGTTTTGCATGGACCGGCAGAGAAGAATCGGCCGTTTTTGCTGGCGCAATCGGTTTGCCTGGGTGATTCAACATAGCGACAACAATACCGCCAAGGGCGGTAATAGCAGCCGCCGCTATACCCGTCCATCCCTTCGCGCTTGGCATTTTAGCGGCAACTGTACCATGAAAAGGGCATCTCATCAATCTGATTCAGCATTAAGCTATTCTCCATGCGCGGACGATACGGAAGACGAGCAGACAAGCAACGCATCGCAGAAGGGATGCAGACCCACAACACGGTCTAGCAAGATCGAAGAATACTTACCAATGGCGGTAGGGTACCTCCGAGTTCGACACAATCTCTGGTGGAAAGCCGAATTGCATCTCAACTAGCCGTCGCACGGAGTCAAGCGAAAGGTCCTTGTGTGGTGTTGGACCGATCACGATCGTTTTAATTGCTCCTGACATTACGCCTGGCTCAGATTCGAGCGGCATCTCAAGGTATGGAATCAACATCGAATCGCCGAACCTGAACTTAGCATTCTTAAAGATCGGAGCGATTGAGTGTACTATTACCCGCCACTCCTCTTCTTCTTCGAATGCTTGGTCCTTGAATACTGGCGCGATGATTGGAACCATTGACATGAATGTGCCGAGGTGTGCGACTACGCTCGGGTCATCATTCTCTTTGCCTTTGATTGATTCAAGTAGAAAATCGATCAGAGTATCGATTCGTGCGTTTTGTTCTGAAGGTTTATATACGCATTTCGCTAGATAGCCGTAAGCAGACTCGTTACCGGAGATTTCCTCCCTCATCACGGAAAGCTGTCCTAGAAGATGACCGCCATTGAACCCAATGCAGACACCAGATGTTCGCCAAGAGTATCCGCGCCATTGACTGAGCGAATCGCCGTTCTCGGAAAAGGAAATTACATAGGGTCCTCTTAGCAGATCAGACGGCAGTTGACTTCTAACGGCCTTCGCCAAATAGTTCATGCTTCCTGCATCTGTGATGCGCGCTTCTATCCGATCGGCTATGACTTTCACTGCATACGTGAACTCGGTCACGTCGTTTAGGTAGCGAAAGTGGCTGGCCCACAACATTCGGCTTCTCAAAATCTCCTGAAAAGATGCAAGCGAAGTGTAATGAAAAAGCGGCTCGGTTGGTGGAGGGACCAGAATGCCAGATTTGATAATCCATCGAATTGATATTGCTTCCGAGTCTTGCTTACTTAAACCTTGGTCGTGCGATTGGTTCCCATCTGTAACCATATTGTCCTCACCGGAGCCATAATGTTGACGTTTGGCCTCATGCCCTCAATGTTCTCACTCGGAATATCTTTGCGTCGATATAAACCTCGCAAAGGAACAATGCAGGCCGATCAGCAAACTGAATCCACCCCCCTCGCAAAGCATCAAATCAGCATTCATACGGAAACGGGCTTCATCTAAGCCACGGCCTCAATCGAGGTTCGTGGCTCCCCTGTTTGTGGGGCTGCGCGTGCTCGGGCGGGGCACGAAGGTAACTGATGAGTTGATGTACTTCGCGATCAAGCTTCACTTTTGGAGTATGCTCAAAGCCCACTGCTTCTTAGAAATCGAGGCTTGTATTGGCTACTTTTATCTTCCTCAACGTGAATTTTCCACACAGACATAATGAGAATGGAACCTTTGATTCCATTTGTGCAAGGTGTTTTGTCACGGTTGCAATTGAAGATAAAGAGGCAGACCTCAAGGAATGGGAGAGGATTCACGTCTGTTCCGGCTGGCCCCGAGGGCCACAGAGATAACTGAATCCGACCAGTACCCTTCAATAACCCCATGTTGCGTCACAATTGTCACAGTGGGCTTGGGGTGACCGAGACCCCTCTGCACGTTGGGTGCAAGTGTGCGAGTGTGCGGTGCCCCCTGCACTCATGTTGTCTACTTGAACGATTCATGCCTTTGAGACTGGACGACACAACAGCGCCCCCTCGGTTACACTCGGCACAACCCCCTCCCAGCAGGATCGATCTGGAGTGGCAGCTCCTGCGCACAACCTGTGCTCCGTAAGGATGGGAAAAAAGGAGGAAACTGAAGTGGACCGTGAGAATTTTGATGAACGAATGGAACAATGGAACGAAATTATGGATGCAATCCGTCATCACATTGCACACACGCGATGGGATGGTAGAAAGCACTGGGGACCGTGGTCTCTGGTCGAGAGCAAAGAACCACACCTCTTGTTCGCATGGGTAAACCCTCATGGTGTTTTGATACCGGACCAATGCGAGATCCCCTGCGTCCCGTTCAAACCGCTTATGGACTCGGCAACGACTCAATTGAAGATTGGTGTTGGCACCTGCGGAAGCATACGGCCTGGATGACGCATGGTGAAGTGCTTCAGCTTGTAGAGGCTCTGTGCTCTCTGTACAACGCAGGTATCTGCGGAGAGCAGGTGAAGGCATGAGTCTAATCGATTTCAAGGGGAATGAAATCCGCGACTGGTCGCAGATTCCTTCGGATGAACTCTGGGGATTCATGATTCGCTACAGTCGCGGTGACAAGCACTCGACAGAGATGGAATTCCGAAAGGTAATGAAGCATCGAAATGTCTCGCAGTTCAAAACAGAGAAAATGCTGGACGCATATCTAGGCACGGGTGACAGCATCGACTTTCAGCCGCAGTCTCTGCTCGATATTTATGAGCAAGGTTGTGACTTCAGGCTCTTCGTAGGTCGGGCGAATCCCTTTGCCGTCTGCCGTCCTGTGCAGTCCCTCGACGTGAACCTTTGCGAATCGCAGGAATGAGCAGAGCCGGTCATGTTTATTGGTCACGGTCCTGTCGGACAGTCCACGCTCCCGCAAGGCGTTGTGGAACGTCAGCACATCATCGGCTGTAACCTTGGACACGTAGGCTACTTTCGTCACCTTGCGGAACTCGGCGAGGCATACACGGGCGGCGGTGGCGGCCTCTAAGTGAGTCTTCTTCTCCAAGTATGCGACGTATGCGGCGGCGGCATCCTTCAACAGTGACGGCCTGCCTGTCGCCCTTGTCTCCTGGTGCCGCTCGGCGCTCGCGTGCTCCGTGGTACCTTTACCCTCGCGTGCGGCCTCGGTAGCAGCCTGAGAGGCGGTTCGCATGGCTAGGGTAACGTCACGAGGGTGGAAGGCGTCCACTGGAGTGTAGACTTTTTTGCCTTTGACATACGTCCGCAGGAAGTACCGGCCCTTAGGGTATTCGCGCTCGACACCACCATCCCTAACAATGCCGGGCCGCACTTCGTATTCGTCGTGACGCATGTGGAACACGGCGGGAAAGTATCTCCACCCTCTCGGTGTCTTCGTCTTCCACATGAGGGTGACTTCGGGGTAACCCTTCATCTTCGGCATGGTGCGTATCTCCTTCTGGTCTGGATATTGAGAAAATACAGGACCACGCAGGACCACGCAAGGGAGTGATGAGAAATAGTCAATGTTTATAGGGGTTCAAGCATATGAGTTCGACCATTGTATTCGCCTCGTGCTTCCCTGGCTAAATCGAACGCGTTTCGTCCCGGATCTTTGGAACACTTTCGTGACTTCTCACGACATTCTGACGGGCAGCTCGATCTGGAAGCAGGCGCCGGACGGGTCGCGGTTCGCAGCATGAATCCGTCCACCGGCGGTTTCCACGATCGAGCGTGTGATGGACAATCCGAGTCCGCGATGTTCGCATCTCCATCCTGCTTTTCCATTGGTCGCATCCGCCTTCGACCGCGTGGTATAGCCGGCCTCGAAGATGCTCTCCAGGGCTTCGCGGGGAATGCCGGGTCCATTGTCCTCGATGTTCAGCGTCAGCCAGGGATTGGCGCCTGGTTCGGCAAGGCTTTCCCGCAGGACGAGCCGGATTCTTCCGCCGGTGTGCATGGCTTCGACAGCGTTCTTCACCAGATTCACCAGGATTCGGGTCAGATCCTCGCCTGCCAGGCAGACGGGCAGTTCGCCTCGCTCCGCGTCCACGGTCACGCTGATCGTGGGACCGGCAAGGGCCGCCAGAAGATTACGATTTGAGCGCAACTCCTCGGCCAGGTTGCCAACCGGGACAGGTGAAGCGAGAGCCCAATAGCTTTCCGAGCGCGATTGGCTCGGAACCGCTTCCATCCAGGAAAGGCTCCCTCTTTCAAGCCCGTTGGCCCGCGCGGATGATGCTCCCAGGTGCTCATGGCTGTTCAAAGTCGCCAGCTTCTGCACCAGACGCCGGCTAGCCGCTGCCACCAATTTCAACTCATACCCATAGTGTTCATACGGGGCGGCGAGCACTCCCGGAGCCTCCAGCAGGTCGCAGTACAGGCCCAGCGCCGTCACCATGTTCCGGGCGTCGTGCGCCACGTCGGCTAGGCTCTCGCCTTTAGTATCAAGACTGACCAGCGAATGAACTGCGGCTTCCATGTGAATCTGATCTGTTCCGTCCACTGTTGTTGTCGGTTCTACCTGTTGCATCTCCAGCCTCTCTCTTTTTCCGTTTTGCCCCACGCAACCGCGTCCGGCTTTCCCGCTGGTGCCTCAACATCTGGGGTGAATCTCACGCTTGCCCACCGTTCCCATTTCAGTTCACATGCGGCATTTGTCCTCTTCTAATACACGCAGAGTGCCAAACTCGGACAGCCTTTCTAAAAGGCTGATAAGAAACGGCATGATGGTCAAATGTCGGAACGCACGAGAGACACCTCATACGCCACGCAGTACCAAATTGGGAAAGGTTTCATCGTGCAGCTCGAATATGTCCCCTACTTTGTTTGACTTATGGGTCGTTCCCGATTTGGGGCCGGCGAACGACAATTCCCATCCTGGCAACGCGACCCGCGCTCGAGGCATCGGCCATCACCTTCCCGTACAATCGCCCTATGCACGACCCCAATTCGCCTCAATATTTCCGTCCTGAGGGCAGGTTGCCCAACCAGCTTCGACCTCTCTCTCTTTCGCCCGGTTTCGTTCAGACTGCCGAAGGCTCGGTGCTGGTTTCGCTGGGTAACACACGGGTACTGACCAACGCCACCATCGAACAAGGGGTGCCAGGCTGGCTGCGTAACTCGGGCCGTGGCTGGGTGACTGCCGAGTACGCCATGCTGCCTCGCTCGACGGTCACAAGAACCCCAAGGGAGAGTGAACGCGGCAAGATCGGCGGGCGGACCCATGAGATCCAAAGGCTCATTGGCCGGAGTCTGCGCTCCGTCGTGGACATGCACGCCCTGGGCGAGCGCACCGTGATTCTGGATTGCGACGTGATCCAGGCCGACGGGGGCACACGTACCGCGGCCATTACCGGCGCGGCGGTGGCGTTGGCGCTGGCGTTGAATGCCCTTGTCGCAGCGGGGACGCTGAAGCAGACACCACTGAAGCAATTGGTCGCAGCCACTTCGGTGGGCATTGTGGGCGGAACGACGCTGCTGGACCTTTGTTATGAAGAGGATTCGCAGGCCGAGGTGGACATGAACGTGGTGATGACCGCCGACGGTGGTTTGATTGAGACCCAGGCCACGGCAGAAAAGGGAAGCTTTTCGCGCGCACAACTGAATGGGCTCATCGATCTGGCCGAAGTCGGGATGAAAGAGATCTTTGCGGCGCAACATGCGGTGCTCGGGTTTATAAGGTAGGCCTCTGCGGTGTTACGGAACCGGCGCAGGCCCAGCCTTTGGGGCGGCAGTGAGTTCTGAATCACTGCTAGAAAACGGCGGGGGCCTATTCCGTCACAACCGGCAACTCAATGGCACTGGCTTCGCCTGACGCGTGGTAGATGCGCTGCGTGGCCTTCTGATAATCGCCGGGCTTGGCCCAGAAGATATTGGGCACGAAGGTCTGCGGGTTGCGGTCGTAGAGCGGGAACCAGCTGGACTGGACCTGCACCATGATGCGATGTCCGGGCAGAAACACATGGTTCGCATTGGGCAGCGCGAAACGATAAGTGAGCGGCTTGTTCGGTGTGACGGCTTCGGGCTTTGCAAAGCTCTCGCGGTATCGGCCGCGGAAGATATCTTCTGAGATCGGCAATTGGTAACCGCCGAGTTTGGGGTCGCCGGCGACTTCATCGGGATATACGTCGATGAGCTTCACCACCCAATCGGAATCGGTGCCGCTGGTGGAGGCAACGAGATTGGCAATGGGCTGGCCACTGATTTGAACTGGGGCCGTGAGGACATCGGAAGTGTAGGAGAGTACGTCAGGGCGGCCGGATACTTCGCGTTGGTCGTCGACCAGCCACTGAACCCAGGTGAGCGGAGGGACGTAGCCCATGGGCTGCGCCGGACGGCCGTTGTAGGGTACCGGCTTGGCGGGGTCGGAGATGTATTCGTCGAAAGCGGAGTTAGCGGAGTTAGCGGAGTTAGCGTTGTTAGCGGGGTTAGCCGAGAAGCTGAGCTTCAGGCCGGACTCGAGATAGAGCGGCTTGGTTGCTGCAGCGGCAGGCCACGCGGGCAGGTGTTGCCATTGATTGACCCCTGTCTCGAAGGCTGTGACCGGCGCGACATTCTCCGCGGGGGCGTCGTCCTTGAGGTAGTGGTCCAAAAAGGGCCGCAGTACGTTCTGCCGGAACCACGTTCCAGTGTCGCTGCCAAAGCGAATCGCACCCAGACTATCGGCCGGCTCGATCTCCTGCCCGTGATGCCAGGGACCCAGCACGAGAAACACCTTGTCGTTGCCTTTGTCGAGAGGCTTGATGGCCTTGTAGACGGCGGTGGCGCCGTAGATGTCCTCCTGATCCCACAGGCTATGGACCAGCATGACAGGTACCTTGAGGCCTTCTTTCGCGAGGTCCTCGGCCAGCACCTTATCTACGGCCTGTTCGCTCCAGAAGGAATCGTAGCTGGGATGCGCAAGAATCTTTTGCCAGAAGCCGATTTGCTCCATGCCGTGTTCGCGACCGAGTTCACCGGCTGAGCCTGCCCGCATGTAAAGGTCGTAGTCGTCAAAGGACGAACTCCACCACTTGGCGGTGTTCGAGCGCGTGCCCTCCTGCTCGTAGATGTAGGGCATGTTCTGTTCGCGGAAGGCGCCGTTGTGGAACCAGTCATCGCCCATCCAGCCATCGACCATGGGGTTCATGGGCACGGCCACCATGAGTGCCGGATGCGGATTGACGAGCGCCATCAGGGGCAGAAAGCCGTCGTAGGAGATGCCGAGAACGCCGACCTTGCCGTTGGATTCGGGGATGTTTTTGATGAGCCAATCGATGCTGTCGTAGGTGTCGGTCGATTCGTCAACGGAGGTGGGGTTGAGGGGGCCGTGGAGAGGGCGGTTCATCACGTAATCGCCTTCGGAGCCATACTTGCCGCGGATGTCCTGAATGACCCGGATGTAGCCGCCTTCGACGATCACGTCAGTGGCGTTGTCATATCCGTAGAGACTCGGACTGAGATGGGAACTGGCGACATGCCTCGTGAGCAGATCGGCGCTGTAGGGTGTGCGGGTGATCAGAATCGGCGCGTGTTCAGCGTCTTTGGGTACCAGGATCACGGTGTGCAGGCGGACCCCGTCGCGCATAGGAATCATGGCTTCGCGGCGCGCGTAATCGAAACTATCGGTAACCGGCAGCAGTTTGGCGGGCGTCTCGGTCGGATAGTCGGGGTACTGGGGCCTGACAATTTCGGAGGTATTGGATTGCCCGGCGGCTGAGATCGTCAGCATCGTGAAGACAAGAAGGGGCTGAACAAGGCGAAGACGAATGCTCGGTATCAATTGGACCTTTCAAAAACACTGCAGATCTGCAAGGTTGCGGTCAATACGGCGGTCGGCAGAAATGCTGTGGGATGCAAATGAAGAGTAATGCCCGGACCTGGAAGCGAACAAGGATTTAGCGCAACGCTTCAGATTAAGAGGAGTGTGGCGGCCAATCCACGGACGGACTATTCCACGCGCGACCTGCGTAGAGAGTTGGGCCTGTGCTCCCGAACACACTTTGCTCTTGCGCGCCTCTGCTACCATAAGGATGATTCCAGTTCCTGCCGCCCGACAGGCTGAAATGCCGCCCCGTCAGGGCGCGAGCGCAGAAGCGGCGGAGCCAACACGAAAAGGAGAATTCCTATGCCTTTAGTCTCCATGCGGCAACTTCTCGACGAGGCCGCCCAGGGCGGATACGGTGTCGGGGCGTTCAACGTCAACGATATGGAACAGATTCAGGCCATCATGGAGGCGGCGAAGGAAACCCGGTCGCCGGTCATCATTCAGGCCAGCCGCGGTGCCCGCCAATTTGCGCAGGACCGCTATCTCTTTCACCTGATCCTGGCGGCCAGCGAACTTTATCCCGATATTCCGATCGCCATGCACCAGGACCACGGGAACAGCTTTGAAACCTGCAAAAGCGCGATTGAGCTCGGCTTCACCTCTGTGATGATGGACGGCTCACTGAAGGCAGACGGCAAGACGCCGGCAAGTTTCGAGGAGAACGTCGAAGTGACCCGCAAAGTGGTGGACTACGCGCATGAACGCGGCGTTACGGTTGAAGGCGAGATCGGCGTGTTAGGCGGCGTTGAAGACGGACACGGCGCGGGCGGTTCCGGGCTCGATCACATTACCGATCCTGACCAGGCAGTCGAGTTTGCCGAGCTTACCGGCGTCGACGCTCTCGCGATTGCCATCGGCACCAGTCATGGCGCTTACAAATTCACCAAAAAGCCCGATGGTTCCGTCCTCAAGATGGACGTTCTCATCGCAATCCACAAGCGCCTGCCCAAGACTCACCTGGTGATGCACGGCAGCTCGTCCGTACCGAAGGACTTGCAGGACATCGTGAACCAGTATGGCGGCAAGTTGAAGGAGACATGGGGCGTGCCGGTTGAGGAGATTCAGCTCGGCATCCGCAACGGCGTCCGCAAGATTAACGTCGACACCGACAACCGCCTCGCCATCACCGGCGCGATTCGCAAGGTACTGTGGGAGAGCCCGGAAAAGTTCGACCCGCGCGACTATATGAAGCCGGCGCGCGAAGCCATGCAGAAGGTTGTCGCACTGCGCATGACGCAGTTTGGCCAGGCGGGACACGCAGGTGACTACAAGCCTGTATCGATCGCCGAGATCGCCAACGGCTACAAAGACGGCAGCCTCACGACCAGACCGCTGGTTGCTGCAAAGTAGATCGGCCTCCTGGGTTGTGGTGGGCTCGCATTCGATGCAATAAGAGGCCATCCCGCATCCGCGGGATGGCCTCTTCGATTCAGACGGAGCGAGGAAGCGTAGAACGCCGTGAGCGCGGAGGTTATTCTGCGCATGATGACTGCATACCAACAAATGACAGGAATTACGCCTCCACCGCAGGTGCGGCCACGCCCCGGAAATAAGGGAAAATGAAAGAATCAAAAACCAGAAAAGTCGAGCTGTTCGATACCAGTCTTCGCGACGGAATGCAGCAGCCGAACATCGATATTTCCGTACCCAATGCGGCGAGCCTTCTTCAACGCATGGCGGTGTTTGGCTTCCACTATGCGGAGATTGGTTTTTCCGGCGCGAATCGGTTTGTTGGCGAGTTGACCACCGCGCTGGCTTCAGTGGACACGGGAGCCATGAAGCTGGCCCTGTTCGGCAGGACGCGCGGTCGCGGCATGAAAGTCCAGGACTGGCCCGACACTCAATTCATTTTCAGCCATAAGAAGCATGTTCCGGTCGCCGTGATCGTGGTCAAATCCAGATTGCTGGATGTGATGAAGTCGCTGGAAACGACGCCGGAAGAGAACCTGTTGATGGCCGAGGAGACCATCGACTACCTTCATGATGCCGGTCTTGAAGTCATCGTGGACTTTGAACATGCGATGGACGCCAACTGTGGCCGCCGTGAAAACGGCGAGTCATGCGACGGCGAGTTCAGCAAGCGAAGCCTGGATTACTTCCATCAGTTGACATCGCAATGCGCCCGGCAACAGGTAAGTCGGATGGTTGTTTGCGACACCACCGGCGGCGCCAGTCCCGAAGAAGTCGCCCGCGTTATCGGAGAGCTGACCAAAACCTATCCCGGCGCGAAATTTGGATTTCACGGTCACACTGATCGCGGGCTTGGAGTCGCCAACTCGCGAGCTGCCATTCTTGCCGGCGCGGTTCAGATTCAAGGAACTCTTGTGGGAACGGGCGAACGCTGCGGCAACGTGAACCTGACCACGGTGATTGGCAGCATGCAAGTCCGAGGCGAAGCCGAATTCGTCGCACCCGAATCACTGGCGGGACTGACCAGCCTGGCGCATTCGGCCTACTCGGCTTTTTCGATCGAGGTGCCACATAGCGCGCCCATCGTCGGGACCGGCGCGTTTGGCACGTGGGCCGGTATGCATGGCAGCAGCGAGCGCAAGAATCCAGGGGCTTATCTCTGGTGCGATCCGGCTCAACTTGGCGCCAATCCTGTGATCGGAGTCAACAGCCAATCGGGAAAGTCCAACGTCATTCTGTTGTCTCAGACGCTTGGCATTCCGCTTGATTCTGCGCAAGCGCAGACATTGATGGACCAGAACGAGGCGATGATTGAGGGTGGCGGCTACACGGCAAGCGAAGTCTCATTCCGATTGGCCTGCATGAAGGTACTGAAGACGTTGCCGCATCGCTTCAGTGTGAAGAGCTGGAGAGTTCTGGACGAGTCTGACGAAACCAAGAACAGATATGTGCAGGCATCAATGTTGCTGTCTATCGGAGACTCGACAGTGGCGGTAACGCGCGCCGAAGGCGCAGGGCCGGTGGATGCGCTGACCAAGGCAATGCGGCGCGAGCTAGAGAAGTGGTACCCGGCGATTGCGCGCATGCGTCTGGGCGGGTTCACGGTCACAGCAATTGACGTATCCGCGCACGACACGGCGGCCCACGTCCGCGTGACTGTCAGCTTCAACGCGGACGGCCACGAACCTTGGATCACAGCGGGAGTGAGCAGCGACCTGAACCAGGCAGCACTGATGGCCATCGTGGATGGTTTCGATTATTGGTTGTTGAAGAATCCCCACGAATCGAATCCGGCGAAAACCTAGCTAGCCCGCATTTCGGCGGTTCTGACCGGGCTCTTTCGCAGGCCTATACTGCTGGCGCGACTGATGGTTCGTGAGGCGGGATGGCGATGCTGCTTGTTTCCTGATCCTTGTACTGCAACTGATAGAGCTTCCAGTAGAGGCCGCGGTGCGCGAGCAGTTCCTGGTGCGAGCCCATTTCGCGCAACTGGCCTTTGTGCATCACGAGGATTGTGTCAGCGCGCTGCACGGTTGAGAGGCGGTGGGCGATCAGCACACTGGTGCGGCCCTCGACCATGCGCTCCAGTGCACCGCGAATGCGCAATTCAGTGTCAGTATCCACGCTTGATGTGGCTTCATCGAGGATGAGGATGCGCGGATTGTAAGCCAAGGCGCGTGCAAAGTTGATGAGTTGCTTCTGTCCGGTGGAAAGCGAATTGCCACGCTCCTGCACTGGCTCGTCGAAACCGCCCGGCAGGCCTTCGATGAAGTCCAGCACGTTCACGTCGCGGGCCGCCTGGCGCAGGGCCGCATCCGTGATCGCGTCATTGCCGAGGCGGATGTTTTCGGCCAGCGTGCCGGTGAAAAGGAACGGATCCTGCAGGACCACGGCGAAATGCTGTCTTAACGCAGTCAAATCCTGCTCACGCAGGTCCACACCATCGACAAGGATCTGTCCTGCGGTCACTTCATAAAAGCGCATCATGAGGCTGGTCAGGGTCGTTTTGCCGGCACCGGTGTGGCCCACGATGGCGACAGTCTGGCCGGGCTCGACGGTGAAGGAGACGTCTTTCAGGATCCATTCAATATCTTTGATCGCGGTGAGGTCGGCGGTGCTGGCGCTGGAGGAGGCAGCACGTTCAACCGCGATTTTCTGCTCGGGAGTGAGCTTCTGATAAGTGAACCAGACGTGGCGGAATTCGATTCGATTGCTGCCATCACCCGGACGGGGATTGGCCGGACTCACAATCTCCGGCTCGGTGTCGAGGAGTCTGAAAATGCGCTCGCAGGCGGCCATGGCGGCTTGCAAGATATTGAATTTATCGCTCAAGTCCTGAATGGGGCGCCAGAAGCGCTGCGAATACATGTTGAACATGGCCAGGACGCCGATGGAAACCGAGCCAGAGATCACGCCGAATCCGCCCCACCATATGACCAGGGCAATCGAGATGGCTGATAGCAGTTCAACTGCGGGATAGTAGAGAGCATAGGCGAAGATCGTGTCTTTGAACGCGATCATGTGGAGGCTGTTGACGTCCTCGAAGTCGTTGTAAGCGCGCTGCTCGCGATTGAAGAGTTGAACCACACTCATGCCGCTGATGTGTTCCTGGGTGAAGCTATTGATGCGGGCGATGGCGGCGCGGACACGGCGATAGCTCTCGCGGACGTGGTCGCGGAAGAGTCGGGTAACAACCAGGATCAGGGGCAGAACAGCGAAGGCGAGCAACGCCAGCCACCAGTTGATGCTGAGCATCACCACGGCCATAATGGTGAGGGTGAAGAAGTCGTCAACGATGGCCAGAATGCCGGCGGTGAACATTTCATTGATGGCGTCGACGTCGGAGGTGATGCGGGTGACCAACCGGCCTACGGCATGATTGTCAAAGAAGCCAATGTGCATTCTCTGCATATGGCGGAAGATGTCGCGGCGCAGGTCAAACATGATTTTCTGGCCGACCCACTGCATCATGTAGGTCTGAATGAATTCAAACAGGTAGGCGGAAATGAGTGCAGCCAGGAAAATTCCGGCGAGCTCGGTAATGCCCGCAGCCGGGTCAGCAGGAAGGCGGCGAGTGAGCCAGCTGGTGGCGGGACCGGGTTTCCCGGTCATGTAGCGGTCGATGGCCACTTTGACGAGGTAGGGGCCGGCCACGTCGCTAAGCGATTTGAGCGAAACGGCGACGGAGGAGATTGCCGCCTGCCACCAATAGGGAAGCAGGTAATGCCCCAGCCGGCGCATCAGCCGCGAATCATAGACTTTGCCGATGGGGTCTTCGTCAGGTTTGCGCAATTGGGGCTTGCGGGCGGCGGAGGGCCGGCCGTCGGGCGGTCGCGAGATGGAGCTGGGGGATTGCTGTTGTGCTTGGTCCGCCATCGGTCGGTGCAGGCTTCCTGCTCTATTGTACGGTCAGGTCGGGGCGGAGGACAGGGGATACCCGGGTTTGTCGCGCTGATGGTTGTATGGCCGGCGCTTTCCCAGGTTCCAAGCCTCACTCTCGACAGCGCTGGTACGTTGCTCTAGTCTCGAAGGGTGGGATCACTGGACCTTCCCGGGATCGCGGCTGGATTAAATCGTCTGCCGGAGACTGTGCGCTACGGACGCTATCTTTATCCGCATGGTCTGCGGTTGAATCTGCCCTTTTATCTTTTCCGCAAATTCTTCAAGCCAGGCAATCCGATTCTGCTTTTCGAGTACCTGCGCCGTTTCGGCCGCGCTGCACATTACCGTGTCCTGATGCATGACGTCGTCCTTTTGCACGAGCCGTCCGATATCCGTGAAGTGCTCGTCGACAAGGCTGCGAGCTTCGGCAAGGATCGCACGCAGAAGCGCATGAAAATCCTGTTGGGAGAAGGGCTCATCACGTCGGATGGAGAAACCCACAAGCGTGGCCGTCGCATCGCCGCACCCGCGTTCCACCGGCAGCGCATCCAGCAGTATGCGGGACAGATTGTAGAGCGGGCCGACACTCTCAGCGCGGAGTGGCAGCACGGAAAGCCGCTCGATGTTGCAGCGGAGATGATGCGACTGGCTCTGCAGATTACCGCGAGGACGCTTTTTGATACCGAGGTCACGCCCGAGATCCATGTCATCAACGAGCAGGTGAACATCATTATGGATCTCTACAACTACCTGGTGGCATTGCCGCGAGCGGAACTGCTTCTCAATTCGCCGCTGCCGGGCATGAGGCGCTTTCGCCGGGCAAAAGCGCGCCTGGATCAGGTGGTGGACGGCATGATTCGGGCACGACGCGAAGAAATCGCTCGAACCGGAGATTTGCAAGAGCGGGGCGATCTGCTCTCGATGCTTCTGGCCGCGCGTGACGATCAGGCAGAAGGAGACGGACGTGCTCTGGATGCCGATCAATTGCGGGATCAAATTCTCACGCTGTTTTTGGCGGGTTATGAAACGGTAGCCAACGCACTGGCATGGACCTGGCTGCTGCTGGGCGAGAACGCCGAGGCAGAAGCCCGCTTGCACACCGAACTGGATGAAGTGCTTGCAGGGCGGCTGCCGAATCTTGAAGATATGCCTCGACTGGAATACACCGGCATGGTGCTGGCTGAATCCATGCGCCTCTATCCACCGGCCTGGGCCATGGGACGCGAGGCGCTTGAGGATGTCTCGATCGGACCCTATCAGCTGCGTAAAGGGACGATGATCTTCTTCAGCCAGTACATTGTGCAACGCGATCCGCGATGGTTTCCGGAGCCTTTGAGATTCATGCCGGAGCGGCATACGCCGCAGGCAAGGGCAGCGCGTCCGCGTTTTGCGTATTTTCCGTTTGGCGGCGGCGGCCGGCAGTGCATTGGGGAGTCGTTTGCCTGGATGGAAGCCACGCTTGCACTGGCTACGATTGGGCAGCGCTGGCGACTGGAGCTTGTGCCGGGGCAGCGGATTGAATTGCAGCCGAAAATCACGCTGCGGCCGAAGACCGGAATCACGGCCATTGCCCTGTCGCGGACGCAGGCGTCTGTGGGAAGGTTCCCGAGATCGGTTGCGAGGGACGGGATTCCAGCCCCCTCACTGATGCACTAGACTCGAACCGTGGGCTTCCAGGATTTTCTAGGAAACACGGCGACCGTAACAAGGCTGCGCGAGAGTGTGCGAGCGGGGCGCTTTCCTCAATCGCTGATCCTTGCCGGGCCGGGCGGCGCGGGCAAGTACACGTTGGCGCTGATGCTGGCGCGAGCAGTGAACTGCCTGAATCCGACCGAAAGCGATGGACTACCGGATTTTTGCGGCCTTTGCCGGAACTGCGAACGAATCGGCGACGCGGCAGACCTGGAAGAGCGTGTGGCCGAAGCGGTAGCAGCACGCGAGGAGATGCGCGACGCCGACAAGCGCGATACGCGCATCCTGATCCAGACGCACCCGGATGTACTGATTGTGCCGCCCGACCCGCCTCAGCTCCTGATCAAATTAGGCCAGGTGCGTCAGGTGATTCACGCGGCGTACTATCGGCCGCCGGTCGAAGCCCTTCGCTCTTTCACGATCTTCACATCTTCGGCGTTCATGAAAGAGGCGGCCAACAGCCTTCTAAAAGTTTTAGAAGAACCGCCGGAGCATACCTCGCTGATTCTGCTGACCGAGAACCCGCAGGAACTGTTGCCGACGATCCGATCGCGGGCAGTTGTACACCGGCTGGGTGCGCTGCCTGCTGCAGAACTGGAAACGCTCCTCGCCGGCCGGCGGCCGGAACTAAAGACTGCGGAGCGGGCACTGGTGGCGCGGATGGCCGAGGGAGCCGTGGGACGTGCTTTGACGCTCGACCTTGATGTTTATCTAGCCAGCCGGCAAGATGCATTCGTGGTGCTGCGGACGGCGCTCAGGGAACCGGACTATACACAGCTCTTCAAGACGACGGAGACTTATCGCGGCGGGGCTGACGGGCAGACCAAAACGATTAACCTGCTGCGGGCTCTGGGCAGCCTTGTGGAGGACCTGTTGTTAGTGGTGGCGGGAACACCGGCTCTGGTGCGCAATTCGGACATGGCTGCCGAACTGGAACGCATGGCGCAGGGACTGACCGTGGATTGGATTGATGGGGCGGCCCGTGCGCTGGTGTTGGCAGAGCAGGGAATGCGCCGCAATCTGTTGCGATCCCTCTCCCTGGATGCAATGGCCGTGGGGTTGGGTGAGCGTTGAGCCAAAGGTCGCGATCCCGCTTGAGCGAATCTTTCTTGAACAGTTAGATGTGCGATGCGGTTTGGATTGTTTGCCGCAGGAGAGACGCACACTGCAATGAAAGCAACCCCCGCCGTGCGGTGGGCATCCTTTCCAAGTACAATCAAGCACATCATTCTTTGGGAAATTGCAGAGAACAAGGATCCCCGAACGGACCCCTTGTCTCCACTGATTCTTGAAGTTGATGGCAAGTGCGTCGTTTCAAGGGTAATTTTGAGCCGCGGTACAGCATTCGAACCGCGGGGCAGTTCTTCATGTTGATCGAATTGAACCATGTGCATTTGAGCTTCGAGCCTCACGTCTCCTGAGGAGGACCGTAAACGATGATCAGTCGCGCCGCCTTGACCGGTACTGAAATCGAACGCAGAGCCTCGACGTTAGATCCCCTTCGCCGTGGGGGAAGGAAGCCGCCGGCTCCAGCGCCGTTTCGCTTTACGGCTTATGACGCGGAAGAGGATACGGCCCACCGGCATGCCGAGCTGTTTTACCTGCAAAAACAGATCCAGTCGCAGACACCAATGGTGATCATGCTGGCAGATGGCGGACGCGTAGATGGCTGCATCGAGTGGTACGACCGGAACGCGCTGAAAGTGAGAGGGCGAGAGAAGACGCTCGTTTACAAGTCGGCGATCAAATACATGTACAAGCTGGGTGAGGCCGGGCAGTAGAGTTCAAAGCTCACTTTTTGCGGGATGGGCGGCCTTGCAGAGGCGGTCGCGAATGGCTGCGCCGAGGCCCTCAGGGGGCGGCACCGGGCAAAGGATGGTGGTGCACCCTGCAGCGTCCAGCATGCGCAAGCCGGCGTAGAGATTGCGCGCCAATACCTCAGGGGCGGTCAAGCGCCCCCAAGAGAACATGACGGCGGCGGGTAGACCTGGAATTGGTCCGGCCAGTTCGGCGGGGAGCATGACGCCAAGACGTTCTTGCGAATAACGGGATGCAGTTTCGGCGAGGAGGGCAGGAAGCTTTGCCAGCGGTCCGTCGACGAGGACAAGGCGGGCGCGCGGGGCATAGTGACGCAGGCCAACCCCCGGAGAGGGGAGCCCTTCCGCGGGCTCCGAATTTTGGCGATTACTCGATTGAAAGAGCTTGACGGTGCCGGCCGTCGCTTGAATCTGAAGGGCAGTGATGGCTCCGGGCCGGTAAATCACCATGGGAGACTGGCATGGGTCGAGGACGGTGGACTCGACGCCGTGCCGGGCGGGCCCAGCGTCGAGAATGGCGTCGATGCGGCCGTCGAGGTCTTCAAGCACATGAGCGGCGGTGGTGGGGCTGATGTGGCCAAAAAGGTTAGCGCTGGGCGCAGCGACCGGGATTCGGGCCTTGTTGATCAATTCGAAGGCTACTGAATGCGCGGGCATGCGGATGCCGACGAGCGGGCGTCCGGCGGTGACGACGTCTGGTACGGCGGCAGAGCGGGGCAAGAGCAGCGTGAGCGGACCGGGCCAGAAGGCGGCCATGAGCTTGCGCGCGGTCTCCGGGATTTCTGTTACCAGGCTGTCCAGCATGGGGTTGTGGGTTGCGGGGCCGGCGATGTGGACGATGATCGGGTCCCATGAGGGGCGCTGTTTGGCGGCAAAAATCCGCGCGACGGCTGCGGGGTCGAGCGCGTTGGCGCCGAGGCCGTAGACGGTCTCAGTAGGGAAGGCGACCAGCCCGCCGGAACGGAGGATTTCGGCGGCGCAGGCGATGGCGTGGCGAGCTTCTGCGGTATCGAGATGAGCGGGGTCCACGACCAGGCGCTGGGTCTTCACCTTTCTATTGTCGCCGGTCGATGGCCTATTGTGTCGGTTACGGAGGGCAAAGCCACCTGCTTTATACTCACTGGTCAGAGTCTGCTCACACCAAGATGGCTATCGAAACGGAGATCAAAATTCGATTGAAGGATCTGGCCGATTTCGATGAGCGGCTCAGGGCCGCGGGTTTCAAGTTGGAGACGCCGCGGCAGTTCGAAAGCAATGTGCTCTACGACATGCCGGACCGCAAGATGAGGGCGCGCACTGAAATCCTGCGCATCCGCAACTATGGCGGCCGATGGACGGTGACCCATAAGCGGATTCCCGACTCGGGCGTGGGCGAGGACCGGCACAAGCATCGGGTGGAGACGGAAACCGAAGTAACGGACGGCACGGTGCTGTCCGAGATATTCACTGCGCTGGGGCTGGCCGCGGCCTTCCGCTATGAGAAGTGGCGGAGCGAATGGTCGGACGGCGAGGGCGATTGCGTGGTAGATGAGACGCCCATCGGCAACTTTGCCGAGTTGGAAGGCTCGCCGGAATGGATTGACCGCGCGGCCGTGCGGCTGGGCGTTTCGCCCTCTGAATACATGACGCTGAGCTACGGCCGCCTCTTTGAACAGTGGCAACAGGAACACCACTCGACCGCGCAGGATCTGACCTTCGAGGCAGTCGGCGCAAGCGAGGGTTGAGAGGGCCACGGCCCGTCGTACAGCCTCACAGTCTTACAGTTTCACAGCCGTGTTTTTCGCGACAGTAATTGGCAGATCCTTATCCCCTTTCGATAGAGCCATTTATTCGATTTCCGGCGGGCATTTTCAGGCGTTTTTGCTCAATTTTGATCGTTTTTGCCTGTCATTAATGCACATTTTGGAGCGCTTTGGCCTGTTTTGCCTGTCGATCTTCACACACCCTGGTCGCACTGCCTGCAAAGCCCACATTCCAAATATCAGGTAGGTGACCGGTTCGACCGACAGGGTGCCCCACTCCCCCCCGGTGTTTTCGGTAAAATCCTCTGGTTAAAGAGTTTTATAACGAGTATCCGCCGCAAATTACTCATAGCTTTATGGTTAAATGCAGAATCCTCATGTGGAGGGAGTTATACTGCCGGGCCGGATTGTGCGGCTGCGGCTAGGTTACCGGACGGTCGTTGCGCTGAGTACACGCCTACATCTATTGTCGGCCGTGGCGGGAATTAACAGGCAAAATTGCAATTGGAATCTGAGCAATGGAATGAAGGGGTTGAAGAAAAAGGGACGGGTCGGGGCTTGACCGCTTTTGGGGTGCACTCCATTCGTCGAACCGGCGCTGCCGGGAATGCGCAGGTAGCCAGCCTTTTCTCTTCTTTCCCACGCTGCTGAGTACAATCGGTTCCGCCCACACCGCATGACGCTATGTCGCCGCCCAGTGAAAAAGGAGCGGTCGTCTGCGACTCCCCTTCTACCCGGTTCGCACAATCTTGAGTCAAGCGATCAAGGCGGTTCGGTTTGACGTCGCTTTCAGAGCGATCTGGCCCACCGTGGCAGCCCCAAAAGAAGTCAAGTGTTGCGGATGATGTGACATAGATCACTGTCCATGCGTTCCTGAAAAGGTAGCGTATCTCGAAATGAATTAGCGGGATTGCGGTTCTTGGTTTTGCGGTTTACGGCCAGACCGAGAGAGTCCTGATGCGACCATCCCTTCTCGATACGGAGGCACCCTGGTGGCGGAAACTGATTTGAAATCGCTTAGATTGGTAATTCAGCAGCGCGGGATTTCCCCGGTGCCTAGCTACCGCATTATTGTCTACGGAGACGCGGAACATCAGAGCTTCTCCGATTACAACAACTCTCAAATCTTAGTCGAGACACTTCGTGCTGCGATTCCTAACTTCGACGTTTCACAACTTGCTCTAAATCCATTGGGCGAGGGACAAGGTTCCATGGTTTTCCTTGCAGGAATGGATCTGGACAAGCATCAACTCACTGTTCTGGGATTGAGTTGATGGGTTGAGCCTATTGAAGCCTCTCGAAAAGCTTGAAAGACGCACCGGCTAAAGCAGCAATGCACGGCACAAGCGAGGGGATCATCCGCAAGCGCCGTGCCCTCCTCAGGCAACATTTGCATATCTGCGCGAAGGATTCCACTTGTTGATCGGATGGATGGCAGAAAGCGATGACCTCTAAGAAAACCACAGGCGAGGAACGATTCAGACTCGTTGTCGAGTACAGCCCGGTTGCGATGCTTATGGTGAACGGTGCGGGGTTGATCCAAATGATCAACATCGCAGCTGAGCGTCTGTTCGGTTACATGCGTACTGAACTGCTTGGGCAATCCGTCGAAAATCTGGTTCCTGAGGCCCTCCGCGTCCATCATCATGGTCTTCGCGCCGATTTTGCCGCAGCGCCCCGACTGCGCGCAATTGGTGGCCGGGAACTCTACGCCCAGCACAAGAATGGAAGCCAGTTTCCTGTGGAGATTGGGCTGAACCCGATCGAGACCGAAGACGGCATCGTGGTGCTGGCGTCGATTACCGACCTGTCGGCTCGCAGGCAATCGGAGCAAATCTGGAAACATTATGCGTCGATCATTGGAACGTCGGCGGATGCGATCGTCAGCAAAACCATGGATGGAATCATCGCAAGCTGGAACCCGGGGGCAGAGCGGATATTTGGATATTCCGAATCAGAAGCCATCGGGAAGCCGATTACCATGCTGTTCCCGCCAGATCGTCTGGCCGAAGAAGGAGACGCTCCTCGAGCGTCTTGCTCGCGGTGAACGGATCGCCCGCTACGACACGGTGCGCATGCGCAATGATGGCTCGTTAGTCGACGTTTCTGTGACGCTGTCACCAATCGTGGATGGATTTGGACACGTGGTCAGGGCATCCAAGGTGGCCCATGAAATCACCGAGCGTAAAAGAATAGAAAAGGCTCTTTGGGAACGCACCGCGGTCTTGCGGGCCTTTGCGGAATGGGCGCCCACGTCAATTGCCATGTTTGATCGAGAGATGCGCTACCTGGCGGCCTCCCGGCAGTGGCATGACGACCACGGCCTCGGAGACCGCAACATCGTTGGCTTGAGCCATTACGAATTGTTCCCGAATCTTTCCGAACGGCAGAAGGAGGTTTATCGCCGTTGCCTGGAAGGAGCCACCGAGCGCTCAGAAGAGGATCATTTTGTCCGTGAAGACGGCACCGGGGTTTGGTTACGGTGGGAGGTGAGACCGTGGAGCTATCCGGACGGCGTGTTGGGAGGCATTCTTATCTGGACCCAGGACATTACCGTCTCGAAGACGGTCAATGACGAGGTCAGGAGAATGGCGTTCAGCGATCCGCTCACGAACCTGCCGAATCGCAGACTCTTGATGGACAGGCTCAAGCACGCAATGGTTTCGGGCGAACGCACGGGCAGAAAAGGCGCGGTGCTGCTGGTGGACCTTGACCACCTCAAGCAAGTGAATGACTCTCTCGGTCATGATGCGGGAGACTCGCTGCTGCAACAAGCGGCGATTCGGCTATCGTCCTTAGTGCGAGCCTGTGACACCATAGCGCGCCTGGGCGGCGACGAGTTTGTTGTTGTCCTGGAAGACCTGCACGAAAAATCAGAGACCGCCATGGTAGAGGCAATGCACATCGGCAAGAAAATTCTTGCTAATTTCAGGCAGCCGTTCACCCTCGCTTCGCGAGACCACCGCTGCACAGTGAGTATTGGCGTGGCCCTCTTTGGAAAGCAGAAGCAGCGTGAAGATGAGGTGCTCAAACTTGCCGACCTGGCTTTGTACCGGGCCAAGGCAGAGGGGCGGAACACGGTGCATTTTGCTGAGTCCTTAATCCATTTCGATGTTACGGATGAGGAGCGCACCCTTCGTCCGTCTCAGAAACCCGGAGTTCAAACGGGCAAGAGTCTTACCCAATCCGGACCTGGTTCCCAATGAGAAAGGGCCGTAGCGGAACAGGTTTGCGGATGAGTTGTGGACAAACCGGAACCGCGAGTTGGTAAACAGCGTTTGCCGTCGCGGTATTCGATCGAATCCGGTGGCGGGCTCATTGCGAATTCGGAAATCCACCTCCATCGACGTAACGCTGCTTTTTCTGTGGCGGCATTCCGCTTGTATCCAGCACACGCTGCGAGCCCGCGGCGGATGGCTCAAAAGTGCCCGGATTTCTCGTATCACGGTTTCGGTTCATCGAGGGGACTCAAAAAGATTGAGACCCCTCGTCATGATTGGTATAAGCTCAGTATCACGCTGGGGCGGCGACTGCGCTATCTATATAACTTGTTGTCATCCCGGCAGAGCACGGCCTTGGGATTGGTCTCTTTAAACGGCGTCTTGTTGGGCTGCAAAATATGGCTGGTCAGCGAGAGTTGGTGAAGCAACTGTTCGAGGCCGCCTTGGCGCTCAAGCTGACGGACCGTGATGCCTTCCTCGATAAGATGTGCAGCAGCGACCGGGAGCTGAGGCGAGTGGTAGAAGGCCTGCTCGACGCGGATGCAGCTGCCGGCAGTTTTCTGGAGCATCCTCTTCTGCCGCGTCGAACCCCGGATTCCCTCGACACAACCGAAACCGTCATCGGTCCCTACCATCTGCTCGAACGGATTGGCGAGGGCGGTATGGGCGAGGTCTGGCTGGCCGAACAGAAGCAGCCGGTGCGCCGCCGGGTGGCCATCAAACTGATCAAGGAGGGCATGGACACGCGCGAGGTGGTGGCACGCTTCGAATCTGAGCGGCAGGCCCTGGCGCTGATGGATCATCCGGCCATCGCCAAGGTCTTCGACGCCGGGTCTACTCCGGAGGGCCGGCCATATTTCGTGATGGAGTATGTGGCCGGCACACCCATCACGGTTTATTGCGATAAACACAAACTGACCATGCGCCAGCGGATGGAGCTGTTCATCCTGGTCTGCGAAGGCGTACAGCACGCGCACCAAAAGGCCATAATCCATCGCGACTTGAAGCCATCGAACATTCTGGTGATCGAGGTGGACGGGAAGCCGGTGCCCCGCATCATCGACTTCGGCGTGGCCAAAGCCACCTCGCAGAAGCTCACGGCCGGAACGATGTACACGCGCGCCGGCGCGATTTTAGGAACGCTGGAGTACATGAGCCCGGAGCAAGCCGACTCGGCCGGCGAGGACATCGATACACGCACTGACGTGTACTCGCTAGGCGCGGTGCTCTATGAACTGCTGGTAGGCGCGCTGCCCCTGGATTTCAAGAAACTGGCCTATGATGAAGTGCTGCGCCTGCTGCGCGAACAAGATGTGCCGCGGCCCAGTACAAGGTTGCTTACCCTGGGCGGCAACTCCGCCGTTACTGCGCAAAATCGGGGCACCGATCCTCCGACGCTCGCCCGGCAACTGCGCGGCGACGCTGACGCCATCACCCTCAAGACGTTGGAGAAGGACCGCGCGCGGCGCTATGCCACTCCCTCGGAGCTGGCCGCCGACCTCGGACGGTACCTGCGCGACGAGCCGGTGACCGCGCATCCACCGAGCGCCGAATATCGCATTCACAAATACATTCGCCGCCATCGACTGGGCGTCGCGGTAGCCGGGGCGGGATTGCTGCTGCTGATCGCGTTTGCCTTTGCCCAGGCAGTTGAATTGCGGCGCATCACCCACGAACGCGACCGCGCCACGCGGGAGCGCGACCGCGCCGACCGCATCACGCAGTTCATGACGGGCATGTTCAAGATGTTCAACCCCAGCGAAGCGCGCGGCAGCACCGTCACCGCCCGGGAAATTCTGGACAAGGGGGCAAAGGAGATCGGTACCGGCCTGGGAATGACCCAGAGCTCCAGGCCAAAATGATGTACACCATGGCCGAAACCTATGAAGGCCTGGGTCTCAATCCCGTGCACAGCCGTTGCTCGAACGCACGTTGGAGATTCAGAGCCGGGTGCTCGGGCCCGAGCACCCGGATACCCTGCGTTCCATGGGCACCCTGGCGGGCGTTTTGGCGTATGAAGGTCATTACGCCGATGCGGAGAAACTTCAGCGCGACACGCTGGAAATTCGGCGCCGGGTGCTTGGCCAGGAACACCCGGAGACGCTGACCTCGATGAGCTTGCTAGCCGCTACCCTTCTTTATGACGGTCATTACGCCGAAGCGGAGAAACTTCAGCGCGACACGCTGGAGGTTCGGCGCCGGGTGCTTGGCCCAGAACACCCGGACACCCTTGCGTCGATGGGGTTGCTTGCATACACTTTGGCGAAGGAACAGCATTACAGCGAGGCTGAGAAGCTTTACGGTGAGACGCTGGATATCCAGCGCCGCGTCCTTGGTCCGACGCACCCTGGCACGCTGCTGTCAATGAGTAACCTAGCGGATACCTTGGGTGAGGATGGTAATTTTACCGCGGAAGAAAAACTGTCCCGCGAAGCGCTCGAGATCCAGCGCCGCGTCCTCGGCCCGGAGCACCCGGATACTCTGTATTCGATGACCAATCTGGCAAACGCTCTGGAAGGGGAAGGGCGTTACACAGAGGCTGAGAAACTGCAACGAGAGACGCTCGAGATCCAGCGTCGCGTTCTTGGCCTGGAACACCCAGACACTCTGGGTTCAATGATCAGTCTGGCATACGCTCTGGCGGGGGAAGGCCGTTACAACGAGGCTGAGAAACTGCAACGAGAGACGCTCGAGATCCAGCGTCGCGTCCTCGGCCCGGAGCACCCGGACACCCTTGAATCCCTCGAACTTGATGCGAACTACATCGGCAAGGAAGGGCGGTATAACGATGCGGAAAAGCTCTTCCGCGAAGCGATCCAAACGGCTGGCAAAGTAAGTGAACCTGGCGTGCTTGGCGACGCCTGGTATTCTTTCGCCTGCGGGGCAACTATCACGGGACACCGTGACGAGGCGCTGAAGTATCTGGGCCAGGCCATCGATCACGGATACGCACATCCCGACGAGATGGGAGCAGACCGCGACCTGAAATCCCTGCACGGCGACCCACGTTTCAAGGCGCTTCTAGCCAAAGCGCGCGAGAACGCCACCGCAAGAACTCAGGGCGAGTCACTCATCGATAGAGTCACGGGTGGTTTGCCGCCTACACGAAAATAGCCAGTTGAGAAACAGCGTTTGCCGTCGCTCCCGATCCGGTTTTCGGCCACCGGCCGGTGATTCCCGAGGCGAATGCGAATGCGGGCGAATGGCCCGAGTGGCCCGCATCTCCATTTCCAATATCGCGCCTGGGTGCAGGGGTGAGGGATATCATGTTCCCACACGCGGCAAGCCTCTAAAAAAACGGCAGAATCGAGAGACTGGACGAGGAGACTCCTAGTGAAGACTGTGCGCACGGGACAACACGAATCAAGCGAGGGAAAGACAGAGGGATTGAGCAGAAGGGAGTTTCTGCTATTGGCGGGAACATGCAGCTCGGCTGCTGTTGTGGCCCAGGCACTGCCTTCGACCACGCTGCGCGAGGTCTATATCGTTCCCAACTTTCACCCTGCGAGCTGCGGATGGCTCACGACCTTTTCGCATGAGCGGATCTACTGTGCAAACAGCTACCTGACGCACCTCGACCGCGTGGATACTGACCCGAACTATGCCTTCGTACTTTCGGAGATTAACAACATCATCGCTATCCAGAACTTCAGACCGGAACGCATACCCGATCTGAAACAGCGGATCGGGGAGGGCCGCGTGGAACTGGTGAACGGGATGTTTCTGGAACCGACGATCAATATTTCAGGCGGCGAAGCGCTGGTCCGCATGGGTGTTCTGGCGCTGAGCTGGTACCAGAGCATGTTCAATCTTCGTCCCCGCTTTGCATGGATGATCGATGTGTGCGGAACGCATGAGCAAATGGCGCAGATCGCGTCCGGCCTGGGCCTTGATGCCATGATTTACACGCGCAAAAATCCTACCGGCAAGTCCATGTTCTGGTCGGTTTCACCGGATGGATCGAAAATGCTGACGTTGAGTCCTGGGCACTACAGCGAAGCGGGGCCGATCTTCCGAAGCAAAGAGCCATTGACGCTTGAGCAACTGCAGAAACTCGAACGGGAGTTCGCCTCGAAGGATGCCATCACCCCGTCGGGCGCGCCGGTGCTCATTCTGGGCGGCGGTGATGACTATTCTTGCGCCCCCGATGTAAAGCAATACCCCAGCGGCTTGCTTAGCCAATGGGACGCATGGGGGGAGCGAGCAGGATTCGCTTTCTGCACGCTGAGCAAGTACGTCGACGCTGTGTTGCCTGGGATTCAGGCGGGAAAAATAGCGATTCCCACTTCTCACGCGGGGACAGCCTACGACTTCGACGCATTCTGGATAGAGAACGCCGAGGTGAAGAGTCTTTACAGGCGCAACGAGCAGGCGCTGCAGGCGGCCGAAATGCTGGCCACGGCAGCGAGTCTGCGTGCCGGGTACAGTTATCCGGTTCAGGAGTTGTATAACGCGTGGATTCTTATGTTGCTGAACATGGATCGCAATACATTGTGGGGTTCGGCCGGCGGCATGGTATTTGAGAGCAATACTTCGTGGGACGTGCGCGACCGCTTCAACTGGGTTACGGCGACGTGTGAAAAGACATTGCGCGGCGCAGGTGCAGCGATCGCGCGCAATGGAAGCGGGGTCGACTTCTTCAATCCGCTGAACTGGAAGCGAAGCGACCCGGTGCTGCTCGCGGTGCCGGACGGCAGAGGTCTTGAAGGCGTGCCCTCCGAGATACAGCCGGACGGAAGAGTGCTCGCCAGTCCAACAATCACCTCGATGACGATTGCCGTTGTGCCATTGGCGACGGAGGTGGCTGAGAAGCCTCGCGCAGTGGATCTGGCCCAACCGATCGAAACCACGAATTATGTGGCCAGGGTGAATGAGAAGACTGGAGCATTGGCGAGTTTGAAACTCAAGTCCTCAGGTCGAGAGTTGCTTGCGGGAGACGCCAACGTTATTGTCGCGGAACGCCCGACCAAGCTGGAACCGAATCCAGGCGACTACATGGCCGCGAGGCCCGGCCGAAGCGAGTTGATGCGATCCGATAAAAGCCCCGTGACCTTGCGGGCGTTGCGCGGACCTGTGGCAACAACCATCGAGGCTGAAAGCCAGTTCTTGGGCGGCGGCACGCTTCTTCGCCGCATGCGCTTCTATCACGATTTCCCTCGCATCGACTTCGAGACGGAGCTGAACGATATTCCGGATTACACGGTCGTCGTGGCTGAGTTCCCGTTGGCCGGGGATGTGACCGAAGTGCGTGCGGAATCCCCTACGGTTTCGCGCATAGTGGCTGGAGCCGCCCCGACCCGGGAACTACCCGGCTGGAACAAGGGAATTGTTCCGGCTGTACGATGGATGGATTTTTCGCTTGGCACGGGTGAAGGAGTGGCCCTGTTGGATCGCGGCCTGACGGGTCGAGAATCAACGGGAACACACCGGTGATCTACCTGCTGAACGCCCTCGACCAGTACCACAAGTTCGACAACCCATGGACCACTGGCAAAGGACGGCACTTTTGCGAGTATGCCCTGTTAGCGCACGATCAGCCTTGGGAACATGCCGCAATACCGATGCGCGCATGGGAGTACAACCAGCCGCCGATTGTGATTGTGGAGGGCGGGAGCGATGAGTCACCCATCCTTGAGACGTCAGGCAATATCGTCGTTGAAAGCTCTTACGCAGGGAAGGCGACCAAATCGAGCTGCGCTTCGCAGAAGTCCTCGGCGTTCCCGGCACGGCAACCGTGAAACTGAACCTTCCACACAGCGGCGCCGCACTGACCAGCTTGACCGGGAAGCACCGCATGAACCTTGAAGGAAGCGGCGCCTACACGGTTCAGGTGAAGCCGCAGGAGATCATCACGCATGCATTTCAGAACAGCCGCTGCCCTGCCAAATGCGAAGCCGGTGGATTCCTGGGAGGAGTTTGTGCCGCCCGCGAAACTGGCGGCGTTGAAAGCCTATGATCCGAGCGTGAAGGGGCACCCGCCGTTCGGCGGTGGAAGACATGGACCTTCGAGTTCTTGTCAAGCCGCCACTCCAAGACCGTTGATTGGTCCAACCAATCAGGCGGGCTGTCTCTCCGTCTGGTATTTGGAGAAGTCTCGACGATAAGGGCATTCTCATGCAGGAGGTTCATGCTTCGCTTCCGTTCTCCCCACTCTGAACCTATTGGCTGTCTTGCTTGCCTTTGCGCTTGCGGCTGCGCGCGCGCTCAGACCCGGGGCGGAATCGGCACCACAAACCGATGACGCCCTGGCACATGTCCTCCAGCAAACGACAGCCGATCTTCGGCGGCGGTCGCTTTTCTGGGGAACGCAGTCCTGTGTTTGAACGAGTCAAAGGGGGTGATCGCCGACAATGGGCCGGCTACGCCGGCGGCTCCGCAGTAACTGCAACCTACGACCAAGTCACAACGGAGACGACCGGCCACGCCGAATCAGTCAAGGTTGTTTTGACCCCTCCAAATCACGTATGGCAAGCTCTTGCAGATATTCTTCTCAGTCGTTCACGATCCAACCCAGTTGAATCGTCGAGGGACCGGACGTGGGAATGTCATACCGCTCGGCAATCTTCTATACCAGCGCCGAGCAACAAAGAATCAGCACCGCATACATAGCGCAGCTTGACGCGGCTCATGTCTTTCCGAAGCCAATCGTGACGCAGGTTACGCCGCTGAAGGGTTTCTACGACGCCGAGTCCTACCATCAGGACTACGCGCTTCACAATCCGGCAACCCATATATCCTGGTCTGCGACCCGCCCAAGGTAGAGGCTCTCAGGAAGGAATTTCCCGAACTCTTCCAGGACTACAAAGGCAGATGAGCCGAACAAACTATCTCAATGCAGATGAGCGCTTTATCGAGCTATGCTTTGAGTTCATGCTTTCCCAGGTCCCAAAAATGGGGACGCAGACCCATAGTTGGTACGAACAAACCAGCAGTAGAAGACCTAGTGTAGTGAGTCAAAAGTCCCATAGTATTGAAATGGACATCCAAAATGCGGGTCCTTCGGCTCCGTTTGGCCCAAAAGCGGGCCAAACTCCGCTCAGGATGACAATGCATTTGTAATGCGAACTTCAGACTCGGGACACTAGGCGGTTTTCACGAACTTCATGGCCGCCGAATTCATGCGGTAGCGCAGGCCGGTTGGCCAGCGGCCCGTCATCGAAGACGTGGCCGAGATGCGCATCGCATTCCCGGCACTTGACCTCGGTACGAGACATTCCCCCGCTCTCGTCCATGGCCTCGATCACATTTTCTTTTGCGATGGGCTGCCGAGAAGCTGGGCCAGCCGGTGCCCGACTCGAACTTGGTCTCTGAGCTGAAGAGTGCGTTATCGCAGCAGATGCAGCGATAAATGCCGTGGTCGTGATTGTTCCACGTATCTCCGGTGTCGGCGCGTTCTGTGCCAGCGTGTCGCGCCACCTGATAGGAGATCGGCGAAAGCTGCTGTTTCCACTCCGCATCCGACTTGACGACCCGGGGCACAGTTGCTTTGCCGGTCAATTTGCCGACGTCAAAAACTCGACGATGGTGACAGAGCCGGAGCCGCGCCCACTCGCCTCTACAGCAGCAACCGGGAGTCGCCGAAATGCCCAAAGAGCTGCGGCGCCGCACGCACTCATCGTTGCGAAGATGAATCGGCGGCGGTCTTGCTGCTGCATCGATGCGGTCTCGGTGGCTTCGATTTGCCGAATTCTCGTGTGGGGTTTTTGCCATGGTAAGCTCCCATTTAATTCTCGGCAGTGCACGGAGGAACGAGATGGATCACGAGCAGAAAAACGATACAAGACGGAGGGGCACGGCGCAAGCGCGGGTTATCGATCCCATGTGAGGGACCAGTGTTCATCGGAATCAGCTTGGAAATCCGGCCGCAACGACATTCCAGCGCGGATGGCCTTTGTCGTTTGAAGGTTTGGACGGATCACTGAAGCTCTGCAGTTTACAGTTTTACAGCTTCACAGCCTTAAAAAATGCCGGTTGATGCGGCTACTTATCTGCTTTAAAGAATGCAGCTTAGCTCTTTTGCGAATGGTAATTTGCTCAAATTTGCTCTGATTTGCTTGGCTTTTAGCGACCATTTAGCGCGTTTTGACCGCTTTTGGTGGCAAAAGGGAAGGCTTCAGGGCTTTTTCGTCCCCGGTTTCCCACCTGAATGGGCGGAACACATGGTCATTGCTCCAGGCTCTGAT
>CAVQZQ010000054.1:0-71923 GCA_963718435.1 uncultured Acidobacteriota bacterium | reverse complement strand
TCCCGCCTAGACGATTTAACTTACTCATAGCAATAGCTTTCTTCTATGCCATGTCTATTTGTACGGACATTTGTACGGACGAAGCGTAGAGTGCGCGTCATGGAAGACCTCAAGAAACAGATCACTGTAAGCGTGTTCACGCGTCACTCCTTCGGATGCAAACATAAAGCCGACCGCTTCACCCGCGTTGCACCTGCCCCAAGTGGTTCTACATCTCGGGCGATGGTCTGGATCGCCGCGTTTCCGCAAAGACCAGGGATGGCCGCACAGCCGATCTCCGCGCCGAAGCGGAGGAAAGACGCTTGAGGGGATGTACCGGATCAGAGTACTCCTTTGGCTAACAGTTCGACGATCACCGTTGAGGAAGCCCTGGACGCCTGGATCAAGAGCATCAAGCAACCTTGGAAGCCGGCGACAACCAAGAAATATGGGTCGATCAAGGGAAGATATTGGCATGGGCCAAAGACAATAACATCCAGTTGCTTATTGAGGTGAACGCAGTGCGCCTCGACGCGTGGCGTGGAGAGTGGGGTCTTGAAGCGGAGATCATCTACAACCGAATGGATCGCACATCACAGAATCAGTTTCAAGCCCGTCTGAAAGCGTTTTTCAAGTGGGCCTACAACCTTGAGTACTTTCAGCGCGACCCCGCCGCAACTCTCGGGAAAATCAGGTTCGACCCGAAAAAGACACAGCCGCTCACCCCGGAACAATTCGACCAGCTAATCGCTGCCACTGATGAGTACGACACATTCCGGCGCGTCCTTCCCTCTCATGAGCGTTTCGGAGCCGAACTCAAGTCGATCTTCCAGATTCAGCGGGTGCACCGGTCTGCGCATCCTCGACGTCCTCGTACTCCCTCGCAAAGCGATTTTCCGTGGAGTCCTTAAAACCAAGACTCTCAAGACCGGTGCACTGGTCGAAGCAGAGTTGCCGAAAATCGCAATTGCGGCACTCGCTGATGTGAAGCCCCGGCTGCAGACGCATAAGGACTATTTCTTCTGGAACCATAACTGCACCACCGAGTCTCTACGGACGAAGTGGGAAAACCGCATTCGCATCCTGAGGAAGCAACTCTACTTCCTCACCGAAGAGGGGGAGCCGATGCGGTTCCATTCCCATATGCTTCGCGACACATACGCGGTGGAAATGCTTCTCCTCGGGGTTCCCATGGAGGAGGTCAGCCGAATGCTTACCCACAAGAATATAGGGACTACACAAAAGCACTATGACCCATGGGTGAAGCGTCGGCGAGACCAACTGGAAACCATAAGGGTCGCAGCACTGAAGAAGATGGGAGCCACGTTCGGCGCATAGTACCCCACTACTTGCAACACATCGCCTTGCGTTGGCCGCTCAGGTATCTTTTCTTTGTAGCTGATGGGCCAAGTGATGACGATGGACTGGAAAGGGATGCCTTGCATTCCTACGAAGCACATCTCGCCTACACCGCTTGCATTCGCCCTGGACCAGTTCTCTGCCTACACTCACGGAACCAAGATGGCTACGCTCCAGGCGCGGTAGGGGTAGATTTCCCAAATTTGTCATCGAAGGCCCCGTGCAAGGAGAAGAGACGATATCGCCATCTAAGTTGCTACTCGCCTACTAGGCGGATCACTTCACAGTGTAACGAAGCAATCGAATGTCAATGTCCGCCTCAGACTCTCGCAGTGCCGCGGATGACAGGTCCTTCATTTCCATTGTTCCAGGCCGACTTGCGCTTTTGTTCCAGGCTTGGCCTGCCCCTTGACCAGTTCGATGCCTCTGGCTGGCGCTTCCCTTTCGCTCTTTGGTGGCTTCTTCGCGGAACGCGTGTCGGCGCCAAGACTCTTGCGAAGGGCATCCATGAGGTTGATTACGTTACTGGACCGCTGCCTTGGCCCGCCTTCGATGGGCAGGGCGCAGTTCTTATCTTGGCTTCCACAAGGGCTTTGACGGCGACCTGATAGCCGTCCTCGAACCTGCTGATGTCCAGCTTTGCCGACATCCTTGAGATCAGGGTCTCGGCCAGTTGCAGGGAGTCGGCAACAAGTCCGCACGATTAAGCAGCCGCCAAGGCAGCTCATATCAAACGGCGCAAGGTGAGACCCGATCAGACGCGGGGGTACGTCTGATCTTGAGATCGCGGGGATTGGAGGCAATTTCCCACCTTCAAGGTGTACCAAGCCTGGAGTACGAAAAAGGTGTTGCTCACGAACGCGGGTGGTATTCCAGAATGCCAGTACCCATGAGTTACTGACGTTTGACGGTAATAGCGGCGTGTCTGTGGGATCGACCGGTACTGAGCACGAAATTCATTCCACCCAGGGACGTGCTTCTTGTGGTAAAACTCGCGGCATGAGACTTCCGCAGCCACGAGTACAGTATCGGAATGTCTTCTTCCCTTAGCGATGCGAATTTGAGGCCGATACCGTTGCGGGTCCATCCCCAATCGTAACCTGGACGTTGGGCAAGGCGGACAATTGCGGCCAGGTGGCTCACCCCACCAATTTACGACCATGATTGGGCTCCGCGAGGGCGCGGACGGGAAAGTTGATGGCACTGATTCAAGAGCAAGCTGGTCGCTTGTGTAACAGTCCAAACCAGACGGGAAGGACCTCGGACAACTGGAGCTTGTGTCCGTACTCGGGGTCACGTGAACCGGCGTACCGGAAGATTTCAGACAGTCAAAGAGATGGGCAAGGAGCCGGGGATTCGCCCCGGTTTTTCTGTGCTCTAATTTGAACGAGTAACGGAGGGCAATTATCTATAAGTCAAGCGACGGCGAACTTGAAGTGTCAGTCTCAGAAACCAGACCCGGACGGATACTTCTCAGTGAAGTCGAACCAGATTTCTTCAAAGACATACGAGCCTTCATTGAGGTACAGTTCGGTAGCAAAGACAACTCAACTCGAATTGACTATGAAACTCAAGACCGCGTGAATGATTGGACAGTGAGAGGGTCGATTCGAGGCGATGTCGTTTCTCACGTCGAAGTCAAGATTTTGAATTGAAAGAAATCAGTCTCGAGACTCAGGAAGTCCATAGCCGAGAGGAGACGCCATGGCACCCCGAAAGAAAGTGGGGCCACCAGATGAACTCACAATCGAACAGCCACCCGAACAGCCCGTCATCGCAAATGCCGCTCTGGCTCTCCCTCTTCCATCCTTGAATGTCGCTCCGGCCAGAGTAGAACGCCCCGCTGCGAGGCCGTCTTCGAAGGGCGGTGGGAAATCCTCCGGTGGCAAGCGTGTGGTAAATATGGGATTCTCCGTCGTCTCGGTGTGTCTCATGTATGCAACGTACGCATGCAAACTCGCCGCGCCCGTGCCTGCAACGCCAGATACCGCCGACACCTTCTTCACGCATGCTAAAGCCGAGGCCAAGATGGAGCACAAGAACGTTCTGATGGTGTTCTCGGCTTCTTGGTGCGGTCCGTGCAAACACTTTGAGCAATTCCTCGAAGACCCACAAATGAAATCCATTACGGAGAAAGCGTTCGTGATTCAGCGCATCGCTGTGGGCGAGGAGTACCGAAAACCCAATACACACACCAATACCCCCGGCGGTGCCAGACTGCGCTCGGCTCTTGGTGCCGTGGACGAGCCGGGTTTTCCGTTCCTCGTCATGACGGACGAGAACGGCAAGCCACTCATCAACTCCTACCGAAATGGAAAGGCAGATGACAACATCGGCATGCCCGAAGAGCCAACGGAAATCGACTGGTATCTGATGATGTTGAAACGCGCTGCACCATCTTTATCTCCAGAAGACCTCGTCGCTACGCGCACTTGGTTGCAGAAGCACGCTCACTGAAAAGCAGACCATCACGACTCCGCCTCGTCCGCCGCGAAGATGGAAGAGTGCATTTGGGTGAAGCCCAAGCTCGTAGCAAATTGCGAATTTCTCGCATGGACAGACACGAACCACGTGCGTCACATCAAGTTCGCTGGGCTGCGGACTGACAAGAATCCCCGGCAGGTCGTTCGGGAATAGACAAGGCGGATAGTTTGGCGGCTCAGAAGTTGGAGGAACACTAGGTTCGGCGTGCTCTCTCACGCCGCATCGTTCCGGTTTTGAAGAAGACGTTGTAGTGAACTGGCTTGCAATCTGACATCGCAAATGTACGAAAATCCCCGCGTAGTTTTCGTGGATTTATTCGTCTCCCGTTTCCACTTCTCCATCGTGGTCAGGGGCGGTTACTGCGTCGGCCAGCCGTAGCGAGGTATAGAGGAAAGATGCCGAAAAGAGAGCGGATTTGCCGTCATCGAACTCGACAAAGACGCCTTCTCCCATTCTTTCTGCCACCACAATACGGGCTGGGGGTGACGTTTGCATGGCGCATCTTAGCACTGAGCGGGAAGCGTTTTTTGTCTGATAGCGAACAATGCCCCACGGATGACATCAGACGCGCCCACATTAAAAGAAGATGGGCGGAAGATAGGCAAGGAACTGAAGGAGCAAAGCTAATGCCCAAAGATCAAGCCGAGAACGCCAAGCACGACTAGGAAAGAGAGTATCTGAAGGATTGTCTTTCCCGCGCTTTCTGGCTTCTCTCGTTCTTTGGTGTTTTTCGAGAACGGCGACTCCCGTTTTGGCTTGCTCATTCAAACTCCTTTGTCCGGGAGGGCGTGAGGAGAGGGCACGTGAAAGCCGGAAAGCGAATCCTCCGGGCTTTCATTCGGTCACGCCATTATTGGCGACTTCGCATTCGCAAAACATGCCCGACAGAACACAGGTCTTCCCTGCGTTGGCTTGAACGGAACTGTAGTCGCCGCTCCACATTCTGCACACTTAGTTCTCGTTTCCGAGAGGACGTGTCCGCGCCCGATACTGCGCTTCGCTTTACATTGCTTGCAACGCTTGGGGTCGTTGGTAAACTGCTTGTCGTGAAAGAAGAGTTGCTCACCCGCAGTGAACACAAATTCTGCGCCACAATCTATGCACTTCAAGTCTCGATCAACAAAATCCATGAATCCTCCCATGAATGACATCATGCCGAGCGAAGTACGAGGTCCTTTCGCGGAACTTCACTGACTGAAGGCTTCGCCGGGGCTTCAGTCATGCTCTGAATTTTCCGCAACATTTCTAACGGATGCACCGGCTTGGAGAGAAACTCGAAGCGTTGCCCGTTCTTGAGAGAATCGCCCGTGAGAACCTGCCCGGAGACCAATAGAACCTTGCAATTCGGACAGATTTCTTTCACTTGAGTTGCAAGTTCAATGCCGGAGAGGAACGGCATCATGATGTCCGAAATGAGGAGGTCGGGGGCTTCAGACTGAGAAGCCACCAACGCCTCAAGGGTTTGCTGAAGGCAATGGCATTGAAGCCAGAGTTGGACAAAATCATAGCCAGCGTCGAGGCGATTAAGGGTTCGTCATCGACGACAAAAACTCGACGAAGTTTCTGGCTGTCGGGCATAAACCCCTCTTTACCACGCACCCGGAGAACGGAGAAGCCTCGAACCGATGGCACATCAGCGCCCCGGATGTCCAGAAACTTATAGTTGTTGACAGTAACTTAGGTACTCTAAGTGACAGAAGTATGTCTAATAGCGAACATAAGCAACTATTTATTCGCAGAGAAACTGGGAAAAGAGCCAACTTCCACCCTGAACGGGGTGTGTCATGCAAGCGAAGCCGGAACCTGTCACCAGAGCCGAGGCTGCAAATGGATGTCTGGTTCTGCTCGAGAGCAGGAATCAACGGCCCAGAGGCCACTGCTTTGCTCATCCTGATTCGATCAATGCGCGCTCTCCCGAGCGCGCCAACGGACACCTGTGCTTTTCTCTTGACGTTTGACTTACATGGAGGTGGGCAATCCGGAGATTATCCCGTTTTCGAGTTCTGTCCTGGCGAAACAAAGGCGATGACTGTTTCTGACCCGTCGCAGCTCACTTCGATTCGTTCTCCGACGGTCACACGGTAGAGGGGAAGCGCGGAGCCTGTCAGGACGAGTTGTCCGCGTTGAAGTGACCGTCCAAATCCCGCGAGATGCTCGGCGAGCCGCACGACGCTGCCGAACGGTCCTTCCGGTAAGGCTCTGCCGTCAGCGGTGCCGAGCGTGGTTCCGTTTATCGAGACCTGGATCGTGGCATCTAACAGTGCGGCAGAATTGCTCAATCGTGGCTCGGCCTGCGGAAGGACGACCCCGGCGTGGATGGCGTTGTTTCCGATCAGCTCTTGCGCGTTGTGTGGAGTGTTTCGAAATGCGTAGTTGTGAAGTTCAATTACCGCGAAGCCCGATGACAGTGCCTCATCCGGATGGCTTCTGAGCCAATCTGGATTCGGGATGTCCCTGGCGATTCGCACTGCGAACTCTCCTTCGATCGCAAGCCCATCGAACTCACCGGGATTAAGCACGGCTCCAGAACTTCGCATTTCGGTCTCGAACACGAACCCGAATACCGGGCGATCCAGCCCTAATTGCGCCTGCATCACCGGACTGATGCAGCCGACCTTATAACCGGCGACCGGCTCGTCTCGCTGCACGCGAAGCCGCGCAACTGCCATCTGAAGTCCGTAGGCATCCTCAACGGTCATCGGAATGGGATAACCCGCAAAGAGGCCGCCGGGCTGATGGCGGTCGTAGTCATCCAGTTGGCGCTTCGCTAGTTGCTCAATATCCATAGTTGGAATGCCCGACTGGAGTGTCTACCGGGTATGGAAAGAATGATTGACCGGGGATCTCTCCGTATTCGACTAGAGTGTCGCAGGATCGAAAGAGGACCCGACACTATTTTCATCAAAAAGTGCGCCGCGAAAGAAAAAAGCGTCTCGGGTTAGACCCTTAGCGCATTGCGGTCCGGAAGGCCGCTGGTGTCCCAATAGGGTCAGACCCGAGGAACGATTCGCACATTTAGGGGCAGAGTACCCCTGAGGGTGTTCACTATGATGCAGCCGCGATCCGCGATTTCGACCAGTTTCTGCAGAAGTTGCCCGTCCTCGGCAGGCGGCGGAAACGCTTAGTTCAACACTCGAGAATCTGGGAGGGGTACCCTCAGGCGTGCCGATCACTTCGGTGTGCACGTCCGAGACCTGAGCCTCCCGTGGTTTTTGATGGCCGCCAGCAGGGTGCTCATAAAGCAGCCGCCGATCGCCGCCAGAAACAACTCACCGCCCATCGGGCCCTGATCTGTTCCCCCCTTCTCCACGGGCCTGTCAATCGCGACGCGATGGCCCGCGAATCGTAGCCTCAGAGGCTGACGCCGATGTTTGGCGCACGCATATGGTCATACCGCAATTCTCCCCGTCCGTCATGTTAGCGCGAAAGCAGGGTAGGCCAGCCCGGCTCTTCGAGGGAAGAACTCGCGGGAGGCCCTACTGATGAGATTAGTCGACTGATTCGCGATGGGCTGTTGAGCGAGATTGGCGGCAAGCTGGAAAGCCATTAAGGCCCTTCGCGAAACTCTGGCCGACGAGCGTGCCTCTGGCCAATTGACTGCCGCATTGGTCCAAATCCTGTAGGTTTGTGACCGGTCAAATTCATCTCATTTAGCCGCTCAGGGCAAACGGGTTACGGACTTGGATTTTGGCGGCTCGATCGACCAGCTCCATTTCAAGTTAAGAAACCCCTCAGCTTGAGGCGACCGGAGGCAGATACGCTCCCGAGCATTCCATAGACGATGATGTTGAGCAGGTCCTCGGGGAACGAGCTGCTCAAGCTCTACGAGGAATTACGTCCACATCGTTTTCCTCCGCACTCCTTGGAGGTTTGTTTGGGTGCATCAGCATATGCACCCCAATATCACTGACGGTTGATCCGGTAACGATCTTCATAAAAATCTTCTGCATCAAAGGGTCTTCGGGCTTCTCAATCTCTAGTCGCTCTGAACCGCGCTCAAGAATCAGAAGTTCCCCCAATTTGAGGCGGCGTTCCATAGGTGAGCCATAGCCCTCCCCGCGAATTCGCCGACCACGCCATCACGTCACTCCTTGGGAGGAGGAACATGCTGAAGGTCGAATTCGTCCGCGATGGGAAAAACCAACTGATTGGAGGTAAGACAACCGGCTTCTCGAACGGTGACGAGGTCCCTCGTGGCCGCCACCGCAAGGCACTCGGCCACTCAAGCAGTGCTTTCGGAAATACACGCGATGCTCAGGGAAGCCGAGCCGGCCCTTCGCGAGCTCGCCGGAAACGACAACCAGGACCTTCGTGAAGCTGCACTAGATACCCTTAAGCGAATTGGGGCCGCAGACGCTGTGTCTACAGCTTCTAGCACCTAAACCCGCCCCATGCTCCCCCGCCAGATCGCAAATTGATTGAGCTATTTTCACAGGAGTAGTCCCCAAAAACCGTTCAGCCGTGTAGTAGATGAGTAGGGGTGACAATTTGCCCGAGGATATCGAACCCGGCCAGATCATGCTGACTGCCGAACAGGAATGGCCGGCCTACAACGGGAAGATGATTGATCTTTTCGCCGAGCGGGACAAGTACCCCATGGACTCTGCAGAGCGCGAGGCCGCAGCCAAAGCGATCCTGGCCCTGTGGGTGGCCGAGGGGGAGTAGCCGGAAAGGTTTGTCGCTGCTTCCCGAACGCCCATCAATCCCTCTCATTCCGATCCCGACAGCAAGAGGCCGCCACCGCCTCACAACCCGAATTGAAACTCTCTATGGGATTGCTTGCAGAATTGTTCGATGCTGGAATGAACTTCGCCGGGATTGTCGGCAATGCCACATACAACCAGAAATGGGAACAAGAGCGCCAGCATCGACTGGCGCGAAGGAGATCGCAGAATACTTCTACAGCTTCTACGAGCCGATCGAGCCTCCGATAATCGCCCGGCTGCAAACAAGAAGCTGATCACATCTGTTCTATTCAGACCAGAGTAGGATGTAGCGTCAGTCAACCAGTAGTGGAATGTTGACGAGAAGCTGAACCTGCGCAAGGAGATTTGTGAGTCATCGTCATTTTTGCGATGTGGCCGGCCACGAGTGGGAGTGTGAGGGAACCGCAATCCGTCACCTTGCCGGTGACACGGAGCCAACTGTCTGCATGTGCATTCGGCATCGCTCTGAGATGGAGGATGGACGAGATCACTCCGAGTGCTCGATCGAGCTTCTTGCCTGTCCTGAGCACCGTGAAGAGCAACTGCGGAGAATCAACGAGAACCGAACGAAGCTGACTACAGAGGAGACCAATGCATCGGACGGGTGGGACGATTTCTTTCGCCCGATGACTCCCGAAGAGTGCGTGAAATTCGACGCAAAGCATCTATACATGGACCAGGTCATTTTCGTCGGGCTGAAGAATCTCAATACGGGCTTCGATGCGCCAGGAATTCATCATTTCTCGCCCGCCGACTTCGGCGAGGTGATTACCCGGTGCGAGCCTCTGCACATTATCCCCAACGGCATCGAGGTTTTTACAACTGGTGGGGGATTTATTGAGGTCGTATTCGCGATGGACGATGGCTCACCTGAAGAAAATTCTGAATGGGCACGACGACTGGTTAAGAAGTACATTGAAGAGCCTGGCATCACGATGAGCGCGACGTTCCATGTCCCGGATTCCGCTCTCGCAACGAGCGACCCAGAGTCAGACATGGGCCATTTGGTGGACTCTGACGCGAGGGACTGCTCACCGAAGGGGAAGTAGGCGCCGAATGACTAAAGGCGGGATCATCGAGAACGTTCTGAAAGAAATGCGAGCCGCCCGATCTCGTAAGCGAAGCCGACCCGCTGAAGAGGACAAAGAGGAGCAAGATGTGACCGAGCATCTTGAGGTACTCCTGAGAGACGCCGATCCTGAAACAGACATTCTGTCCTGCGCTGACTTCATCGAACTTAACGTCGAGTGCTGCACACAGTGCCATTGGTTTATGTTCCCTTACGATATGTGTTCAGTGACCAAACTGAAAAATGGTGAGTACGCTTGGATTTGCTGTGCAGTTAAGAGTGCAATCATGCGTACCCATGGTGACGAAATTCCTGTGAAGCGAACGGCTGAAGCGCCGGCGAAATCTACGGGGTACAAGCCATTCGCCGACTTCTTCGGTGGAAGAGTTGAGCACAATGATATCAAGTGAATCCGCCAATCGAGAACGTCAGATGGTCGGTATCTTTTGGTTAATCGACGAGCGGTTAATTCTCGATACCACGCTTCTTAGCGAGGCTGAGCCATATGGCGACTGTCTCACTCACGGCAATAGCCACATAGACTTTTGGACGGAGCAGCAGAATCTCGGAATGGTCCCGAGTGAAATCGAATATGAAGAGTACCCCAGGGGGCGTGTGGTCTTAAATACGAAGGCTCGGGAGTTCTATCTCTTGGCGGACCGATGCATTTTGAAGGACAGAGCCACAGTGAACAGGATCAAGAAAGCAATGCATCTACCGCCGAAGACCACCATCGATACCGATCCACACTACCGTTGCGCAAAATGTTTGCGCGGGCAAAACCCGATCGACGACGCTGACGCCAATTTCTGACGCAGGTGACGTAGTAGACATTGGAGACTGAGTAATGCGTGCCAAGGTTCTGCAGATGGTGACGGCGAAGTCGGCCGCGGAGGAGTTCCACCGCGTGGTGCAAACTCTGGAACCCAACGTGAACTTCGATATCCGGGCCATCGCCAATGAGGATGGGTCCGAGCGCTTCTGTCAGATCGATCTCCCAAACCCAGGCCCTCATGGCGGCATATGCCGCACCTACTTGGCGTTTCACCACGTAGACCAGTTGATCGCCGCATTGAACGTATGGAAGGTGCTGCGATGAGTGCGACGACGACGATGCCTGCGGAGAAAGCCGCCAAGATCGACAACATCTTCAGGGGCCTCGTGGGCATTGGGTGTCAATTGGCAATGTCCAGCGACGGGATCAGGGACGGGATCGCGCTGCGGCGAGTCTTCAAGAAGCATTCCGTGGAGGCGCAGCAGCTCTGCCTGGCGGCAGGAGTCCTGGTGGCAGAGGGCTGGCTGTCGATGGTTGTAGTCCAAGGCCAGATCAAGGGATTCATCCGCACGTACCCCAAGGCGGCACCAAGAGAGAATCTCCTGCAGTTTCCCTTGAGAAATTGTGAGGGTGAGTCTGCACGGCTGACTCCGGGTGCCGTTGTACGCCTCAGGAGATGCTGAGATCTCTTGGAGAAACCTGAGGCCGCTGAACAGGGATAAGCGACTAAAATATCTCCGCTCTATATGGTCATATGAGGCAATGTTGAGAGGTCAAGCGTGATTGAGCGTAGAGCGACCAGAGCCGAGATCGACCAGATCGCGTGGAACACGATCAAGACGGCCGCGGTCAGGACCACAAGCCCCCCGGGATACCTCAATTGCGGGCGCCCGGCGAACTATGCCGAACTCGGCCAGATGATCGCGGACTGGGACGGCGACTTTGAGCATGCGTGGAGCGAGTTCCTGCATGAGTTCTTCCGCTACCGCACCGCCAACTTCTTCGCTGAACCGCCGCCCAAAAACCTCAGCCCCGGCTGGCGTGCCGTCCTCGCTGGCACCGCCGAGTATCTGTCCAAAGAGTTCAACCTTCCCGTACCCGCATGGACCGAGGAGCCCGAGTACTTCCTGCCTGAGATTTGGAACCCGTGGGAGGATTTGGGCCTCGACATGAAGGAATTCGAGGAGGAACAGAAGGCCAAGTCTCACGAGTGCTTCCTTAGGCGGAACGTACTCTTCGCCAGCCGGAATCTGATTACGCTTTGAAACTTGGCGACACCAGTCGTCACCGCAGAGTACCCCATCACCGACTCAACGGCGTACCCGCATGAACAGAGGGTTTAGAACGGAACGCATGGAGCCTTCGCACAGTGAGATTGGGCGTTTCGAAAACATGCTCCAGAGTGCTGCAAAACCCCTCGGTAGACGTAATGACGGGGATGTTTTTCTGAACCTTAGTCAGGCAGCGTCGCCGGAGCCAGCCTCGACAAGGCGAAGAGACGGCATAGTGACGAGTTGGCCACAATCCACCCGGAGCTGTGAAACAAGAGCACGGCATCACGGCTTGCTGCGTGGCTTGGGCAGTTAACACAATTTAGGAGTGTCTTGATTCATTTTTACAGAAGACGGTGAAACGCAGAAGGACAGAGGAAGGTGAGTGTGAGGACCAGTTCCGGATTTCACTTGTTCTTAGGGAGTGATTTCAAAGACCACCCCATAATTCGACGGGCCTCCTTGCGACGTCACACCGTATAGGTTCCCTCCGCTCAAGATGACGGATGTGGGCCACCATCCGGCGTTGCCACCAGGAAAGACATAGTTCGCCCTTTCAACCCAGCTCTGCCCGGATTGCGAGAGTTTAAAAACGGTTCCGCATCCGGGAGTACAAGTCGCAGATCCTCCGCTGGCGACTCCATAGAAACTTCCAGCTTGGTCGCTCACCAAACCGCTAGGCTGGGAGCCAAGATTGCCCCCCCAGAAATAATTGAGCTCGTTGATCGCCCAACCGCTGCCCCCTAGATAAATTTCAACGACGTTACCGCAAGCATCACATTGCGGATCAGAGAAGCCGCCAAACGTCGTGGCAAACAGATTACCCACAGAGTCCATGACCAAGCCGCTGGGATGCGATCCGGCCCATGTGTCAGCAAAGGTGTAGACCACGGATTCCCGCCAGGAACCGCTAGACTCAGCCATCTTGAAGACGATGCCACACCCGCCGCCGCCGCCGTATGGGGTGGGTGGCGGGCAATTCGCATCGCCTCCAGTATACGTAGTGCCGTAGAGATTCCCTTGCTGGTCGATTAGCAAGCCATCTCCGGGCTCATGAGCACCCCCGGGATCTGTGCCGTCGGGAGGGCCCCCGAACATATGTATGACCGAGTAGGCGGAACCACTGGCGGAGGTTGCGACGGTGAAAACAGTGCCGCACCCGACCGTGCCGCAACTGGCCGTGCCGAGAGCGCCGCCGTATTCTGTAGTTCCGTAGAGATTGCCCGCCTTGTCGACTACGAGTCCCGTGGCTGGATTAAAGCCGTCTGCGCCGCCAGCAAAGCTATGCAGCATGGTTTCCTGCCATCCTGATACCTTGGGTGTGAGCGTGAAAACCGCTCCGTAGCCCGAAGTGCCACCGTTTCTTGTTACGCCATAGAGATTCCCCGCAGCATCGAAGACCAGGCCGCCGATCGGCTCTGAGCCATCTGTTCCACTTCCAAAACTGTGAAGGGCGGTTTCATTCCACGCACCCCCTGCAAAAGAAAGCTCGAATACCGTTCCTGCCCCATACGCACCGCCCTGTGCAGTCGCACCATAGAGGTTGCCGGCACTATCGGCAATCAATTCCCCCGATGGCTGGCCCCCATCCTGCAGGCCGGCAAAGCCATAGATAACCTTCGCCTGCATCGACGCTGCTTGCGGCGGTGGCGCCACCACCCCGACAGCCATGGTGATGGTGTAGGTCATGGTCCCGCTTGTGCCGGTTACGGTAAATGGATAAACACCAACCGGCAATGAACTGGAGGCAGTAAACACCACCGGCACTTGCCCATTCTGTGTAGCGGTATTTACCGAGAACGTTGCTGGATTCGCCGTGAGTCCGGAGGGAAGGCCAGACATGGTGACGTCGATGACGCCGTTCCAGGTAACTCCGATCAGTGGGAGAGCAACGATAGTCGTGGAGAACGAAGTCCCAGGCGTCATCAGTGGCGTCACGGGAATTGCCCCGACAGTGTACTGCGCGGTGAGCGGCGGTGGCGGCGGTTGTTGTTGCTGAGCAGTCTGCCCGCCGCCGCAACTAGCCAGGGTGAGGAAGATGGGAAAACTGAAAGCCAGAAACAAGATTCCGAATGTCGGACGGAGGAGCACATTGAGGCGCACGGCGTAGCGCACTGTATGAACGCAGGTTGCTTTGCGGTCGCTGCGGGTCGTTTCGATCTTCGTTCCCATCGTGGACAGCAAACTTATATCGAGTCTGCACTCTCTGTCTATCTGACTGGGGATGTTAGGTGTTTGTTAGCCAATTGGCCGTCTGGAAGTCTGTAGGCAGAAAGGGGCACCACCTCGCGCCCTGATTTGAACCCTGCCACCGAGATAAGGAAGCTGTGGCTACCCTTGTGGCGCGGCTTTCCTGGCGCGCCGCGCTCCGATTTTCGCATACGTCAAATACACATGGAACTGTCCACGATGCGGAAGGCGCTTCGGCCAGTCCGACGAGTCTCGATATTGTTCTCTGCCCAAATTGGCAGAGCACGACGACGGGGCGGAGTGGACTAGGTCGCGCATCTAATCAAGCTCGAACTCCCGCCGGCTACGCGCACTGCTCCGGTTGGGCCACATCTATGTAAGTCAAAGTCAAGAGAAAAGCACAGAATTCCTGGGCGCGCACCGGAGGGCGCGCAATTGATCTGATCAGGATCTGCCGTTACGCAACAGTGCCTCTCGGCCGATGATTCCTGGATCAAGCAGAACCACACATCCATTTGCTGTCTAAGACTCCGAAGAGTCGGTACAGAAGATTGAGTTTGTGTTCTCTGCCAGCCCCGAAACAATTCAACGGGAGCCTCCGGAGTTTTCACTCCTTCGCACAGTGGGCTACTTGCGGGCCTGGCAGTCTCCGCATCGGAAAAATCCTGGTGTTTTTCATTCATGGGCAGGTTTTTAGGCTGCCACCGTGCCTCCGAATTCCTCGGCAGGCACAAAGTCCTGTTTTCTGCGTTCTACCGCAACCATCCAGGCCACCATCTTCCTGGCTACTGCCAGTGTGGCGCGGTTGCGATTGCCCCGCTGCATTTCCTTCTCGTAGATCAAGCTCAGTTCATGGCTGAATCTCGGTGCCAGCTTCGCCGCTTCCACCAGCACCTGCTGGATATGTTTGTTGCGCTGCTTGGAAATGGGCGTGCGCACGACCTTGTCAGCTGAACGCTTCTCGGCTCCGCACAGTCCGCAATAACTGATGGCCTGTTTGATCGATTGGAAGCGGGAAACATCGCCCATCTCCAGTGCCCAGGTCAGCGCGGTGATTGGGCCGACTCCGGGCACAGTCCTCAACCGCTTCAGTCTCTCCACAAGCAACGGGTCACGCTCCAGGGAGCTGACCAGCGCATGGTCCAGCTTCTGGGATCGGTTAATCGTCTCCCGGCTCAGCTTCAACAGCGGCCTGACACAGTTGATCTCTTCGTTGCCCGACATCAACTCGGTGAAATAGCCCACCTTGTGCAGCCGCTGCTTGTTGAAACTCGCACCGGTCTCCATCAGCAAGCCCGAGACCCGATTCTTCATCTGCACCATCTGCTTGACCAGCAGTCCGCGGTAGCGCAGGGTACGCCGTCGGTCGCGGATCTCGGTCGATGTCATGTAGCACTCCGGAAGAAAATCACAACGAAGACAGTCTGCAATCTTGCTGGCATCGATCTTGTCATTCTTTCTCTTCGCTGCGGCAATTGCCCGTAGCATCAGTGGATGGGCTACCTTCACCTTCTCCGCATGCGGCAGCAGATGATCGTATATCCAGCCCGTGAAGATCGTCGCTTCCATAGCCATCATCCGGGGTTGGGGAAGGGTTTTGATCCAGGCATCAAGTTCACGCCGCGTCGATCCGATCTTGCCTTCCTGATGGATCTTGCCGACAGCGTCCTTCACGCAATAGCTGATCGTCTTCTTGTGAACATCAAGTCCGATGTAATACATAATGTCTCGAGGAGCCTCCGTGGGTAGTTCTCTGAATCAGCGCACCGCTGAGTTCAGCCTTTGCAACACCCCGTGCTCCTCCTCGACTCCTGATGAACACAACCATCAAGCTGTTTCGGTAATGGGTGCGAGTTGGAAGCCAAGTTCGGCAGCCTGTTTGCGCAAACGCAACTCCGCACGAATACTGGCCTGTTGATCACATCGAGCGAAGACCTCATCTGAATACGGCTGCCTGGTGGAAAGCAAGTGATAGACGATGCGAGCCAGCTTGTGCGCGGTGGCTGTTACGGCCGCTGGCGCACCCAGTCGCCACTTCATCTTGCGATAGAAATCTCCCAAGTAGTTCCGAGCGTGATAGAGGCAGTGCGCCCCAAGACGCAGTGCGATGGCTGCTCTGTTCTTTACCTTGCGAGTACGGGTGTAGAGAACCTTTCCTCCGCTTACCTGCTTCTCCGGACAGAGTCCCAACCAGGATGCGAAGGCAGAGGCGTTGCGGAACCGCGAAACGTCCGTTCCAACCTCCATTAGGATGGTATGGGCGGTCAAAGTACTGATGCCCGGAACGTCGGTGAGATCTACACCTGCGATACGAAACATTTCTTCCTTCAGATCGAAGCCGGGCTCGTTGCCTGCGCGTTGATAGATCCTCTTCTTGGTGCCAGCTGGTCGTTTATCCAGCGCGTGCTCGGCACGCGGAAGTGTGCGCATCTTCTCCGCCAGTTCCAGATCCACCTCGGTCATCAGATGCTTATAGAACCGATATGCTGCCAGGGACTGACGAAGTGCGAACAAATGCTCCGGACGATAGTCTCCTTCCAGCGACTTAGCCACTGTCTGACGTGGACTGCGGATGCGCCGGTTGCATAGCTTAGCAAGTTTGTTGGGATCTCGTTCTCCCGCCAGGATGGCATCCAGAATCGCTGTGCCGCTGACGCCAACGATGTCGCTCAAGACGTGATGTAGCTGGAGGTTCATCTGGCTTAGGGCCTTCTGCATATGCTGAATATGCTCGGCTGCCATCTGTACGAGACCCTCTCGGTGACGCCAAAGCGAGCGCAATACGCAAATCTCGTCGGGTGGCCGAAAACTCGCCTTCAGCAATCCCACCGAGTGCAAATACTGGATCCACTGACAGTCCGAGACGTCGCTCTTGCGCCCGGGAACGTTCTTCACATGATGTGCGTTAACCAGGAAGACTTCGAACCCGTGCGTTTCCAGAATCTGATAAAGCGGGATCCAGTAGACGCCAGTTGACTCCATGGCTACGGACCGGATATTGCACTGGCGCAGCCAATCGGCCAATGCGATCAAGTCTCGAGTGAACGTGCCGAACCGACGGACCGAATCGATATCGCGATCAGCTGGAACAGCAACAAATATTTCTTCGGCGCCGATGTCAATCCCAGCGGCATCTGGGTGCAGAATCGGCAGCATCCTTCCACTCAGTCTTGGCTTCGATTTGGACTTGCTGGTCATCGTAGGCTCCTTCTGCTGGAACCTGCGGCCCGAAGTTACGTCACGAACAAACTCCTGAACGGGATCGCCGCGAAGCGGACGTCACCACTGACCTCTACGCGACCTCGGACCCACGCTTAACAACGGGCTCTCGGTCAGCACCAGTGTCAAGGCCGGGCTGTAGCTGTCGCATGCTCCAGCGGATCCAGTATGACCTACGCCTGTTCATCCCGTCCCTCTTGGGACACCCCATCCGATGCTTAGCATTCAAACAATTCGACCGGAACTTCCGTTTTGACCGCAACTTGCCTCAATGAGAGGAGCGCTTCGGCGCGAGGTCACTTTCTGAAAGATGGAACACCAGAGAGAGCTACACTTCGCGTCGTCGAACGCAAATTGCTCCTGTTACCAGCAAGAGGAGTGAGATCAGTGAGCAAAGGCCAAGGCCGCTCCATGGTATCGGACCATGCAAGTAGCTGAGTCTGCGGATCAATGAAATCTGCCGCACTCATCACGTCGAAGACATTCCAGCCATGGAAAACGTGAGCCTTGTAGCCGAAAGATAGTCGTGATGGCGCAGAGCCGAACGACGGGTGTCGCGAACTTTCCCTCCAACATCTCTGAGACAAGAGACCAAGCGTAAGGATACGAAGCCGGCTGAACTCATGAGAGCGCCGAACACCAGCGCCTGCTCCAGCGGATACGATTCGCCGACGAATCGCGAAACAAGCGGAATCAGCAGCGCGGCGCCGATGGCGAGCGCGATCGATGCAACCATGCGATTGCTGCCCGAACCAGAAATACATACGACCGCCGCATCGGTAGGCGAAGCGCGAAGAGCGCCGTGCCGGTTTCCGTCTCCCGGGCGAGTCCACGAATGTGAGCACAAAGGCCGCGAGCACCCATAGGCCCTGTATAACGTAATGGACCAACCCACTCCACACATGACCGAAACGGGATGACTTATCCGGGAAGTGTGCATTGTGCCGCGAGAATATCCCGAAGCAGTGAAGACCTGATAAATCACGAGCGCCGTGAGCAGCACAGACGCAGCCGCGAAGCGGGCCCTCGACCCCCGCCACGATGGCCAGGCAAGAGCAAGGCAGGGGGACTTGAATTTCTGGCAACGGGAAGAAAGATCAGTAGTCAATGCGGTCTCCATAAGCCACGGAGGCTGTCAAACACAGTGCGGCGAGAGCCCATGTGGCTAGCAGCGTGAGCCATGGCGCAGTCGCCCAACTCAACTGCCATGGACCTGCCATGGCGTGCGCGAAATCAAAGTAAAGCGAGCCAACTGGTTCCGCCGAAATAGCGTAGGTGCTGCATGTAGTTCTGAAGGACCGTAGGTAAGGCACACCGAGCAGGACAAGCGTGAAGCAGCAGACATAAATAGTCGCCTGGGAAACAGCGAGTAGCACAAATTCCCGAATGCTATTAGAAAGACGCCCCCGCCCGACCATCAGTGCGGTGTGCAGCAGAATCTGCGTCAGGGAATACGGTTGATGAATGACGGAGGAACCGATCATCACGACGACGACGGCGAAAAGGCTGAGAGCCACACTTTCAATCAGTGCCATTGCCAAGCGCGTGAAGAGCCATCGACGACGGCTGACAGGCATGCTCAAACTGAAGAGAGCAGTACCGGCATTCTTCTCCCGGATCAGCCCTCCAAATGCAAATAGTAGAGTAAACAAACCCCAGACCTGCTGAAGATAATTGTTGTAAAGGTAATGCCACAAATACCAGTCGTAGTTGTAAATCCCAAGTACCATCCATGAAAGGTGATATCCCTTCGGGTCTTCGAGTTCCTGCGCCCACCATTTCACAAGCCAGGCGTGCTGCTGCATGTTAAAAACGCACACGACGATTGCGGCCACGAGACTCGCGAGAATCGCACCCGCGTTTCAACCCAGGCTTTGTAGAGCAGCATCTTCATGTCCGCGCCTTCACCTTCTCAAGGAAGATTTCTTTCAACGAAATCGGTAGTACGTCGATGTTGCCGGGCTTCAACATGCGAATGTGCTCCATGATCGAATCGAGATTGCGGCTGGCAATCAGGGATACCGTGCGTCCCTCCAGCCGCACTCGCTCAATACCGGGAAGCCAAAAATCACGTTCGTCCACTGGCTCGGGAAAGACCGCCTGGATATGACGGTATTGCTCCTTGATTTGATCCATGGGCGCGTCCAGGACGAGCTTCCCCCGGTCGATCATCAGAACGTGATCGGCCACCTGCTCCACCTCCGCAATCTGGTGGGACGAAAAGAAAATCGTCGTACCTTCCGCTGCAAGCGAGACGGCGATCTGAAGCACGTCTTCGATGGCTACGGGATCAAGCCCCTCGGTCGGCTCATCGAGAATGAGCAACCTACATCCGCGGGCGAATCCAAGCAAGAGCGCGAGCTTCGTGCGCATGCCCTTCGATAATTGAGAAACCTTGCGATCGCGCGGGAGTTCGAACCTATCCAGAAGATGCCGCTCGAAATTGCCATCCCAGTTGGGGAAAAACGACCGGGTGAAGCCAATAATTTCCGAGACGGTCATGTAGTCGTACAGGCGCTTATCTTCGGCTACAAAGGCTACCTGCTGCCGGATAAGCAAGCTCTCGCGCTCGTTATCAATCCTGTGGCCGAAGATGCTGCCAGTGCCCGAGGTCGGATGGATTATGCCGAGAAGCATCTTGATAGTCGAACTCTTGCCAGCACCATTCTGACCAAGAAATGCGCATACGGAGCCATCCTGAATAGCAAGACTGAGCCCTTTCACGGCCTCATGTTTTCCGTAGGTTTTCTTCAACTCGTTCGTTTCAATTACCGCTCCCATAGCTACCTCCGTTGAAACTCCGTGGCAAGTTCGGCTTCAAAGAGACGCCGAATCTCCCCTGCGTCGAGTCCTTGGTCTTTGAGTTTGTCGACAAAATCCCGCACAAGCTGTTGCGCGTCTCGAATCTCTTCGCGTCTGGATTTGCCTCGTCGCGTAGCAACGAAAGCTCCAAGGCCATGCCTGATCTCGAGAATGCCTTCATTCTCAAGTTCGCGATAAACTTTAATTACAGTGTTCGGGTTGATCACGAGGTTTTCTGCCAGCCCGCGAATGCCTGGCAACTGATCGCCGGCTGTCAGCGATCCAGTTTCAATTGCGTGCCGAATCTGCTCCTTCAGCTGGACATAGATGGGAACACCGGAAGACGGATTGGGCTTTCTAAACACTGTGCTACAGAGATAGCACAGTGAAACTCGCTAGTCAAGCATTTGGGCGACTACCGATCACGGCCGCGAACAGCGTGGCGCGGAGATCAAAAGTCGACGGATTGCAAACGCCAATCGAATCATCTGGCGCCTAACGCTCTGATATCAGCTAATTTGCGAGTTGCGGGAGGATCACCGCTAGCCTACATCGGAAACGCCTCGCGCACGACGGCGTCGGGGTAGGTGAGATTTGTTTGCGAGGCGTTTTCGATTAGGTGGTAAGAAGGAAGGCGCAGGCGCCGCGGTCGCGGTGATCCTGACTGGGATTATGGATATTGAATAGCGTCAGGACTTCCGGCGAGTGATTCTGAGGGCCGGTTTTTCGTCGCTGACGATGAACAGCGGTGAGGCGACGGCAGTGCGATCCGCGAAGCGGCGATTCCAGGATGCGATTGCGTGTAGCGATGGAGCTGTTTTGAGGGCGATGCACACACCGCCACGGAGACGTGCAGGGAGCAAGCCGTCGGAGCGTGTTGGCGACGTTGTTCATGAGGAATCCAGGCCTGCGAAATAGAGTTCTGCAGCGGTGAAGCGCTCAACGACGCGCATGGCTTTTCCGCATCGGGGGCAGTGCCACGGAGCGCAATCAGGAAGTGGCGGAAGAGGCAACGGTTCGCGTCCCTGTTCGGCGAGCAGTGTGCGCGCCAGGGGCAGCAGCTCTTTGCGGAAGCGGTTGGAGAGCAGGCCATAGCGGTGGTTGGAGATGGCCATGCGGTGGGTGTAGCGGCCGAGGTAGCGCAGCACGTGTTCGGGGCCGCCGAAGGGCGGCTCGGCATGGACGTACCAGTTCTTTTTGCCGAGCTTGTTAATCAGTTGCTCGAACGATCGAGGATCACGGAGGGGAGCGGCAGAGCCTCTCAGGTTAAGCAGGCCCTTGCCGTAGAGGTGGCAGAGTCCGGCGAGGAACTTCTTACGGAAGACAGTGCGCAGAACGGGAACCGGCAGCAGGAACATCGCATGGTTGGTGTGGATCCATCGCCGGTGGTCGGCTGACAGTCCGCCGGCGGGGACGACACAGTGGACATGGTAATGTCCCAGCAGGTTCGAACTCCACGTGTGCAGGATGGAGAGGAATCCGATCTGGGCGCCGAGCCGCCTGGGATCGGCGGCCACCTCGAGCAGGGTCTGGGAGCTGGCCTTGAACAGCAGGTCGAAGAATCGTTTGGGCGTAGTGAGAGCCAGCGGGTTCAGTTCGTGAGGCACGGTGAAGACAACGTGAAAGTAGTTGATGTTGACGAGGTCGCGCTGCTGTGCTTCGAGCCATCGCCGGCGGGCCTGCGCCTGGCACTTGGGACAGCACCGTGAGCGGCAGGAGTTGTAGGAGATGGGTGCTTCGTAGTGGCAGTTGACACACTTGTCCTTGTGTCCGCCCAGAGCAGCGGTTCGGCAGCGTTCCACAGCCCGATATGCCTTCAGCTGCTGGTAGCTGAAGCTGGACTGGTAGCGTTCCAGAAACTGACTGCCCTTTGCGCGGACGATATCGGCCACTTCGATGGCCGGCCGGGTCATGGACGCCGCGGACGATGATAGGAGCGGCGGCTTTCCTCTATGCTGGCGAGCTTCAGTTCTTCGATCGGGTTGACGACCTGATGCAGGTGCTGCTCGGACAGGTGCAGATACCGGGCTGTTACTTCCAGATCCTCATGACCGAGCAAAAGCTGAATGGTGCGCAGGTCGGTACCGGCTTCAAGTAAGTGTGTGGCCCAGGCATGTCGAACCAGGTGCGGCGAAACGGCCTTGCGAATGCCGGCCTTCTTGGCCGCCCTCGTGCACGCCAGCCACACGATCTTGTCCGTGATCGGCTGTTCGCGGTCGCGATGCAGCCGTGACGGGAACAAGTATGTACGCGGCTTGAGCCATCGCCAGTGGGCGCGCAGGGTCTCCAGCAACGCCGGCGTCAGAGGCAGGTCGCGGTCCTTGTGGCCCTTGCCGTCGACCACGTGGATGATCATGCGCTGGCTGTCGATGTCGGCGATCTTCAGCCGGGCGATCTCGGCGCGGCGCATGCCGGTGCCATAGAGAACCATCAGCAGGGTGCGCTCGAACAGGTTGCTGCTGGCGTTGATCAGACGTGCGACTTCTTCCTGGCTGAGGATGTTGGGCAGCTTCCTCGGAGCCTTGGGATAGGGCAGGTACTCGCGGAACCCATGACGATGAAGCGCGCGCACGAAGAAGAATCGAAGTGCTGCCACGTGGTTCTCAACGGTTCCCGGGCAGAGTTTTCGTTCCCTGAGCAGATAGGCCTGGTAGCTGCGCAGATGATCCGGACCGAGCTTGTCCGGCGACTTGCCGAAGTGTTGTGCGAACCGCTCGACGAAACGCAGGTAGCGCCGCGTCGTGCCTTCTGAATAGTTGCGACGTTCAAGTTCCTCGAGCATCATTTTGCGAAGACGAGTCACAGTGGGATACCTCCTGTGACTCACACCCTATCCCCGCCTCCAAGCCTCCTCGACAGCCACTGCCGCAGCGACCGCGGCGCCTGCGGCTTCGTTCTCACCGCCTAACCGGAAGTAAGCATTCTTTTGCGCTGGAAGAGGCGCGAAGGACAGCCGCAGATGTTTCGACGCCGCTTCGCTGCGCTCAACATGACAAGCACTTTTGCGATTGTTGGCGAGTCGCCGCCAAACCGGGAGTGCCCAACCGTCAGTTACTAGTTGAGCAACATCCACCCGCGAACCCGTCAACCTCCGCCCCTCTGCTATCCTGAATGGTTTACCCGTGGAGGAGCAGGGAGTCATGCCGGAGCACAGGGGTCGGAAACACCATCAGGACCGGGTCGCTGAAACGCTGCGCGAAGAGATTGGCGCCATGATCGAGGGCGAACTCGTCGATCCGCGCATCGCCTTCTGCTACGTCAGCGAAGTGGTGCTCAACCCCGGCGGCAAGTCGGCGCGCGTCTATGTCGCCCTTGACGGCGCAGTCCCCGACATCGCCAAGGCGGAAGAAGATACCGTGGCCGGCCTTGAAGCCGCCAAGGGATACATCCGATTCGAACTCAAAGAGCGCATGGGCGTGCGCCACGTCCCCGATCTGGCCTTCTTTGCCGACCGCTCCGGCCGCTTCCAAGCGCGCATCGACGAGCTGATGACCCGCTCGCGCAAGCGCCAGAAAGCCCCGGCAGAGTAGCCGCGCCGCACCTATGGACACGCTCCTACCCATCTCCACAGACCCCGGCGCGCTGCCAGCCGATCCGGTTGACGCGATTCTCAAGGTCCTGCGCGATGGCGAGCGTTTCCTCGTCTGTTCGCACGCCCATCCCGACGGCGATGCCGTGGGCAGCATTCTCGCCATGGGCATGCTGCTGGAGCAGATGGGCAAGCGCGCCGACATCGTCACCGCCGACCGCATTCCCATCGTCTATCGCAGCCTGCCGAGGGCTGAGACCGTCAGCACCGCCCTCCGCGTCCACGGGCCTTATGACGCGGCCATTCTGCTCGAGTGCGACGGACTGGGGCGCACCCGGCTGCGCGGCCTCGACAAGTTTTTCATCGTCAATATCGACCACCACGCCACCGGCCATCCCTGGGGCCACTTGAATTGGATCGACCGCGGCGCCGCCAGCGTGGGCGAACTGGTCTACCGGCTGGTCAAGGCGGCTGGGGCCACCATCACGCCGGAGATGGCCACCTGCCTCTACACCACCGTGCTCACCGATACCGGCGGGTTTTGCTACGGGTCGACGCGCGCTTCCACCTTTGCCCTCGCGCAGGAACTGGTCGAGGCGGGAGCTAACCCCATCCGCATTGCGCAGGATGTTTATTTCTCGACCTCTGCCTCCAGGCTGCTGCTTTTGGGCGCCGCGCTCAACAACCTGAATCGCGAAGGCCGTCTCGCCTGGATGTGGGTTACCCACAAGGACATCGTTCGCACCTGCGCCACCGAAGAGGACGGTGAAGGCATCGTCAACTACGCGCTTTCCATCGCCGGCATTGAGGTCGCGGCCTTTCTGCGAGAACTGCCCGGGCGCGGAATCCGCCTAAGCCTGCGCAGCAAGGGCAAGGTGAATGTGGCTGCCATCGCGGAACGGCTGGGCGGCGGAGGACACGAGAGCGCCGCCGGATGCACCCTCGAGGGGCCGCTGGGCCGCGCAACCGATCAGATCCTTGCCCAACTGCGCCCGATCATGGCGGCTCTGGCCCCTGGGCACGGGTCTGGGCCACCCGCTTAAGGTTCGGCTGGAATCTGTTAGCCTTGTGCCTGTTGAAAGTCCCCTCTGAAACGCGCGTGCAGGTTTTTCGCGTGTTTCGTGTACCTGGAACGACACCCAAACCGGCCAACCGGTGTCGCTCCAGCTCCAATCGACGGGCCGGAGGGGCTATTTCTTTGGGGCGTTCGCGCACTCGGTGCCTGGAGAAACACTGGTAGTGGAAACATCAGAACAACCTGCTCCGGACCTGTCCGGAGCCGTGCGCAAGAGGCTGCCCACCTGGCCGGTCTTCTGCGAAGCGGCTGTGTTTGTGCTCTTCGCCGTTTTCTTCATCATCTATGGAGTGACACCCATCCTCGGCGGCGACGGGCTGGGCCTGGTCGGCGCCGACGAACCCCGTTATGCGCAGATCGCACACGAGATGCTGGTCCGATTCGACTCGGCCCACACTCTGAAAGAACGCCTCAGCGCCTGCGTCACCCCCTATCTTTATGGCCATCCCTGGCTTGAGAAACCGGCCCTCTACTACTGGCGCGCCATGTTCGTCTTTCAGGAATTCGGCGTGCACGACTGGAGCGCCCGGCTGCCTTCGGCCACTTTCGCCTTCATCATGGCGGCCCTCATTTACCTGCACATGCGACGATTTCGCCGCGGCGGACACCTCGATGCCGCCATCATTACGGTCGCCTGCGCCGGCATGATCGGTTTTGCACGTGGTGCTTCAACCGATATGCAGATGGCCGCCCCTATCTCCATCGGCCTCCTCGGTTGGTATGCGTGGTATGAAACGGACTCAAAGTTCTGGCTCTTCGATATTTACTTCTTCACCGGCGTAGCCACGCTGGCCAAGGGGCCGGTGGCGCCGCTCCTGGCAATTTTGATCGTCATGGCTTTCGCGCTTCTGCGCCGGGAATGGTCTATCATCCATCGCTCGCTCTGGTGGCCTGGAGTACTGCTCTATTTCGCCATCGTGCTGCCCTGGTTTATTGCCGTGCAGCATCAGAACCCCACCTTCTTCCGCGAATTCTTCCTGGAACACAACCTGGAGCGCTTTGCCACCAATCGCTACCAGCACGAAGAGCCTTTCTGGTACTACTTCGTCGTACTGCTGCTGGCGGTGATGCCCTGGACAGTGATCGCCATGCGCGCCCTGGTGGATGGGTTGCAGACCTCGGTCGCCGAATGGCGGCTGCGCCGTTCCCATCCTTCCAAGCCAAAACCCAACCGACCGGGCGATGCATTCCCCGAGTTTCTGGTGCTTTGGGCGCTCATCCCCATCATCTTTTTTTCATTTTCGAAATCCAAGCTCCCCGGCTACCTCCTTCCCTCCATTCCCCCCATCACCATCCTGACCGGCGACTACCTCTATCGCATGCGGCAGCGCGGACTCAATCGCTGGGTGCTGCTGGGCCACGCGTTGTTGTGCGGGGTGATGACAATGTTTGCGCTGCTGTTGCCGTGGTTTGTGCTGCACGGCGCGGAGATGCCGCCGGCGCATGCCCTGGTAGCCGCGCTGTTGGCCTCCACCGGGGCGGTGCTGCTTATCCTGATTGTGGTCCACGGCTTCGGGGTTGCCAGGCTGAGGCTCGCCACAACCGCGGTGCTCATTGTGCTCATGTTTTTCCTTTATGGCGTGGGCCCCTTCTTTGGGACGCCCGCTGTTGAAGCCAGCAAGCGGGTGATTCATCTGCTGGACCGCTCCTACTCTGCCCGACCCTTGGCACAGAGACTCGCGTCCATTGCTCCGGCCAACGAGACGGTCGCCGTCTTCCGTGTGCGCCGTGACATGGAGTACGGCCTTGCGTTCTATCGAAACCGTCCGGTGGTCAACTATGAGGAAACGGGCGTGCCCGAGGATGAGCATTTGCTGGTGGCGCGGGTAGCAGGACGCGGCGGCAAGGACCTGCATACCCAGGAAGCCCTGGAAGAGTATCTCGAGGGCCGCCCATACGATCCTTTATTCAGTTGGCCCGAGCAAGGAATCGAGGTCTACCTCGTAGGCGCCGAAGTAACCCAAAAAGCGATTCCGCAAAGATAAGTTGGAGTTGAACTTGCACTGTGCTCCGCTTCGTGGCACAGTGACCCTGAGGGCTGTTGGATGCGCGCGTTCCGGATGCCGCGTCGTCCGAGTCTCATTTCAGAGATAGCCGCGGCCGAAACGCATCCAAGAGACGTCCCATGGCATCAAGCGTTTCTATCGAGATTCTCGACCTGCGGCACTTTGGAGCGCCGCTGCTCCGGCATGTGCTCGATGCCGAGAGCGATCTCTGGATGAAGCGCCTCCATTGGGATTACCGCTCCTCATCCAAGTTGCTGATGCAATACCTCGACAACCACATGTTGCCCGGCTATGCGGCTCTCGAAACCGGCCAGGTCACCGGCTACACCTTCTGTGTTTATGAAGAGACGAAGGCCGTGATCGGCGATGTATTCGCCCTTCCCGGTATCAATCCCAATTTTCCCCAGGTTTGGAGCGGCGCCTCGGGGCCGGCTCATGAGATCGAAGAGACGCTGCTGCGGCACCTCTTTGAAACGCTGCTCAATTCGCCCCAGGTGGATCGCGTCGAATCGCAGTTGCTGCTCCATCCCGCGGGCGCACACGCGGCCACCTTTCGCGCTGCCGGATTTGAAATCTACAATCGCCTGTTCATGGTGCAGCCGCTGGCTGGCCGCTGGAGCCGTCCCCACCTGGACCTGGGGAGCAGTCTCGAATTGCGCTCCTGGCGCGATGAAGACCTGGGCGCCGCCGCGCGCCTCATCTCCGAGGCTTACCTCGACCACCCGGACAGCCTCATCAATGATCAGTACCGCTCCGTGCACGGCTCGATGCGTTTTCTCCACAACATCGTGCGCTACTCGGGTTGCGGCGTCTTCTCCGCGCTTACCTCGCACGTCGTAGTCGATCGCTCCAGTCGCGAACTGGTTGCGCTGGTGCTGGGTTCGCGCGTCTCACCGCAGAGCGGCCACATCACCCAGCTTTGCGTACATCCCGGCTATCGCCGCCAGGGGATGGCCCGACTGCTGCTTTCTGTGGCCGCGTCGCAGTTCATGCGCCAGGGCGTGAGCGAAATCTCCCTCACCGTCACCGAAGCCAACAGCGACGCCATCGAACTCTACAAGTCAGAAGGCTATGACTGCGCCCACACCTTCGACGCCGCCGTCTGGCAGCGCTAAGAGCCGCGCGCATTTCCAAACAAGGTCAAGAATGACCGCTCATATCTCTATTTGGTTTTGATATACGGCAAGAGGCTCTTCGGCGCTTCCCGGCAGGCGCAGTGTTGCTGATGTTCCCGGTGCCACTCTATCCGTTGCGCCAGTGTCGCCCTGGGAGGCATCTTGTTTTGTGCATGCCACAGCTTGTTCATCGGGAATTCCCGCCAATTGAGAACTATCGCGCGATCAGGAACATTACCCAGCTCAGCACGACGGTTGCGCCCACAAACAGCACGAAGCAGTACGCGCCGTAGCGCACCATGCGCCGGGGCGTTTCGCGCTGCGTAATCCCGAAGACCACCGACGCGCAAAGCGCAAACAGAAGAACCGCGGTGAAATGAGAGGGGCTGAACATTACGACGCCTTCCTCCCGGTGCGCAGGTTATGCGCGTCCACGGCGGCAATCACGTTGAGCAGGCCGGCCACCACGATGAAACGCGTTCCATAGTCGGCCGTGGTCACCTGCACCGAATCCGCGCCAAGGCCGAGAGCACGGCTTCCAAAATAGAGCAGCCCGTTGCCCAGGTCGCCTGCCAGGCCCAGAATGTCCAGAATGTCGTGTGCGCTTGCGTAGACTTTGCCCTGCATGGCGATTCCCAGCGCAAACATGCTCAGAATCGACAGCATCAGCAGCGCGCCGCGACCCCATTTGCGCAGCAGAAAGTGCCCTGCTCCAGGCACCAGCCAGCCCAGGATCAGGGGAAGGTAGACAAACCCACTTTGCGAACTCGTCGTAGCCGCGGCGTTCTTGTTTTCGATTGCAGCCATTCCTTTTTGACTATATCTCACCGAACAGGGATCAGGGGTCAGGGATCAGGGGTCAATGCCCATACCGACGGCCGCATGGTCGGCAGCGGCCTTCTCGGCTGAGCCAGGTCAGTTGCCGGTAGGAATGATTCCGGCGTTCTCAACCATCAGGATCGTCGTACGCTTCGGCGCGCGGGTGCGATGGACCACACCCCGGGGCACTAAGAATCCCTGACCCGGTGCAAGTTCGACGGTCCGGCCTTCGAGATCAATCAGCAGCATGCCATCGACGACATAAAAGAACTCATCATCGTCATCGTGTTTGTGCCAGTGATATTCGCCCTCCACAATTCCTACGCGCACCACCGAGTCGTTCACCTTGCAAAGCGACTGGTTGAACCATTTGTAGTTGCGCGCGTCTTCGATGGCGTGAACGTCGACGACCTCCAGCGGCCCATGCAAAAGATTGAGGCGGGTTTCATAGGGGAATTCGGCCGTAGACTCTGCCATGATTTAGCTCCTCGTGCGCAGCATAGCGCGCAGGTTCGATTGAAGCAACGCGCCCTGCCTCAGACACGTGGTTCTGGGTCACGTCGGCCCCGCATTGACTAAATTCTCACCAGCTCCCGCTGAATATTGCCTGTCACCCACGCCTTCTTCGGCGAGGTCAGCATGTCCACTTCGCTGCGCACGCCGAACTCCGGCAAATAGATTCCTGGCTCCACCGAGAAGCAGGTGGCAGGCAGAATGCGGCGCTCGTCATGGGTTTCAAGATTATCGAGGTGAGCGCCCGGCCCATGAATCTCGTGGGCGATGTTGTGCCCGGTACGATGGGTAAAAAACTCACCAAATCCCGCCTCGCGAATCACAGCCCGTGCCGCATCATCGGCCTCATAGCCACGAATCGGCCGGCCCTCCGCAAAGGCCGCCTCCACGGCGGCAATGGCAGCGTCGCGCGCATTACGCACCGTTTCAAACACGCGTTGTTCGCGCTCCGACGGCTCGCGGCCCACCACACCCGTCCAGGTAATGTCGTAGAAGACGCTTTTCCCTCTGTCCATGCGGCCCCAGATGTCAATGAGCACAAAATCGCCCTCTTGGATCGGCGCGCAGTGCTCCGCGGTCGGCTCGTAGTGCGAGTCGGAGCTGTTGGCGTTCACGCTGACATTAGGCCCGTTCTCCCACACCAGGCCTGCGCGCCGCATGCCTTCGCTCAGCCACTGCACCATATCGAATTCAGTCACTTCGCCCGTACCGCCCGATGCCGGCCGCAGCCGCTGGCCCATCTCCTTCCAGCAATCCACCAGGATCTTGTCGATCTTGCGCTGCGCATAGATGTGGCTGGCGATCTGCTCTTCGTTGAGAACGGCTTCAAACTGACTCACCAAATCGGCCGAAGTCACAATCTGCTTGCCCAGCCCACGCAAAAACTCCACCGTGCCCGCGTCCACCATGGAGACATACATGATGGCGTTATCGGGCGAGTACTGCATGGCAATCTGTTGTGCATCGCCCAGCATGGCTTCGAGACCCGTCGCCAGTTCCTGCCAGCTTGAATACTGACCCTTCGAACCGGGCAGCGAATCCAGCCGGCTCTGCTCGATGCGGTGCACCAGCTTGCGCGGTTCGCCCTTCGCCGGGACAAAGTAATACCAGCGGCGCGTGATGTGCGCCTTCTCGTCCAGACCCAGGATGCGGCTGCCGATAGGGTCACGATGATGGTGGTCGTAAAACAGCCAGCCGTCGAATCGGGCTTCGCGCAAGGCTGATTGAATCGCCTCTAAGTTCATACCGAAATTGTATTCTTCGCCTCAGCAAATTGCGGACTTCGTCATGAGGACACCGCTGACAATTTGCGCATGTCCGGTTCGCGCCGCCGGTCAGACCGTGCCTGAGTGCTTTCGTCGATGAGTGTAGTGTTTAAAATGATCGGTTCAACGGATTTAGCGCTTAAGAGTTGAGGCTTTCGTGATCGTCCAGATGGTGATTGAAAATCTTCGCTGTAATTTACTTCAGACCTCGGTGAAGATTCTCGCCATTGGCATTGAGGTCTCCATCATCCTGACGCTGGTCGGGATTCAGCGCGGCATGGGCACACATCCGAGCCTCGCACGGTTGAATTTCGGGATCTACGTAACAATCCTTCTGTTGTTCGCATTCGCAGTCAGTTTTATCTTTGCAACCATCGGCCAGTATTCCGAAGTATTGGAGAGGACACAAGAGATCGGGATCCTCAGGGTCCTTGGCGCTTCTTCTGCCTACATCCTCAACCTTCTTTCGCAGGAAACCTTGATCGTCACGCTCCTCGGTACACTCGTTGGAATCGGAATTGCATACGGAGCCAAGTGGCTGATCGCGTTCGCATTCTCGGACTACCTGACCTTTGCAACCGTCTACAAATGGTGGCCGCTTGCCTACGCGATTTCATCGGTGGGACCTTTGTCCGGTGCGGTCTTCGCCCTGCGGAGGTCCCTCAAGCACGGGGTAATCCAGGCCTTGTCCCCTGAAGAATGACTTTCCAAGCCGAATTAGCTCTGTCCCGGCATCTGCTCCTATTCCGTTCGCAACGCCTGTGCCGGATCAATCGTAGCCGCCCTGCGTGCGGGTATCAGGCCTGCCAGTGAAGCTGCCACCACCAGTGATAGCACCGATCCCATCCACACACCCGCATTGATGCTCTTGATCTCGTAGAGCTGCGCCTCAACCAGGTGAACGCTGAGCAGCGCCGTGGGAATTCCAATCGCCAGGCCGAAAATCGCCTCGATCACCGCATCGCGCATCACCATCACGGTCACGCCCGTCCGCTCAGCGCCCAGCGCCATGCGAATACCGATCTCCGGCGTTCTCCGCGCCACCGCATAGGCCGTCACGCCATAGATCCCCAGCGTAGCCAGTAACAGCGCCAGTGCGCCGAAAAGCATGGTTAGCCGCGCCAGCAGTCGCTCCTCGTTAAATTGGTCGGCGATCTGCGCGTCGAAGGTCTGAAACTTGATCACGCTCAAGTTGGGATTGATTGCCGCCAGCGTCTTCCGCGCCAGGTCGTCCATTTCAGAAATCGGCCGGGACGTCTTCAATACGATCGCGCCGGAATAGAGGCTTTCATCTTTCTCGATAGGCTCCTTTTCGCTGCGCGGTCTCTGCAGCAACGGCGAGAAGAACATGATGCGGTCTTTCACGCGCGCATCGGTGTACGCTGTGTCTTCGACGACGCCCACGATCTCGAAATCCCCAACCGAACCTGGGTAGTCGTCGCCAAAGTGCTGTCCGACGGGGTTCTCGCCCGGCTTGAACAATGCTCTTACAAATGACTGATTGACCACAGCGATCGTGGGCGAGTTCGCCGTATCGCGCATGTCAATGCCCCGCCCCGTCAAGACGCGCGTGCCTACGGAGTCGAAGTATTCCGGACTCGCACGCAAGGCCGCGGAGGAAAGGTGGGGATCGGGCTTGCCCTGCACCTGCACGGTCATACTGTCGTTGTTGTCCTCCATCGGCGTATAGCTGCTGATGCCCACTTTTTCGACCCCGGGAATGGCGTGAAAGCGCTCCTCGATCGCGCGATAGAGGTCGCCCACCTGGCGTTGGGAGTAGCCGGCTGTCTGCGGATTGATGTGCACGATGTAGCGATTGCGCGCGTCGAGCTTCAGATCGATGTGCTCGAGCTTGTTCAGGCTTTCAGCAAAGAGTCCTGCGCCCACCAGCAACACCAGCGACAAGGCGGCCTGCACCACAACGAGGCCGCGCTGCAGCACAGTGGCGCCACCTGCGGCCTGGCGCATGCCGCTGCGCAATGCATCGGCCGGCTCTGTGCGCGAGGCGATCCACGCCGGTGCAACTCCGAAGAGGATGCCGGTCACCAGCGAAAGCCCGCAGGCGAAGCCAAGCACAGCCAGCGACGGGCTGGCGTGGATGGGCACATTCTGCGCGCCGGGAAAGGCCACGACAAGCAGCATGCGGGTGCCGGCATAGGCCACTACGAGCCCGGCAAAACCGCCCAGGCCCGCCAGCAGCACGCTCTCAGTCAGAAGCTGCTGCACAATCCTGCCGCGCCGCGCGCCAAGCGCCGTCCGCATGTTCATTTCGGCCTTGCGTGCCATGCCGCGCACCAGCAGCAGGTTGGCGATGTTTGCGCAGGCAATCAGCAAAACAAGACCCGCCACACCCATCAAGAGTGTGAGATGACGATCGTATTCCTCCTGCATGGCCTGGATACCGCCGCCTCCGGGCGTCAGCACAACATGAATCTTGGCCAGATCCGCCTTGCTCTCCTGCGAGGTGTAGCGAGGCGTCGCGGACAGTTGCCGGCGCAGGAGCGCGCTCACCTTCGCCTGCAACTGTGAGAGCGAAACGCCGGGCTTGAGACGGCCGATCAGGTAGAGCCACTGCATGTCAGAGCCGTGCACGTAGGCCACATTGGCAATCACCGGCATAGTTTCGATGGGCAGATAAAATTCGGGCGGCGTGGTCAAAAGGCGATCGCCATAGAAGCCCTCGGGCGCAATCCCAACCACGGTCACCGGTCTGGTGTTGATCCTGAAGGTGCTGCCGACCACCGCCGGGTCGCCATTGAATCTCGCTTTCCACGCCTCATAGCTCATGACGGCCGTCAGGGGCGCGCCCGCGTTATCGTCGCTGTCGGTGAACAGCCTGCCCCGGCGCGCGTTGAGCCCGAATGTTCTGAAGTAATTGCCGGAGACAAACTCGCCCATGACCGAGCGCGGAACGTCCTCCGATCCGTCGCGGCGCACAGCCACCGGGCGGTAGGCGAAGCCCGCCTGAATCCCCGCCAAATCCTGAAACTCCGGAACGTTCTTCCTGAGGAACTCGTAACTCTCCGTGCCGAAGAGCGAGTACTCGCCGTTGTCGTGAAAGCCCATCCCCACGCAGCAGTCATTTTGATTCCCCAGTCGCACTAGCGTGGCTGGATCGGCAACCGGCAGTCGCTTGAGCATGAGCGCGTTGACCAGCGTGAAGATGGCGGCATTGGCCCCGATGCCCAGCGCCAGCGTCAGCACGGCGACAAAGGTGAACGCGGGGGCCTTGCGCAGCATGCGAAGTGCGTAGCGCACATCCTGCAGCAAACCCTGGATCAGCGGCAATCCGGATTCCGCGCGATAGCCTTCGCGAATCGCCTCGGCAGGTCCGAACCTCAACACCGCCTGGCGGCGCGCTTCCCGAGGCGACATCCCCCCGCGCACGTATTCTTCAGTCTGCAAAGCCAGGTGCTCTTCCATCTCTTCGCGCAACCGTTGGTCGCTGCTGCTCCGCCCATTGACGAAATTCCACGCACGTACGAAAAACCGCTTCAGGGCTCTCATGACAGGCTCTCCGCCTTGACGTTAACGAACCGCGCGACGATTTCCGCCGTCTGCTGCCAGTCATCCATCTCGGCCTGCAGTTGGCGGCGCCCCGCGCGCGTGAGCCGGTAGAATCGCGCCCGGCGGTTATTCTCTGAAGCGCCCCAATCCGATGCCACTGCGCCCTCCTGTTCCAGGCGGAGCAGCACAGGATACAGGGTGCCCTGGTTCACAGAGAGCAGGTCGCCGCTGATCTGCTCGATGCGGCGCGCGATGCCGTACCCATGCAGCGGCCCCAGAACATCGAGTGTCTTCAGCACCATCAATGCCAGCGTGCCTTGTTGCACATCGGTTTTTTGTGTCATTGCGGCATTCCTTTTGGTTGCCAACAGAAGCGTGCCACACTTCCTTTGGGAAAGCAACAGGAAAACTTCGTCGCTGGTAATGAATGCGCCGCAGCGCCGGTTGAATAGCGACATCTCCAGCGCCGGCGGTCTCGAGAGACATGGGCGTTTTTCCGCGGCCGATCCAGCGGGTTGATCATTCAAAACCTTGCAAATAAACACGTTCCGCGAAGGCGAATCTATTCTTTACGGGCAGACAAATCCACGTGTACCCTTGAGTGATCGATCACAAGGAACGTGATCGCAGTTTTGCGGTTCGGCATGCTCTTCGCCGGGGAATTGGCCTCTGGGGAAAGCAGCGGATACCGTGCGGGCTCCGATTCTTTCAGTGCATAGAGTTCCTCCCTCCCCCAGGGCGCAAAAAATCACAAGGGGATTCATGATGAGCAACATTGACACTATCAAGCAGATCTATGAAGCGTTTGGCAGCGGAGACATCCCGGCCATCATCGACAAGCTGGATCCGAACATCGAGTGGGACGTTGAGATTTCCACGCCAGGTGTTCCGTGGCTGCAGCCGCGACGGGGCGCTGCCAATATCCCGGCATTCTTCGAAAGCCTGGCGCCGCTCTCGTTCCAGCGCTTTGAGCCGCACACGTTCTTCGCGAACGGCAACAAGGTTTTCGCGCTCGTCGCCTTCGATGTAACCCACGTCGCGAGCGGCAAGCAATACACATTCCCTTATGAAGGCCACCTCTGGATCTTCAACGATGCCGGAAAGGCCGTGAAGTACCAGCACGTGACCGACACGGCGCAGCACCAGCGCGCAGCCAGGGGCGAGTAGCCGTTTCATTCCTGTCGCCGTTGGCGCAGAGATCGGTGGCGAAGAGGTTCCGCCTGGAGCCTCTTCGCTCACCGCGCTCATCGAAGCAATCCAAATGCGTACCGGCCGCGTACCGGATGTGTGACTCTCCTTTATCGAGCAGGGGTGGAATTGAATTATTGCGACGATTGGCGAGAGCGATGATCCGCCGGGAACGTTGCGAAAACTGGTCAGCCTTTGGGCGAGTGGAGCGGATTGAATGGTAACGGGGATGCTCCGGAGCACTGAGCGATCGAATCTCGCAGACTCCTTGCGCGAGTTTCATTCGGAGGCGGGTCGTTCCCTGCTCGATCTGGTGGATGAATCGCCGGTTCTGCTCGTCTTTCTTCGCCACTTTGCGTGCGCTTTCTGCGCTCAGGCTCTGGACCGTGTTTCTCAGGTGCGGCCACAGATTGAGGCGAAGGGCGTGCGTCCTGTTTTTGTGCATCTCGGCTCTCCAGAACGGGCGAAACCTTACTTCGACTACTACCATCTCTCCGATGTGGAGAGGATCAGCAATCCGGAGGCGACGCTGTATCAGCTTCCGGCCTTCGCTTTGTCGCGTACCAATCCGTATATGCACTTTTTGAATCTGACGGTCTGGAAGGGCTGGCTGAAGGGCGCGATGTTCAAGTATGGAATTGGCCTGATCAAGGAAGATGCGGATCAGATGCCGGGTGTGTTCTTTCTGAAAGAGCGGAAGATTGTGCGCGCCTTTCGCCATCGCACAATCGCCGATGAGCCGGATTACCTGAAGCTGGTTGGCGCGCGTTAAGAGCGACAGGACTTGTCCGCTCGTGAAAAAGCATCGTCCGCATACGCACACCGCGCGGTGTGCGGTCGTCAAGAGACATAACCCGCAAGTCAAAGCTGGCCGAACATCCTCATGTTTGATCGCGAATAAGAGCCCTGGCGGGTCCTGCGGGAACCTCTGAACAAGCCGCTGTTTTGAAAGGGCACGACTTCAGTCGTGCCGCAAACTCAGCAAAAAGAGCGCGGGCTTTAGCCCCGGCGGGTCCTGGCTGGGTGCACGATTTCAAGGAGCGCATTTTCGCCGGGAAAATTGAATTGGCGACCTTGCCGCGGCACGGATTCCTGGTCAATTAATTTGAGTTTCCAAAAAATGGACTCGCGCTTCTGCCGGAAAGGCGGTAGATTGTCTACATCATGTTTGATGTAGACGTCCTACATCCTATAACGGGCCAAAGCTGGTTATCAAAATCCAATGGGTGAGGCTTCACGTGAGACTATTTCGGCTCTTGGACTAAGCGCTTCATTGATTCTTACGACGCAAAGCGGATCTCACGGAAGAGATTGAGAGCCATCTGAAGATGGCAACTGCCGACCAAATGGCACGCGGGCTATCGCCAGGTGACGCACGCGCATCGGCAATCCGTGAATTTGGAAATGTTCCGTTGATTGTGGATGTAACCCGGAGCCAATGGGGTTGGTTGCGGCTTGAGTGGCTGATACAGGACGTCCGCTATGCGATTCGGCAATTGGGCAAGTCGCCAGGCTTCACCCTCACGGCGGTCATCACGCTCGCGCTCGGAATCGGAGGCAATACCGCTATCTTCTCGATCGTGAATGGCGTGCTGTTGAATCCGATGCCGTTTCCGCAACCCGATCAGCTTGTGGCGCTGCATGAGAGCAAGCCTAACTTTGAGAATGGATCGATTTCCTATCCCAACTTCCTCGATTGGCGAAAAGACAACCGCAGCTTTTCATCAATGGCCCTGGCGCGCCGCTGGGCTTTTAGCCTCACCGGAAAAGGTGACGCAGAACAGGTCAACTCCAGTTTCGTCACTTCGGGCTACTTCGGGCTTCTCGGCGTGCAACTCCTCATGGGGCGCGAGTTCACTCCCGCTGAGGATCAACCAGGCGCGGCGCCGGCTGCGCTGATCAGCGAGGGATTGTGGCGGCGCAAATTTGAGGCGGCGCCGAACATTCTCGGCCGGACCATCACGCTCGATGGCAAGAACTTCTCCATCGTTGGCGTCGTCCCGTCAAGTTTGCATCTGCGCATTTCAGGATCTCAGTATCAGGATGTGTATGCTCCGGTTGCCCAGTGGGGTAATTCCATCCTGATGAACCGTGGAGCCGGGCTGGGATTTCACGGGATCGGGCGACTCAGGTCCGGCGTGACCCTCGAGCAGGCCCGTACCGACATGACTGAAGTGACGCGCAGCCTCGCAGCCGCATTTCCTGATGCGAACCACGGCGTCGGCGCGAGCATCATTCCGTTGAAGGAACAGATTATTGGCGATTCGCGGCCCATCCTTCTCGTGCTGCTCGGCGCGGTTGGATTTGTCCTGCTGATCGCTTGCGTGAATGTCGCCAGTCTGCTTCTGGCACGATCGGCCGCGCGGAGCCAGGAATTTGCCGTGCGGGTTGCGCTGGGTGCGAGCCGCGGAAGAGTGATTCGCCAGTTGCTGACCGAGAGTCTACTCCTCGGAATTGCGGCCGGCGCGATGGGGCTGATTCCTGCAGCATGGGGCACACATGCGGCGCTCAAAGTACTTCCCGCCGCACTGCCGCGCGCCGAAGAGATCGGAGTCGACCTGCGTGTTCTCGCTTTCACCACGATCGTTTCACTACTGACGGGAATTCTGTTCGGTCTTGCGCCGGCTCTGAAAGTCGCCCGCGCCAATCCACAGGCTGCGCTCAAGAACTGCGGCCGTGGCGCGAGCGGAACCCATCAGCGCGTAATGGGCACACTTGTTGTGGCAGAGATGGCGATCGCACTTGTGCTTCTGGCAGGCGCGGGATTGATGATTCGCAGCCTGGCGCAAATGTGGGACGTCGATCCCGGTTTCAATCCACGCGGTGTGTTGACCTTCGGCTTGTCGCTACCGCCATCGATGGCCAATGCGACTCCCCAGATGACGCGAGCTAAGATCCGCGCATTGAACGATGCATTCGCAACTGCACCGGGAATCACGGCGGTTTCGCAGATGTGGGGCGCAGTTCCAATGAGCGGCGAAGACGATCAGTGGTTCTGGATCGATGGTCGTCCAAAGCCTGCCAGCAAGAGCGATATGGGCTGGGTGATCGATTACATCGTCGATCCGGACTACTTGCGTGTGATGAAGATCCCGCTAAAGCGCGGCCGCTTTCTTACTTCGCAGGACGATGAGCATTCTCCGGTCGTGGTGGTGATCGATGAAGTCTTTGCTCGCAAGTTCTTCCCGGGCTAGGACCCAATCGGAAGGCGCATCCACCTTGACTATAACGACGGCAAAGTGGCGCAGATCGTCGGCGTGGCTGGTCATGTAAAACAGTGGGGACTCGACTCAGACGATACCCAGTCGCTGCGCGCCCAGTATTATCTGCCGTGGATGCAGGTCCCCGATGGCTTCCTCGCGGGAATTCGTTCCGGTACAGGGATGGTGGTGCGCTACGACGGCAGCTTGTCCGCTGCACTCGATTCCCTTCGCCGAGTCAATAAGCAAATCAGCAACGAGCAGGTCATCTTCGGCGAACAGACGATGGAGAGCATCATCTCCGACTCCATGGCTTCACGGCGGTTCGCGATGATTCTGTTGGGGGCGTTCGCCGCGCTTGCGCTGGGACTGGCCTGCATCGGCATCTACGGAGTGATGGCCTATGTTGTCTCGCAGCGCACGCAGGAGATGGGCATCCGCATGGCGCTTGGCGCGGAACGGATCGATATTCTGCTGCATGTCCTTCGCCGTGCTGTGCGGCTCACCCTTGTCGGCATTGCAGTGGGCATCTTGGGCACCATGGCGTTAACCCGTCTCATGAACAGTCTTCTTTTCAAAGTCAGTCCAACCGACCCTGTAATTCTTGGCTGCGTCAGCTTGGTGCTAATCGTGGTGGCGCTCGCATCCTGCCTCATCCCGGCTCGACGTGCCGCTTCCATCGATCCCATGTGCGCACTGAGAACTGAATAGGGACCAAGGTACATTGCTGAATTTGAGTATCGGCTTGGATTCGCCCGAATCACGGTCTGCTGACCGGCCTGATTCTTTTCCCACTTCTTCTCGCCGGACGCACTCCTGTGTCAACACTCACTGATTTCGTTCAAAATTGAGCTTACCTTCTGCATAGCCTGGTTGAGTGCAGGGTTTGATGAAGCGGTACCTGTGTTTTTTGATCATTATTATCTTGTTTACTGCGTGTGATTTGTCCGCCGAGTCAGTTCAGACACCGGTTGTTGACATCTTCGTCCTGCGCTCCGGCGAACAGTTGCAGTCCCCGCACATCCTCACTTACCGGGTAGCAGAATGGGCCCAGATGCGTGGACGATGGATACTTCCTGATGTGGGGTACTACGACACGGGCTACGGGAAGAAACAGATCTGGTTCACCGGCGCCGGTGCAGACATTCTCCATGGCAAGCATGTCGACTGGGAGCAAGAACTCTATATCTCACAGGAGGCCGGTCCTGAATCGCAAAACCGTCGATCCCTCTGGATATGGCCGGTCCTCGACTTTCGATTCCGACCTCGATTGACCGGACAATTCGTTGCCTACCCTACGATTCCACTCAATCATGCGCAACGCTGGGGATATGACGTTGACCGAAGCAAGCTCGAATGGAAGGCTGGTTCTCATTGGCGATCTGGAGTGGGATACGCCGGAGGCATTTGCACTTCCCGCACCTGGCAGCACGATCCCTTTCTCACCGTGACCCGCACAACGCGCGCAGGCCAGGTTGAAGTATGGCTTCAACGAATCTCCGGCGGCGCACAGGTGCAACTGCGCTACTTTCTTGCGAGCGAGGAAAAATAGGCCTTCGTTCGGGGTCCCGGCGACGCGTCTTTGTCGCCAAGGTGAGAGTGGCGCATGTTTCGTGGGAAACCGCCTGTCAAGACCCGTTCCCCGCTCACCCCGCCCCAAATCCCTGAAAACAAAGCCTGCAGCGAAAACCGAAAATTGCAGATTGATCCCCCACTCGCGTTACTCTGAAATCACGAGAAGCGAATCGCAACTCCTTGAGAGCCGAAGCTGTTTCAACATCGCTCCACGCGTTTGGGCAGCCTTCCGTTAACTCGCAGCAAATGAGACCAAATGCGCATGAAAGCGCGCTAAAACGCCAGCAAATCGAAGCAAATTCAAGCAAATTTACCCGCTCTGAAAAGGACAAGTTTAACAATCCGAATAAGATACGAAAGAGAAGTCAAGATTGCGAAAAAATAGGCTGTGAAGCTGTGAAACTGTACGCTTAACCACCCCTCCGGCAGCGCACTCTTCGTTGAAAGAATCTTCTTTTGTGACTTGAGACGGATTTCTCCCGAAAGGCACACACTCAACGCAGAAACACGGAGACGAACCCCGAATGACCGGCGTTGGGCAGATTCGTTACTCCCCGACACTAAGATGGCCGGAAATTCGCCTTTCACGGCGCTCAAAAGGCTTCGATGTGCTCCGAAAGGCCTCTAAAGCGCAGCCAGCGCCGCGGTTTCGCTGGTAAACAGGCCTGCGTACTTGGTGATGCCCACCATGGTGAAGACTTTGGTAAAGTGCGGCGAGAGCCCGAAGGCAAAGACCTTCTGGCCGGAGTTGGCCGCTTCAATCAGCATCTGGATCACCAGCGCAATGCCGCTCGAGTTGATGTAATCGACCTTGGTGAAGTCCAATAGAACCAGCTTTGCCGTCTGTTTTGGCAACGCCTGATAGGTGCCCAGTACTGCGTCTTTCGACGTGCTGGCAATATCGCCCTCATAACGGAGGACAGTGACCGGGTGCCCGGCCGGGGAAGTGAGCTGGTCCACGCGCGCTTTGGTTTCTGTCTGCACGATCATTAATCTCCGTATTCGATTCTGTGTTATTCCGCTTCTTTATCCAGCCGGATGACCAGCCTGACATAGCTGCTTTTGCCGTTGGAGCCTTTAACCCACTCTGCTTCGTCTACCAATGCCTGGATCAGAAACATGCCCATGCCACGTGGGTCTTCTTCGCCGTGAATCTTGCGGTCGATGTCGGGTTTTTGAGGCATCCCCTTCAAACCCTTGCCGTCGTCGATCACCTTCACTTCAAGCCCGTCGGCACCCGCAGAGAGTACTACGCCCACCGAGAGGCCCTCGTTCAGCATATTTCCGTGCTCGATGGCATTGATGCAAGCTTCGGCCACTGCCGTCTTCAGGTCTTCCACACGGTCTTCGCGGAAACCCATCAGTTTGGCGACCGCAGCCGCGGTACTCATGGCCACTTTCTCATAGCCGAGCCGCGAGGGCAGCCGCACCTCAACGCTGGTGGATTTCAAGTTGGTCATACCGTCGTCTCCGTCATACCGCTCCCCGACATAAAGCCAGAGCGGTCATGTCGTCCCCCTGCGGGCCGCCTTCAGCAAAATCCTCAATAGCTGTCCATATTGCACCGAGAATATCATCTGCTTTATCTTTCCGGCTCTTAGAAAACACATCCATCAGCCTTTCCGGCCCAAATTCCTCTTCGCCGCGGAAGACTTCGGTCAGCCCATCCGTGTAGAAAAGCAGATTTGCCCCCGGTATAAACCCGCATTTCTGGCTGGTGTAGCGCATCCCCGGCAGCAATCCGAGCGGTGTCCCGGTCGATTCAAACTCGCAGATCCTACCATCGGGCTCCAACAGGAACCCCGGATTGTGTCCGGCATTCACGATTTCCACCTCGGCCGTTTCCGGGTGCAGGCGCAGGAAAATAGCCGTCACATAACGGCGTCGGGCCTCTTCGCCCTCGGTCCAGTGGTGCTGATTCATCCTCGTAGCCAGTTCCTCCAGGGGCATATCCTGCACCGCCATAGCGCGAAAGGCCGCCCTGAAGCTGGTGGCCATAATGGCCGATGCAAGACCTTTGCCGGCCACGTCGGCTACTGCGATCAGAAGGCTGCCGTCCGGTTCCTCCACAATATCGAGGTAGTCGCCGCCCACCTCGTAACAAGTGACGGAGCGGAAGGCCAGGGAATAACCGGGGATCTCGGGCAGTTTCTGCGGCAACAGCGACCGTTGAATACCGCGAGCCGCATCCAGATCCTGCTGCACCCGGGCATACTCTACGTTGCGCTTGTGGTTGCGGGCGTTTTCCAGCGCGACCGCTGCCTGGAGGGTCAAGCCTTCGAGAAAATCGGCCTCATAAAGCGTCAACTCGCGCCCGTCGGGAGGAGCCACGACCAGCTCCGCCATCCGCCGTCCTTCGCGATCCTGCAACAAAAAGATAGGCAGCGGGGCACCGGCCTCGCCGGTCTGGTTAGGTTCAGGAATCTGCCCGTAGGACCGGCCTGTACCGGGAAACGCGGCTCCCGCCATCTCCAATTCGCGCACCACGATGCGTAACACCTGCTCCAGCACTTCTTCTTCACGAATTGTCGAGTGCACCTGCCGCGAGGCCTCAAGCAGCGCCTGCAGACGCGCCACCTGCTGCTGCAGGTCAATCGTCTCGTCATTGCCTGGAAGCTGAGTACCCGCCGCCATTCCGACCCCCCGTGGGATTTCAATGTAACATGGCCGCTGCGACGCTGGCCGCAGGGGTCAGGCGAGCTTGGAAAGGCGGCCGTTCACTCAGCCCGGCAGCTTCGAAATATGCAGGTCGGAAAGGGCGCGTTTCGCTGCGTTGTAGCCGCACATGCCGTGCACGCCGCCTCCCGGCGGCGTCGACGCGGAACATAGATATAGGTTGGGTGTGCCGGTCGAGTAGTTGTGAGCACTGGGTCGGAACAGGAACTGCCGCACTGTGAATGCGCCGCCGCTTATGTCGCCGCCGACAAGATTCGTGTCCATTTCTTCAAGCAGCACAGGCGGAAAAGCGCGGCGCGCCAGCACGCAATCGCGAAATCCAGGCGCGAAGCGTTCGATCTGCGCTTCGATCCGTGCGGTCATATCGAAGTTCGTCCCATTGGGCACGTGGCAATATGCCCAGAGCACATGCTTGCCGAGCGGGGCGCGTGTTGGATCAAATAGCGAAGGCTGGGCAACCAGCACGAAGGGCTTTTCGGAACACCACCCATGCGCCACCGCATCTTCAGACGCGGCGATCTCTCCGAATGTGCCACCGAGGTGCAAGCTGATCGCACGGGCGCACTCCGCTGCCTTCCATGGGACGGGCTCAGAAAGCGCAAAGTCGATCTTGAACGCACCCGGGCCATGTTCGAATTGCTGAAACCTTCGCCGGTACCCAGGCGCCAGGCGTTCGCCCGCCAGTGCCAGCAAATGGCGCGGCGTGGTATCGCAAAGTGTGAGCGTGTGCTCGCCGTCCAACTCGCGCAATGCGTCTCGATCAATACGGCGCGAGGTGTGGAGCTTGCCGCCCAGCGACTCCAAAAGAGCGATCAGCGACTCGGTAATGGCGCGCGATCCACTGCGGGGGATGGGCCAGCCGACTGCATGACCTGCCGCACCCAGCACCAGTCCGAAGGCGGCGCTCAACGGCCGGTCGAAACTGAGAAACGAGTGCGCCGCCAGCCCCGCGAACAGCGCTCGTGTGCGCGCGCTTTTGAATCGCGTTCGCGCAACCCGTTGTGCCGGCTGCACCGCGGTCAATCCAAAGTGCGCCATGCGGAACGGGTGGCGCGGAAAGCGAACCGCAGGTCCGAGGCTGTCGTGCGCAAATGCGTCCCAGTGGTCGACGATGGGCCGCATCAAGCTTCCCCAACGCTTGCCGTCTGTGCCTAATTCCTTCACTGCGTCGTCCAGATTACGCTCGAGTATCACGGCAGTGCCATCATCGAGCGGGTGTGCCAGAGGGGCATCGCCGTGGATCCATTCAAGTCCATAGTTCGCTAGAGGAAGCGAATTGAGGAAGGGAGACCCAGCCGCCATGGGGTGCACCGCGGAACCGAAGTCGTGTAGAAAGCCAGGGAGCGTGAGCGGTAGCGTGCGCGCGGCGCCCCCGGCTCCTCTTCCGCTTCAAAGACCTCGACGTGCAGCCCTGCCTGCGCCAGCACGATGGCCGCGGCGAGTCCGTTAGGGCCCGAGCCGATCACGTAGGCGCGCTTCATCGTGCCTCTCTCCGCCACTTAATCGTGGGGCGGCAATTCTTCCGGCATCTCGACCACAGCAACTTTGCCATCCTGGGTGAGTGTAATCTCCGGCGCATAAAGGCCGAGAAACTGGCGCCGCCACCGGTTACCGGTGCGACGCTTATCGCCCATCGAAGTAAACCAGTATTGCCACAATACAGCGCGCACGAAACGCGGCGGCGGCTTGACAAAAGGATTGGCTCGAAAAAGCGAAAGCACATCGGCGTCATTCGCGAGCAGGCGCGCTTCGGTCAGCGGAACAATGTCGTTCTGTCGCCAATCGCCGAGCGACGCGAACCAGAGATTCCAATCAAAGCGAGGTTGATAGGGCGCATAGATGCGGGGCGCCTCGTTCAATGCCTGCGGCTTGTATTTGAACGGAAAGGCAATCCAGTTGTCGCCATCATACGAGCCCTGGAATTCAATCTCATAGCGGCCCCGAGTCATCACCGCGAAAAGACCGTATTGGTTGGCGATGCGGAACGGCTCGAGCGCGGCGATGGGCGCATTGGGCAGCGGAACTCCGCGCAAAACCATGCTGACCATCTCCGCTGTCGTATCGTAAGCAATCCACGTGAGCATGACCGTGGCGACGGCCAGGCCGATCGCGCTCAAATGTCCCGCGAGCCTTTGGCCCAGCGTTCGGGGCGCCGCCGACCGTACCGTCTCTCTCGCAACGGTGGGGGTTTCATCTGCTTCGGGGCTCGACTGGTTCGCGCCAAGGATCGACAGCGGCGGCTCTGCGCTTCTCCGGGCTTCCACCGGGCCTGAAGGCGTGGGAGGGCGAAATCGCTTCGGCACAAAGCGAATCAATGCCCGGTCATCGAGCAAGAGGAAGCCGAGCGAGAGCACGAGATAGTTGAGGAAGGTGTAATTGGCAGTGAGAATCACGCCGATTTCCCAGGGCGTCACGATAAAGAAACAGATCAAGCGAACACGGCGCGGGAAAAAGAGCATCAACACCACGCCTAGCTCCATCACCAGCGTGCCCGCGGCCGAGGCAACGTGAAACCAGTGCGGAAAGTGCTGGACGTACCAGCCGATCCACGTAGGCAAGGGGCCGTTCTGGTAGTACTCATCCATCGCCGTCAAATTGCGCCACTCCGTATCGCCACTGAGCAGCTTGACCATGCCGGATTCGAAGTAGATTCGAAACCATTCCCATTGCAGAAGAAAGAGACTGGCGCGCGAAGGAGGACAGTTGGCTCCCCAACCCGGCATGAGCCCACTTGGCGCAAAGAACAGCGCAAGAAAACCCGCTTCCAGCAGCATTCCGTCCGACTGATAGTTGGAGAAATCGCCTGCGGCTGCGACAAAGGACAAAAAGCAGAAGAAGCAGACAAGGAAGCTGAACCGCGGCCAGAGATTCAGGAATGCAGCCACCGAAGCCGCAAGACCGATCCACGTAACCAACATCAGCGCGTGTGAACTGGAAGAGATCCAGAAGAGCGACGGCGCATACCAATAGCGCGCCCCTCCCGAAAGCGAATTGCTGACGGCGGCCAGGTACTGCTGCGCGGGCAGAATGCCATCCGGACCAATCAGTCCCTTGATTTGAAAGAGCAGCGAATAGAAAGCGGAGAAGTGGATGGCCGCGAGCGCGCGTAAAAATATCCAGCGCGGAACCAGCCGGTCCTTCAGACCCAGGCGGGAGTCGAACAACCGGCGAATGATATTGCCCGGGGTGCGCTCCATCATGACGGAATCATCATCGCTGGTGGCAAAATGCGCAAGATGAACTGGGCGAAGGCTGCATGGCCATCCCTGGCCCGAAATCGATGAAATTTGGAATCTCGTTCCCGCTGGAAGGCCAGTCGAGATCCCGGCCATAGAAGGTAAGTCTCAACGCCGCACTTCGCTTGGCCCAGAGTTGGCCCCACCGCAGGTGGTTAGCCCCACCGCAGGTGGTCTGCGAAAATAGAGGTGGATGCTATCACTGCAAAATGCGGGGAAGCGGTTTGGGCCGCGCGTACTGTTTCTTGAGGCCAACTGGCTCATTCGGGCCCGGGAGAAAACCGCGCTCGTGGGCGCCAATGGCACCGGCAAATCCACCCTGATGAAGGTGCTCGCCGGGCTTGAGTCTCTGGACTACGGCACGATGCAGCAAACCCGCGGCATGAGCATCGGGTATCTGCCGCAAGAAGGATTGAGGCTGACGGGCCGGACCATCTTTGAAGAATGCCTGACCGTCTTCGACGAAATACGCGACATGGAGCGGGAGATCGAGGGGCTCGGCGGTCAACTTGCGGAGTTGGACCACGCCAGTGCGGAATACGAGGCGGCGGCAGAACGCTTCTCCATGTTGCAGGATCGGTTTCACGCGCTCGATGGCTATGCTCTGGATGCGCAAGTGGGCAGCGTCCTCACCGGCCTCGGATTCAGCAAGGAGGACTGGACTCGCCAGACTGACGAGTTCAGCGGCGGATGGCAGATGCGCATTGCCCTCGCCAAACTGCTGCTCGCCAAGCCGAACCTTCTGCTGCTGGACGAGCCGACCAATCACCTGGACCTTGAAACCCGCAATTGGCTCGAAGACTATCTCCGCAATTATCCCTTCGGCTACATATTGATCTCGCACGACCGCTATTTTCTCGACGTAACAATCGACCGCACGGTGGAGATATGGAACAAGCGCCTCACGATCTATCAGGGCAATTACACCAAATACCTTTCGCAAAAAGACGAGCGGCGCGCACAGTTACAAGCCGCCTACCGCAACCAGCGCGACCAGATCGAACACCTTGAGGCATTCATCAACCGATTTCGTGCTCAGGCCACCAAGGCGAAACAGGTGCAGAGCCGCATCAAGGAGCTGGAAAAGATCGAGCGCATCGAGATACCTGAAGATGAGCCGGTTATTCATTTCAAGTTTCCGCAGCCGCCGCCCTCGGGCCGCATGGTTGTGGAGACTGAAGGGCTGGAAAAGAGTTACGGAACAAAACGAGTTCTCAGCAATGTCCGGTTCTCGATTGAGCGTGGGGACCGTGTGGCGCTGGTCGGCGTCAATGGGGCGGGCAAGTCCACGCTGATCAAGTTACTCACCGGTGCCGAAGCGCCTACGTCCGGACAGGTCCGCCTGGGTCACAACGTCGTGGCTGAATACTTTGCGCAGGACCAATACAAGGTGCTTGACGGCGATTCGCGCATGCTTGACGACATCAGCCGTGCCGCTCTCAAGGTGCCGGAACAGGCGCTGCGCTCGCTGCTGGGCTGTTTTCTCTTTTCAGGGGACGATGTGTTCAAGCCGCTTGGCGTGCTTTCGGGCGGCGAACGCAACCGCTACGCGCTGGCGCGCATTCTTGTGTCGCCATCGAATTTTCTGCTGCTCGACGAACCGACGAATCACCTCGACATGCGCGCCAAAGACGTGCTGCTCGAGGCCATCGCGGCCTTCTCCGGCACAGTGGTCTTCGTCTCACACGACCGCTATTTTATTGACCGGCTGGCTACCCGCGTACTGGAAGTGGCCGACGGCACCGTCACCAGCCATGAAGCGAATTACGAAGACTATCTCCGCTGGAAAGAGGCGCAGGCCGCAGGAGTCGAAGCCGCGGTCGCCGCGTCATTGCCGCACGCAACTGAAAAGCCAGGAGTCACCATCGTCATCGAAGGCGGCCCTGAACCACCTAACGGCACCGCATCTTCTTCCGTGCGTCAACGCCGCTTGAATCCCATCAAGCAGAAGCAGATGGAAGAGCGCAGCGCGTTCCTCGAAGAGGAGATCCCGCGCATCGAGGCTTCGATTGCGCACACTGAGGAGCAGTTAGGTGTGTACATTTCAGCGACCGAGACACAGCGGCTTACCGATTTGGCTGCGGAACTCAGGACGCAGCTCGCGGCGCTCATCGCCGAGTGGGAAGACCTGACGGTCCAACTGGACGGACAGGCGACATGGTCCTGAGACGGTCATTTTCGCGGATACTCCCGGCCCGCAACCTTCAGTGAATGACGGTTCCAATCCCGACGGGAAGATTCAATAATCGCCGAACGGCATCGATATCAGGACGAAACGTTCCCGGCCCCTTCTGCCCTTCAAAGCTCCGTTCCCAACTCAGAAGCAGCGCTTCCACAACCTCTCTTCCATCTGGATCGGCAACAGCCTGCATCGGAGTGCGTCTTCCCAGAGACGGAATCTGTTGGTGCACCCACGCCTCTACCTGTTTCTGAATATGGACGGCAAAGTCTTCCTGTATTTTGGGATCGAGCGGTTGGGCCTCCTCAATTTGCCGAGGTGCGATTTCCCTTTGTTTTTCCCGCTTTGCAATCGCTTGCTCGGGCGTCTCCGTCGCGGTGCTCAAATGAGTGCCATGAAGGCCCAGCCGTTTCTCAACTTCCTGCCGAATCCGATTAGCCCGATTTGCCGAATTCACCTCCGCAATCATGGTTTGTCCAGAAATCTTCAGGTGCCCAAGGATCGTGTTTTCCCAGGTCTTGTGCATCGCATTACCCTTCACAATCCAGTCGAGCTCCACATTCTTCAGCGAGCCGTCGGCGTTCCACTCCGCGCCTTCGAGCAGCTCCGCTCTGGCTGTGCCCCAGGCCAGCGGAGCAAGCGCGTCGAAGGCCACCTGTGCGGATCCGACTCGAAACGTGAGCGTATGGAAGACATACGATTCGCCGTCGGTATTCACCAGCTTTTTGGGTCGAAGCAAGGCATCCCGGATGTTGAGATACACGCAGCGAATCTCCTCCGAATATCGGACCAGGTCGGAAGCCGTCAGTTCCCGGTTCCGCTTTGCGATCTTGCGCCGCAGCTTGGCGCGAAGCTCAACGATCTCCACTTTCCTGTCGGGCTGGATGACGTTTGGCGCAAGCCTGCCCAGGGTCGCCACCTCGGGCAAGATCCAAATTTGCCCATAAACGATGTCGCCTGGGCGCATTGTTTTCGTTCCCGTGTGCTCCTCAACATCGGTTTCTTCGCCAATTAAGATGTCCCGCAGCACAGCGTTTTGGCCGGGATTGCAAAGGATAATCTCATAGAAGCTGACCGGCCGCGAGATCGCCTGCTCCAGAATTGAAAGCTCCAATTCAGACAATCGGCTCGCGCTCTTTGCCAAGTAGGCACGTAAAACCGTTCCAGATCTTGGCTTGCCTGAGCGGCGACGCAGAGGGCTCTCCGGATCCCAGTCGAAGATCAGAAAAGGACTAAAGATGGATTCTTCATTCGGGTACACGTCTAGCGGCTTAGGAAACGGTACCTGGTTGAACTCTGCCCACGCCAGCTGAAGATCGTCATCGTCCATGCGCCCGGCCAGCTTCAACAATGCCGGTGTGAGCCGGTCCGAGGCCTCCCGCTGCCGGCTCCACGGAGTATCAGCGGGTGCAGGCGAGGCTGAAGCCGCGCGTAGACAGCAATGCTTGTACTTCTTCCCGCTGCCGCAGGGGCAACGATCGTTTCTTCCGACCTTCTCACTCGAATCGAGACACCGCATGGCGACATTATCCCTGATGGCCGAAAGAATAAAACAACCCGAATTTGTGAAAAACCGGGTCAAAATTCCCCCTGTCGCCGAGGTTAGAATCGAGCAAGCCGTTCCAACCTGACGCAGCCTTCCGGACTGGGCCCTTCCCTCATGCATAATCAAAATACGATGGCCTTACTCTGGAACCCCGAAAGCTGGTCGCAACGGCTGGCCGAGTTGGAGGCCCGCTCCGGTGACCTGAAAGAAGCGCCGCTGCGGCGCGACGTCCGCTCCCTTGGCACCCTGCTGGGCGAGGTACTGCGCGAACAAGCCGGCGAGGACCTGTTTGCGCACGTTGAGGCTTTGCGCCAAGGCACCATTCGCCGCCGTGACGCCGAGGCGCGGGGCAACGAGAAAGAAGCAGCACGGCACGCGGCAAAGGCTTTGGAGTTGGTCCACTCGCTTCCCGTGGAGCGCGCCATCCTGCTCACCCGGGCTTTCGCCTTCTACTTCGAACTCATCAATCTTGCCGAGACCAACCACCGCAAGCGGCGCCGCATCGCTCTCCAATTGAGCGGCGAAGCCGGCCGCCAGCGCGGCTCGCTTGTCGGGACACTGTGCGAGATGCGCCGCGTGGGCATCAGCGCAGAAGAGGCCATGAGCTGGCTGAAGCGCGTGCTAATTGTGCCGGTGTTTACGGCGCATCCGACAGAGGTGGCGCGCCGCTCAGTGATGTTCAAGCGCAGGCGGATCGGCGAGTTTCTCACCACGCTCGATCGTATTCCTGTCCCCGAGCAGGACATGGCGCGGCTTGAAGAACTGGTGCTCGCCGAGATCACGAGCTTGTGGCAAACCGATGAAGTCCGCTCCCATCGGCCCACCGTGTACGACGAAGTCAAGATGGGTCTCGACTACTACGACGTATCCATCTTTGCCACCCTGCCCAGCCTCTACCGCGAAATCGCCGAGGCCTTGCGCGCTGCGTACGGCCTGGATATCGAGGCTCACGAACTTCCACCGCTGCTGCGATTCGGCTCGTGGATCGGTGGCGACCGGGATGGCAATCCGTTCGTCACGCCCGAGGTCACGCGCGACGCGCATTCGCCTGGCGCGTGGTCACCTTCTGCTCTATTACCAGCTCCAACTCAACGCCATCATGGAGTTGCTGACCACCAGCGCTCAGCAGCGCCCCGTAAGCGAGCCGTTGCTCGAGCGCCTTGAAGCTTATGTGGCGCAGGTGCACACACCGGAGTCCCAGGTTTTCGGCGCGCAATATGAATTCGAGTACTATCGCCGCTTCGTCATTTGCCTTAAGGCGCGACTGCAGCGAACGCTTCTCTTCATGGAACAGCCGTCGCACCCCGGCACGTCGCTGCCCGTGACTGCCCTACACGCTGGAGACGCTGACACAGGGTCAGGACAAGCTCGCCCAGGTACTGCCCGCTTACTGCTCTGTCGATGAGTTCCTCGACGATCTGGAAACGCTGCGGGCATCGCTGGCAGCGCACGACGGGCTGCGCATTGCGCGCACTCTTATCGATCCGCTGGTTCTGCAGGTGCGAACTTTTGGACTACACCTGCACACACTCGACATTCGCCAACATGCGCGCGTGCACGCGGCGGCCTTGAAAGAGGCGATCGCCGACACCATCGCACCCTCACTGCCCGGCGGTCTTTCCGATGAACCTCCAGCGTGCTCGACACTTTTCGCGTGGTTTCCGAAGTGAAGAACGGCTGCTCGCCCGAGGCGATTCGTAACTACGTGATCAGCGGCGCGGCATCGGTTGAAGATGTACTGGCCGTCGTGCGCCTGGCACGACTCGCCGGGGTACGCGTCGAGGGATCAGGCCGCGACCCGGGGCTCATGCCGGTCCCGCTCTTCGAATCGATCGACGATTTCCGGAATTGCGCCGACCATTTGCCGCGAGCTCGGAGCCGCGCCCGACTATCGCAAACTGCTGGCCACCTGGGATCACTGGCAGGAAGTCATGCTCGGCTATTCCGACTCCAACAAAGATGGCGGCATGCTGACGAGCACGTGGGAGATCTTCCGCGCCCATCGCGATCTGCACGTGGTTGCGCGCGAATGCGGAGTGAAGCTGCGGCTCTTCCACGGCCGAGGCGGTACGGTGGGCCGCGGCGGTCGGTCCTACCCATCGCGCCATCTTTGCCCAGCCGATGAATTCCTTCGAAGGCCAGTTGCGCATCACCGAGCAGGGCGAAGTGCTCAACTTCAAATATGCCGACGAAGTGCTGGCCGAGCGCAACCTGGAACTGATGATTGCGGCGTCACTCGACGCGTCTGGCCCGACCGAATGCGCGCGACCCCGATGGGCACTTCACCGGCGTCCTTAAACCGGAATGGGAAGCGGCGCTGGACGAACTCTCGGCGATCTCCGTTCGCGTTTTACCGTGAAAACATCCTCGAAAACTCTGAGGTTATTACGTATTTTGAGGAGTCGACTCCGGTCAGCGAACTGGAGCACGCGATGACCGGATCGCGACCCTCGCGCTCGCAAGGCCTCTGACAACATCGCCGATCTGCGCGCGATTCCATGGGTCTTCGGATGGACCCAGTCGCGGCTACTGGTGCCGGCCTGGTTCTGGTGTCGGCTTCGCGCTCGAGCGAGTTCACCGAAAAGCCCGGAGCACTGGAACTGCTGCAGGAGATGGCGCCGCGAGTTTCCACTCTTCATCGATCTTCTGCGCAACGTGGAAATGGCATTGGGCAAGGCGGATCTTGCGACGGCGCGGATGTATTCCTCGCTGGTTCGGGATGCTAAGGTGCGCGAAGGCGTCTACGATCTGATTGAGGCTGAGTTCCATCGGACCGTGCGGGCAATCCTGGCGGTCACGCGGCAGAAGGAACTGCTTGAGAGTAACCAGGTACTCGCCCGCTCGATCAAGCTGCGCAATCCGTACGTCGATCCGATGCACCTGATCCAGGTGGACATGCTGCGGCGGAAACGGTCGGGAGAGGATACGCCGGAGGTGAATCGGGCGATTGCGGCGACGATCAGCGGGATCTCGGCGGGACTTCGCAATACCGGCTAAGTCATACAATTTTTGCGTGATTGTACGAAGTCGATTGATGCCGTGTGGCCAATGAAATGGAAACTCCTAAGAGTTTAGTTGACAGTCGGGTTGGATTGGCGCTAATCTCCTAAAACAATAGGAGACGGCGTGAAGAAAGAATCGAACAAGACCGGCCTCACCAAGCTCGAACTAAGAATCATGCAGGTGATCTGGAGGTGCGGAAGCAGCACCGTGAGTGCGGTGCAGGCGGCGCTGGAGCCCGCTCTTGCCTACACCACCGTGCAAACCATGCTGAACATCCTGGAACGCAAAGGGAAGCTGAAACGCGACTTGCATGGACGCGCCTATGTCTACAGCGCCCAGGTGACGAAAGACAAGGCTTTGGGACAGGGAGTCCGCGACCTGGTCGATCGCATGTTTGGCGGTTCGAGCGAGGACCTGGTGATGAGCCTGCTCAAGAATGGAGAGATCGACGCGAAGAGGCTGGCGGAGCTGACCCGACGCTTCAACAAGGAAGGAAACACGCCATGATGAATTTCGAGTCCTGGATGCTCAGCTACCTTTTGAACTCGCTGTGGCAGGTGCCATTGCTCTTTGCGGCCGGATGGGTGGCGGCCCGAGTTGCAAGAACGATCGGCGCCGGGCCCGAGCATCGAGTTTGGGTCGGCGTGCTGGTGCTGCAGAGCCTTTTGCCGGCCGGTTCTGTCCTGCCTTGGGAGTGGTTGCGGCGGACTCTTGACTGGACGAGCGAAACACACCGAAGTGGCGAATCGCACGTGAGTGTGGCGGTCGGAGGGGGTAGCTTGCTTGGCGGGTTCCAAGTGCCGTCAGAGTACCTTGGAGCGATCGCGATTGCCTACGGCGCGGTGAGCGCATATTTCCTTTTGCGATTTGCCTGGAGATGCAGGCGGCTTGCTGTCTTGCGCCGGGAAGCTGTAGAAACTGTTTTCCCGGCTGAGGTTGCCGACTTCTGGATGCGGTGTTCGAAAGAGTCCGGGATCGGTGAAGTATCTCTCGCGACGTCGCCGCTGGTCTTTGGGCCCGTCACTCTCGGGATTTCGCGACCGCTGGTGCTCTTACCCTACAACATGGTCGATGGTGTGCCCGCAGTCGATCTGCACACGGTGATTGCGCACGAGTTTGCGCACATTCGGCGGAACGACTTTCTCAAGAACCTTGCGTATGAGTTGCTTGCGCTGCCGGTGAGATACCATCCGCTGTTCCGGATGACGCGAGAACGGCTGATGGAGACCCGCGAGATGGTCTGCGATGAGATGGCGGCCGGGCCTTCAGGACGAAACCAATATGCACATTCGATTTTGCGGTTGGCTTCCCTGCTGGTTGAGGGGATGCCGGTCAGGACCCCTCACGCCATCGGAATTTTCGATGCCAACACACTGGAAAGGAGACTTATGCGATTGACCGAGAGACGAAATGAGATTCGAGGCGTACCACGTGCAGCGATTGCGGTGGCCTGTGTTCTATTGGTCGCCGGAACCTGCGCATCGGCCCTGGCGCTGCGGATGCATGTAGATGCGACCGTTGCCGGCAGCGACAGCAATGCGAGCACGACGGCTGGGCCCCGCACCGTTCCCGGCAAAGAGATGGTTCAGTACGTGCTGAACAAGGTTCCTCCAAAATATCCGGAGGACGCCAAGAAATCGCGAATTCAGGGGACAGTCGTCCTGAACGCGGTCATCGGCAAAGATGGGAGTGTGGAAAAGCTCATGGTAGTATCCGGGCCCAAAGAGCTTCAACAATCGGCGCTCGACGCAGTGAGGCAATGGTCGTATAAGCCGTATTTAATCAATGGACAACCGGTCGAGATCAAGACGACCATCAAGGTTATTTATACCCTTGCTGGCTAGTTAGTTAACCGATCGAATCGGCATTCAAAAACACAAAGAGGGCTGGGACCGCTCCCCGCCCTCTTTCGTGATTGCTAGATTCTGCCGAAATCCGGCCTATCACCTTACAGCGGCTGAACGTCCGCAGCCTGCCATCCCTTTGGCCCTTTCACCACGTTGAACTGCACGGCTTGACCTTCCTGCAGGCTCTTGAAACCACTTGAGTTGATCGCAGAGTAGTGCACGAAGACATCTTCGCCGTTCTGACGCGAGATGAAGCCGAAGCCCTTCGCGTCATTGAACCACTTCACAGTGCCTTGTTCCATTTTGTTCGTATTTCCTGATTTTGAATTGCGCTGGATGAATCGGAGCGACCACTGGCAGAATCTTGCTTGGTTGGGCGAGTACTGCTCACGCCCGGTTCGACTCTAACGCTGGCGATAGTGTACCATCCCGCCGCAAATTTTCGGCTTCGAAAACGCGGCGGCGGAAAGAATTCTTCGCGGCATGATGCCGGAAGGCACTTGGAATCATTGATCTGCGAGGTTACCTTTGGGTGTGATAGGGTGGACTGTCGCCATGTCCAACGATCCGGCCCCCGGCCTGCTTGCCCGCGCCACAGAGGTGCTGGAGACGGAGTTTGGCTCGCTGCCGGTGTTCGAACCGGCACCGGAAAGCGCCACTGACCCGCAGGCAATGGAGCGGGTGCTGGAGGCAACGGCGCACCGACTGGGCAACAACTATCCATATTTCCATCCTCTTTATGCGGGACAGATGCTCAAACCACCGCACCCGTTGGCGCGCGCCGCCTATGCCCTGGCCATGAAGATCAACCCCAACAATCATTCTCGTGACGGGGGCCGGGCAAGTTCGGAGATGGAAATTGAGGCCGTTGCCGAAATAGCCGGGATGTTCGGACTGACAGAATTCCTTGGCCATCTCACCTCCAGCGGCACGATGGCCAATCTGGAGGCGCTGTGGGTTGCTGGCCAGTTGGCCAAAGAGAAGAGAATTGTCGGGTCGGAACAAGCGCATTTCACCCACGAACGCATATCCGCTGTGTTGCAGCTTGACTTTACGCCGATCCCCGCCGATGAGCGCGGACAGATGGGCCTCGAAGCTTTGGAGGCCGAGCTACGCAAGGGCGATGTGGGGACGGTAGTCGTTACGCTGGGCACCACGGCCATCGGCGCCGTCGATCCTTTGGAGGAGATTCTTGCGCTGCGGGAGCGCTATGGATTCCGAGTGCACGTGGATGCTGCATACGGGGGATATTTTCGGCTGATTCCCGAAGAGCTGAATGAACCGGCACGACGAGCATATTCGGTGGTGGATCGGGCTGACTCCATCGTGATCGATCCGCACAAGCATGGCCTGCAGCCGTATGGCTGCGGCTGCGTGCTGTTCCGCGACCCGGCCGTGGGGCGGTTCTATAAGCACGACTCTCCTTATACCTACTTCACTTCGAAGGAGTTGCATCTGGGCGAGATCAGCCTGGAGTGCTCGCGGGCGGGGGCAGCGGCGGTGGCGTTGTGGGCCACGCAGCAATTGCTGCCACTGACGCAAGGGGGCGAGTTTGCCCGAGGGCTGACGCGAGGACGGTCCGCCGCCTTGAAACTGGAACGGCGCCTGCGGCAAAACGGGGACTTTCAGCCGTTGACGACGGGTGCGCCCGAATTGGACATCGTGGTCTGGAAGGTGGCGGCGGAGACACCCGAGGCATCTTCGCGGTTGGCTCAGCAAACTTTTGTATCGTGCGCCCGGCGAAACTTGCATCTGGCGCTAGTACAATTGCCGCAATACTGGTTTGGCCCAGCGAGCGGGGATCGGCTGGGAAGCCCGAACGAGTATGTGACTTGCCTGCGTTCCGTTCTGATGAAGCCCGAACACGAGGCATGGCTGGACGGCATCTGGGACAAGCTGGCCGCGGCTTGCGCGGAGGCAAGGAAGGGGTAAGGGATGACCGAAACGTTCTTGGTTGCATCTGAAAAAGAAAACGTTCTCATCCAGGCCGGAGGGTGCTGCATCACGATTGTCCCGCATCTGGGGGGCAAAATCGCCTCAATTTGCTTGATGGATCGTGAGCTTTTGCAGGCTCCGCTTGCTCCTCTCGGCCCGCGAAGCCGCACCATGGGATTCGAGCAGGGCGATGCGGGCGGATGGGATGAATGCCTGCCCTCCGTAGCGCCGTGCACAGTGGAAACAGTGGCCGGTCGCGCTGAGATTCCAGATCATGGCGATGTGTGGCGAGTGGCCTGGGACCAGGTTTCGGCCAATGGCGCGGTCAAGCTGCGCGCCTCCTGTTTCTCGCTTCCGTTAGTGCTGGAGCGGAGCATTAAGCTTCGCCAAGAAAGACAGCAATGGCATCTTGGGCTGGATTACAAGCTGACCAACACCGGCGACTTCTCGGTGCCGTGGTCGTGGTCGGCGCATCCTCTATTTGCCACAGAAGCGGGCGACCAGATTTTGTTACCGGCTTCGATCACGAAGATGCGGGTTGAGGGTTCAGGAGGCGGCCGCCTGGGAGTGGGGGGCAACACAGTTGATTGGCCTATCGCGACGCTGGTGGATGGCAGCCGGACTGACCTGGGCATGGTGCAGGCTCCCGAGTCGCGAATCGGCGATAAGGTGTTTGCCGGGCCGCTAGCGGCCGACGAGAACTGGTGTGCTCTTTACCGGCCCAAGGCGGGTCTTCGCATCAAGATGAGCTTTGATGCGCTGGCGACTCCATATCTGGGACTCTGGCTTTGCCATGGCGGCTGGCCGGATGGCCCGGGGCCAAAACAAACTTGCGTCGCACTGGAACCTGCGACGGCGCCCGTGGACTCCCTTGCGGAAACCGGACCATGGTCACGCGTGCTCGCTCCGGGAGAATGCTTTTCGTGGACGATGTCAGTCGATTTTGAAGCGATTCAGGTTTAGAAAACTATGAATGATCCTGCGGTACTGCGTTCTTTGCATTTAGCCCGCTTTCATGCCGAACCGGCCATTTTTGCAGCACCGGGCCGCGTAAATCTCATTGGCGAACATACCGATTATGCCGAGGGCTTCGTTATGCCCGCGGCCATCGACTTCGCGACCCTCGCCGCTATCTCGCCTCGCTCCGACGGAAAGATTGTCATCTATTCCGAAAATTTCAGCGATGAGCGCAGCTTCGTTGCGTCCGCGCTTCCGTCTGCAGGCAGCAAGCTATGGAGCGACTATCCGCTGGGCGTGGTTGTGATCCTGGCGGGCGAGGGGCACACGATTCCAGGTTTCAGCCTGTCGCTGTGGGGGGATGTGCCGCTCGGTTCGGGTCTTTCGAGCTCCGCCGCAGTCGAAGTAGCTACAGCGCTGGCGGTCACTTCCCTTCTTGGAGTCAGCTATCCGGGCCCAGTGCTGGCGCGGCTTTGTCAGCGCGCCGAAAACGAGTTTGTGGGCGCCAACTGCGGCATCATGGACCAGTTCATCTCAGCGAACGGCGCCGAAAATAACGCCCTGCTGATCGACTGCCGCGACCTGAGCTTCAAGCTTGCGCCCATTCCTCCTCACGTCGCTTTGGTGATCGCCAATACGATGGTGAAACATTCGGTTGCCGGAGAAGGGTACACCAGCCGCCGCGCCCAGGCAGAAGAGGCATGCGCGGCGATTGCGCGGCACCGGCCTGAAGTGCACTTTCTGCGTGACGCGACCATGAAGGATCTGGAGCAATGGGGTAGCGAGATGAGCCCCAACGCGCTGAAGCGCGCCCGTCACATCATTACTGAAAACCTGCGCACGGTGGCCGCCGCCGAAGCGCTGATTCACAAAGATCTTGCGGAACTCGGGAGGCTGATGGCGCAAGCGCATGTCAGCTATAGCAGGGACTTCGAAGCCAGTTGCGTGGAAGCGGACGCGATGGTGGCACTGGCGCAGGATTTGCCGGGTCTCATAGGCGCGCGCCTGACAGGCGGCGGCTTTGGAGGCTGCACCATTAACCTGGTCGAGCGTGACCAAGCATCCAGTTTTGCTGAAGCACTGGCGGCGCGCTATGCCGAGGAAACGGGAATTGTGCCACAGATTCACATTTGCCACGCATCGGGTGGGGCGCATCGGGTGGGGTGAACTCCCACGGATGGAGCGGATCGCCGCGTATACAACAAAGGATTTTTCTGGTCGTTACGGTGTGGCGAAAATCGGTTACTGCCGCCGCGCGGGATTCTATCCTTGGGTCAAACAATTTCCGTTTTCCTTGGTAGAATCTGAAAAGGTTTCGGACATCTAAGGATACTGTGAGAGAAGGTCCACCCCGGTCCGGCTGTTTGTTTTTGATTTCAGATTTTGAGGCCATAGCCTGATTGTTTGCGAGCACCGCAGAGAGATAAAGGTAATGCTGCTGAACTCTATTAAACCTTTTGCTTACGAGAAATTCCCCGCTTGTGGTCTGGTCGCCTACTTCTCAATGGAGATTGCCATCAACCCTGCCATGCCCACCTACTCGGGTGGCCTTGGGGTACTGGCGGGCGACACATTGCGTTCTGCCGCGGACCTCGGCGTGCCCCTGGTGGCCTTCAGTCTGGTCCATCGCAAGGGCTACTTTCAACAGCACCTGAACGGTTCCGGCGAACAGAGCGAAGATGTGCAGCCCTGGAATCCGGCAGACTTCTGCGCCGAACAGGAAGCACGGGTCACGGTTTCAGTCGAAGACCGCGTGGTAACGGTGCGCGCATGGCGCTATGACCTGAGGGCCGCTACGGACACGTGGTGCCGATCTACCTGCTGGATACGGATCTGGACGGCAACTCGGGCTGGGACCGCGGCCTCACCGATCACCTGTATGGCGGCGACACCAATTACCGCCTGGAGCAGGAGATCGTGCTGGGCATGGGCGGCGCGCGCATGGCGCATGCGCTGGGCCTGCACGTAAACGTTTATCACATGAACGAAGGCCATGCGGCGTTGCTGACGCTGGCGTTGCTCGAGAGCGAGCTGGGCGGCGGACCGATGGGGGCGGCCACGGATGCCGATATTGCCCAGGTGCGGCAAAAGTGCGTCTTCACCACGCATACTCCGGTCCCGGCGGGTCACGACCGTTTCTCGACTGAGCAAACCATCCGCATTCTGGGCGGCGACCGCACGGCGCGGCTGGAAAAGCTGGGATGTTTCCGCGACGGGCTGCTGAATATGACCCTGCTGGCGCTGCGTTTTTCGCGCTATGCCAACGGCGTGGCGATGCAGCATGGCAAGGTTTCGCGGGCGATGTTTCCGGAGTTCCAGATCGACTCGATCACCAACGGCGTGCATGCGCCGACGTGGATCTCGCGAGCCGGTGCAACAGATGCTGGACGAGCACATTCCGTCGTGGCGGCGCGACAATCTCTACCTGCGCAACGCCATCGATTTGCCGGAACAGGAGATGCTGGCGCGCGCACGCCGCGCCAAAGAAGCACTGCTGGCGGAAGTGGCGACCGCGGACCGGCCTGGTTCTCGAATCCGCAGGTGCTGACGCTGGGCTTTGCGCGGCGCGTGGCCACCTATAAGCGCGCCACCCTGCTGTTCACCGATCCCGAGCGGCTGGTGAGATTGCCACGCAGGCGGGCGGACTGCAGATTATTTACGCGGGCAAGGCCCATCCGCAGGACGAGCCGGGCAAGGCGCTGATCCACGAGGTGATGGAAGATGCAGCGAAGCTTTCCAACGACCTGCTGCGGATTGTCTATCTGGAAAACTACGCCTGGGACCTGGGCGCGCTGCTCACTGCCGGCGTGGATGTATGGGTGAATACGCCCGAGCGGCCCTATGAAGCCTCCGGCACCAGCGGCATGAAAGCAGCGCTGAACGGCGTGCCGAGCCTGTCGATTCTGGACGGCTGGTGGATCGAGGGCTGCATTGAAGGCGTGACCGGCTGGGCGATAGAAGACGGCGCCGACGACGCCGAAGAGGCCAACTCGCTCTACAGCAAACTTGAAACGGCCGTGGTTCCGCTCTACCGCGACACCCAAGAGAAGTGGGCACGCCTGATGCGGACGACCCTGGCTTTCAACGGTTCTTATTTCAATACCAACCGCATGGTGAAGCAGTACACCCGCAACGCCTACTACCCGGTCAAACTGCTTGAAACCGCCAAGGCGGAAGAGCCGACGTTCGCGGATTCAGCGACAAGTTCGACGTAGAACGATGCCCGGCAGGAGTTGGTGGCAACACACTCCTGCCGGCTCCAAGACCTCTCTGTAAGGTTCGCGATCCTCAACTTCCCAATCCCCTGAGTAACAGCGGCAATTGTCCGTCTGATTTTGCAGCCGTCGTGTGACTGCTTGCGGCGGGATCACGCCGCCACGCCGGACCGCATCCAATTATGAGTATGAGATCGGATCGATTGGAGGGGCGATGCAGAAACCACTGATTCTGGTCGTGGGTGCAGGACCGACGGGAATGTCCGCGGCGATTGAGTTGAGACGAGCCGGGCTGGACGTGCGGATTATTGATAAATCGGAACATCTGGCGCAGCACTCGCAAGCTCTGGTGGTGCAGGCAAGAACGCTGGAACAGTTTCAGCGATATGGCATTGCGGAGAAGGCGGTTGCTCGCGGCCGCATTCTGAAGCAGGCTGCATTTGGAGCGACGGAAAGAAGATCGCCTCCATTCAATTTGACCGCATCATGAGTCGCTACCCCTATGCGCTGATGCTTCCCCAGAATGAAACTGAAAAGATTCTGAATGAGCGGATGGAATCGCTGGGCGCCAAGACAGAACGGGGAATCGAACTAATGGGATTGACACAGGAGGATGACAAGGTCATTGCCATTCTTCGCCATCGCGATGGCAGCGAGGAAGAAGTGAGGCCGCGTTGGGTGATTGGCTGCGATGGGGCGCACAGCCGCGTTCGCGAGAAGATGGGGATTTCTTTCGAGGGACGCGGCATTGGAATGTCGTTCTTTCTCGGTGATCTGGAGCTCGATGGGCCGGATGCGCCTCAGGATGAACTATCAATCCACTTTCATCACGGAGGTGACGTGGCGGTTCTTGCTGAGCTTACCGGGAAGCTGACGCGCGCGATTGTCGCGGTCCATTCGAGGCAAAGGCGAACAACTCCAACGGGAGCTGACGTTGAAGGACTTCCAAGATGCAGTGGACAACGCGGGAGTAAAGGTGCAGGTCCATTCGTCGGAATGGATGACGCCATTTAACGTGAACGATCGTCAGGCACGCCACGATCGGCGCGGAAATGTTTTTCTTGCGGGAGACGCCTCGCACATTCATTCGCCGGTAGGGGGCCAGGGAATGAACACGGGCATTCAGGATGCCGCGAATCTTGGCTGGAAATTGGCCGCAGTGGCACGCGGGGGCGACCCGGTCCTGCTGGACAGCTACGAGGAAGAGCGAAGCGCTGTGGGAAGGTCGCTGCTTCGGTTTACCGAACGCGGACTAAAACTGGCGACCGCCACCAATCCGTTCGTTGAGGTTGTCCGTGACGATCTGCTGCCTGTCTTGTCGAGCCTCACGCCCGTGCAGAAGGCGATGCTTGATTCATTTCTGAAACGGGCATCAACTATCGTTCATCTTCGATCGTGAAAGATTTTGGCGGCTATTGCGGTCCCGGCCGGAGACCGGATGCCGGATCTGGAGCTGAAGCACAGCGGCGGCGGCGCAACCTTGCTGCAGGATTGGACGGAGGCGACGCACCTGGCGGTGCTGATGGATCTGTCGCATGAGGAGATCGATGAAGTGAAGGCGGGACTTCCCATGGCGAAGACGGTTATGGTACACGTGCGCGATTTGGACGAAGAAGGGTTGCGGGCTCTGGGTACAGGCAAGAAGCTTTTGATTGTGCGCCCGGATGGCTACGTCGGCTTTCGCGGGATCGTGGAACCGCACATGCCTTGGACAGAATATGCCGAGCAGGATGGGCTTGTGCCGTCGATGAAGATGGCCTTCTCCGGTGAGCAAAGGGCCCTTGCCCGGCTCGCTCTTCCTGTGGCGAAAGTCAATCTGTGTGCGCATTGGCTGGAACAATCTCGGGTCTGGATGGATAGTCGACGATGATCACCCGCCCATCGGTGATGGCTTTGACGGAATGACGAACACCTCCTGGCACAATCGCGATCAGACCCGGCCGGACAATTTGCGTCACTCCATCGATGGTCATTTCAAGTTCGCCTTCGATCAAATCGTAGACTTCTTCCTGAGGATGGAAGTGCTCGTGAATGGACGACCCGCGTGCGAAGTCGTAATGTGCAAAGGTCATGCTCGGCGAGTGGAAATAGCGACCATGCCATCCTGGCAAGCGCTCAATTACTTCGAGATTTGCCATATCGATGAAGGGCATACGACCTCTCTTTGCGGAAATTCTACCGTATTTTCGCGCATCGAAAAACACCCGCTGGACAAGGGATCCAAACAGTAGATGGAACGGCAGCGGCTATTCTGAACGAGACCTATGCCGCCGGAACCGCGCCAGTTCGATGTGATTGTGTTGGGTGCGGGAGCTGCCGGGCTGATGTCCGCGGCTGTGGCCGGGCAGCGTGGGCGACGCGTGGCGCTGCTGGAGCACAATGCGCAGCCGGGACGGAAAATTCTCATCTCCGGGGGCGGACGATGCAACTTCACGAATCTGCATTGCGCGCCCCAAAATTTCATCTCTGAAAATCCGCACTTTGCGAAGTCGGCGCTGGCGTTGTATCAGCCCCGCCACTTTATCGAGCTTGTGGAGCGATATGGGATTCAGTGGCATGAGAAGACGCTGGGGCAACTCTTCTGCGATGGATCAGCGCGGGCGATATTGGACATGTTGCTGGCCGAGTGCGAGCGCGCTCGAGAGATGCAAGGTAGTGTGGAACTTGTGCTGAACGCGCGCGGGATTGCGGTCGAGGCCACCAGCGGCGAGTTTTCAGTGGAATGCTCGGCTGGCACATTCAAGTCCGGCGTGGTGGTGGTAGCTGCGGGTGGGCTGTCGATTCCGAAGCTGGGTGCGACGGGGCTGGGGTACGAAGTGGCGCGGCAGTTCGGGCTGAAAGTAGTGAGGCCCCGGCCTGCGCTCGTTCCCCTGGTGCTGGACAGAGCCGAGGCAGGCTGGACGGAGTTGTCCGGCGTTGCAACCGAGGTGGTGGCTCAAGCGGGTGGTGCGAAATTTCGAGAGAAGATGCTGATGACAATCGCGGCCTGAGCGGGCCGGCGGTGTTACAAGCTTCAAGCTACTGGAAACCCGGCGAGCCGCTGGTGGTTGACTTTCTGCCTGGCGCTTCAGCGGGATGCGTTTTGGGGCCGCTGATGGAGATGGGGGCGCGGCGGGATGCGGGAGCGTTGCGCCAGGTGCTGCGGACGGTGCTGCCACAACGGTTGGCAAATCATCTGGCTGCGGTGGGGGCGCCGCAGGGCTGGTCGAATACGGCGATCGATACTTGCGAGAGAAATCTGCACAGATGGTCTTTCCATCCTGCCGGGACAGAGGGATTTGAGAAGGCGGAAGTGACGGCCGGAGGCGTGGGCACGAATGGACTGCAGGCGCGGACGATGGAATCTCGCGGCGTACCCGGACTGTTTTTTATCGGTGAGGCTGTCGATGTGACCGGGCAATTGGGCGGGTTCAATTTTCAGTGGGCGTGGGCTTCGGCGGTGGCTGCGGGGAAGGCGGTGTGAAGAGAGGAGTGCCGGGCCTATGGGCGAATACCGAGTTCATTCGGAAGGGGCATTCGGTTTGAGCGGCTTGCGAAAAGTAAGGCAATAGAGTTTGCCGCCGGCAATCTCTCGCGCTTTGACCTCGGTCATGTCTTCGGGAACGAGGTCGATGGGGCAGCGCACTTTTTCACTTCCGGGCTCGAAGTTGCTGCGCGTGAGCGGGTTCCGCTGGTAGTCGTCCCTGACAGTCTTTTCGGTTTCGTCCACGATCACGATTTTTGTGCCGGGGCGCGCGACCCAAATCATTTCCTTGATGGCGCGGGCCTTGTCGGTGAAGAAGTTGATGCCGCCGACGTGGAACACGCAGTCGAATGCCTCAACGCGGAAGGGCAGCCGCTCCGCCTCGCCATGAAACAAGTGCGCCTGCCGGTGCCATTTCTTGAGGTTCTTCTGGCATTTGCGCAGCATCCCCCAGGAAAGATCGATTCCGTAGAACTCTATGTTTTCGGGCAGATGACGCAGGTTTGCGCCGGTGCCCACGGAGACTTCCAACACCCGCGCGCCTTCTGAAATCTCCAGCTCGGAAAGGTATTCCTTGCGGTAATCAGGTTTGCGCGTAATCCAGTGATAGAGCCGCTCGGCCAGATCATACCCCGGAGCGATGCGATCGTACATTGCCTGGTACTTCAAATTCGGCCCGGTCACAGTGCTGACGAAGAGTGGAATCCCATCGCGGATGGGATAGACGCGGCCGGTTGCCGTGTTACGCAGAGTGTTTCCGTCCAACTCGAACGCGTAACGCGTGTCCGGGTCGCACAGCACAGACAAAACTTCGTCTTCTCCAATCGTACGCGGCATGTCTTTCCTACCACCGGTTCAGCCCCAAAACTAACATACGCTCCGTCAGGATTCAGCATTCCACCACGCGGCCCGTCACCAACCCATAACCCCCGCTGTTACAATCGAAAAGGCGCAAACCGAACAGTCTTTGAAGGCTTTTTTGAATAAACAGTTCGACCCCCGACCAATGACTCTCCGTCTGTTCAATACCCTTTCGGGACAAGTGGATGAACTCGTCCCCGCGGACGGCAAGGCCCTGCGGATGTATGCCTGCGGGCCGACTGTCTACGATTACGGCCACATCGGTAATTTTCGTACATTTTTGCAGATCGACGTGCTGCGCCGTTTTCTGAAGTTGACCGGTGTGCCATCCAGCACGTGATGAATATTACCGACGTGGACGACAAGATTATTCGCAATGCGGCCCAGGCCGGATTCCCATCGGCGAATACACGTCGCCTTTTATCGAGGCTTTTTTTGAGGACCTCGATTCTCTCCGCATCGAGCACCCCGAGCAGATTGCGCGAGCCACGGAACACATTCCGCGCATGGTGAAACTGGTGCAGGAACTGGCCGCGATGGGTGCGGCCTATCAGACCGAAGAGGGCAGCTGGTACTTCCGCCTGGCGTCGTTTCCGGAGTACGGGAAGCTGAGCAAGAAAGACCTGAGCGGCATGGAAGACGGTGCGCGGGTGGACGTGGACGAATATGAAAAGGATTCGGCACGTGACTTTGCGTTATGGAAAGCCGCCAAACCGGGCGAGACGGCATGGGAGACGGCGATTGGCCGCGGCCGTCCTGGCTGGCACATTGAGTGCTCGGCGATGGCGATGGAGTATCTGGGCGACAGCTTCGACCTGCACGCCGGCGGCGAAGACCTGATGTTTCCGCACCACGAGAACGAGATTGCGCAGAGCGAGAGCGTGACCCACAAGCCTTTTGCGCGGCATTGGATGCATGTGCGGTTTTTGCTGGTGGACGGGCGCAAGATGTCGAAGAGCGAGGGGAACTTCTTCACTCTGCGCGATCTGCTGCTGAAGGGTTATAAGGCGTCGGCCATACGGTTGGCGCTGATTTCAGTTCCCTACCGTCATCAGCTTAACTTCACGTTCGACGGACTCGTGGAAGCCACCAACGCGATTGAACGGCTGCGCACATTTCACGAGAGGCTGGTGAAGGGAGCGTTCCCGCCGGGCGAAAATCCGCTGTTGCAGGCAGCGGCGGAAAAGGCGCAGACCGAATACATGGCCGCCCTGAGCAATGACCTGAACACGGCTGAAGCGCGGGCACCCATCTTTGACCTGATTCGCGCGGCGAACACGGCGATCGACCAGGGACAACTGCATGCCGGAGATCGTGACGCGATTTTGAATGTGCTGAGCGAGTTTCGATGCGGTGTTCGATGTGATCGAGGATCGCGATGCAGACCCAACCCGGCGCGCGATTGAGTGGGCGGAGCGGTCCGGGAGGCTGGGCGAAGTTGCGCCCGAACTGCTGGAGCGACAATCTCTGAGCGATGAGGCGGTGGATGCGCTGGTGGCAGAGCGCACCCTGGCCAAGCGGCAGCGGAACTTTGCCCGCGCCGACCAGATACGAAATGAGCTGGCGGAAAAAGGCATTGTGATTGAAGATGCAAAAGACGGCGTGCGCTGGAAGCGGAAGTAGCGTAGCCGACGCAGGACCATGAAGCAGGAGTTTTCGAAGCAGGAGTTTTCCCCATGGAAGCCAACGAAGCGCAGGAATTGCAGGAGAATGCGGAGCACGGATCGCGCGAGTCGACGATGCGACCCGTCGCGTTTACGATGAGCGTGCTTGCGGTGCTGGTGGCGGTGACCACGGTGCTCGGGCATCGCACACACACTGAGGCAGTGCTCAACCAGAACAAAGCCACCGATCAGTGGAACCTTTACCAAGCCAAGAAGATTCGCTCAAACAACACCCAGCTTGCCGCCGATCTGCTCAGCGTAATGACCGTGCAGGACAAAGACGCGGCAGCGAAGATCGCCAAATCGTATGCGGATCACCAGGCAAAGTGGGTCGACGATCTGAAGGAAGAGCAGGAAAAAGCCGAGACGCTGGAGTCGAAGGTGGAACAGGCCGAGGCGCGGGCCAATCGCTTTGACCTGGCCGAAGCGCTGCTGGAGATTGGTCTCGTGATCACGTCGGTCACGCTGCTGACGCGCAGCCGGGTCTACTGGTACCTGGGCATCGTCTTCTCGCTTTTGGGGATTGCGTCCGCGGTGTCGGTGCTGTTTCTGAAGTAGAGTTGCGCGGCGATTGGCCGCTTCGTTCTGCAATGCCGGACATGGTAGACTGGCGGCGAAATGAGCCTTCGTCTGTTGGTTCCCCTATTCTTCCTTTGCAGTGCTTCGCTGCTGGCGCAGGCTCCCGCGCGGACATCCGAGACCCATTCCAGCCCTCTCGGTTTCAGCTACAGCTTGCCAAACGATTGGGATGTGGTCAATACGCAACCGACGCTGCCGGAAGTGAAGAAGCAGCAGTCGCAAATCGCATCTTCGGACGAAGAGAAAAAGGGCATCCAGTGCGTCCAGATTGCGCTGACTGCGCGGCATGGCACTCCTGCCTCCGTAGTGGTCGTGGTTGCGTTGCCTTTCGCCTGCTTTGGGCAACAGATGACTGAGAAGGATCTGCCGGGTTTCGCCAAGGGCGCTTCGCAGGGCATCAAGAGGTCGTTTGTTGTCGCCGATCCAGTCTATGGCGCCTACACACTGGGTACGCACAGTTTTTGGATCGAGCGCGCCACGGGAACGGTAATCGGCCATGCCCAACCGAAGTACACGGTAGAGATAGCCTGCAGCCTGCTCGAGAAAGGTGCCGTCTGCTGGATGACGATGGCCGCGGATAGCACGGGGCTCGAGACCTTTGAACACGGCGCCGTCACGCTGGACGACGACACGCCGGTCGCGCTGGTACCGGCTTCCGCTTTCGACAAGAAGCCCGCCTCTTAGGCTCTTCCTCTACTCGGCCGGAAGCCGCTCCAGTTCCTTTGAGTGATTTGGCTTGGTCCTGACTTGCGCCGTGGTCAGCAGGAATACGGCAACGATGACGCCAAGCATTCCTGCAAATTCCGCTGCCTCCGGTCGTTCGTGAAGCAGAAATATCCCCAGCAACACGGCCACGACTGGATTGACGTAAGCGTACGAAGCGACCTTTGTCACCGGCACGTGCTCGATAAGATAGATGAACGCGGTGTAGCCCAACAGCGAGCCGCCGGTAATGAGCCATGCCAGCGACCCCGCCGATGCGCCGTTCAAATGAAAGCGCGGCCACTGGCCGAGCGCTGTTCCAACCAGTATGTTGAAAGCGCCTGCGACCAGCATTTGCCATCCGGCGGCTACAAAGCTGTTCACCGGGAGCCGCATTCGTCGCGACAAAATGCTACCCGCCGCCCAGGAGAGCGCACCGGCGAGCAATGCTGCGATCGCCCACAAGAGGGCTGGATTGCCGCCGAATCCATGATGCAGCGAAGGCCACAGCAAGACAGCAAGCCCGGCAAAACCCAGCGCCATGCCCGCCCATCCACGCGCCGGCAGTGGCTCGCCGCCCGGCAGGAACATCTCAATGAGCGCCACGTAGAGCGGAATCACTGCCAGTACCAACGAGGCCAGGCCGCTGGGAACAGTCTCTTCCGCATACACAAGGCCCACGTTGCCTCCACCCAGAAGAAGCAGCCCCATCAGACCGAGCAGCAGCATGACTTTCGGTGGCCATGCCAGACGAAAGCCACGCCATCGGCACCAGGCCAGCAGAATGGCGCCAGCGATCGTGAAGCGCGCCCCCGCCAGCAACATCGCCGGCATGTGCGCCGCGCCGATGCGAATGGCCGTAAACGTTGAGCCCCAGAAGAAATACACGCTTGCGAAGGCCAGTACGATAGTGGCCCGTGTGGCTCGCTTTGGTACTGCTTGAATTTCCCTGTCAGCCATGGAGTTCATCCCATCGTAGCCCAGCCGTGGCCGGTCGCTTCACGGATCTTGCGGCAACCGGATGACGGCGCAACGCTGGTTTTGCATTTTGACCCCGTGCTATGCTCATAACCAGCGGGACTTCCATGCACAAGCATGCCTCAAGTGCGATGCCTTCCATGCCGGCCTCCAGGCGCTGGTCGAGGTCGCGTGCGCGCTGCATTTGCCCGCGCCGCCATTTGCGCGTGCTGCCTACCCGCACTCGACCTAGCCTCTTCGGCGGCGACTAGAACCAAAACCGCCGAAGATCCTCGCCTGCTTTGCGTACCTTCGGGTCCGTAGAACTGGACGACCCCTTTCAACGGGGTCCACGGCCAGACCCCATCCATCGATGTTGGTTTGGAGCGGGAGCTGTATCAACGAATCTGCCGAGGAGACAAGAAGATGACCAAGCAAGAACTGCACGCACAATATGGACCGAAGACTCGTTTGGCCCCTGCCGGGACCGAAGGCGAAGGCCGCCGTTGCGGCGGATATCCGGCTATCTCGCCAAGCTATACCCGCTCGTATCCGCTGGTGGCCAGGCGGGGCCGCGGTATTCGCGTGGAAGATGTGGACGGCAACGAGTTTCTCGATTTCGCCGCAGGCATCGCCGTGGTTTCGACCGGCCATTGCCATCCTGAAGTCGTTGCGGCAATCCAGAAACAGGCAGCGGAGCTGATCCACATTTCGGGCACTGATTTTTACGATGAACATCTGACGGATCTCGCCGACCGGCTGACGTGCGGTCGCGCCGATGCCCGGGCCGCACCGCTTCTTCTATGGCAACTCCGGAGCCGAAGCGATTGAGTGCGCGCTGAAGCTGGCCCGCTATCACACAGGGCGGCAGCAGATCATCTCGTTCTTTGGCGCATTCCACGGGCGCACCATGGGCGCCTTGTCGCTGACCGGTTCAAAGCCTCAGCAGAAACGGCGGTTTTCACCGCTGGTGCCAGGCGTGACCCACATCCGATATCCCTATGCGTATCGGGGATGCTCGGGTGGGCCGCAGGAAGAGGAAGCGTTCAGCACTGGGCTGTGCGCGGTTCATCGAGGAGAAGCTATTCAAGACCGTTCTGCCTCCTGAGGAAGTGGCGGCCATCTTTATCGAGCCGATTCAGGGCGAGGGCGGCTACGTGGTGGCGCCGACAATTTTCCTGCGGGAGTTGCGCGCCGATCTGCGACCGGCACGGCATTCTGCTGGTGGTCGATGAGGTGCAATCGGGCACGGGCCGCACGGGCAAGTGGTGGGCCATCGAGCACTCCGGCGTAGAGCCGGACATGGTTTGCATGGCCAAGGGAATTGCGAGCGGCATGCCGCTGGGCATCTGCATGACGCCGCGCGGAGATCATGGACTGGGTGCCCGGCTCGCACGCCTCGACATTCGGCGGCAACCCAGTATCGATCGCTGCCGCACTGGCGACTATGGACATCATCGAGCGCGAAGCGATGGCCAATGCCGCTCGCGTGGGCGGCCTGATGCTGGAGCGTCTGCAAGGATGGAAACAGACGCATCCGCTGGTGGGCGATGTGCGCGGACGCGGACTGATGATCGGCATCGAACTGGTAAAGGACAAAGGCACGCGCGAGCCAATCACGGCGTTGCGCAACCGGGTGGAGACGCTGGCCTTTGAGCGGGGGCTGATGGTGCTGGGCTGCGGCGAGACATCGCTGCGGTTGTGTCCACCGCTGATCGTCAATGAACACGAGGCGACCGTGGCGCTGGACATTCTGGAAGAAGCGCTGAGCGCGGCTGAAAAAGAATACGCGCACGCGGGCGAACTTGCGGCGACGACGGCATAAATAGCTTCGTATCGAAAAGCTATAGCACTTTTGGAATTGGTGTAGTCCGAAAACCACGTACTCAAGCGGCTTTTTTCTCAAGAAAAAGCCGCCCTTCACAGCGCTCAAAAAGCGTACGTGTATTCCGAAAGTGCTCTAGTATTTGGCCGACCGGCCAAGTACTAGCTGAATTCGAAGAGTTGCCGAACAAGCCAGGCTACTCTACGGCTTAACGAGTAACTCCCGGTTTGGCGGTTGGGCGGTGATAGGACAATCAAGACTGGAATCCTGCGATTCCGCAGCATCTAGGGAGACGGCGGCCATTTGGGTAACGGCGGATCAGGTAGACGAATCGGCTCTCCCGTGTCGAGTTCTGGCAGATAATCAGTGGATTTGAAATTGACAACCGAATCCAACCAGAGGCAGAGCCTTCTCCTGTCGAGACAGCGTTTAAGTATTCCTCGGAACGTTCCGTTTGCACGGTGAATCTCCCACATGTGGTCGCGGATAACAGCGACGCTTGAGTCAAGGCCAGTGTCTGCGAAGTCGATTGGAAGAGCCTTCCTCGCGCAACGCTTATCAATGAGGTACAGACCATGTGGAATCGCGCTCACGTAGTCAGCATCTACCGAAATGTATTTTGGATTCGCCTTTTCCTGATGGAATGAGATTTCACAGGCCAGTCACTGGGACATAGCTGGCTGCGCATTTCTGGCTGGAGAGTGCCCGGCGTCCCCCATCACAATCGGCGACAGGGCGAACAGTAGCAGAACAAAACGTCTGATCATGTGGATGGTTCAGCTAGTTGATTAGACACCATTGAAGTGGAAGGTGTTCCGCGCAAGACCCCGCAGTCAAGCGATTCTGTCCTGTATGGTGGCCAACTCTTCCCTTACCGTGGGCCAAATCACCGGAACAGGCGAGGTATTCCAAGGGAAGCATCGGCGGTAATACACCAAGATCGAGATGTCGAGGCGACCGATTGGGAAGGAACTTGCGGCAACACAATGAGTTGAGGAGCAACTCGACAACGCCAGTCTGACGCCGTCGGTCCAATGGGATACCGTACCCTCAACTAAAGATCTTCTTCTCGCAGCACGGAACGCGTGGGGTCGCGGGGGTTTACGTGGACCTTGACGGTTTCGCCTTTGTAGGAATTCGCCCAGGCTTTGGCATCGTCCTCTTTGGCGAAACCTACGGCTGTAATCGCCCATCTGCAGTTCGGGATTGCTGATAGACGTAGGTGAGCGTGGCAAGGTAAGCCGGAGCTGTCTGTAGGGACTGGAGGAGACGGATACTATCATCCGGGATCAAATGCGACACTTGCGATGTCAATGACAGCAGAGATTGTCGGCCAGTTGCGGCCGCGAGTGCGTTTAATCCACGTGTCTAATAACTGCCTGCAGATGCCCACGTCATGACAGCCCCGACGAACAGCGAGATCAGAATGACATCGAAGCCGAGTGAGTGGGTGCCCACCGCGCAAGAGGACCATTTCTGCGATAGCTGTCCCGCGAGGCATTCAAAGAGGGTCATGCCTTCAGCATATCGAACGTCGTGGGAGGTTTGTGGCCACTCTTCCCTATGCCTTTCCTTCGCCTGTCGATGCCGATTCCTGGGCTATGGCCCCCACGTTGGGGAAGAGTGGGCGGT
>CAVQZQ010000053.1:0-105868 GCA_963718435.1 uncultured Acidobacteriota bacterium | reverse complement strand
CGAAGCTGCAGCCCGACTCGCCGAAATACTTCGGCAAAACCCGTTCTCAATTCTTGAAAACTTGACAATGGACGTATTAGCCAGTGCAGTCAGAGCTGCGGTCCATGATCTGGACACTGGAGAGGGACTTGTTAGAGGTAGCCAACAATGGAACAGACGGGTCTTACCGGACTCAAGTGATGCCTCTTTACTCCGGGAACTCCTTCCGAAGGTGAAGTCGGTCGATGATCTGACCGTGCTGTTTGAGTCGGTTCGCGATCAAGTTCGGCCGAAGCCTGTTGAAATGTCAATCTCAGCTAGCAGCCTCGCTTCCGGTGCCGTTGTCTTGATCGATCTGAATATGGCCAAGCTCGAGATATCGATTGCGGTTGGGGCAGCCATGCTCGCGTTTGCATCATTTGGGATCTGGAAGTATAGGAAATCTCGAGGCTCTTCCCAAGTGATCCCGGAAAAACTCTATCAAGGACCGAAGGCGTGGAACGGTCGAATGAACGCGAATCCGGTTCTTTGTGAAATGCTTGAAGAGGCGATTTCGGAGCTCAAAGCCGTGCAAGCTGCGACTGAGTCGACCATCCCCGGGTCTAAAACGGATGCGCAGCCAGTATCGCGAAACGAGATGACTGCGGAAGACTCTGATCGGTTGCCATTTTGCGAGAATGTTTACAACTGTAGAGAATCCGAAAGCGCCGTCCGCCGAGCACATGAAGCTGTTGCGGATGCCCTCCTACTGATCTTATTGACAAGGCTTAAAAGCGGCAAATGGCTTAGCGGGGAGCTAGCAGCGCGTTTACGAGAGCAGCGGGCCAACGCACTTCGTCAAATAGTCTCGGCTATGCTCGAGGATTTCATCACTTACGTTGAACATGCGCATGCGCATTTTAGGGACTCGCGGTCGGTTCAGGAATCGCTTTTTGCACCGACATTGCCGATCAGCGAAGTGAGAGAATTCTGTTTTTTAAGCAAGGAGATTATGAGACCAGGATTGCTCGCCGAGCAGTGCGCTCTTCAAAACTCCGTAAATTTTTTGTATCTGGTGGATTGAATGCAGCTAAGTTCTGGAACGTGGATTCTCTTCGCGCTTGCGGTCGCGTTTGTTCTAATTCCGGCGGTTATACTCCTCGTCCGTGACTTCCGCGACATTATTTGTGCGAGACTGTACATCACGTCGCTTCAAAACGGGCAACATTCAGAGATTTCAGGCTTTTCCTTTAGCAAATCGATCAGACGATTTGTATCCGCGTATACGGTCGCACGAGACCGAATTATGCTCCAATCTTTTGGCCTTGAGGAGCATCTTGCAGATGTTCGGCGCTCAGCCGGTTCAATCGCCGGTGAAGTTAGGGCACTTGCGGGGGTACTGATTCTGTGTGGCCTGATCATAACGTTGATGAACCTGCAAAGTGCCGTGGGCGGACTGCGGGACACTTTCAGCGAGCTTGCAGCGCAGCAAGTCGCCTCAACAAGTGGGGACGACACGGCTGCGAAGGTAGTCGGCGGAATGGGGATAGTTGCAGGGGCAGCGAGCACGGCATTTTCTATCAGTTTTATGATGATTTCCTCCGCTGCGGTATTGCTGCTGCTAGGTTTGTTGATTCGCACCTGGGCGCTTCATCTTGCCAATTCGTTTTCTGGATGGGCACATGAATCCCTTGCAGCCGACCTCCCAATACAGACCCCTCTAAACGTGGTAGCAGCGGAATTTCGAGCCAGCTCTCAGGCTTTGGAGCGGCTCACGACCTCATTCAATGAAATGACTGAATCTTTTGGTGCTCTTCAAGGATTCGCAGACAGCATGGACAGAGCACGTAGTGCAATCGTAAAGGCAATGCAACAACTTCCAAGTCACATTCGTGAGTCAGTTGGTACTTTGAGCGAGACGTTTGTGAACTCTGTGGGCGAAGGTCTACGGAATTCCAGCGAGCACACTCACCAGATTCTTTTGATCTATGGGCATCAACAGCAGCGAATCGAGAACATCCAAGCAGAGGTAACAGCAATCCGAGACTTCACTGCTCAAGTGGCCACAGCGACTGGTCGTTTGGAAGGTATGCCGGAGCGAGTGGCCGACCTTACCACCACTGTGCAGACGCAAGCAGAACTTGTAAAGAGATTTGAGTTAATAGTCGCGGAGCTGGCAATCAGAGTCGAAGACCTACCTGTCGAGGGATTGAAGGAACATGTTGAAGCACTTGTGAGAATCACGGGGCAGGTCGATTCAAATGTTCTATCGATTGACAAAGTCGGTCAGCGGATAGCAGATAGCACTAACCTGCTTCGACAACTTCCAGAGCTCGCGAGAGAAATTCGAACCGCAGTAAGGCACGAAGCAGATAATAGCGAGGCATTCCGCTCAACTGTCGATGATCTTGGTGAATACATCAGAGCTCTTCCCGTAGTAGAGATTCGCGAAGGAATTGCGCAACTCGCTGTGGCCACGGACAAAGTTGGCGATGTTCATGCAACAGCAATTGAGGCCCTCTCGCAAATCACGCGCCATTCTGCTGCATTCGAGTCGGCTGGCGCGGAGCTAAGGGCTCGTTTGGAAGGAGTTCTGAAGTGTGCAAGCCAGCTCGCAATAGAGCAGGAATACATAAGAACCCATGCCGACGAAAATGCTGCGAAGATAGTTGACCGGCTAAGTGGGCTATCCGAACGGTTGCAGTCCGAAATCAGACTGTTGAGCGAGAACAGAAGCCTCGATGGAATTGCGCACACACTTAATAAACTGAGTCTTGAAATCGGGTCAATACTGGAAGGGCTGCCTAGTCGCACGCATTTAATGCCGGAGAACGGTAGCAGAGTACCGGAGTCGGTTCCGAAAAACGGAGAAGGAGCCTAGCGATGTTCGAAGACTCCCAGGACGCCATCGCTTGGCCGAGCTACGTTGACTTCTTATCTACCTTCATTTTTGTTCTTATTATTTTCCTCGGTTCTTTGCTCTACCTCATGGCCCAGGGTCTTAGGCAAGGACAATTCGAGCATGACAGCGCAAGAAGTCTCCCTTCCCTTCTTAAAGGAGGGTTCACAGCGACCAAGGGACGGCTACAAATCACCGTCTCGCTTCGTGGAAAGCTCCAGTTTGAAAAGGGGTGCCCCGATCCCCTAAAAAGCTGCGCAGCAGATATGACAGACACTGAAAAACTTGGCCTAAGAAATTTGGCACGGATCATCGGAGACGAGCATCAGCGCTGCACCCGCATCGTTGTGAGAGGCCAAGCTTCGTCGGACAAGTACAAGAACCCGCTGACAGGTGAAGTGGATAAGTTTGGAAATTTCGATCTCTCCAACCGACGTGCTTCGATGGTGCTGAAATATCTACTTGTGTGTGATGAATGCTCAGCCCAATTCAAAGCGATCAGCTCAAAACTGACCCTCGCGAGCGTAGGTGATACTCTTGCCGCGAAGAATAGCCCTGCACGCGAAGAAGATCGAACCGTTGACATAGTCATTGACTACGCCGGTGGCACCCAATGACAGTAAAGGGACGAATTCGCCGGATTTGCAGGCGGCGTACGCTTCGCTCTTCTCGAATCATTCGCGTTGCCAGTGCATTGAGTCTGCTGAGTGATTTTGAGAAGGCTTTGGCGTCAATCCCAACAGATTCATTCTCCTATGCGAGTCGAACACACCGTTGCGAGGTGGAATCCAGACTCAATATGCTGTCTACAAAGTGCTCGGAAACGGCGTCCATTTATCGTGGTTCCCGACAAGGGTCTTTGGCGCCCTTCAGGAGAGAGTATCGTTCGCTCAGAAATCGTCTACGAGAGATCAGTGATCGAGATGAGAGATGGGCGAGTGATGCAGCTTTACTGCGTCGGGAGTTTAGCGGCCTTTTAGAAGAATCCAATTCATATGAGGGATCGGTTAGGGAACGGCTGATGTACCACCAAAAGGCATTGAATCTTCGCCTCGAAAGTGCGGTAAAAGCACTGGATCCGGACACAAGACTTTCTGAAGCTAGAAGGGTGTTGGACTACGCGAAGTCTGACCTGGAGATTCCCCGCATCGCTGTCCTCCGAATCGAGAAACTTCCGGACTCACTTGGAAGCCTCTGCGACAGTGGTTTAAGGATCGAGCCAGTACGCACCGAGTGCACTGAGCTAAAGAGTATTGTGACTGCGGCGAGAAGAAACCTCAGGGCTGGTAACTATGCGCTCGCAGGCTCGCAGGCAGAAGCCGCAGAGCGGTTGACGATAAGGATACGAGAAAGACTTCTGTATTTGTTCGAGACCGCACGAGGATCACAGGAAGAGTGGTTGAGGCTTGCCTCAGTGCACGATGCGTTCGGTGTGAAATTTGCCCATCGAATCTCGGAAGTCCGGGACATTTCCGATCCGTATTTGATGATTCCTCGATGGAAAGCCTTGTCTGTGGAGATCTCCGAATACGCTCTCCATAGAGCTTGTGAGACTGGAAACCTCGAGCAGCAAGCATTGATGAATATCGTAGGACAATCGAATGGGGTTCGGTGGAGTCCCCGCTTAGATGCAGAGGAGCTAATTCGGTTCGCCAAGTCTTGCGTCGGCGAACGCGACATGCCGACCGAAGATGCGCAAGAGGCCGTGGGCGCTACTCAGAAGAGCGTTGCGAAGAGGCGCAAGAGTGCCTCAAGACGGAGAAAATCACTCCCCAGTCTGTTCATCACAGATCCACCGGAACGAGAGTGAGACTCTTCTCCTCATTCGGACGTTGGAGGACTTCTGGATCGCAACTGGTCCAAATCCTGTAGGTTTGTGACCGGTCAAATTCATCTCATTTAGCCGCTCAGGGCAAACGGGTTACGGACTTGGATTTTGGCGGCTTTATTGACCAGCTCCATTTCAAGTCAAGAAACCCCTCAGCTTGAGGCGACCGGAGGCAGATACGCTCCCGAGCATTCCATAGACGATGATGTTGAGCAGGTCCTCGGGGAACGAGCTGCTCAAGCTCTACGAGGAATTACGTCCACATCGTTTTCCTCCGCACTCCTTGGAGGTTTGTTTGGGTGCATCAGCATATGCACCCCAATATCACTGACGGTTGATCCGGTAACGATCTTCATAAAAATCTTCTGCGTCAAAGGGTCTTCGGCCTTCTCAATCTCTAGTCGCTCTGAACCGCGCTCAAGAATCAGAAGTTCCCCCGAATTTGAGGCGGCGTTCCATAGGTGAGCCATAAACCCTCCCTCGCGAATTCGCCAACATTTTACGCCATCAACTCACTCCTTGGGAGGAGCAACATGCTGAAGGTCGAATTCGTCCGCGATGGGAAAAACCAACTGATTGGAGGTAAGACAACCGGCTTCTCGAACGGTGACGAGGTCCCTCGTGGCCGCCACCGCAAGGCACTCGGCCACTCAAGCAGTGCTTTCGGAAATACACGCGATGCTCAGGGAAGCCGAGCCGGCCCTTCGCGAGCTCGCCGGAAACGACAACCAGGACCTTCGTGAAGCTGCGCTAGATGCCCTTAAGCGAATTGGGGCCGCAGACGCTGTGTCTACAGCTTCTAGCACCTAAACCCGCCCCATGCTCCCCCGCCAGATCGCAAATTGATTGAGTTATTTTCACAGGAGTAGTCCCCAAAATACCGTTCAGCCGTGTAGTAGATGAGTAGGGGTGCCAATTTGCCCGAGGATATCGAACCCGGCCTGATCATGCTGACTGCCGAACAGGAATGGCCGGCCTACAACAGGAAGATGGCTGATCTCTTTGCCGAGCGGGACAAGTACCCCATGGACTCTGCAGAGCGCGAGGCCGCAGCCAAAGCGATCCTGGCCCTGTGGATCGCCGAGGGGAGTTAGCCAACAGCGGGAACCCTACAAACTGGCACAAGACTCCCTCAAATCCGCAGCGATGTTGCTCCACCGACGAGGGTTCTCTGCGCGTCGCAGACAGGAAATGAGCTTCAAATGGGTTTGATCGAATGGTTGTTCGAGTGTGCCGCGGGATTTGCCGGGATCATCGGGGTATTCATCCTGCTCCTCTTTATCGGCGCCGGAATCTTCTTCGTCGGGATATTCGTGGTTATCGTTCCCGGCGCTCTCGTTGAGGTCTTTACGCAGGATGAGGACTTCAAGCTTATCCCTTGGCGTGTGGCACTCGTGATTTGCGTCGTGGTAGGGCTCTTTCTGATTCGCTGGTACCTACCATTCGCGATTGCCGGTGCGATCGGTCTCATCGGAATGTTCATTGAGCTATTCGGCACCACTTGGTAGCCCCTCATCGACGGAACTGTTGAGCCACCAAGCGCGACACCGCTGTGACGGTCCAAAGGAAGCAACACCATGAAGCGAGCTGCTCTATACATGCGGGTATCGACGGTCGATCAGCACCCGGAGAATCAACTGAACGAACTCCGCCGTTTCGCCAGCCAACGCGGGTTTCAGATCACCGAAGAATACACTGACCACGGTGTGAGCGGCACGAAGGCTCGGAGACCAGCGCTGGACAAGATGCTCAGCGACGCACACAAGCGCAGATTCGATGTCGTGGTTGTTTGGGCGTGCGATCGCCTGGCCCGAAGCACCAAACATTTCCTCCAGGTGCTCGACGAACTGAATGAACTTGGAGTCCAGTTTCTGTCGCAACGCGAGGCCATTGATACGGATGGTCCGCTGGGTCGAGCCATTGTCGTCATTGTCTCGGCCGTAGCAGAACTGGAACGGTCCTTAATTGTCGAGCGTGTTCGCGCCGGCATGCGCCGTGCCAGGCTCGACGGCCGTCGAATTGGCCGTGTACCCCTCGACGTGGACCATGCGGCACTGGTCAGAGATCGCCTTGCCGGGATGTCCCTGACGCGGGTCGCATCCAAGTACGGTCTCTCGCGGGCAAGCGTCGTCCGCTTTGTTCATCAGGATCGGGCCCGGCAGGAGGCAGGCTTGATTCAGTCTCTTGTCTGCTCAGAAGGCGCAAAAGAGGCGTAACAATGTACGTGGACTTCAGCGATGTCGATCTCGGCCTTGTAGTGAGCTTATCCACGCTGCGCGAGGTCATGAAAGGAATGAATGTCGATGGCCGCCAATTTTGGATTTCGAGCGACCCGCACGACGCTGCCGAGGATAGGTTTATCACCATCGCGCATGGAACAAGGGGGTGCATTGACCGCTTGAACACTCCCCACTTCCGAGTTCCAGTGGTTGGCAATGCGGACTGGAGAACCAGAACGGATAGGTTGATCTTGATGTTTGAGCCATCCACTACCACTGCAGAGGAGCCGGGCTTCTATCTGCAGAATGACCGGATTTTGGAAGATCCTGTGGAAGATCTTTTCCGCTTCTTACAGCCTGTCGAGGAAGCGCTGATCGCTCGGCTGCAGGCAAGGGCCTGATCACATACGTTCTATTCAGGGTGGGGTAGGATGTAGCGTCGATCAAGTCGCCAATCAGCGGGTAGATGCAGGGGAAATACCGACCTGCGCAAGGAGAATCATGACTCACCGTCACTTTTGCGATTTTGCTGGCCCTTAATCCGCGTCGGGATTGGAGGACAAAATGGTGAACATCCCGATACACAGCTACGCGACTCGACCCTTTCAGTTGCGTAATGCCATTGGCGCACATCGAGAATGGATCGAGGCACAGCTTAGGTGTTCCTTGGCCGACGCGGTAATCGTCGAAACCTCCATCGATCTCGCCCAGATCAGCATCGAGAGAATCCTTGGACAGTCAGAAGACAGAGCTGATGTGTCTCGGTCGATCCGCAGGTTGAGGTCATTTGTCGAGAGTGTCGAAATCCCCCCGGGAGTGCCGCCGTTGATCGGCGTCAGTAGAGCGGCCCCGAAGGTTGATTTCTTCGCGGCGCCGCAAGAAGCAGCAAGAGATCAGCGATCGAGATTAGACTGGCAAGATTGCCCAGTTTCGATAATCCTCCACACAATCGCGGCACCTGTCGTCGCGCTGAATGTGTTCTACCAGGCCGGACCCGGCGCTGATTGCGAGAGCATGACTAGCGTGCTGATCGTGAGGAAAGAGAGTACAAAGGAGACCATCCGTCTCCTTGAAACCCTTGATTGCCACGAGTCGCTCCCGCAGCTCCATATGCATCATGGCCGAACGCGAACCATTGCGCGATGCGATTGGGATGACTTGATCCTTGACCGATCCATCGTCTCGTTGCTTAAGAATGACTTTGAGAGCTTTTGGGAGCGCGAGCAGTGGTTTCACGACCGTCACTTGCCTTTTCGCCGTGGATACCTTCTTCACGGGCCACCTGGGAATGGCAAAACGACTGCGATCCGCGCAATGATGTGTAGCCGGGGGTTGAGCGCATTCACGATTCGCCTGTTCGATCCGCAGACGAGCGACGCTGATCTCGACGAGCTATTCGAAGAAGCCTTGACCGAGCGGCCCGCAATCATCGTCCTCGAAGATTTGGATCGGGCATTCCCGCGTACCGGTGACTCGCGTAGCCAAGTGAGCCTGCAGAGTCTGCTGAACTGTCTCGATGGCGTCGCGTCTGGTGAAGGCATTGTCGTTGTGGCCACCGCAAATGGGCCCGCCGCCCTCGATCCAGCGATCCTCCGCAGACCAGGCCGATTCGACAGAGTCGTTCATTTTCCAAACCCGAGCCGCAACATGCGATTGAGATACTTTCTGCATATGAATCCAAATGTGGCCCCAGCAGCGATCGAACAGACCATCGCTGATTCAAGCGGGCTCTCATTTGCACAATTGCGTGAAGCTGCTGTGCTGGCTTCGCAATTCGCTTTCGAGCGCAATGACGATGTGACAGCTACCGATCTGCTGCGCGGAGTCCATACTCTTCGAGACACAATCATGCATAGCTCCGCGCATAGCAATTCCGCGGGGTTCACCTCCGTGCCTCAGGATGGTTTAGCAGTATGAAGCGGCTTTCCGTGTGCTACCGCCAAGGGGGAAAGGGGACCGTAATGAACTCGACGAGATCACCTGCAAGCCTCTCCATGATCGCCCTGCCCGTGGTCAATCCGCGTGGCGGCGACTACATCAACCGTTCCCACCGACTGCAGTTGGGATCATGTTGATGATTGATCCGAGTGGATTCGGGGGCGAATCCGATGAAACAGCGGACTTTGAGGAGGAAGAGTGACAGGCCGAGTACAACCCAAGGTCGGGATATTTTGGTTGGTAGAAGAACGGCTGATTCTCGACGCTAGCACACTCAGCGAGGCAGAACTGTATGGCGACTGCCTAACCCATCGGAATAGCCACATCGATTATTGGACGGAACAGCAAAGTCTCGGGGCAGTACCAAAGGATATGGAGTACGAAGAGCCTCCGCGTGGTCGAGTTGTCTTCAACAGGAAGAACGAGAGGTTCATGCTGTATGCCGATCGGTGCATCCTCGACAAAGAGGCCGTGGTCGATCTGATCAAAGAGTTGATGCACTTACCCAGCGATCGGACGGACGTGGGAACCGATGGCCATTCTGGACATTACAGATGCTACCGGTGTCTGGAGAATTCCCCTAACAGAGATGACGAATTCTAGAATTTTCCCGCCAATTATCTGCACCGGTTGAGCCTTATGAGCCCGCAAGTGAAGAAACTTATCGCGCAGCACAGCCCCGACAGTCTGACCATTGTGGCGATTAGCGATACGCATCGATTGCACAGGGAGGTAGAGGTACCCACAGGCGATCTGCTCATTCACGCCGGTGACTTCACCATGTTCAGTAAAAGCGCCGCTGCAATTTTGGACTTCAACGACTGGCTCGGTGAGCTTCCCCACTTCTGGAAGATTGTCGTCCCGGGTAATCATGAATTCTTCCTCGAAGCAGACCCCTCGCGGCGCAAATTGATCAGCAAATGCCACCGTGCTCATCAACGAAGGCGCCGAAATCATGGGATTGAAAATCTGGGGCTCTCCAGTGACTCCTCTTTACGGCGGGGCCTTCGGACGAAGCTCAGATCGCGACCGGGTGAAGATCTATGCACAGATTCCGAAGGACACCGATATTCTTGTGACCCACGGTCCACCTTTGGGCATCCTCGACCAGGCTCCTGGCTCCGAGTATCACGCAGGTTGCCAGCAGCTTCTCGCCGCAGTGCGTCGGATCAAGCCGATGCTTCACATCTTTGGGCACGCTCATGGAGGGTACGGCACCTTCAAAATGGCCGATACGCTTTTTGTGAACGCTGCGCTGCCGGGGAAAGACTACGAATTAAACAATCCTCCTCATGTGTTCCGTCTGCCGCGGCGCTGATCGTGGCGGTGCTCTCTGGGCACCGAACCGCACGTCTGCAGGGACTCCAGCCGCATCGGGCAAGCCGAATCTATGCCAGCCGCAATGATCTCCGTTGTTGATACTTCACACCTAGGGTCCAAACTGTTGTGCGAAATCTGAGGCCAGCAGTCTCAACTGCAGAGTTCTTGTCGGGATTGTCGCCGCTGCCGAAGGCCATAGCCCAATTGGGCCTCTGATGTGCGCGGTGAGATATCTAGCACATTCAAGACCTGTCCACCGGACGTATAATCCCCGCACTTAGCGTATCGAGGAATTACGATGCATGCGAGAAGGCGTGTTTCGCTTTCAGTACCCCTATGTGCCTGCCTGCTTGTCACCATGATTTCTGTGCCAGTCAGGGCGCAGACTAGTGGGACAAACGAATGGGCCTGGATGGGCGGCAGTGTTGCGAGCGAGAGCTTTGGCGTCTATGGAACGCTGGGTGTGGCAGGAAGTGGAAACTGGCCCGGAAGCCGCGATCAGCCGGTAACCTGGACTGACAACTCCGGTAACCTGTGGCTTTTTGGTGGAAGCGGATTTGATCAGGTGGGAACCTCGGGATACCTGAATGACCTGTGGGAGTACAACCAATCGACCGGTGAGTGGGCCTGGATGGGCGGCGACGAAACTCTTCCCAGTGGTGTCGGAGTTAGCCCAGGCGTAAATGGGATCCAAGGCACACCTGGAACGAGTAACATTCCCGCCGGAAGGTCCGGAGCCGTAAGTTGGACCGATACGAAGGGAAATCTCTGGCTCTTTGGGGGCTCAAGTTATAGCTACACGGGGTTGCTTTCGTACTGGAACGACTTGTGGATGTACAGCCCATCGGCCAGGCAGTGGACATGGGTCAGTGGAAGTTCGGCGCCGAATCAAAGCGGAGTTTATGGCACGGTGGGAACTGGCGCGGCCGCCAATGTTCCGGGGGGGCGGCAGAACGCGCTGAGCTGGGCCGACAGCAAGGGGAATTTGTGGCTATTTGGGGGAGCGGGATACGATTCGACGGGTTACCAAGGGAATCTGAACGATCTTTGGAAGTTTGTTCCGGCGACGGGCCTGTGGACGTGGGTAAGCGGTGCGAACACGACGAATCAAGTGAGTGTGCCTGGTTCCAAAGGAACGCCTGCCTCGGGAAATGTCCCAGGGGCCCGCAACCAGGCGGTGAGCTGGCTCGACGGCGCTGGAAATCTGTGGCTATTCGGCGGTAGCGACGGTCTGAACGATCTTTGGGAATACAATCCGACAACCAATCTGTGGGTATGGATCAGTGGAGACGCAGTAGAGACATCAGGCAAGACCGAGGGCGGGGTGTATGGCAGTCCACAAACCCCGGCGCCAGGCAATGTGCCGGGGGCCAGGGTGGGGGCCGTGACTTGGATCGATCGCAAAAGCAATCTGTGGATGTTTGGCGGAGTCGGCTACGATGCCGATAATGTTGACGCTTACCTGAACGACTTGTGGCAGTTCAACCCTTCCAAAGGCCAGTGGACATGGATGAGCGGAAGCGCCGAGAACTCGATCTACTGCCCGATACTGGCCAACTGGTGCGGTCAAATCGGGGTATACGGCACACTTCAGGTTCCGTCGCTCGCGACCGTCCCCGGCGGCCGGTACGATGCTGCAGGCTGGTCGGACGCGGAGGGTAATTTCTGGCTCTTTGGCGGCATCGGACTGGATGCGAACTCGATTGCCGGGATGCAGAATGACCTTTGGGAATTCCAGCCCAACACTACTGCTACGGCCGTGGCTGCGACGCCCGACTTTTCGCCGGGCTCGGGAAACTACAGTGCGTGGCAGACCGTTTCAATCACCGACACGACGCCTGGCGCGACGATTCAATACATGATCGACGGGAACGTGCCGGCGCTGTACACCAGTCCGCTGACCATCTCTGCCTCAGAGACGATTGAGGCGATCGCTTTTGCGAAGGGAGTTGCGAACAGCGCGATTGCGACCGCCAGTTACACGGCAGACCTGCCGGCTGCGGCAGCCCCGGCTTTCAGTGTGGCTCCGGGAAACTATCCGACATCTCAGACCGTGTCCCTGTCCGATGCGACTCCGGGCGCCACGATCTACTACTCGGTTGGAGAACTGTCCACAACGCCTGCAAGCCCGTACACTGGTCCCATCGTCGTCTCCGCGACGGAGACAATCCAGGCCATCGCCGTCGCTCCCGATTATCTGAAAAGCCCCCTAGCCACGGCTGCGTACAACATCGGGCCGAGTCCTTCTTCTACTTGGACATGGATGGGCGGAGCCAGCAGAACCGGTATGTTCACCTGTCCGAATGCAAACGGCTGTGGGCAGGCGGGATGGTATGGGAGCTTGCGGGTGGCCGCCGTCTCAAATATTCCCGGAGCGCGATTCGATGCCGCGAACTGGACTGACCCTGCGGGCCATTTTTGGCTATTCGGCGGTGAGGGATTGGACGCGACTGGATACTTGGGAGGATTGAATGACCTTTGGGAGTTTGATCCCTCCACCTCGGAATGGACCTGGATGGCGGGTGATACGACGGTTCTTTGCCCAGCCTCTGACCTTTGCGGACGGCTTGGCAAATATGGCTCTCTCGGTGCACCCGGCGTTGACAATTCACCGGGAAGCCGCTATGGAGCCGCGGCGTGGAAGGACCGAAACGGAAACCTGTGGTTGCTTGGCGGTGTCGGCTACGATTCAATCGGCACCTACGGTGATCTGAACGACCTTTGGGAGTTTAGTGCGGCGGCAAAGCAGTGGGAGTGGGTCGGGGGAAGCAACACGATCTCCTGCAACTACCAATGCGGAGCGCCCGGGGTATATGGAAGATTTCAAACGCCAGAAACGGGAAACATGCCGGGTGCACGGGCGGACGCCACTCGTTGGACAGATGCCAACGGTCATTTCTGGCTGTTTGGAGGTCTTGGGATAGACGCTCGCGGCCTCCAGTGTTACCTGAACGATCTTTGGGAGTTTGATTCGACAACGGCGCGGTGGGCCTGGATGGGAGGAAACAAATCCTGTCCGAATGCTGCGGTATCAGGTTGGGAAGGGATCTATGGTCCGGTGGGTATGTTCGGGACCGGATTTATACCCTGGAGTTTGCAGTCGCCATCTGCCTGGACCGATTTATCAGGGAACCTGCGGCTTTTTGGCGGGATCGGGGTGAACACAAGCGGCGATGGCTATTACCTCAACGACATGTGGGCCTACGATCCGGCCTCGAATCAATGGGCCTGGACCAACGCCAACAGCGCCAGCAATAGAAACAGCGGGTTGGGCTCTTACGGCAGCCTTGGTGTTTTCACCCCATCCAGCATTCCCGGCTCCCGGCTGGAGGCTGCGAGCTGGATCGACGGGACGGGGAACTTCTGGCTATTTGGCGGGTCCGGCGTTAGTCGTACAACCTTCGGTTGGCAGAACGACCTTTGGGAGTTCAAGCCTTCCATCAACCAATGGGCATGGATAGGGGGAGATACCGGCTTGTTCCAGAGCGGAACCTACGGGAGTCTTGGAACGCCAGCATCAGAGAACCTGCCGGGCGCCAGACTTCAGTCAGCTACCTGGACCGACAATGCGGGCAACTTGTGGCTTTTTGGCGGTCACGGTATCGATGCCCAGGGAACCTACGGATACCTGAACGACCTGTGGCAGGTCGGATTGAATGGGCCGCCGTCGGTTGCGCCTCCCCAACCGACAACAACCCCAGTATTGAGCCCGGCCTCGGGATCATACAGTGCGATCCAGCAGGTATCAATCTCCGACACCGCACCGAACGCCACTATCTACTACACCACCGATGGAACCTATCCAAACAGCACGTCGAGCATTTACAGCGGGCCGATTACGGTCTCTTCGCCGAAGACGCTTGAAGCAATTGCCGTCTCCAGCGGCTTCACCGTGAGCCCAGCGGCGACGGCAAATTACACGATTACACTGTCTCAGGCAAGTATGCCAGTCTTCAATGTCCCGGCGGGAACCTATACCTCCTCGCAAACCGTCAGCCTCAGCGACACGACCACTGGTGCCACGATCTACTACACCATCGACGGAACGACGCCGACATCGAATTCGACCGTTTACAGCGGTCCAATCAGTGTCTCCAGAACTGAGGACCATCCAGGCTATCGCTACGGCCGCGGGTTATTCGCAATCACAGGTTGCATCTGCCGCCTACACCATCACGTCCGGATTTACTCTCAGCGGAACAGCGGTCACTGTCGCGCCAGGAGCAATCACAGCGAATACCTCCGCCATCTCGGTGACTCCGACGGGAGGCTTTATAGGTAGCATTTCGCTGACAGCGTCTGTCACCTCCAGCCCGTCAGGCGCTCAATATCCTCCGACTCTCAACTTCGGCGTGACCGCGCCAGTTAGCATTTCCGGCACAACCGCGGGAACAGCCACACTCACAATCTCAACGACCGCACCAACCAGTGCAGCTTTAGTCCATTCGAAACGTCCCGGGATTCCCTGGTACGCCGCGGGTGGCGCGACTCTGGGCTGCATCCTGCTCCTTGGCATACCGGCTCGGCGACGCAGATGGCGGAATATGCTTGGAATGCTTGCGCTCCTCGTTGGGCTCGCTGGCGGTGTGTCGGCATGTGGCGGCGGTGGAGGCGGCGGCGGTGGAGGCGGCGGCGGTGGAGGCGGCGGCAGTGGTGGTGGGGGCACCAGTAATTCAGGCACGACAGCCGGCGTCTACACTGTGACCGTTACGGGCACTTCAGGCTCAACCACAAATACGGGGACGATCACCCTCACCGTGCAGTAGTCTCATCTTGACAACGTGGCCGAGCCCCTCCGGAGAGGTGCGGCCGCGATGGCTGCGTGTGGCTGCAATCCGCGATATTGGGCAACTGAGTTCGTCATCATTTTCGGTTCTCTTAATGGTAAGAGGGACTGGTCCAGAAGGGTCGCGAAATCCGCACGCTTAAACTCCTCATTTTCAGCGTTCAGAATTGTCGACTCCAACAGGTCAACAATCATTAGTCTGTGAGCCGCTCTTCAAACAAACCTGAGGCTGCATAGACCGCGTGCTAATTCCATTGGTACGTCCGCGTTCTGAACGTCGCGGGTGTTGGTTCCGGGTCTCGCGCTCGGACATCGGTTACCAGCGTCTCCAGTAGAAGGGTTTGCTTCGGAGAGCCACGACGTATATATCTGTACGACGGCACCTCACTCGGCATACATAGTTCGGAGTGATGTCGCTGGAACTCATTGACCAATCGCATCCCCACCGCGCTGAGACCGCTGAAATCGTACCCACCCGACTTCTCGGTCACTTTAGCCATAACTTCTCAATCCCTTCCGGAGTTGCACGGCGCATTTCATCGACTATCCACACCCAGTCGATTTGTTCAGGCTGGAGACCCTCAAAGGCACGAACGGTCGTCCGGCCTTGCAGAGCACCGCCTTTGAAGCAGGCGTTGTCGAGCGGGGTTCCGGGCGGGGCGTAGAACTCGTCTTGGTCTAGCTTACGCGGCATAATACGGCCTTACTTATTGGCAGCAGCCCTTTGCTTTGCCGAACGCTGACGCTGGATTTGGCGACCGAGCCCCGCGTAGCCGAATGAGCTATGAGTTCTCTCCATGGGGGAATCGCCGGCTTACTGTTTGGAGCATGAGAATGCAGAGCCCTATGGTTGTAGAGGCCCCGCAAGATTTGTATGATTTAGTTTTCTCTCTGTGAAGACAGTACGTTGGTTGGAAAACAAGTTCAATACGACCATCGAGGGACAAGCCTGCGAATTTCACGTCAGGACGCGTCTTCCGGTGCCGCACGCTTCGAAACCAGCGACTTCTCGCTCCTCTGGCGTCAATGGCGGATTGAAGCGCCCCAAGTGTACCGCCCAGAAGGTCGAAAAACGTCGCGCAGCTACTGATAATTCTTTCTTGTCAAAGCTCAAAATGCGATGGGTCAAATTATCTTCTGAATCACCTGACATAGGAGAAAACAGGCAGCTTCGCAGAGCCACGGCCTATGCGGTCGTGGCTTCTTGTTTGCAGTCACAGCGCACATGGGGGTTCAAGACTAGTGCCTTAGGCCGCGGCACTTATACTTTTGTACCCTGTACGCGACAGGAGAACTGTGCTCCACTGGCTATGAACCATTTGCTCCCGTGTGTGGCGGGATTACTTTAGAGGAGCAAGCGCGAAATGAACGATCTGATGCTCAAGATGTTTGGCACAGCCCAGAACCTAATGGCGCGGGAAGAAGGCCAAGACTTGGTTGAATACGCGCTCGTCGTAGCCCTGATCGCCTTTGGTGCGGTTGCTGGCATGCATGCTCTCGCTGGCGGCATCAACACGGCGTTTCAAAACGTCAGCACCAAGCTCCTCGCTGCCATCTAACAGAGATAGCAAGAGGAAAACGGGTTCCACGGAGCCACGGCCTTCACAGGTTCGTGGCTTTTTGTTTGCGGTGACGCTCGGCAATCTCCACACAGCGTATTCGGCTAACCGTGACCAGAGACCCCTCTGTGCACTGGGTGCACACTGTGCAGTCGTTGAGACAGCGTCCCCAAGCCTCAGATTGTGATCTTCCGGGCCGTCGTCATCGTCTAGATCAAAAAGTGATGGAGCCTTCGCCCGGCCCCGGTCTCTGCCCACGCGATCTACGATGCCCTGACTGGTGCCATCGTTGGCCACAAAGTCGCTGATATCTTCGGCACCAGCATCCTTGAAGCTGACGACTCGGTATTGGTGAGCCAGGGTCGTTTTCCATGGGCGGGCATGCTGCCGAAGTATGACCGGAGTTCGGGCGCTGTCCTGGAAGCACTGATTGCACCCAGCATGGATCGGGTGAATTCAGAGCTTACGACGGAAGCGGGAATTCATGGCGGAATTCATCGCTTTGAATAAGGAGATAAGTGACCATCATAAAGGGAGCACATCCAGTGCCTTCAGCACTGTAACAGACGATTGCGGCAAGATTGCATCCAACGCTTGCCACAAGCGTTCGCGTCGTCACCACTCAACTTGCCGTCAAGTCGTTAGGCAGACCCGCTGCAAACTCCGCACGTTCCGCCGTCTTTCGCGCAATGCTTACATGCAGTTCTTGCATGCATTGCACGGAGTAGCGCCGACACAGGTTGCGAAGGATGCGCCCGAGGCGATGCTGACAAGCAAAACCCAGAGGAGTGCCTTTGGCCAGACCGTGGGTGTGACGTATGCCATTTTTAACCTCCGGGGATGTGGCCGGAATGTTAGCCCCGAATTCCTTCAAGAGCAACTAAAATCGATCTGGCTCCATGTGCGGACGATGCGGAAGAGGCAGGCACTGGGCCAGAGACAGACAAGGACGCCCCATGCAAAGTGCCGGGATGAAACGAATTGTTTTCTCGTCCGTCTTCATCATGGTCTTTCTCGCCAGTGGATACGGGCAAAAGACGACGAACGAATCAGTAACCGCTGTATTGCTCAAAGGCGATACAGTTGCGAGCAACATTGAAGAAGCGATTACTAGCCACATCACAGAAGATGCAGGTTTTCGAAGAGCTAAACAACTCCCGGAAGATAGTCGCAGCCTCCCAGACATTCTTGTAAAGCAAGATGGAAGTTTTGCTTTTGACTGGACACCCGCCCAACACGCCCGTTATCTGATGGAGGCACTTCGCCAAGGAATCCATGTGCTCCAATCAGTAGAAAAACCTGTGGGCCTCGATGCAATCGCTCTCGCAGGGGCGCGAGAATACTGGCCTAAACTGCGGGACATTTCTTGCCACGAGAATCACGGTGTCCGCTACTATGATCTCGATGGATTTGCACAGTTCTGCCCGGAACCGTAAGCAAGCACTCTCTATTCGTCAGTCAGCCGCACTCCATCAGCCCATGATGCTACGGTCAGGGTAAAAACCGGCCTCCGTTGCAGGCGTCTCGGCCTTTCTAACCAGCAGTAGGCTTTCACTTCTGGCGTATTTCATGGTGGCAGCATCTTTCCCGAGTTGAACCTGGTATTTTGGCTCCTCGGTGCGAGTTCCTATGATTGTCCATACTCCTTCATCGCCTGCGAGACTTGCTTCATCGAACATTTCGATTTTGTCTTGTCCCATAATGTTCCTCCGAATTTGACTGACCGTTTCCAGGACTACCCTTGGCGACCAGGTTGGTGACCCGCGTCGAAGGGGGATAGGGGGTCGAAGAGATGCCAATATTCGGTTTCAACGGCACCGTGGTGTAGGCCGACGTCTAGGATCGCGAATCGAATCTTTCACCCCCCCGCTGCATAGTGTGCAGTCGCTCTTCGCCTGTTGGCCACAACTTGGATGCTGCAACCAGGATCACCCTGCCGACCACGGCCACCCTTAAAACTACCCGAGAAACCTCCTCGTCCAGCACCACGTCAAGACGCTCCTCGGCCCACAATTACCTTATAGCCGTGGAGCATGATCACCACCCCGATGAGGTTTAGTAGCGGCGGAGGGAGCAGGCAGACCCAGCCGAGAGTTGTCAGCGACGGTACGGCCAGAACGTACGATATGTCAGTGAACAAGTCGGAAAAACGCACTCCAGCAACAATGACAAGCCAGAGTGGTTCTTTCTTCCAGCACCACAACGTAATGCCTTGAGCGAGTGCGAACGCCGCCCATTGCCCTGCTGACCGGCGCAGGAATGCAATGTCCAGACTTACAGGAGCGACACCGTGTAAGTAGTGGAACCAGACGTCGGGCAGAAGCCAAGCTATCAAAAAGAGGCTTGTGTCCTCCAAAAGCGCGGCCCACAAATAAATGAGGATGGCGAATATCTGAGGCGTCGCTCGATCACGGCAGTACTACTCACAGATTTACTCCATTTAGACCATCTGAGAAACCTCATTCTTACCACTTCGTCAAAACGGCCATCAGTTCAGTCTTAGCCGACAACAGCACCGCAGCTGCCGAAAATTGTAAGCTATCATGCAAGGCTGATGAGATCACGCCACCTTCTCTCGCCTTCAGGGCGACAGCGGAGCAACGGTTGCGGTGGGAGTGGAGGTTTCCACCCACACATTCCCAAACGCAGGGCGACAATTATCCGCATGGGAATCCTTGATAACGCAAAGGAAGTCGCCAATGCAGTCCACGAGATTAAGAACATCGAACTGTACGGTCGAGTTCTTGAGCTGAATTCTGGAACCATGGATCTCGTCGAGGAGAACCGAAAGCTCCACGCCGAGAACAACGAACTCAAAGAGAAGTTTTGGCTTCGGGAAAAGATGGTCTTAAGGAGCCACTCTATTCCAAGACGGCGAGGAAATCCCCTTTTGTCCCCTTTGCTGGGAAAAGCACTCTATCGCAATTCACTTGGTTCAGCAATGGAATGACAGAGGTCAGATCAGATGGCGTTGTTCTTCGTGTAAGGACGGTTTCACCGTGGGGTTATGAGCTTGGGATACGGCGGTTGCGTTGATGTAGCGAGTGGTGCGTTGACAGACCATCGCAGCCTGGTCAAAATGGCGGGGATGACTGTCATTGAGGATGTATGTCAGGTTTTGCAAGACTCATCTCACCGGAATGGAGAGCGCTCTCCGTAAGTATGGACAGTCTGGAAAGTTGGTTTCGACTCATTTCAACAGCCAGGACAGGCTCGAATTCCGGTTCAATTTTCTGGTACTGAACAGCCGTTCCGGCACAAAGAGAGTACAGTGATTCACGATCGCTTCCCCAGGTTACGTTGTGGGCCGATAAGTTGCCGCCTCTGGTCAACGGCTTTATCGACCCAGCCACGCATTGAATTCGCTGGAGATGTGGGGGCCGGCCTGGTAACTTCATCTGTCCCGGCCCGTAGACTTTGCAATGTGGAAGATACCTGATGACGATGCCCTTGGAAAGAAACGACGACGCGCTTCAGTCCGCCCTCCGGGCGGCTCGCGAGAACGAGGCGAGGTGGATGGAAATGTCTCCGAAATCGTCTGCCGATAGCGAGGGGATACAACAATGGGCAGGTGTTGCAAGACTCCGACGGCGCGAAGTCGAGCGACTTGAGGCGCTGCTGAAGGCGATCGGCAAATCATCGAGTTCGCCTTAGAGAGAGGTGCGAAACGAAGAAGCAATGCATTTCGTCGCAGCCTGCGCCGTCCGAACTAATTAGCTGGATAGTGATTTTCTCGCCGTGATGCCCCGCGATACAAAAAGGCTAAGGCTGCTTATTTCCGTTTTCTCTTTAACTTTGGAGGGGCGAGCGTGGAGACGTGCCTTTCGAGTTCTGCAAGTCGTTCCTTCGACTCTTTCACCTCGTTAATGTCAGATTGTTTCCCGTCGTTTCCGCGAGCTTTCCGCGGAGTCTCTGGAGCAGAGGGAGGTCTCTTATCATCCGGGGTCTCTTGATTTACACGTAGATTCTGCATGAACTCAAACGGATTCAACGGGCTGGGCATTGCGCGATAGCTATTTTGATACATACGGGCCATCGCCTTCATATACTTCAACGCACTTTCCTGGCCTGCTTGCCCAGACGTCACGACCATCTGGCGCAGCAGATCGAGAGGAAGACTGGACTCCGGGGTCTTGGCGCCTTCGACAATAATCTGAGTCAGAATTAGTCGCGTGATGTCTTCGCCTGAAGCAGCATCGATCACTTGCAGGTCATTTCCCTGCCGCAACATCTGCGCCACCTCGTCAAGGTTCACGTAGCGGCTATTGGTGGTGTCATAGAGGCGACGGTTCTCATACTTCTTGATCACCACGGTCTTCTGAGCCATCGTTCTCCAATTTTATCCCTTGACAGGATTCGACTATGGCGTAGCATTGAATCGTGCTGCAACGCAGCATTAAATGCAGCACGAGGGTATGGAGGAATCAAAATGAACGCGACGAAGAAAACAAAAAGTGAGCCGATCGCTGCCGATGCAACAGAAAAAACGGACGCCCTGGAATCCGCCGTTACGTTGTACGTCATGGGCGTAGAGCGTCTGGCCGAGGTTCAGAAGAATGGCATCGATCTTGCCGTGAAGCATAATACCGAACTGATTGACACCTGGAAGAAGTTCGCCAGTGCGGTCCCCTATGCGCCGGCTCCTGTACTTCTCGACTGGGCGACCAGTGCATTTGAGCAGTATGCCGACGCGAGGAAGAACGCAATTGACCTGGTCGTAGAACACAGCCAAGCGATGGCGGGCTTGGTCAAGAACGGCACATCTTCGGTGGCCAACGCGACTGAAAGCGCTGTGGCGATTGTGAAGGAGATGGTAGACCGCTCGGTCACGACCCAGAAGAAGGCGCTCGAACTCGGCTCTGCACAGACCAAGACCGTGATCGAAAACGCAAAGCGGGTGTCCGGTTTCGCCGGCACGCCAGCCGCAGCGGCAGCCGACTCGTTCCAGCGCGGAGTGGATACCTTGATTGCATCCCAATTGGAGTTCCTGGACATCGCTGCCAAGCCGTTCAATGCAGTCCATTGAGGCATCGGGGAGCCAACGAAAGAGTAGTACCTAATCTGGCGGCGCATACGGCTCCAAGGATGAACGGAATCGGAATTCGAGTTTCGCGCCGCCAAAGCAGGTGTATGCTTCTTACGACTCCTGAAAGGAGACCCAATCGTGGGCGAAGTCAAAGAAGAGCGTGCAAAGCCAACTGATCCTTTTGAGCCGCTCCGTGGAATGCGCGATGCATATCTTGACTCCATGGCCAAAGTGATGGTCGATGCGGTCAACACTGAAGGCTATGCCCAGGCCAATGGAGCCATGTTGGACAGCTATCTTACAGCGTCAGCGCCGTTCCGCGAGGGTCTAGAGAAGTGGATGGTTATGACCCTTCAACAGTTATCGTTGCCTTCGCGGCAAGAGGTGGCTGTCCTGGCAGAGCGTTTCACGAATATGGAAATGCGACTGGATGACGTTGATGCCAAGCTGGATCAGATTGCAAAACTGATTGTTGAAGCGAGACCAGCCGCCGCAAGTCCGCCAGTCGAGCCTGCGAAGACCGGAGCCTCCCCAAAGCGTAGCGGCGCCGGAGCACAGAAATCTACGCGCAGACAGAGCGCCAGGAAAAGCGAGAGATAGACATGGCCCAAGCTGCGGTTTTCCAAGATCAATCGGCGAGTATGGAGGAACGGCTTAGAACGGTCAACAGGTTAATGACCACGAAAGCTGCGATTGCGCAAACGCCCAAACACCTGGTTTGGACGCTGAACAAGGCAAAGCTCTATCGCTATGTTCCCGTCGTTCCGCCTGAAAAATGACATCCGATTCCTTTACTCCTCATTTTCGCATTGATGAACCGGCCCTACATCCTCGATCTCCGCCCGGGTCACAGCTTCGTCAAGTTCATGGTCAACCAAGGCTACGACGTCTATCTGCTGGACTGGGGTGCGCCGGGGTTTGAAGACCGGCACCTGAAATTCGACGACTACACACTCGAATACATGCCGCGAGCGATTCGCAAGGTCAAGGCACTCTCGGGCGTGCAGGAGTTCAGCATGCTGGATGGTGCATTGGCGCCATTCTTACCACGATTTACGCAGCCCTGCGTCCTGACGATGGCCTGCGCAATCTGCTCTTGTTGACGGCACCGCTGGACTTCTCCAATCGCCAGGGACTCACCTTTGCCCGCTGGACGGACGAGAAGTATTTCGACGTCGAGAAGATCCTCGCCGCTTTTGGCAATATGCCGGGCGAAATGATCGACTACGGCGCCAAAGCCCTCAAGCCGGTGGAGAATTACATCACCAACTACTGCAAGCTCTGGGATCGTTCTGGATAACCCCATGGTCGTGGAAGCGTGGCACGCCATGAATACCTGGGTTACAGATAACATCCCACTGGCCGGGGGCGCGTTCCGCCAGCTCATCGTGGACCTGTTTCGCAATGATCGTCTGATGAAGGGCGAGTTGATGATCCGTGGCCAGCGGGTTGATTTGAGTCGGTTGCGTGCCAATCTCCTCACTGTCATCGCGGAGGGCGACCACATCACACCGCCGTGCCAGTCAGAGGCAATCCTCCCCAAAATTGGAAGCATCGACAAGGAAATCTTTCGTGTTGCGGGAGGCCACATCGGCATCATGGCCGGAAGCAGTGCGCACAAACTAACCTGGCCACATATTGACGGGTGGCTTGGCCCCCGCTCTCAATAGCCAACACGGGCATAAGCGACTACCGGGCCGGCAGTCCCATGCGAACGCGTCCGTTCATTTGGGACCGTCGGCCGATGATGAATGCGCAGACCGGAATACGGCAGCTCTGCAGTCTCCGCCCGCATCACGATTTGCCTTAAGACATCTGTCTGCTCTGGCAAATCTCCCTATCAATTCATGGATTCAAAGATGGCTGCAATACCTTGCCCTCCGCCAATGCACATCGTCACCAGCGCATAGCGTCCGCCAATTCGGTGCAGTTCGTAAAGTGCCTTCACGGTCACGATTGCACCCGTTGCCCCTAGCGGATGGCCGAGAGAAATGCCGCTTCCGTTCGGGTTAGTCTTTTCTGGCGGAAGTTCCAATTCGCGTCGAACAGCAAGTACCTGGGCCGCGAAAGCTTCATTCGCCTCGAATACGTCGATCTGCTCCGTGGTGAGTCCGGTGCGTTCGTACAGCTTTCTCACAGCCGATATCGGCCCAATTCCCATCACCCCAGGCTCTACGCCGGTCACGGCATAGTCAATCAGCTTCGCTATCGGCTTAAGCCCACGCTCCTCCGCCGCATGTCGCTCCATCAGTACCACTGCGGCCGCTCCGTCATTGAGGCTGGACGCGTTGCCCGCCGTAACCGTGCCGTTTTCATCGAATACCGGCTTGAGCTTGGCGAGGTTTTCAAGCGTCGCATCCTCCCGCGGCGATTCGTCTGTGTCGAAGTAGGTGGTGCCTTTCTTGGTTTTGAGTTCAACAGGAACGATCTGGCTCTTGAATTTACCTGTCTTGATTGCGCATATCGCACGGCGATGGCTTTCTACCGCCAACTCATCCTGGTCTTCGCGACTGATGCCCCACCGGCGAGCCACGTTTTCCGCGGTCATTCCCATATGGATTTCATCGAAAGGGTCAGTCAGCGCACCCACTAGAACGTCAACCGCCGACACATTGTTCATCCGCGCTCCCCAGCGGACAGAATCCAGCCAGTAGGGAGCCCTGCTCATTGACTCGGCGCCGCCACCGATGGCCGCGTCGGAGTCTCCGTGTACGATCATCCCCGCAGCCGCGATAATCGCCTGAAGTCCACTGCCACAGATACGATTCAGCGTGAGAGCCGGGGTCTCATTGAGCAGTCCGCCCAGTACCGCTGCGACGCGTGAGAGATACATGTCCTTTGCTTCGGTATGGATTACATTTCCAAATACAACATTGCCGATGTCGGCTGGAGAAAGTCCCGAACGCTGCACGCTTTCGCGTACAACGTCTGCAGCAAGTTTGGTGGGAGGAATATCCTTGAGAGCCCCTCCGAATTTTCCAATCGCAGTCCGGACGGCACTCAGAACTACAACTTCTCGATTTGTCATGGGCTCTAAACCTTTCCATATGCCGCTTGCGTCAGGCCTTCGCCTCGCCGCCTCCCGGGTATACGGACCAAAAATCAAGCCAGGGGAAATTCCGACCCTGAACAGTCAAATGAATTGGAGTTATTGGCGGGCCAGCTAGAAGTGGAACCCTCCGCCGCAGATCAATACTTCACCGGTGACATAGTCTGAGAGCGGCGAGCAGAAGAAGAGTACCGCGCCCGCAGCGTCTTCCGGTGTGCCAAGACGTCCCAGGGGGCAAGCGCTCTTTACCGATTCCAACATGCTGGCTTGGACTCCAAGACGGATCTCATGGCCGTGCATTTCCAACTTCGTCGCGGCATCATCGAGTGGTTGCACCATGCGTGTTTCAATCAGCCCGAATCCCACCGCATTCACGTTGACGTTGTAGCGGCCCCACTCCTTTGCCAATGTCCTGGTCAAACCGATCACACCGGCTTTTCCGGATGAATAGCCTGACTGGCCCGCGTTGCCGTCTGTAGCGGCGATGGAGGTTATGTTGACCACTTTACGCATCACCCGGTGGGAAGCCGCGATTTCCTTTTTGGCGGTTTCGCGGATGTAAGTGGAGGCAGCGCGGAGGAGCCGGAACGGAGTTACGATGTGGATTTCCAGCATGGCCCTGAACTGCTCATCCGTAGTCTTCTGAATGACGCTGTCCCAGCTATAACCGGCGTTGTTCACGATGATGTCGATGGAGCCAAACTGCTCCAGCGTCGCCCGGACAATTGCTTCCGGGATCTCCGGTGCAGTGAGGTCGCCGGTGAAATGGCGAACGCGCTTCGGATGTGCCAGGTGTGTCTCCGATTCCAGGAGCACTTTTTCATCCAGATCATTGACCATGACGCATGCGCCTGCCGAAACCAGGCGTTTGGCGATTGCCCTGCCAATTCCCCGGCCGGCGCCGGTAACGATCGCCGTCTTGCCTTGCAGCGTAAATGGCATTTCCGATACGGTCTCGGGAAGATTTTCCAACAAAGCAGATTCCATATCTCTCACCTCTTTGGCAAACAGTCGTGATGCTGCCATGCAGCATAATTGATGCATTATTCCGAAAAGCTTGACTCCAACCGAGTCGCGGATTCAGAGATACCCTCGCAGGCTCCTCAGGAACCTGCCTCATGCATAGAGTTTGATATTCACAACAAGGCAATTGCAAGAATTAAGTCCAACAAGTGTTGATAACCGAAGCGGGACGCTATTTTCTAGCTTGTCCTGTTGCCCTTGTCCTCAACGAAAGAGACAAGAAGCAAAGAATCGTCAAACACATAACCAGACAGTTCAGGATCTTCTTTTTCGACGAACGAGTGAGTCATGACCCAGCGGCCAAGGCTGCACTCCAGGTCTGAGTTAAACCAAGCCAGGCGAACTTTGTCTTCCGCCTGAGACCGACCCATAGGGCCCGATACAGGATGAGCCTGCATGCTCACCTCCAGGAAGGAATTTGTCTCGGGCGAGATCAACAAGAAGGAAACTATTGGGGGCCTGGATCAATCCCGAGGAATTGATAAAAGCATTACCTAAGAATTCCCGACAGTGACGGCTATCACAGCCATTTAAGTCGTGCAATGCCATCACTCGGCCCACTGCAAACTTTGCCTTGTTGGCTCATCTTCGTCAGACCGAATCGGATCGGGGAAGCGACCTTCACACGCCAGCGAAGCCATCCGCCCGCAATTCTGCGGACCCTGTGCCCTGTCCCGAAAGTTCGCATCGAAAACACTCTGTCATCCAGAGCAGCCAAAAATAAGGCCGTCAAGCGAGCGAAGCGAGTCGAAAGTCTGCCCTGAGCGAAGGGAGCAAAGCGACCGTAGTCGAATGGGAGCCTGCAGGTCGGAGCTTCAACTTATGCAATGAACTTCAGGGACGCAACACTAGGGAACCTCTGAACAAGCCGCTGTTTTGAAAGGGCACGACTTTAGTCGTGCCGCAAACTCAGCAAAAAGAGCGCGGGCTTTAGATGGGATGAGACGGCTGGTCTCGCGGAGCAGCTAAGCTGACCGCAGCGCACTCGAGGTGCTAGAGGAGACCAGCCGATGAAGAAGGTTAACAAAGTGTTACTGCAAATGGAAATCGCGAAGGACAAGCCATCGATGACCGTGGGTTTGGATATTGGCGACCGGTACAGCCATTACTGTTTGTTGAACGATATGGGCGAGGTGGTCGAGGAAGGGCGCATTCAGAGCACCGAGACCGCCTTTCGGCGGCATTTCGAGGGCGAGCCACGCCAGCGGATCGCGTTGGAGTGCGGCACACATTCGCCCTGGGTCAGCCGGCTGCTCGAGACCTTGGGCCACCAACTGATCGTAGCCAACGCGCGCAAGATTTCCGCTATCACCGCCAGCGAATCAAAGAACGACCGCAACGACGCCGAACTGTTGGCCCGGTTTGCGGCCCACGATCCCAAGCTGCTCTCGCCGGTCCAGCACCGCAGCCTGGAGCGGCAGCAAGACCTGAACCTGATCCAGGCGCGTGCCACGCTGGTGCGTGCGCGGACCATGATCGTCAACGCGCTGCGCGGCCTGGTCAAGAGCTCCGGCGGTCGCTTGCCGGCCTGTTCCACCGAATCGCTCCCCGTCCGCGTGCGGCCATCGATTCCACCTGCTCTGGCGGCAGTAGCCCTCCCGCTGCTCAAGCAGATCGCCCTGCTCAACGTCCAGATCGGCGCTATGGATCGGCAGATCGAAAGGCTGGCAGCCAAGTATCCGGAGATCGGAGTCCTGCGCACCGCGCCGGGAGTAGGGCCGCTGGTTGCGGCCGCCTATGTGCTCACTCTGGATCGGCCGGATGCGGCCAGTAACCGCTCTGCGGGCGCGTTTCTGGGCCTGCGTCCCGGGCAAAGCCAGTCGGGCGACTCGGACCCGCAGAAGCGTATCTCCAAGACCGGTGACAGTTACCTGCGCAGTCTGCTGGTGCAGTCGGCGCAATACATCTTGGGCCGCTTCGGTCCTGACTCGGCACTGCGCCGCTGGGGCTTGAGGCTGGCTGCCAGCGGAGGCAAACGAGGTAAAAAACGCGCCATCGTGGCCGTGGCCCGCAAACTCGCGGTGATGCTGCACAGTATGTGGCGCAGCGGCGAAAGATTCCAATCCTTTCCACAACCGGCAACGACTGCAACCGTAGCCTGAAGCAAAGCTCGATCCGAAACGCCAAGGAAGGCAAACAGGTTTAGCAACAGGTGGTCAAGGCAAAACAATCTCGCGTCCGGGTGACTGCGTTCAGTGGCTTGGCCGTCACAGGCCGTGCTTTAGATAGCAGCCCCAATTCATCACCATCGGGTCCCAACAGGCACCGAGCCCACAGCGGCTCAATTCGAGTGCGCATAGAAGCCCGAGATGAATTCCAAAGACAATTGCAACCGCAAAAGCAAAAACGCCAATGAATGAAAAAGCAAAAACACCTTGACTCAACCAGCCGTCTCATAGAAGCCCCTGAAGGAATGTGGGTCGCCCATTCGAACTTAATCAGAGATTCCCTAGCTGGTGCTCCGGTGAAGAAATGTATTTGTCCAGAAACCCAGCGTTCGCACTTCCTTTGCAGAGATAGACAGGCACCAGCTGGCCCAACATACGAGTGCCTCCTCGACCATTCCTCTCGATCCAGCATCGCCGTACCTTTGGATACGCCCCCGGAGATTGAGCTTCCGGCTCAGTTCTTTCCCGAACTGCCTAATCGCCACTGATTCGCAATCCGCTTCGGTCGAGATAGGGTGGTTAAAATGCCCGGCAGCCGATGGATTTTCAGGCTTCTGAACGCCCCTTCACCCCATAAGTTGCTGTTTCATAGCGAACTACAACTCATAACTGGCTCCGGATTGTCCCCGACTGGGCGTCCTCGTCCTCTCGCCCGAATCGGACTAGCGCCTCTTGTGCCATATCTCTCGTGGGGCTTTACTCACACATATCGGGCAGCCTGCTAACGCACCTGCACCGAAGGAGAACGAGATGGGCAAGAGCATATCTACAGAGTCCGGTTGGGATTCATCCCGCTGGGATGGAATAACGCGTACATACGAATCCGCAGATGTTCAGCGTCTTCGAGGAACCGTCCACGTCGAATACTCACTGGCCCGGGCAGGAGCAGAGAAGTTCTGGCGCCTCCTCCATAGAGAAAAATACATTCCTGCCCTTGGCGCACTAACAGGAAACCAGGCCGTTGAGATGGCCAAGGCCGGCCTCAAAGCCATTTATCTGAGCGGATGGCAGGTCGCGGCAGACGCAAACCTTGGCGGTCAAATGTATCCCGACCAAAGCCTCTACCCTGCCAATAGTGTCCCTCAAGTGGTGCGTTCTATCAACAACGCACTGATGCGCGCAGACCAGATTGCGCATGCAGATGGTCATGACTCACTTGATTGGATGCTCCCGATCGTTGCTGATGCCGAAGCCGGTTTCGGCGGAGTTCTCAATGCGTTTGAACTCATGAAGGGCATGATCGAAGCCGGCGCCGCAGCCGTTCACTTTGAAGATCAGTTGTCCTCTGCGAAAAAGTGCGGGCACATGGGCGGCAAGGTGCTGGTGTCCACCCGGGAAGCGATCCAGAAGCTCATCGCGGCACGCCTCGCCGCGGATGTTCTGGACGTACCTACCATCCTGATTGCGAGAACCGACGCGAATGCTGCCCAACTCATCACCGGCGACTCCGATCTGGCGGACGCACCATTCCTTTCAGGCGAGCGGACCATCGAGGGATTCTATGCCTTTCGCGGCGGAATCGATGCTGCCATCGCCCGGGGACTTGCGTATGCCCCCTTCGCAGACATGCTGTGGTGCGAAACCTCCGAGCCAAACCTGAAAGAGGCACAGCAAATCGCGGATGCGATTCATGCTCAGTACCCAGGAAAGCTTCTAGCCTACAATTGCTCCCCCTCGTTCCATTGGACGGCCAAGTTGAACCAGTGGCAGATCTCTCAGTTTCAGAGCGATCTCGCCGCCATGGGCTACCGCTTCCAGTTCGTGACTCTGGCAGGCTTTCATGCGCTCAATCTCTCGGCCTTCGAACTAGCAGATGAATATGTGCACTCGGGAATGTCGGCCTATTCGAAGTTGCAGGAACGCGAATTCGAATTGGCTGAAAAGTTCGGCTATGGCGCGGTGAAACATCAGAAGTTTGTCGGCACCGGCTATTTCGACGACGTCGCCAACATCATTGCATCGGGCCAGACATCGATCTGTGCCCTTCCCGGATCCACCGAGGAAGAGCAGTTCGGCGAGGCGGAGACAGTCGAAGTCGATTCCGACAGCGTGATACCGGTATCGGGCGATTGAGAAAGAAGCCCCCGCGCAACCAAGACAAATTACAACTTGAAAGGATAGACATTCAATGAGCGCAACAGTTCAGCTATACGAGAGCGTCGCTTCGAGCCCCAGCGCCGAGAGAGAAATACTCACGCCGAAAGCGGTCGAATTCCTGCATTCCCTGAATCGACAATTCGAGTCGCGGAGAATCGATCTCCTGTGCGAACGCAGGCAACGTCAGCGCCAATATGATCAGGGCAAGTTGCCCCACTTCCCCGGAGAGACGTATCACATTCGCGAGGCGAAGTGGACTGTCGCTCCAATCCCACAGGACCTCGTCGACAGGCGCGTCGAAATCACCGGTCCGGCGGAAAGAAAGATGGTCATCAACGCCCTGAATTCAGGTGCGAACGTCTTTATGGCCGACTTTGAAGACGCCAACGCGCCAACTTGGAGCAATTGTCTTGAGGGCCAGCGAAACTTGCGCGATGCCGACCTTCGGACCATCGAGTATCGCTCTCCTGAAGGCAAGCTGTACCAATTGGGAGAGAAGCCTGCGGTACTCTTTGCTCGACCCCGCGGATGGCACATGGTGGAGAAGCATTTTCCCGTCGACGGCTCTCCGATTTCGGCGTCGCTTTTTGATTTCGGGTTGTATTTCTTTCATAATTTCCGCACGCTGCTCGAACGCAACACCGCTCCTTACTTCTACTTGCCCAAAATGCAGAGCTACCATGAGGCGCGCCTTTGGAACGACGTCTTTCTGTTTGCTCAGGAATATGTCGGTATTCCGAAAGGAACGATTCGCGCAACGGTACTGATCGAAACCATCTCCGCGGCTTTTGAGATGGACGAGATTCTCTACGAACTGCGCGACCACTCCGCCGGCCTCAACTGCGGCCGCTGGGATTACATTTTTAGCTTCATCAAGATGTTCAGAAATCAGCAGAAATATGCGCTGCCGGAACGCAGCGCCATCACCATGGGACAGCCATTCCTTCGTTCCTACGTGAATCTGCTGATCCACACATGCCACAAGCGTGGCATTCATGCCATGGGCGGCATGGCGGCCCAGGTCCCTATCCGCGACAACCCTAAGGCGAACGAGGAGGCGATGGAGCGTGTCCGCCAGGACAAATTGCGTGAAGTGCGCGCTGGCCACGACGGAACCTGGGTCGCTCACCCCGGTCTGGTGCCCGTTGCAAAGGCGATCTTCGATGAATACATGAAAAGCCCCAATCAAATTCAGCCGCCCGCGATGCACACGTCGACCGTAAGTGAGAACGATCTTGTCGACATTCCGCGCGGCCCGTTAACTGAAGAGGGGTTCGTGCGCAATGTCGACGTTGCCTTGCAGTACATCGAGTCGTGGCTGCGCGGCAACGGTTGCGTTCCCATCTATAACCTGATGGAGGACGCCGCCACGGCTGAGATTTCGCGGGCGCAACTCTGGCAATGGGTTCGCTATGGCGCACGCCTCAATAACGGTCGAAGAATCGATTGTCACACGTTGAAGAGTGCGGTCACAGATATTCTGAATCGAACAAAGCACAATCTAGGCACGCAGCGATTTGAGTCCTCAAAGTTCCAACGTGCGGCTGAACTGCTCACTTCTTTCTCGACCGGCGAATTCCAGGACTTCCTGACCACCGCAGCCTACTCTGAGTTGGATTGATTGATATTTCACTATGTAGAAGCCGCATTCAGTCCGATCTGAATGGCTTCGCGCGGAGTGTATTGGATGCGCGCAGGTCCGGCAAATAGGTTTCCCGTGACCACTGCACAATCGACTGCATCATCCAAAGAGATGTGCGGTTTCTTCTCACGGAATTCGCAGCCGCGGATCAGAACACGGCCCCCAATAGCCCCGATTGCGGCTCGCTCCGCGTCGGCGGCTCCCCACTGCACGAACGTGCAATCACTGAAGCCAACCGTGCCGGTGCCACCGATGTTGGCGATTTGATTGCACGGGCCCCAGAAGGCGCTGTTGTTGATGCGAATGACACCCCGATTCGTTGCGCGCACTTCCACCATGGTCGGATCCTCGCCGTGAAATGAAGTGAACTCCGCGTTTGTAATCAGCAATCCATACTCCGCGCTCTGTTCCACAAGAACTGCGCGATTGCAATCATCCGCACCGATGCCGATGACACGTGTTTCCTGGTTGTCGAATTGCTCAACTGCGTTGACCGGATTGCTGATGAATGTGGTGCCCGCAGAACTGTGGCTCCCACGTTCGTATTCGGTTGATCTCCTGGCGGCAGACTGCGTCGAATGCCTGTCTTAAGCTACCCCAACCCTATCGGAATTTTGAGATGCCTTACAAGGTTAGGAGACGCCTAACCTTCCTCCTATCATGGTGCATATAAGAGTCTTAATAAACCGCCCCGAGATTAACAGTAGGTACAGCGTGATTGCGCCTTTAGAATTCAGATTTAGTTCTGAACCAGAGTTTAGCTTTCCGCTCTCTTCCCGCTTTGATTGGTATTCTAGGGAAGCCGGTCTGCGTGCCTTTCTTGGCGCAGGATGCGCCAGCCAGGAATGAAATGAAAGATATGAGGCGCCGAAGTTTCTTGGCCTCGATAGCGGCCTGCCTATCCAGCGTGGCCGTCCGGCAGGCCTTTCCTCTCAGCCTGCCCGCCGAGGCCGGTCTGTCCGAGGCCGCCAAGCGCTCGACTTCTGCCCCGGTGCCATCGCCCAACACCCCTCCGCAGCCCGATGGCCGAACGCTGGATCAGGATCCGTTAAAGGCTGGCTCCTGCTGGTTCACCGATGTCGCCAGTCGATCGCAGTTTGCCTACCGGACCAACAACAACTTCACGGGCAGAAAGTATTTTCCGCAGCCGATGTGCGGCGGGGTTGCGGCTATTGACTATAACAACGACGGACTAATGGACCTGTTCTTTACCAACGGCGCCAAGCTGCCGGAATTGGAGAAGACCTCGCCCGCCTATTACAACTGCCTGCTGCACAACAATGGCGATGGAACGTTTGAGGATGTGACCACCAAGGCTGGCCTGACCGGAGCCGGCCTCGGCTACTGTTTCGGTGTTGCTGTTGCAGACTACGACAACGACGGCCACGAAGATCTCTTCATCTGCAATGCGGGTAGGAATGCTCTCTACCATAACAATGGCGACGGCACATTTACCGATGTGACCGCCAGTTCGGGACTCGAACACAAACCGGAGAACGTGCTGAGTGTAGGAGCGGCCTGGTTCGACTACAACAACGACGGGCTCCTGGACCTGATCGTCACCAATTACACCACCTGGACTCCGCAGACCGACAAGCAATGCTTCAAGGACACCACGCGCGAGCAGTATTGCAGCCCGACAATCTATAAAAGCATCGAGTCGAGGCTCTATCGCAATCTTGGCGATGGCCGCTTTGAAGACGTCACCGAAGCAAGCGCCATCGGAAAGGCTCTAGGCAAGGGGATGGGTGTCTCGATCGCGGACTTCACCGGCGACGGGTTGATGGACATCTTCATCGCCAACGACACCGAACCCAATTTTCTGTTTGTCAATCAGGGCAATGGAACATTCAAGGAGAGCGGCCTCGAATATGGCGTGGCCTACAACGATGAGGGCGACTTCGTATCGGGCATGGGCTCGGACGCCAAAGATTTCGACAACGACGGATGGGTCGACATTATCTACAACGACCTGGCCGGCCAGATCTTCGGCATTCTCAAGAACGAAGGCGGAAGGTCATTCAGAGAAGCAACCTGGTCCACCAAGCTTGGCCCGCTGACCCGAAACCTGTCGGGGTGGAGCATCGGGTTCATCGACTACAACAATGACGGCTGGAAGGACGTGTATTCGGCAAATGGAGACGTGGACGACCTGACCGAGTCTTCCAGGCAGCATGACACCATGTTCGAGAATCAAGGCGGCAAGATCTTTATCGATGTCACAGAAAAGATGGGACCGGATTTCGCCTTTGCCGGCTACCAGCGCGGATCGGCGTTTGTCGATTTGAACAATGACGGCTTCATGGATCTGGTGGTGACTTCGCTTGGGGCAAAGCCCCGCATACTGATGAATAATGCCCTGGTCAAGAATCACTGGATCATGTTCGACCTGCGCGGACACAAGAGCAATCGCGACGGGATCGGCGCCACCATCAAGGTGACCACCGCCTCCGGCAGGATGCTCTATAACCACGTGACCACCAGTGTCGGGTTCATGTCGTCGAGCGATCGGCGCGCGCACTTTGGCCTTGGCACCGAGATAACGATCGACCACGTGGAGATTCGCTGGCCAAGCGGAATTGTGCAGCGGCTCGAACATCCCGCCATAGATCGGATCGTGAAGGTTGAGGAGCCCAACGAGAAGCCCGTACGCTCCTAGGTCTCTGACCGTTCGTTGTTGTACCAGCTATGGGTGCCCCAGGTCCCGGGCCCCACGAACAGGTCTTCGTTCGTGGGGTGGAGATCCCGATTTTGGGACCTGGGAAAGCATGAACTCAAAGCGCGAAATCACGCGGTCACTTACCTAGTGCTGGGTTTGCTTCTCCCAGATTGACGAGGCACACTCACCTGCGCGCTGTCTGCGGAGCCGCTTGGAATTTCTCCAAATGGGCCTTCGCCAAATCAGGTTGATCCAACTTCCGATAGAGAGTTGCCAGGAGAAAATGAATCTGAGCATCGCTGGTACCGAGTTCGGGCAGAGTCAGGGCTCGTTCTCCTTCGAGCGCGGCATTCTTGAAATCTCCTTCATGGTCTAATCCCTTGGCCAATTCATAGTGCGCATCGCGGGACTCCGGGTCCGCCTCAATGGCCCGTCGCTCTTTCTCAATACTGTCCTCACTCCGTCCCAGTGAAAGCAGGAACCTCCCGTGTGCAACGAGGATCGATGCACTTTGCGGCGATTTCTGCGAAGAGAGATTTTCTGCCTGCTGGTAGAGCTCCAACGCTTTGGTCTCATCTCCCAGAGATTCCTCGGTCATTGCAAGATAGAACACGGGCAGGGGACTTTTAGGAGAGAGCGTTTGGGCTGTCTGAAGAGGTGAAATTGCCAATTTGAAATCGTTCTGCGTGTAGTAAAACACCCCGAGGAAAAATTGCGCCTCTTCGGATGTTGGGTCGGCCGTAATGGCCGTGATCAGGCACTTCTTTTCTACATCCGGACGATGCGCAAAAGCAGCTAGCCGCGCCTTGAGGACCAGTGCTGGAACCATGTACGGGCTCTCATGCAGAGCCAAATCGACTTCGCTATCAGCCCCAGTAAAGTTCCGTTGCGCAAAATCCTGTTTTGCGTTCTCGTAATGTTGCACAGAACCGACTGCGAGTTGGAGTGCGAGAAGCCAGATCATAGAAGCTTCCCCGGGGACGCCGGCGAGTGGGGACGGCCACTTTCTATGATTGTCAGGATCTGATCGGCCGGCACACTTGTCAGCACTTGCTTCACACCCGTGGGCCATGCGAGTTCAATTCGGTCCACAACGGTAGCGTTCCCCAATCCGAAGTACATGCGTTTGTCGCTGGACGAATTGTAGCCGACGGCTGTCGTGGCCTCATTGTATTGAACGCCACTTGCGGTCGTTATCTTCACCTTTGTTCCCAATCCATCACGATTATCGGCCACGCCCACGAGTTTCAAAATGATCCAATGATTATGATTCGGAGACCGATTCATGAACAACTGCGGCTCTCCGTTGAGGACTGTGACCACAATATCGATCTTCCCATCGTTGTTTAAGTCACCGAATGCAGCCCCGCGATGTGCCGCCGGAACGGAAAAACTCGCTCCCACCTGTCCACTTGCATCCTTAAACACCATGTTGCCAAGATTGCGATAGAGCCCGTTGGGAAGCGGATAAGGCTTACGATTCACTTCCATAGCATTGTCGAGAATTGCGGAGCAAGCGACAAAAATATCTTTGTTCCCGTCGTTATCGAAATCGAATATCCCGGTTCCCCACCCGGTAAAACGGGTTGTCATTGCGGCCAAACCAGTCATGTCCGTGACATCTTCAAACTGGCCATTCCCCAGATTCCGGTAGAAAGGAAAGGTGTCACCGAACATCGCAGCGTGAAAGATATCCGGTTTGCCATCATTGTCGATATCGCGGAAATCAGCCCCCATACCTGCAACCGTCTTGCCGTTTTCGTTGTAGGCGACGCCTACCAGGAGTGCGACATCTGTAAATGTCCCATCGCCATTGTTGTGCAACAAGAAATTCGGGAAGGTGTCGTTGGAAACAAAGATGTCGGTGAACCCATCGTCATCATAATCGGCAAAAGCGACGCCCATGCCTTTGCCTGCATATTGGGAAATATGCGACTGCCGCGAAACGTCGGTGAATGTGCCGTCACCGTTGTTCCGATATAAGATATTCGGCGTTCCGCGATACTCATTGGGAGAGCAATAGTCAACAACGTTGTCCGTCTGGCAAATATGGGCTGTGGAGATCGAATAGTCCAGATAATTCACGACAAAGAGATCGAGCAATCCGTCGTTGTTGTAGTCAATCCACCCTGCTGTGACGGACCAAGGCTTACCCTGTCCCGGAACAATGCCGCCGACTCCTGCTTTCTCCGTCACATTGGTGAATGTCCCATCGCCATTGTTATGGAAGAGTTGATTACAGTTAAATCCGGTCACATACAGATCCACAAATCCGTCATTGTCATAATCGCCTGCCGCTACACCCATTGAGTAGCCGACACCGGCCAAACCGGCCTTTTCGGTGACATCCGTAAAGGTTCCGTCGCCATTGTTGCGAAAGAGTCTGTTGTAGAAACTGGGGTTGCTCTTTTTCAAAGACGGAATTTCTGCCCCATTCGTAAAGAAGATGTCCAGGAACCCATCATTGTTGTAGTCGAAGAGTGCAACACCGCCAGTCATTGTCTCTATGGAGTAGCGCCGCGGGCTGACACTGTTCTTCAAAACAAAATGTATCTTTGACGCCTCAATTGTGTTCTCGAAGATAATCGGCGAATCCGCGGATTGACCAATGGCGGATACCTTTTGCCCGGTACTGAGAGCTTGATTACTGCCCTCCTGGGGGGTGCGCAATACCGGCAATGCTCTCGAGTTCAAATTCCCTGCGGCCAGGGCGGCCAGTCCTGTGACAAAGTCACGTCGCGTAATTGCCAACTTCGCTTCTCCCGTGAAAATTCAGTCGTCTCAGCGGGAATGGTCTGCGCGGCAGTTTTCCCTCTTCTACAAATTAGATCTCTTGTCTTTCACCGCGCGCATTGAAGCCAATATATTCTTTTTTTGAACTCCAGGCCGTCGTTCCCGTTAATTATCCCAACGTGAGAATCCTTGCAATGCATGAGTGTTCTCGAGTTTCACAACGCACTCACCCGTTCTTTGAATGCCGGTGACACTCCCTGCCATCTACAAAGCACATGCGCTAACAAGTTAACAGGCCAGATGAATTCATCTGGCCTGTCTGTTGGAATATCAGCTGATTTGGCGCTTAGAACTGGATCCTCGCGACAATCTCGCCACTTCTCGGAGCAAAGTTTCCGCCTGCGCCGGAGATGCTGTTTCCGAGGTAACCGAAGCCGTTGGCAAGGGTCCCGTCGCTGTTATATTGAGAAGCCTGAGCAAAATTTCCCGTATTGTTCAGGTTGGGATATGCCCAGCGGTTAAATACATTGAAAAAATCCGCGCGGAGCGATAATTTCAAGCCCTCCTTGATGTCGAAGGCCTTGCCAAAGCCCAACTGTTCGCTGGGATATCTCGGGCCACGATAATCGTTGTAGTACGGCTTGGAAGTGGAGTAGGTCCCGGGAGTGGGATTTGTCCACGCGGCGGGGTTGAGAAAGAGCGCGGTTCTGGGGTCACCGCTGTGGTTATTGAGACCGTGCAAGAAGAGCTTCTGACCCGGAACGCGATTCGCAAAAACGGTGTTGTTGTTATTACCCGAGGGAAAAGTTACCTGATTCAGGGTGAAACTCGTCTGCGCGTTAGGCACCAGAATCGGGAATCCGCTCTGGTAATGGAAGATTCCGTCGGTTGTCCAGCCTGCAAACAAGGCACGCTTCCAGCCGCTTTGCGCAAAGCGGAAAGCCGGCATCTCGTAATTGAAGTAGAAGTTGAGCATCTGCGGTTGGTCGATGGACAAAAAGGATTTCTGGCTCTTGGGCGACTGCGTGGGATCCTGTATAAATGTCGCCGTGGTGTAAGTCGCCTGGTGGCCGTTGGGCGAATCCACCGTTCCCAGATCCTTCGACCAGGAGTAACCGAGGCCCCCCGACAGTCCGTTGCTTATCCGCTTGGTGACCTTGACCTGAAGCGCGTCGTACCAGGTATTGCCATCGCGCTCATATTGGTCACCGATATTGCCAAATTGCGGGAATGGCCGTAATGACTGGGCCAACGTGGCTCCGGACGGGAAGGTGGAGTACGGCGCCGTGAATCCTCTCGCTGCCACGGCGGGAGAAGAGATCGGCTCCAGCAGAAGGGCTTGGTCAGCCGGATTGGCAACGTCCAAACCGTGTCGCGCAATAACCGATACAGGGAGTTGGTTGATCACCTTCAGCCCGTCGGATTCAAGCCAGACACCACGGTTGTCGATGAAATTTGCCTCAACCGACAGATCCTTGGCGATCTCACGCTCAAAGCCAATGGTTAATTGCACAAAACGTGCCGGACGACCGTTGTTTGGAACAGTAAAATTGGGGGGCGAGTTGGTTTGACCTATGTTGGGGTAGGCGCCAGGGTCGAAGTTGACGGCTGTCAGAGCCGCCGCGGAGTAGGGTATGCCATTGGAAAACTGGCCGGCGGGAAGGCCATACGAAGGACTGTTAATGGTCACTTGGTTGAAGCCAAATCCCTGGTTGCTGTAGCCGATTTCATTCATAAAGAGCTGCTGGCCGGAGTAAATTCCTGCCCCGGCATGGATCACCGTTTTCGCATCCAGTTGATAATTGAAGCCGAGGCGAGGCTGAATCATCCAAGGATAGAACTTCTCGAAGATGCAGTTGCAACGCCCGGTCCCGTACCCCTCGTATTCGGTTCCACCCAACAGGCCACCAGCCGACGGATTTGCGACGGTCGGACTAAATTGGGTTTCCCGGTTTTTCTGTTCGTGCTGCATCTGTTCCCAATCCCAGCGCAGTCCGTAGTTCACCGTGATTTTGGGTGTGAGCTTCCAGGTGTCCTGCGCGTAAATCCCACCCTCCGCCCGGTGAAACCATTGAATGTTATCGTTCCCGATATTTCCGCCAGCCAATAGCCCAAGAGCGAAGCTCGCGAAGCCGTCGCCTAGACCGGTACCATTTGGGAAATTGCCTTCGGTGGACGGCAAAGACGTCTGTTGAGAATCGAAGCCGTAACTTCCAGCCGATAGGTCGTTGTGTGTGCCAAAGACCTGATGACGGAGATCGCCGCCAAATTTGAAGATATGCTGCCCGTGGACCCAGGTCGCGGATCCGGTGGGTTGCCAGTTGTGGTCAATGAACGGAGCGTTGTTTATTCCCAACTGAGGAACGCCCGCGCGGTTGACTGTGAGTCCGTGGATGATCGGAAAGGTTTTGGCAGCGCCGCCGGGCATATCTGCCGACGTGTTCAACCCGAGACTCGTCAAATCGAAGTTTTGCACCGCAGAATCTTGCGCGGCATTGTGGCTCGTATAGTCGAATCCGGCGTGGAGCACAAGCCTCGGAGTGGCCGTATAGTCCGCATTGAGATACACCTGCGGGGCCGGGGTTGTGTTCCACCGGGTCTGGGCCGCGACGCCGTTAATCCCGTCAGCCGCGTTGTCCTTGTTCGATTGTTCGGCGATGTAATACCCCGAGAGGTGCCACGCCTGACCGATGTTGTGATCGATTTTGATGCTCGTCAAGTACTGGTATTTGTTGTTCGGCTGCACATTCGGATAGTTGTTGTTCAGCGCGTTCGCCGTGGCCCCCGACGGTGTAGGCATGTACTTGAGAACAGCCTGTGCCACCGGATCCCAGGTGCTGGGCGCGCCTATAAAGTTGTTCGGGAACGGATTGCGAACTGACGAACCATCCGGGCACGTTGAAGTCGAGTTCGGGTTGTAAACCGCGCCATTGATCAATTGCCGCCCCAGGCAATCCACCATCGGCTTTCCATTCGAATCCACAATAGGACCAAGCAAAAGAGAGCTCAGATCGCCGTTGCGATAGGCCGTCGTTGGGACCGTGATTGTGCCCTGGTTCAGGGTTTGCGCGTTGTGGTACTCCTCGTACGCGAAAAAGAAGAAGGTCTTGTCATGCCCGTTGTAGAGGTGAGGAATCACTACCGGTCCGCCGAGCGAGCCACCAAAATCAAGCTGTCGCTGCACCGGAGTAATCTTGTGGCCGTTTGTGTAGTTGAAGGGCTGTCCGGCGTCCAAATCCTCGTTTTCAAGATAGTTGAAGGCCGTCCCATGCAGCTTGTTGCTGCCGGATTTCGAAGTGTAGTTGAAAATTCCGCCCGCTGACTGACCAAATTCCGCCGGATAGTTGTTCACCAGGAGCTCTTGTGCGGCGAGCGATTCGACCGAGGGCTGGTTTTCATCGGAAATAGCGCCCTTGACCGCCGAGGTGTCGTCCAGACCGTCCATAAAGACGCGGTACGTCGTTCCCGGCGAGCCGCTGATGTGGATGTCATTCCAGCCACCCACGATGGTTCCCGGCACCAACGCCGCAAAACTCATCGGGTCGCGCACCGATCCGATGCCGGCGACATTGAGCGGCAGCTCATTCATGTCAGTCGTGGAGACTTCGATATTGTTCTGTGGGCTATCGGTTTGGATCAGAGGAGCATCCGCCGTTACCGTAATCGTCGCTGCGCCTTGTCCGACAGCGAGTGCGAGATCGACGTGGGCTGTCTCGCCGACCGAAACCGTGACCCCGTTTCGGACCAGCGTGCTAAAGCCGGGAGAAACCACTGTTACCGAATAAACGCCCGCGCTCACTTGCGGTATGGAATAGTCGCCGGCCCCCGTCGTGACAGTAGAGCTCTGCGTGCCCATCGCGGCATTGGTGATGGTTACCTTGGCTCCCGTGATTCCGGCGCCGGACGGATCGGTGACAGTTCCTGACACACTGCCGCGATCGCTTTGTGCAAAGCACAACGCCCCCGCGCAGCATAGCACGATGAAAATGAGGTTCAAATTTATGTACTTGAACCAATCTCTTTGTTGCGTCATTTGGCCCTCCTTGGCCTCACATGAAGTGCCGTGAGAGTTGGCGGAGATCGAATGTCCGGTCAGAAACGAGTGCCTACCCGGTCGTCGAATCGAACCAAAATGCTGATTCGATCTCGCCAAACCGTTCGCACTCTTTGCTTGCATCTTCTGATCAATTCGGCCGCACACTGTTTTTCCTCAGAAATCGAACGATGGAATTTGTCATCCGCCGCGCATAAGTCCTTGCAGAAAACCCGCTTCGTTTCCGCAAGGCGTTTTCAACTGTCAGAACACTCTTTGAGTTGACTTCTAAATGCGACTCTCACGGTACGCTCAGCCTTGTCCGTTCCCGCAACGTTAGGACAGTGCCCTAACCTTGCCTCTATATGGCTGATAACAATATGCCTTCTCTGAGCGAAAATGCCGTAACGGTAGATACGTCGGCTAACCCCAAGACACGGACAAATCAACGGTTATGGAGTTGCTCACCCACGTCCTAAAATGCCTGGGATGTTTTCAGGAGTTGACTTTGTTCACGCGGAGGAAGGCGGATGATCGAGAATCGACCCGCGTCCTCTTGACCAGCAGCACGTCCCATTGCGCACTTGCTAACTCGCTAACTGCGATAAACCGACGAGTTCCCTGGTACAAACCATTGGGCGGCCCAACACCAGAGGCGGACCCTACCGATAGAAGTTCCCGGCGCAAGGGGACCCTATCTTATTGAACACTCACGTCCGCCCCGTTCGTTAGCCTTTGACTGGATTGCCTCCACCTATTCCGCTCTGTATTCCGTGGCGCTTTCGCTGCTCATCGACGGCGGAACATCCTCCGGCGTACTTCCCCAATGCGTATTTGGCTTATCCACCATTTCCAGGGCCAGGATCCCTCCATTCGCGATTTCCGACTGCCGGAACCATGCGCGGTTAAGGGGCTTGCCATTCAATTGAGCCGATTGAATGTACTTGTTACGTGCCGATACATGATTCGCGAGGATGGTGAACTCCTTGCCATTACCCATCCGAATTGTGCTCTTCGCGAAAATCGGGCTACCGATCTCATAAACCGGGCTGCCTGGACATACCGGATAGAATCCGATTGCGCTAAGCACATACCATGACGAGGTGGCGCCGCCATCATCATCTCCGGGAATACCCAGCGGACCATCTCCATACCACACGTCCATGAGCTGCCTCACCCGCTTCTGGGTTTTCCATGGCTGCCCGGAGAAATCGTAAAGATACGGAATATGAAAGCTGGGCTCGTTGCCCTGGGCGTAAAGACCGACAAGACCCGTGGCATCCGGAAACTGGCCGAGAAAGCTGTACTTCGAGGTCCCGTACTGCTCAACGAAGAGGCGATCGAGCTTCGCGTTGAACGCATCGCGCCCCCCCAGTAGATGAATCAAGCCTGCAACGTCGTGCTGCACGTTGAAGGTGTAGAGCCACGAATCGACTTCGGTTGTGTAATCGCGTCCCCCTTGTCCGCCGCCTAATTTCGGATCGAATTGTGCGACCCATTTTCCATCGGCGCTCTTGGGAGCCATAAATCCGATATCCCCGTTGAACACGTTTTCATAGTTGTGCGCCAGCTTGCTGAAGTACAGTGCATCCGCCTGCTTGCCGAGAGCCTTCGCAAATTGCGCGAGGCACCAGTCGTCATAGCTGCTTTCTAGAGTCACAGAAACTGCCTGCCGTTTTTCAGGAGTTACCTGTGGCACCGTTTCCTGTTCTCCGCTTTCGAGCGCCGGGAAAAATCCTTTTTCGAAGTACACGCGATCGAGGCCCGTCAGCGGCCCGCGGCTCCAGGGAAGCATGGTCGACTCCGTGGCGCTCTTGCGCATGGCCGCATAGGCTTCCTCAACATCGAAGTCTCGATAGCCCTTCATATAGGTATCCACAATAACCGCAATGGCGTGGTGACCAATCATCACCGCCTGTTCGCCGGCTACAGAGGGAAATGAAGGAAGCCAGCCACTCTGTCCATACATGCGCACGTAGGATCGGACCATGTCCTCCTGTTGCTTGGCATCGAGCAGAAGCTGCAGGGGATGGAGTGACCGGTAGGTATCCCAGGTTCCGTCATCTATGTAGAAGTCATGCCCTTGCGCATCGTGCACGGCGTGGTCGTACCCGCTGAAGTAACGACCATCCTCGGTAATATCGGTCATGCGTCCTAGAGATCGATAGAGGGCCGTATAGAAAATCGTGCGCTGCCGGTCCGTTCCTCCCACTGTGCTGATGCCGGTGAGAGCCTTGTTCCAAGTATCCCGCGTGTTCGATTTCACGTGCTCGAAGGTACAGTCCGAGATTTCCCGCACAAGATTCTGCCGCGCCTGCTCCGCGCTGATGTACGACATGCCGACGCGGACTTCGATCTGTTCTCCAGCGCGCGTCGCGCCATCCGACACAAATCCTATTTGGTCGCCAATCTGCCTGGCCTCATGCGACAGACCATCCTTTTGCCAAGTCTGGTACGCATCAAAAGGCCGTGAGAATTCCGCATAGAAGTATTCCCTGGTCTCCTTACCGGTTTCGTCGATTTTCCCAACCGGGCCAACAATCCGCTCGCTTCCCTGCACCGCGGTGTGTCCAACTACGGTAAGTTCCGAGTCATTCCCCACGCTAAGAACGAGGTGGGCATGTGCGCTGGACGGGAAGGTGAACCGATAGTACGCGGCTTCTTCGCTTGCAGTGAACTCAGCCTTGATATTCCAGGTTTGCAGGTCCGCCGAGTAGTAATACGGAGTAGTAACCTCAAAATCATGATCATAGTCCGACGCATTCGCAGCGGCGCTCGTGCCGACCTCTCCGACTGAGGCCATCAGGACTGCTGATCCAGCAGGAAAACCGTATATCTTATCGGCAAGATAGCGGTCGGTGATTCCTGGAGTTGTGATCGGCGCAAGCCTGGCCATGCCATGAGGGCGTTGCACGTATGGAATGGTCGGGGTGAGCAATTGCCCAATGCCTCCAATGTTCGGGGAGACATAATCAACGGGTTCTTTCTGGTTTTGCGCGACGGTGGTTAAAGCACCAAAAATCGCTAGGAAAGCAAATGTCGCTGCGCTCTTCATGGTCCCTCGTTCTGTATGTTTCAGTGCGACTTTCGCCGAAGTTCATCGGCAGAAAGCGGACTTAGTCTGTACCTGGGCATCTTGTTCACTGACTTAGAAGGAATTTGGTTGTCAATGAAGCCTGCGATGATCCCCCTGCCCATGCAGTGTACTGGCCTGGCTCGATGGCCCATTGTCCCGCCGCATTCCAGACTGCAAGCTGATCCTGCGGGACTCGGAAAGTCACGGTCCGGGTCTCCTGCGCCTTGACGTGTATGCGGGTGAATCCCTTCAGCGAGCGTTCGGGAGTCTCAACGCTACTCACATCCTTCCGCATATAAAGCTGCGCCGTCTCGTCCCCGTCTCTGCTACCAGTATTCGTCACATCGACAGTGATCCGGATATCGTCTTTACTTTTCGGCGAAGGGGCTTGCACAGCAAGACGATCGTAGCGGAAGGTGGTATAGCTCAGGCCGAACCCAAAGGGAAACAGCGGCTGGCCATCGTCGTCCACATACTTATGAGTGCGCGATGGGTCAAAGTTATAGAAATCCGGTAACTGTCCCATGCTGCGTGGAAAGGTAATGGTCAGCCGGCCGGCGGGATTGTTATCGCCGAACAGAGTCTCGGCGATGGCTTGCCCCCCAAACTCCCCCGGATACCAGGCTTCGAGAATGGCCGGAACATGTTCCTTTGCCCAGCCGATCGTCAGAGGCCGCCCATTTTCGAGAACCAGAACCACAGGCTTGCCCGTCGCGACTACCGCCTCGAGCAGCGGTTCCTGGTTTCCAGGCAAGTCAAGGTTGGATCGGTCGAAGCCTTCGCCTGAAATGCCTTGCCACTCGCCCAGGGCGAGAATAACCACGTCCGCATCTTTCGCTGCGGCCACCGCGGCAGGGATATCCTTGCCGGGATCAAAACTCACTGCCGTCTGCGGCAGCAATTTGCGAATCCCCTCCAGCATGCTGATGTGCAGTCCGTTCTCTTCCTTTTCGTAGTCCCCGTACCGCGCCACATCGCCATTGGGTCCGATCACGGCGATGTGCCGGATCGAGCGAGAGAGCGGCAGCAGATTTCCCTCGTTGCGGAGCAGAGTCATCGACTGGCGTGCCGATTCAAGCGAAAGGGCGAGATGTTCCGCAGACCGATTCACGCTGGCGTTCAATTTTGGGTCCACCAGGGGACGATCGAAGAGCCCGAGAGAAAACTTCACGCGAAGCACGGACCTCACTGCGCGATCTAAGTCCGCCGGGGAGAGCGTGCCTTCATGCACACAGTCGACGAGCGCCTTCTGAAAAACGTCGTGTTCAAAGTCATAAAACTGCATATCGACGCCAGATCGGATAGCCATGCACGAGGCATCCTCTGGCGATGCGGCAACGCGATGGTCAACGTATAGGCGCTTAATCGCGCCCAGATCGGAGAGTACGAACCCCTGAAAATTCCACTCCTCACGGAGGACCTGTTTCAGCAGGAACGGGTCTGCCGTGATCGGAATGCCATCGATTTCGTGATATGCGGCCATGACCCCCATCGCGTGTCCTTCGCGAATGGCCGGCTCAAATCCGCGCAGCATGACCATGCGCAGCTCGCGCTCTCCCATATGCACAGGAGATGTATTCGTGCCGCCGTCCGGTGAACCGTGCGCGGCAAAGTGTTTAGGCTCGGCAACCAAAGTGTGGTCGGTGTCAAGACTCTCTCCCTGCATTCCACTCACATAAGCCAGGCCAAACTGGCCGGTCAAATAAGGATCTTCGCCAAAATCCTCTTCTACGCGCCCCCACCGTGGGTCGCGGGCAAGATCAAGCACGGGAGCGAGAATCATGCCAACACCGGTCGACCGAGCCTCGGCTGCGATCGCCGCGCCGGTGCGCTGTGCGATGACCGGGTTCCATGTAGCCGCCAGATTGACGGGCGCAGGAAATACGGTTCCTGTATCAAAGCCGTGCAGACCCTCTTCAACAAACAACGCCGGAATGCCGAGACGATTGTGCGCAATCACCCAACTCTGGATTGCGTTGGACTGGGTCGAGGTCGGATAGATATCGTGAATGCCCCCCACCCCAAGCGTTCCCCACATCGCCTCCGCTTTGTCGGGGAGAAAGGCTGCATCGAGGGCAACATGATCCTTGCCGGTATGCTTGTCTTCCAGGGTTCCGGCAGCCGCGTAAAGATCGAGTTGCCGGGCCTTCTCTTCCAGCGTCATCCGCCGTAGTAAATCGTCGATGCGCTGTTCAATGGGTGCGCCCCGTTGCTTGTACAAGGCATTTGCATCTATGCCCTGAACCGACTGTTGAGCCCTGGCGGGCATGAGGCATATTCCAAACACCAGAAGCAGCCCAAGCAGCACAGCATATTCGCTGGCAGACCCCGATACAAACCGGACCTTCTCTTGTTTCTGCCGACCCAATTCAGGCCCCTGTGTCGTTGGCAAGGCAACGCTCCTGCCTGGGAATGACCTTCCGTTCATTTTTTCCTTCTGACCTTTAGAGCGAGAACTCCATACTAGATCGAACCTTCACGCTGCTTGCCGCATCTACTCAACTATTTCACTCTGCTCACGGATGGTTGTTGTAAGTGTCAACAACCCTACTGGACCGCCAGAGGATATGACAACGTTAGCGCCGCTTCTAACGTGGTTTGCAAGCTTATGAAATTAAGCCAGTTCCAGGGACGCCGAACCCCTAACGGTAGGTACCTTCGAGAAAGATTGAGAACTCCCAACCCCGGCCTTGGAAATGGGGGTCCGATGGCTCTCTTGTGCGGACGCGCAGTCGAAACCCTTCAAGTGATCTAATGCTAAAATTGGAGCCGCAATGTTTTCAAATGATTGAGGCGACAGAGCTATTGTATGCACCCCATGGACCCAATCGACGCTCGGGAAGCGGAAATCGCCAAGATTGCGGAATCAAAGGAAGACCTTGCCACGCTCCAACAACACGTCACAGAAATCATTGAAGGCACGGCATTTAAAGGAAGTCATCGCAGCGGGCAGTTTCTCAAGTATATTGTCGATCAATCAATTGCTGGCCATTTCGAGTCGCTCAAAGAGCGCGTGATCGGTATGGAGCTATTTGGGCGGTCTCCATCCTACGATACGGGCGAAGATGCAATTGTCCGAGTGACCGCGAGCGACGTGCGCAAGCGCCTGCTGCAACACTACGGCAAGTATGGATCGGCCTCCGAGTTCCGTCTCCGCCTGCCTTTAGGGTCATACATCCCAGAAATCACGCGCGAGAGTCATGGCCAGGTGGGGCAGTTCGACGTATCAGAACTGCACCAGGAGTCGGTGATTTCACCGCACGATTCGGCAGCAGCACCGCAGGAGCCAGTTGCCATTTCTCCTACCGTTTCCCTCCCGGAGGCAGCACTCCGTCCCACAAGCCAGATCACCCGCCAATTGCTGCCTTGGGGCATTCTGCTCGTGGCCCTGAATCTTGCATTGTGGAGCATGCTCTGGAACCGTTCTTCGCGCACGGAAGCGGCAACCAGGCCCACGTTTCCCTGGTCAGCACTTTTCAGTCCTTCCCATGCCACGCATCTGATCACCAGTGATCCCAACATTGCCGAAATTCAGGGATTCACTGGCACTCAAATTTCGGCTTCTGACTATGCGAATCACAATTACATTCCCGAGCCAAACAAGCTCACACCTGAGGAAGACCGATTCTGCCGCGTCACGCTGCGAGGGGACACTTCTTTGGTCGACACACCGATCGCCGTAAATATTGCGGAATTGGCTCAGTCCAACTTGACAAAAATCGACGTGCGCGCCGCGCGCAGCATCCAACTTTCCGATTTAAAAACCGATGATAACTTCATTTTCCTGGGAAGCCCGCGGTCGGATCCATGGACTGCGCTTTTCAGCGACCAACTGGATTTCAGGTTTGTTTTCGACAAAGCCACCAACCAGGAAATCATCCAAAATGTTCGCCCACGCCCGCATGAGTTGCCGGCATACGTTCCGACGGCCCCAGGTTGGGCTACCGGCCAATCGTTTGCCGTAATCGCGCTGGTTCAGAATCCCGATCAAAATGGGCAGGTTCTCCTTCTGGCGGGAGCAAACGCCGAGGGTACCGAAGCTGCGGGAAAGCTGGTCAACGATCTGCCGCGGCTTGCGTCCACATTGCATGGATGCGGCATCCAATCTGTGGGGCAACCGCAACATTTCGAGTTGCTTTTGCGCTTGAACACCATGGCGGGCTCTCCAAATAATGTTGATATTGTTGCCTGCCATGCACTGTCTGGCTCCAATACCCACTGACTTTATTGATGGGCGGCTATCATTGCCGATCTTCATTGCGCCGCGGGGACTACGGTGAACGAGTAGATACCACCCGGGTCTCTGCCCGCTTGTTGTTGTACCAACGATGGGTGCCCATGTCCCGATTTTGAGACATGGGAAAGCATGAACTCAGAGCATGAAATCACGCGGTCAGAAACCTAGGCCTCTTCCGGGCGTTCATTGAATCGATAACCGACATAAGCCTCCGTCAAAAGGTACTTCGGATTGCGCGGATCATCTTCAATTTTTATGCGCAGTTGACGGATGAACGTTCTGAGGTACTCAAGCTCGTTTCCATATTCCGGCCCCCATACCGACTTAAGCAGACGTGCGTGTGGAATTGGTTCGCCTGCATGCATCATCAGGTAATGCAGCATCTCGAATTCCTTGGGCGTCAAGTGAATTGAGCGACCACGCTTCTGTACGCGGTACTTCACCCGGTCCAATTCGAGGTGACCGTGGCGGATCGGCGCATCCTGATTGTTGTCCTGAGCGTTTCTTCTGCGAACGGCAGATCGTAATCGCGCTATCAGCTCGCGCAGCTGAAACGGTTTGGTAATGTAATCGTCCGCGCCGGCCTCCAGTGCGAGCACTTTGTCATCTTCGCTGTCCATTACGGTCAACATCAGAATCGGCAAACGCGCAACTGCACGGCGAATGCTCCGGCAAGCCTCTACGCCGCCCATTCCCGGCATATCTACGTCCAAAAGAACAGCGTCGAACCACGTTACACGGGCCAGCGTGAGCGCTTCTTCCCCACGGGCCGCTTCAACAACGGCGAATCCCATACCCGACAACGTTGCGCGCAATGCTCGCCGCGTGGAATTATCGTCGTCAACCACAAGGATCGTGCCTTGCCCCGCATTCGGCGATTCTGTATTCAATGATTCCTCCTTGCGCCGTTCGGAAGTGATAGATAGAAAGTTGTCCCTTCCGTGGCATTGCTGATCACCCACACATGCCCGCGCTGGGATTCCGTCGCCTTCTTCACTACCGAAAGACCGATGCCCGTACCTGGGACGAATTCCTTCAAGTCGGAAGAACGGTAAAAGCGGTCGAAAATTCGCTCCCGGTCTTCAAGCCGAATGATGGGCCCAACATTGTGGACGGAGATCAATACCTCAGTGGAACTCATTCGAGCGGCGACGGCGATGGGTGAACTCGGCTCCGAGTATTTTAATGCGTTGTCAATGAGGTGCGCGAGAATCAATGTGAGCAGTGCGCCATCTACCCGGGCGGTCAACCCTGGATCGGCCAGTGAGACTTGCAATCGATCCCTTTCTTCTTCTGTGAATCGGGAGGTCACCAACTTAGACACCAGCTCTCGCAAATTCACTTCGTCCTTTTGCAGACCTGCCTGCCCCGCATCGAGCCTCGATGACAGCAGCAATCGTGTACAGAGCGCGTTCAAGCGGCTCGCCGATTCGTCGATCAACATGGCCAGTTCGCGCTCTCTGCCGGTCAGCCCTCCAAACTCAAGTAGCCCCGAACTGGCAGTTTGAACAGCCGTCAGCGGCGTCTTCAACTCGTGGGCCAACGCATCCAAAACTGCCGTGCGCAGTTCCTCACTGCGCTTTGCCGACTCCGCCCTTTCCTCGTTCTCAAACGATCTGTGCTGATTCAGTGCAATCGCAGCGAGTGCTGCTAGAGCATCAACCACAAGTGGGCTGAGCTTCCCCCGTACCACCAACCCTCCAACAAGCCGAGTCCCGGCATGCAATATTCGTTCTGAAACTTGCGCTTGCAAATCATCCTGCGCGGTGCCGCGCAGATAGCATTCCTTGGCCAGATGCTCCTCGTCCCCACACCAATCGCCTACCCTGTCTTGGCGACCCAGATTCATGTCAAAGATGGCGACAGCGCGGGCGTCAAATATCCTTTGAATCAGAACACAGAGTTGCGGGCCGGGCGGCTCATGTAAATCGAGCAAGAGCGAACTCCGGCTCAGCTCATACAGTTGCTCCATTTCCGCACGATGGATTGCCGCTTCTTTGGCGGTGCGCAAACCTCTCGCTGACAACCTGCTAATGACAACGGCCGTTAGCTCAAATGCTCCCAGTTCCACATAATCCTGTGGATCCGCAACATTAAAGGTAAAGATTGGGGGCGTGAAATAGTAGTCAAGACAAACCACTGCCACGATGGAAGTAAGTGACGCCGGCCAGAAGCCGAATAGCGCTGCTACCGTCACCACGAGTAACAAATAAATAAAGCTCATGGTTGGCAGATAGACCTTGAACGCAACACCATAAAAGGTCAGGACGGCAAGTCCGGCACATCCCGCGAAACACTGTGCCAGGACACGGTACCTCCGCACTGGATTGAACCATCGCGAGAAAATTGGATTTGCCATCGGACCTTTTGTTTGGGTCGTCAGCTTCCTGTCGACTTGCTTTTAGCCTAGCCATAAATAGGTGAAGAAAGCATAAGGAATACATTTGGATAATATGCGGAGAAAAAGGAGCGGCGGGGATGAGTTAAGCTAACTCCCCGCCGCCATCGCCGCAACAGGCTCTTTCTCTTCACTAAACTTCAGATATCTAATTCGTTATTGTGCGCCTGCAGCGGTATCCGAATCCGCGAACCGGCTATATTTTGCTTCGAGCGATCCGGACTCTGACGCCTTGTATATGTAGTACTCGTAAAGATTGCGTGCCGAATCTACTGGCCTTGGATACTTGGCGAACGCGCCCTCGACATTCTGGCCTCGCCGCTCCCACTCCATCTTCTCCTCGGCTGCTTCTTGCAGATAACTCTTCTGCTGACCACCGTAGTAACTGGCGAGGGTTCTGTATTGTTCCGGGGTGCGGGCATCGCGTAAGAGCTGTTTCAATTGAGCCTTCGTAAAATGAGCACCGTTCTCTGAAGAAGATGCCGCTCCATGTGCGCGTTGAACGCCCGCTAGAGCGGCTGTCACAATGCACATTGCAATAAGTTTGCGAGTCATGTGTTTCTCACCTCTCATGTTCAAGTATCCGGCCGAAAACATGAGGGGTGCATGAAGAGACCAATAGGAAGTGGATAAAACGTTACAAAGAAGAGAGCGCCTTTTGCAGGTAACGGTGACACACTTCCGTAGAAGGCTCTATAGGTGACTTCGGTGTTAGTCGCACATATCACATATATCCCAATCTTCTTAGGCCAAAGGAAGAAAGAACTGCGCACAATCGCTGATTGAGCTAAGAAGTGAGATATACCTAATAATATGTCTCGCGCAGCGCGCGCGCATCTCTGACCATCGAGAGGAACCTGCTCGCCAATTCATGGATACGATCCACCTGACGAAAATGCAGAGCCTCTTTCGGCAACAACTCTCCTCCCACGCCGATTGCAGTCGCACCAGCAAGAATGAAGTCGAACGCATTCGCCTGATTCACTCCTCCCGTCGCAATCAACGGTATTTGCGGTAGTGGCACTTTAAGGGCGCGCACGTATTCAATGCCACCCACGTGGCCCGTGGGGAATATCTTCACAAAATCCGAGCCAGCCTTCCAGGCCGCAATGATTTCGGTTGGAGTGAGCGCTCCGGGAAGCGTCACGACGCCGGCCTTAAGGGCGTATGCCACTACTTCCGGAACAAATCCAGGGCTCGTCAAGAATCTGGCGCCCGCCTCAATGCACCGTTGCGCGGATTCCTCATCCAGTACTGTACCTGCGCCCACGGCTAAATCCGGAAGGCGCCTCGCTAAGTCTTTGACAACATCCAGCGCTCCTGGCACGGTTAGTGTAATCTCGACGATCGGAATCCCGGCTGTGTATACCGTCTCCGCTGCGAAACTCGCAAGGTCCTGCGATGTCACACGCACCGAAGGCAAAATGCCGATCTTCTTGATGAGAGCGCACACTTCTTCCCTTTTCATCAACCCGACCTTTCCACCCCGATAGCCGAAAGAGCAAGTCCTCCCACGCGCTTCAAAATGAAAGATACTTTCATCACTGGATCGCCTCGTGCCCGACTGCAAGATTCAGTTGGCCGGCGGCCGTCATATAGGCGCCCACAAGCTGCAGATACGCCAACTGCACCACCCGATAATCGCTCTGGGCGTTCAGAAAATCCATCAACGACGCACCGCCGCGTTGATACGCATATGTAACCGTATCGCGCACTCTTGTTGCCTGATCCTTGTACTTGTCCCGATAAGGAGTCAGAAGCGCTATGTTGCTTCGGACCTGCTCGTATGCCGAGTCCACGTCGCTGAAAACCTGCGCCCGTGCAGCCTCGGTCACCTGCCTGTTGCGATCGATGTCGATCAGCGTACGCTGCTTCTCGCCCTGGTTACGGTCGAAAATCCGGAGAGGAACGCTCACGCTCAAGCCAAGTGTTTGGTTGTCATTCGGGTTGTTGAACGAGGGATTGTAAGTGTACCAGGCGCCAAACGTCGGATCGGTGGAACCGTTTGCCTCGGCGAGCTTATGGGCAGCTACTGCTTGCTGAACTGACTCGAGAGCCGCCCTGAGATCAGGCCGGTTATCGAGGGCGATCTGGTGATAGGTATCCAACGGCTCTAAGTTATCTGCGAAATCGAACAGAGCATTCACGTCGAATTGATCCAACGGAGTTCGGTCATTCAGCAACTGCATCAGTTGAATCTTCGAAGTGCGCAGATTCACGATGGCCGTTTGAATCTCCGACTCGTACTGTACTCGCAGCAGCTCGATCCGATCCAAATCGACTTGCCCGATCGCGCCTGCCTTGAAACGTTCCCGGCTGATCTCAATGATCTTGTCGTAGTACGCGAGATCCGCCTTGGCAAGGTCCAACACCGCCTTCGCTTGAAGAGTTTGAATGAATACGGATCGTAAGTTAAAGAGCATGTTTCGCTCTAAGTCCTCGTGCTGCGATCCTGCAATCTGTGTCCCTTCTTTTGCGTCTTCCAACCTCAATTCCCGCTTATGCCTGCGCTCATGAAGATAGCTGACGTTAGGCTGGTATTGCGTGCCGAGCAATGGTTGCCATACTCCGTTATGAGGAGCGAACTGAGTTCCGTCCGTTAAAAACGTGAATTGCGGATTGGGGCGAAGATATGCCGTGATCTCCTGGTCTTTCATCTCCTGCACGTTGATTTCGTCCGCCTTGAGCGTAGGATTAGCCGCCTCAAACTTAGCTTTTACCTGGTCCCAGGTAAGTACCTGCTGAGCGCTCGCAGAGCTAGCCAGGAGGGCCAGACCCAGAGCACAACTACCAATGCTCCGGCGCGGAAGAGATACTAACTTAAACATCAAGCGCCACCTCCGGTTTTGGCAGTTTGTCTCCCTCTCGCGCTATCCAGACATACAGCGTCGGCAAAAGAAAGATGCTCATCAGGAGATCGAATATGAGCCCTCCGACAATCACGATCGCGAAGGGGCGCTGCGAGTCGGAGCCGATGGCGTGAGACATTGCGGCGGGAAGCAGCCCAAGGGTTGCCACCAGCATGGTCATCATGATGGGTCGAAGGCGCAAGACGGCGCCTTCAATTGCCGCGCCCTGAACCGTGTAGCCGCGAGCCCGGAGTTGGTTAATATACTCAAGCATAATTACGCCTGTCTGGACCGAGACTCCAAAGAGAGCCAGGAAGCCCACTCCGGACGACACACTAAAGAAGGTTCCAGTCATGAGCAGTGCGAGAGTGCCGCCAAAGGGCGCCAAAGCAACATTCACCATAATCAGTGCCGCCCACTTTAGCGACTTGAACATGAAATAGAGGAGTACAAAAATCAGGAAGATCGTGATTGGGACCACCAGGAACAGTCTGGCCTGTGCTCGCTTTTCGCTTTCGTATTCTCCTGCCCAATCGAGTCGATAACCGCGCGGTATCTTGACTTGCTTGTTTACCTTCTCGATCGCTTCTCTGACCGTGGTACCCAAATCCCGCCCACGCACCTCATAGCGCACACCGACGTAGCGAGAGTTGCCTTCCCGAAAAATATCGTAGGCTCCGTCGCGTACCTCTAGCTTGGTTAATTGCGCAAGCGATACGCGTTCTCCGGAGGGAGACAGGAGTCGAATATTCTGAATGGCCTCCTGGGTGTTACGATATTGCTGCTTATACCGAACCACAACGCCATAGCTCGCTTCGCCCTGCAACAACTGGCTTACCGCATTGCCGCCGACTGCAGTCGCAATCGCATCATGGACGTCAGTGACATTGATTCCGAAACGCGCCGCCGCTTGGCGATCAACTACGAAGTTCAAATTTGGCTGTCCCATGTCGCGGAAGAGGCCAAGGTCCTGGACTCCTGGCACAGTCGCCATCACGGCTGTAATTTCCTCGCCCTTGTCTTCAAGCGTCTGCAGGTCGTCGCCAAACAGCTTTACCGCGAGCCCACCCTTGACGCCGCTTATTGTTTCGTCGACATTGTCTTCGATGGGCTGAGAGAAATTCCAAAACGCGCCCGGAAGCTTGGAGACTTCACGATTCATAGCGGCGATAAGTTCATCTTTATTCTCGTGAAATACCGGCCGCCACTCCTCCTTTGGTATCAGATCGACAAAGTATTCCGTGTTGCCGAATCCACCCGTGTCGGTTCCATCATCGGGACGCCCCGCTTGCGAAACCACGGTCTTGACTTCAGGAAACGACGCGAAGATGAGCCGCGCTTGATCCGTAAACCGTTTCCCTTCCGTCAGGCTCGTACTGTTGGCCAGAGAACCGCGGGCCCAGATGGCGCCCTCGTCGAGGTGCGGCAAAAACTCAGAGCCAATAATTCCACTGAACGCCAGAAGAAACTGACGGCAACCGCCGCGATGCCGCTGCCAACTGTGATCCATCGATGCTGAATAGCCCATGTAAGCCCGTACCGATAACGTTCCTTCAGGAATTCCATAACCGGGTTGCGCCATTCTCTGACACCTTTGGGAAAGAGCAGTGCGCTCAAGACAGGCGCGATGAAAATGGAGAATGTCATCGCGCCAAGAAGCGCAAAAGCGACAGTCCAGGCCATTGGCTTGAAGAGCCTGCCTTCTACAAGTTGCAGTGTGAAGATGGGTAGGTAGGCTGTAATGATGATGGCAATCGCGAAGAATACCGGCCGCTGCACCTCGTGAGAGGCATCTCGGATCGTTGCTAATGGGGGCTTGACGCCCATCGTAATGCGGCCTGAGAGTTGTCGCGAGCCATTCCTTCCATAGCTCAAGTGCCGCATGATGTTCTCCACCATCACGACCGCGCCATCAACGATCATTCCAAAGTCAAGCGCGCCCAGAGAAAGCAAGTTCGCCGGGATCTTGGTCAGATCGAGGAAAATAGAGGCGAACAGCAATGCAAACGGAATGGTAAGCGCAACGATGAACGCTCCACGAAGGTTTCCGAGAAATAGAAACAGAATGATCGTCACCAAAATCATTCCCTCGGCCATGTTATGGAGCACCGTGTGAAGCGTGTAGTGAAGTAAGTCGGCGCGGTCGAGCATGGGCACGATCTTTACCCCCGGCGGCAGGACAATATTGTTGAGTTCCTCCACCTTCTTGTGAATGGCATCCAGGGCCGGCCCTGCATCGGCGCCTTTGCGCAGCAGTACCACGCCCTGGATGACCGCGGGATTGTCCACGATTGTTCCATCGGGCTTGTGGTCCGCTCTTGCCATCGCGCCCAGCAGGATCTTGGGACCCTGTTGCACCTCCGCGATGTCTTTGACTCTCAGCGCCGTTCCGCTCTTGGTTGTGAGAACCGTGTTTTCTATGTCCTGCACTGTTCGATAGAGACCGACGGCCCGGACATTGAGTTGCTGAGTCCCCTCCTCCACAAAGCTTCCGCCGGCATTCATGTTGTTATTGTCCAACTGCTGCTCGAGCTGCCCGCTACTCAAACCGTAGGAGACGAGCTTGTCCGGATCAACGCGCACCTGGTATTCACGCGTTGTACCGCCGAAAGTGGACACGTCGACGATGTTCGGAACGGATTTGAACTCCTTCAGCAGGGTCCAGTCCTGGATCGACTTCAAATCCATCAGGTCATATTGGGGATTCGTGTTGTGCAACGTGTACCAGTAGATCTGGCCGACCGTACTCCAGTCCGTGCCCATCTGCGGCTGCAGGCCGGGCGGCAGGCTCACTTGCGTGAGGCGTTCCAACACCTTTTGCCGGTTCCAATCGTTATCGACTGATCGTCAAAAATCATCAGGATGAATGAGAGGCCGAAGAGCGACTCAGAGCGTAGATGAGTTAGATGGGGAATTCCATTCATCTGGATTTCCACGGGAATCGTAACTTGCTTCTCCACCTCTTCTGCGGCCTGCCCCGGCCATTGAGTGATTACGGTTACGTAGTTGTCCGCAATATCTGGATAAGCTTCAACGGGAAGATTATGAAACGACACCGCGCCCCAGGCCGCCAACAACAATGCAACCGCGAACACAATGACGCGATTGCTAAGCGCAAAATCGACAAGAGCTCGAATCATGATGTCTCTATAACTCCGCTATCTCGTTTACTTGTTGTCGATTTCGTTTTGAAGCGCGAGCGGATTTGTGACCACCTGTTGGCCAGGCTGCAAACCCGACTTGACCTCTTGCATGCCATTTGGTAGCGCGTCGCCGCCAACCACCATCACTCTGCGGAATCTTTTGTCCGAAGTGGGAAGATAGACCCAATCGCGATCGTGCAGATGCAAAACTGCAGATGCCGGAACAGCGGTGGTCAGTTCGTCTCTCTGCCCGTGAAAGGTGGCAGTGACAAACATGCCGACCCGCATGAAGCCTGGGTTCGCGACCTCAATTCTGACCTTGCCGGTTCTAAGATTTGGGTCGAGAATCGGCAGGATATTACTTACATTCCCTTTGAAGACGCGGCTGGGATACGCGTTGAGAGAAATGTCCGCTGGGTCGCCGGGATGAACGTCGGGAAGATTATTCTCGTAAACATCGCAAACAATCCACACAGTTGAGAGGTCGGAGATCGTGAAGGGGCTTGTACCCAGGCTTTGTACACCCGCGGCGTTGGTCACTTCCTGGTCCGTGATCACGCCCGAAGCTGGCGCAGTAATGTCGACGATCCCCGATGGATGCTCGACAGTGCTGCCCATCAGCCGGAGATGTTCCGCGGCTGCGTCGACAGCAACTTTGGCTTTGACCTCGGCATCTTCAGCCACTTGCAAATCGTTGAGGGCGATTGCGCCATGTTTGAAGAGATCCTGCGAGCGCTCATATTGGGCACGCGCCAGAACCTCGTCGGCGACTGCCATCTGATATGTAGAAAAGCCTCCCGAAATATCGTCGCTTCGGATTTTCAGCAGCATCTGGCCTTTTTTGACCCTGTCGCCGAGGCGGGCGTAGATGCCTACAATTCGCCCCGAGGCCAGAGAAATCACAGGGACCGTGCGGGCAATGTCAGGGTTAACAACCCCAGTGACCGCCAGCGTTGATGGGGCCCGATGTTCGATCGCGGTGGCGAGCGGGAACTGCTCAGGATTGTCGACGGAGAACAATGTGGCATCAAAGTCCTGGACTACCTTGGCCGGGGGCGGCGCTTCCTCCTTTGCGTCTTCATCGCCGCTCTTGCAACCACTTGTGGCCAGTGTTAGACCAGCCATCGATAGCAAGCTGACGCCTGCAAGCCGCGAGATCTCATTCGATTTCTCTCAGTTCTCTTTCCTTTTGCGTCATATCGCATCACTCACCTTCACCAACGCAAGGCGCTAAGTGCAGGGAAATGTCGCAGGGCATGCGGCAAAGCTATTAATCGAAGCAGCGCCGGCATTGCGGGCAACACCGGCGCCGCCCATCGAGTTAGCGCACTAACTCATGTCACAGAACAGCCAACAACTGGTCTCTGACCGCTTGCTGTTGTACCGGCTATGGGTGAAGGTCCCGATTTTGGGACCTGGGAAAGCATGAACTCAAAGCGCTGGATCACGCGGTCAGTAACCTAGAACCTGACCATGATCGCCACCGTAGGACCGTTTGATTGGTGCGCAGGTCCGGCCACCAGACAGCGCCGGTTCCGACCCCCCGTTATTGTTTCCCGCGGCGATGCAGGCGGTTTCAGCGGACGTGAGATTGCCATAGCCAAACCCTGAAGCCGCACCGTTGGCGCACGCATACTGTGTCGGAGCGCCGTTATTGCCCGCCCGGGAGGCGTGATGCCCCCGCGTCCGCTCCAGTAAGGAACGTCCGCAAAGCGGTATCCTTCTTCAAGTCGGAAGGTGATGAACTGGCTGGGCATGTAGTCGAACGTGATCGTCCCGTCATGCATCTGCGAGCGGTCGCCAGGGTTCTCGGTGAAGTACGGAGTGCCCGTAACCGCCGTGGCGCCGTTGATCGGAGGCAGCAAGGTGAGATACCGCCCTGGGTTATTCATCTGTCCGCCGCCCAACGTTACCGCGTAGATGTCACGCTTGAACCAGTAGCGGTTGTACATCATCCAGCCGGTAAAGGCTTGCTTGGGCCGGCCATTCTTTGCGTTGTGGCAGTTCACTCCACCCGAATAGGTCGAAGCCGTTCCCATCTCAGGAGAATTGCCTTTTGGATCGTAGGTCCCGTTGGCTGGCCCGCCGCCGTATTCGCAACCGGCGTCGCCGGTGACCGTGAAAGCCATTTTGTCGAGGAGTTTGGTTGGGTTATCGTAGACCCTAACCTGGGCACTGTAATCGGCGTGAACGCGCGAGCGGCCCGGCTGGCCTATATCGTCCTCTCCCAAACCGTAGTTGTTCCAGACAAAGTCAAGGTAGGGCTTGGGGCGCCACAGATATCTGCCCGCCCAACCCCGGCTTCCCATTGGCGCGCGCGTACGATTGCCATCCATTGATAAACCACGGCTCAATCTTGAGCGTTTTCGTGGGGAACCACTGCAGGCGAAGCCCGTTAAAGAACCACGGTGTGTTCGAGGAAACGAAGGACGGCTGGTAAGTCCAGTTATCGAAGTTGTAGTAGCTGAATAGACCGATGTAAGAGACAAAGATGCCCGCATCCAGGTTTACGCCGTGTTGCACATTCCAGTGATAGCCACCCCACCCTTCAGAAATATACTTGTACGCGCCAGTCAAATCCCAGTTTCCTCGGGCGACGCTCGGATCATTGCGTGGCGTAGTTGTTGCGAACAAGCCATTCATCGTCAGAATGCGCCCGCGCACGTTGTCGATATGAATGTCTCCGCCGATGCTGAGCTGTTCAAGCTGCCATTCATCCGACCGGAAACTCTCAGTAGCGCCGCCCATGGTGTCGTCCTTGGGATGGTTGTAATCGAGAATGTAGTTGGCGTCAGCACGAAACTCTGGTGTGAAGTACTTGGTCGCCATTGGACTGTCAACTGCATGACCGTTGCTGTTCAGCCAGGTCCAATCACCCGGGAATGGTTCGCCCTTGGTCGTCGTTTGCGCGCTTATCTCCGGTGGCGCGGGAGTTGAAGCCGCAGGAGCGGCTGCCTCTTGTGTCCCTGGAACCGCCGCACCGCTGGAACCGGAACCGCCGGTGGCACCGCCCCTCTCTGCCGATCGCAGCGCATCGGCGTTTTTCTCCGCGGTCGATGAGTCGTCCGCTGCGCCACGCGCTTTCAACGCTGACTCCAATTGGGCGATCCGAGCCTTCATCTCCTCCAGTTCCTTGACCACCGCATCGTTCGCAACCGGCGGCGCTACGGATGCAGCAGAGTTTGGCGTCGCCGTCGCCAAGGATGCACTGGAAGAGCCTGCCGCGCTGGCCGCCGTAGCGCCTGAGGTGGCAGGCTGTACCGGTGGATCGCCCTTTGCCGTGACGAACATCTCCTCCACGCCGGCCGCTTGCAGCGTCACTCTGTCGAGCGCCGAAGGCGGGCTTTTGCTGGGATTTGAATTTGCGCTTTGCGCGTAACATGCAGTTTGCAAAACAAAGCTGCAGATTGCGATTCCGGATACGATGGCAGTATTGAAGCCCTTCTTCATACGTGACCTCCGCGGTGAGTAACTCCGCCGGGCTAAGATGCGTTATCTCTCATAGAGGAAAGACTGGCTCACTTCTTCCGCCGCCTTCCTCATTTCCATTGGTAAGCGACGCGGCGTAAAGGAGCCGTAAGGAAAGCGTCTTGAGTCTGATAAGTTCTCGGAGTTACTTATTCCGCGACGCATTCGATTCCCTGAGACCTTCACTAAGGTTAGAGAAAGTAGTCGCAAATTTGCATAATTAGCCAATGATTCTCCAATAGTTCATTGCATAGCATGAGGACCGCATGAAGGTTTTCCAAAAGGATCGTAATGAGTGTTTACGGGCTATCTTTGACTTCAGAATTCCACGACAGCCGGCGTTGTTTCAGAGTGAGACAGAAATTTCCCCTGGCGCCCAAGCACGCGCCCGAGTATCCTCGACACATTTCCGTTGCCCGTTCTCAAACGGCACTCACCTGAGCGGTAGCGAAATTGTCTCGTTAGTGGGAAGGAAACTACGAGTTCATTCGAAAGTACGACGTTTGTCCTAAAGATCCAATGTGTGATTTAAACAAAGTTATAAGCTACATATGAGTCCGATATAAGCAAGTCATGAGGATCAATCCTCGCATAACTTCAACGTGTATCGTGTCATCCTCAGGAAATGCACGACTGTGTTGTGCCCTGCCACTTCTGCAAACACCGAACCGAGGCCCGACGCAGTGCGTTCGAGTTCTTGACAGTGTTCTTGTTCTCAGTGGCGAAATTGCGGGTCAAGGACTGGGCCTGAGGCTGACAGGACCGACTGCGTTTTTGTGGAGAGAGCTCGACATCATACAAAGAGAGAGCTAAGATCCTCGAGTGACGCCTTCCCCAACTCCTCATGCCAAGGCTCCTTCCGTTCAGGTCTCAAGCGCGTTCGGTTTCTCTCCATCGGGCGAAAGGGCCCGGAAACAGGGCGTCGGAGGATGAAACAGACTGTAGGGAATATTGAGGGTGTCTTTCGTCATCGCAGCAGCACAACTCGTCACAAAGTGCGCATCGCAGTAGAACCGCTGATTGCTTTATCACCGGCACTCAGTCTCAAACCTGAGAGAGAATATTTTAGAACTTTGGCCGTCTTCCTCCTGGAGCTCAGACATGGGAAGTATCGTTCGCGACATTGCGTACGCCTTTCGGCAGTTGAAGCGGTCGCCCGCTTTCACCTTCGCCGCCGTTGCAACCATGTCTCTGGCTATCGGTGCAAACACTGCGATATTCAGCGTTGTCTATGGACTGCTGCTGGAGTCTCTCCCGTTCCACGACGCAGGCCGCATCGTGAGTATCCTTGAGACTCTTCCGCAGGCTCCATCTGTTATTGAAGCCACCTATCCGGATTACGAAGATTGGCGAACACGGCAAAAGAGTTTCGACCAACTCGCCGCCTACTCTACGCTGAATCCAACTACGGTCTCGCTCAAACTGAATGAACGTTCCGAACAGGTGATCGTGTGCTTGCGTCCGGCAATCTCTTTTCGCTCTTAGGGGTTTCGCCGATTTTGGGCCGCACGTTCAATGAAAATGATGACGCGGGAGGCAACAATCATGTTGTCGTGTTGAGCTCAGATGCGTGGCAGCGCTATTTTGGGCGAGATCGAAACGTGATCGGACGAAGAGTTGACATGAATGGAAGTAGTTACACGATCATTGGTGTATTGCCGCCTCGCGCGGAGTTTCCATCAACCGGCGAAGTCTGGATGCCGCTTTCCCTGCTCGATAAGCCTACGCAATCATCACATGTCTGGCACTCCGACCGCGTCCTTGGCCGTCTGCGACCTGGCTTGAGCCTTGCCGCGGCGGGTCCCGAGATGCAAACGATCGCTGGGCAAATCGCTGCTGCGAACCCAGCGACGAACCGCAATGTAGGAGTGCAGCTGAGTCCCCTCCGCGAGCAGTTGATCGGAACGCTGCGGCCCGCAATCCTTTGTGTTATGGGATCGGTTCTTCTGGTGCTGTTGATCGCATGCGTTAACGTCGGAAATCTTCTCATGGTGAAAACATCCGCTCGCGAGCAGGAATTGAGAGTCCGACAAGCGCTCGGAGCAACACGGGCCAGGCTCTTCTCGCAGTTCCTTACGCAGGCACTACTCATCTGCATGATCGGAGGTTTGCTTGGAATTGCGCTTGCAGGCGCTTCCCTGCCATTGATACGCATTGCGCTATCGCATGTAGGAGGGCTCGATTCGTCCTTCACCCAGGCCGTCCGCATAAGTGGTCCAACTCTGGCATTGACGTTTGGAACTTGTCTCCTCACCGCCCTGCTCTTCGGAATTCTGCCGGTGCTTAGGATTCCATCGGCGCCAACCCAGCGACTTTGTCTTGGAGATCGTAGCCTCACCGGTTCTCGGGCTATCCTGCAAAACATGCTGATCGCGGGAGAAGTAGCCGTTGCAGTAGTTGTCTTGTTTCTCAGCGTGCTGATGACCCAGAGTTTTCAGCGCCTCCTCGCAGTGGACCCCGGCTATCGTACCGATCATTTGCTCAGCTTTGAAATTACGCTTCCTCAACCGCGCTATCAGGACGCCAGTCCGGAGACGGGATCGATTCTTTGTCGAGCTTCTAAAACGATTTCAAAGTGATGCCGGCGTTGTCTCGGCGGCCGGTACCACGCAGCTACCACTCAGCCCATCGCTAGCGATGACTCGCTTTTCGATTGAAGGAAGCCCACCTACAGTGCCAGGTACTTTTCCAGCGGCACAGATTCGCTTCGTCACTCCAAACTTCTTCAGCACCATGGGACTCGGCTTTTTAAACGGAAGAACCTTTACTGATCAAGAGGTTAGCGACCAGGCCAATGTTTTCATCGTGAACCAGGTGTTCGCGAAGAAGTATCTTGCAGGTAAAAATCCCCTTGACGCCAGGATTCTGATCGGAGTACTCAGTCCAAAACCAACGGCCGTACCCGTAATCGGAGTCGTTTCAAATGCCCACGAGGTCGGCATCGCGGCGGAGCCCCCGCCTGAGAATCTTTCTTCCTGGATTCGGCGTACATGAGGTACTGATTTTGCGAATTGCTTCGGCTCCGAGCGCCATGATGCCGGTTGTGCGCAAGACAATTCATGATTTGGATCCCAACCAACCCATTTACCACGTGCAGACAATTGAAGATGTCGTGTCGGGGTCTACGGCCCTGCAGCGTATGACCTCAGCACTCCTCGGCGTATTCGCATTCGTAGCCCTCGTTCTCGCGATGATTGGCGTCTACGGAATCCTCGCATTCTTGGTCGTGCGCCGAACTCGTGAGATTGGTTTACGCATGGCCGTCGGAGCACAGAGATCTGACATTCTGAAACTTATTATGGGTAAGGCCCTCGCGTTCTCGGCGGCCGGAATCATCGCCGGCCTTGGTTTGGCGTTCTTGTGCGCGCATGCGATCGATGGATTGTTATTCAAAGCCACCACCGTCGATCCGTTTTCCATTGTTCTTTCGATATCCATTCCGATCACGATTATCACGATTGCTGCCGGTGTTCCAGCGCGGCGCGCGGCGATGATGAATCCTACTGACTCCCTGCGCGCGGAGTAGCTCGAGGCTCTCGATCAATAGGATTTTGAAACTCCAGCGGAGCCAATCCATTCGACCTTGATCCTTGTCCTCATGTGTCCGTTTTCGGACGAACTACATTGAAACTGAACAGTGGCAATGTAGTTGCTTCGTGATCGCTCCTCTCAAGTCACTGATTCCACACTGCCGGGGGAATTTCGAGATTGGCAATTGGTTTGCGGCTCTAGGTGCGGACATGCCGAGGTCCGGAAGCGTATTCCCCCCTGAGAAACTCGGATTGCTGATCGAGGACGCTATGGTCATCCGGACACTCATTGCCGACGATGAGGTGCTTGCGCGGCGGAAGCTTCGGCAGCTCCTCTCTGCAGAGCCCGACATAGAGATAGCGGGCGAAGGGTCGACAGCACTCGAGACAATCGAACTGGTTCGAACGGCGGCTCCACAGCTCCTCATTCTCGACATTCAGATGCCCGGTATGAGCGGGTTCGACCTGGTCTCCGCTTTGACGGAGTGTGATGACGTTCCAATGCCCCAGATCATCTTTACAACGGCTTACGATCAGTACGCGCTGCGAGCGTTCGATATTCAGGCCGCGGATTACCTGTTGAAGCCGTTTAGTGAGCTGCGATTCCGTTCAGCATTGGAACGTGCGCGTAGCCAGATTTACTTGATGGAGAGATCCGCCGATCTGGAACAGAACCGTGACCGTGCAACCAGTCCATACGCGACTCGAATTGTTTTTAAGTCGCGAGGTCGCATCCTCTTCCTTCCTCTCTCGGACATTCGATGGATAGGCGCGGAAGAGAACTATGTGCGCGTCTGCACCGGGGCAGAGACACACCTGCTGCGGGAAACAATGACCTCAATAGAGAAGCGGCTGAACCCGGAATTGTTCTTGCGAATCCATCGTTCAACAATTGTGAACCTTGAATATGTAAAAGAGATCCGCACTGAGTCGAGGGGTGACTTCATTGTTCAACTCAAGAGCGGTCAGAAGGTTGCGATGAGCCGCAGCTATCACGCTCGCATAAGCGAGGTGCTCGCGAATGCATCCTCAGGCGACGCGACTCGGCTGCCTTTCCGGCCCGCATAGATAACAGCTAAATCCACTCTCCGCGCCATTGGGCGAGACCGAAGGCAGGTATTCAAACTGCATGTCTCTGAAGCAAGCAGGCGCTTTACAACATTGGAACTGACCAATCATTGCGGCCACGAGGTTCGTGTTATGAGCCGCGCCGGCTAAACCCACCGAAGCACGCGCCGTAACCCCAAAAGTGCGCAACGCGGCGCCGACCGCCCAATGGCGGGATTAACGACCGCCGGCGGCGTCGTGGCCGGGTGCGTTTTCAACCTCGCACCTCATGGAATTTGAGTCAGATTTGCGGTGAAGGGCGTTTAAGCGGCTTGGTTACCTCTGGTGAAATAGGTGTTGCATTGTCATGGATTTACAGGATTGGCCGAGAGTAAAATGGGACCAATTTCAACCTTTTCAGTTCGAGATTGTGCGCGGTGGTCCGGTACCGTTTTCCAAGCGGAATCCAACGGCGGCAGATCTGGAAGGACGAGCGCGTGGAAGACCCATAAGGAGTTATGCCTCACCCGCCGAGATCATTTCGGACCTTCCTCCTGCGAACATTGACGCTCGCAGTGGCGATGGTTAGCGCCTGTTCCCTGTCAGCCGGAGCCGCGGAGCCTGCCACAGTCACCACGCTACATGGTATCCGTTCTTTGACGACGGCTGAAGCCCGAAACGGGGCGACCCGTTGCTTTCGAGGCCACGGTTACTTATTACAACAAGAGCGATGTTGACCTTTTCGTTCAGGATGGCGGCGAAGCCATCTATGTCGAAACCAAGCCGAATGAAGACCTGGCTCCGGGTGATCGTGTGCTGGTGCGAGGAAAGACGCGGGACAGTTTCACTGCGGATGTGCTCAGTGACAGCGTCGCCGTTCTTCATCACGGTCCCCTGCCAAGCCCCGCGCCCGCAGACTTCCAACAGCTGATCCGCGCCCAGCGCGATTGCATGCGTGTTTCCGTTCGCGCCAAACTCCGCAGTGCGGACATGGTGAACTTCGGGAATATGCACGGCATTTATCTCAGGTTGCTCATGGACGAGGGTTATATTGACGCAACGGTCGTCGGAAGCGATGCGACCAAGCTGAAGAAAATGCTGGATGATGATGTAGAAGTTACTGGGGTGGTATCAGGAAAATTCGACAGCAAGATGCAACTCATCGGCATCCTCCTCGAAGTTCCCTCTATTGACGACGTAAAGGTTCTCAAGCAAACCGAAACTCGTCCGGACTCGCTCCCGGTCACTCCCATGGACGAGGTTCTTTACACCTATTCCGTGCATGATCTTGCGCGCAGAGTCCGGGTGCGAGGAACCATCACCTACTATGAGCCCGGTTCGGGCGTTGTGCTGCAGGACGGAACCAAGAGTCTCTGGATCTCGACGCATGCCAGTGACCCGATGCGGGTGGGCAACGTTGCGGATGCAACTGGCTTTCCTGACGCTCGTTATAGTTTCCTGGCCCTGACCGACGGCGAAATTCGAGACAGTAACATCTTTCAGCCGGTCGCACCGCAAGCATCGACCTGGCGTCAACTGGCCACCTGGAACAGCGGCGATCCCGACGGCCATCAGAACGACTTGGTCTCCTTCGAAGGCAAGGTGGTGACAGCGGTTCGGGAGCAATCGCAGGACGTCTTTGTTCTGGTCTCAGATGGCAAGCTCTTCACGGCGATTTATCGTCATCCCCCCAACTACAGAATCCTCCGTCCCATGAGGCAAATTCCGGCTGGAACCATGATCCGCGTGACCGGTATTTGCATGGTCGTGCAATCCAATGCCATCGACCCCACCAAACAGGAAGTACCGTTCAACATCCTGCTCCGCTCGTTCGACGATATTTCGGTCATCGCCAAGCCCTCATTGCTCACCGTTCACAACCTGATCATTCTCGTCACTATTCTGCTGGTTCTGTTGTTCGCCGCCGGGTCCAGGGGCTGGGTGATGGAACGAAAGGTGCGCCGCCAAAACGCAGAGGTGGCTTACGTCGAGCGCCGGCGAAGCAGAATTCTCGAGGACATTAACGGTTCTCGCCCGCTCGCTGAGATTATTGAGCAGATTACTGAACTGGTTTCCTTCAAGCTACGTGGCGCTCCCTGCTGGTGCCAGATCGTCGACGGTGCAAAGCTCGGAAACTGCCCGCCGAATCTCGCTCCATTCCGCATTGTCCAGGAGAAGATCTCCGCCCGCTCGGGTCCGCCTCTCGGAACGATGCATGCCGCTTTCAATGCGGTCACAAAATCCCAGACCATCGAGTCCGAGACGCTCTTCATGGCGGCAGCACTCGCCACTTTGGCCATTGAAACCCGGCGGCTCTTCACCGATCTTGTCCATCGCTCTGAGTTCGACCTTCTCACAGACATTCACAACCGGTTCTCGCTGGAAATCTATCTTGAAAAGCAGATCGAAGATGCGCGCCAGAATGCATCGATCTTCGGATTGATCTATATCGACCTCAACGACTTTAAACAGGTGAATGACGTCTACGGACATCAGGTCGGAGATCTTTACCTCCAGGACGCGGCGATCCGCATGAAGGGTCAGCTCCGAAAGGTCGACATGCTGGCGCGGCTGGGTGGCGACGAATTTGCTGTGCTTCTACCCAAGGTTCGCAGTCGTGCTGAAGTCGAAGAGATCGCTACTCGGCTTGAGCGCAGCCTTGAAGTGCCCTTTTCCGCCGAGGGGTACATCGTCAATGGCTCGGCAAGTACGGGCATCGCGTTCTATCCAGAGGACGGAACTACCAAGGACAATCTCTTGAGCGCCGCCGACGCAGCAATGTACGTCAACAAACACACTCGCCGGGATACCAATGCCGCGCGCGTCGACTACCATGAGCGCGGAGGGTCGCACGCATGAAACGCCTCCCTCTTGGCGTTCTGGACTTATTGTTTGATTGCTATCACAATTCCTGAGTGGCTGTATCCCGGAGCCACCGCACGCATGTCGACGCAACCATCAGGGCGCGGCGACCCTGCACGGAACTACGAAAGAACACAATAACTCAGGAATTGCCGTAAGTCTCTGAGGAGTCTCCGAGGAATCCTTGCGAGGTTCTCTTACTGCTGCGGCTTGGGCGCTGCGCCATCTCCACCCGCAGCCTTGGCGCTGGGCAAGTCTGCAGCTTTCTGCGGAGACACTTCTGTGGGCTTGGCGCTCTGCCCGGAAGCCGCCGTTTTCTGGCGCTTGTCGGCAGCCTTCTTCAATTCCTCATCTTGCCGCGTTTTTTCCGCCGCTGCTTCGTCATCTGTGACATAACGAAACATCTGAAGCCGCCCCGGTTCTTGCTCAGTCGTGAAAACGCGATTTTGCTTGTCGATTGCCACTCCCACCAGTGTCTTGAATTGGCCGGGGAGTTCCCCGTGCCCAGTGCCGAGATAGGTCAGCAGTCGCCCTTCCCGATTGAACACCTGCAACCGGTCTTCCATCTCGTCAGCGACCCAGATGTGCCCATCCCCATCCACGGCGATGCCTTTGGGGCGCGCAAAGTACCCAGGGCCATCGCCATGTTTGCCAAACAGGCTGATGAAGTTTCCGTCGGCATCGAAAATTTCTACCCGATTGTTGAGGGTGTCAGTCACATAAACGTTGCCGTCCTTGTCCAACGCCACGCCTTGAGGCGCGCCAAAGTCGCCTGGCGTTGTGAGGAAATGATTCTTCCCGCCCGTGCCGATGCGCCGCAGCAGCTTGAGAGTATCCGCGTCATAGACAATCACCTGGTCCTGCTGCGTGTCCACAACATAGAGAAATCGATTCGTCGTATCCAGTGCCAGGCCGACCGGATCCTGCAGTCCGTCTGAGATCTGGTTTTCCACCTCGTGCTTGGCATTCAAGATCAGCACCCGGTGCATCTTGCCGTCTGAAACAAACAACCGGTCATCATCATCGACGGCGAGGCCGTTAATCCAGCCAAAGTGGGCTTCGAAGCCATTACGGATGAGTTGGGTGTCGTGGGTCTCCGTGTTGAAGATGAAGACGGCTCCGACTCTCTGATCGGCTACGTACACCAGGCCCTTCGAGTCGATCGCAATGCCGTAGGGCCCGATCAGTTGGAACGGAAACGTCTTGGGATTGAACTTCTCAGCGTCGGACTGCCCGCCTGCAAGACGATCCATCCAGGATGCCTTGGCCTTGGCATTGGCTGCCGGTGTGTAATCGACTTTCGCTCCGGCGAAGTAATCCAGCCAGCGCACGCGCGCAATATTGGGTGGGCTCGGCCACACCAGCTTCGTTGGGTCAAAGGGAAACGTGTGCGGACCCGCTTCTGGCGCGGCCGCATCAGGTTTCTTTTTCTTGCCTGCACTCGCGGAAAACGGCAAAGCTAAGCCCAGCGCAAGCAGGAGCAGCATAGCAAGCGCTTGGCGGGTACGCGTCGGATTGATGAGGAAGCGAAACATCTTGATCTCCACTTAGTTCCCAGGGGAAGTAGTCTGTTTCATATTGAGCCTGTTCTTGTGGCAGTTGTCGCAGAACGCCATGTTATTGGTCTGGTCCTTCACCAGCAGATCGGACTCAGCCGAGGCATGAGGCTGATGGCAGGAGAGACAACTGAGCGGCGTCTTGACCTTGCTTTGGTCGGTCGGGTCCATCACGTCAGAAACCGGGTGATAGTCAACCGGGTGTCCAGTCCAAAGCGCAAGGGCAGAATCGCAACTTTGTTCTTCTGTGTAGTAATCGTCAGGCAGCCTGACTGTGCCGTTGAAAATGGTGAGAAGGTGCGCAGCATCATCTCGCTGCGGAGCTGAGTCGGGACCGTGGCACTCGAGACAGAGCGCATTGCCCTTGGCGCGCAACAGGTGGTCATTATCGCCGCCGTGCGGCGTGTGGCAGGTTGCACAGCCTTGCTCAAAGGCCGGCTGATGATGCACTGATTTCTTGCGCAGCTCGTCGATGTCGCTGTGGCATCCAAGGCAGATACTGACCGCGTCGGTCTTCGGCAAGCCGGGCTGGTTGCTGGCATGAGGGCTGTGGCAGTCTGTGCAATCGCCTGCCGCGCCGGGATGTGGCACCTTCGCCGTCTCGATAAGCTTGGCCTTGTCATCATGACAAGTCACGCACAAAGACTTGGCATCGGGCTGGGTCAGCACAATCTTTCCGTCTTTTGCGGGCGCATGGCAGGTATCGCAGCTTTTCGCTTCAAACGGCGCATGGGTAAACTTCGCCATCAGCTTCGGCGAATCTGATTGGTGCGGATCGTGACACTCCAGGCAGTTTGCCGTAGCGAAGGGCTGATTCTGATGTGCCTTCTGCAGGTCCGCATCCTTTGCATCATGGCAATCCAGGCAAAGCGCCGGCGCCGATTTCGTCAGATGGAAGCGGTTCTCCATCGTCGGTTCGGCGCCGGTTTTGTGCGTAGTGTGGCAGGTGTCGCATCCCATATCGAGCGCAGCATGACGGCTTCCCTTCTCCGGAACATGCAGTCCGGTCTGGTGGCAACTGCTGCAGAGATTCTCTTTCTCGCCACCGGAAACCGGCTTCAACAGCTGATTCTTGTTGTCGCTCGTGTGAGGATCGTGACAAGTGAGACAATCGCGAACCGCCGGCGGATGTACCGTTCCCTTGATGTCTGCTGCTTTCTTATCCGCGTGGCAGGTAATGCAGAGCGATGACGGTGTCGCGGTAATCAGCTTGACCCGCGTGACGTCCTTATTCACCCGGATCTCATGGCAACTCAAACATCCCGTGGCCATGGCCGAATGAACAGATTTGCCTTTTGCTTTGTCGCCGTGGCACTCGAGGCACTTGGCGGCATCGGTGTTCTTGTCCAGCGGAACAGGATGTATCTCAGCGGTGGCGCGCATACCCAGCAACCCAACCAGCACAATCAAAATCAAGATGTGCATGCAGGCACGATGCCCAGCCGCCTTGTGAAACCAGGTGCGATTTGGGAGCAGTCTCACACGACCTCCGAACAAGGAATGTTCCACGGTATTGGCCATTACGCGAAAGAGCGGACTCAGGGCAGCACTCACTTTCTAACTCCAATTCCCTGGCGCAAGCCAACGGACGTCACCGTGCCGTCGGGATTGTGCGCAACCTGGTGACACGTCAACGTGCAGGTGTTCGCGGTGCGGTTGTATGAAATGGGGAGGGCGCCGTTTGGTGCTACGACATTCAGGTCAAAGTTCACCAGCCGCTCGCCGCTGATCGTCCCGCTCGTTGCGCCGTTCCCGTGAGCGGTGTGGCAGGTGGAACAACTCAAGCCGGTGTTGATGTGGGTGCTGTGCTTGGTCCAACTCGTGTCTTTCACAATCTGGTTGGCCAAATCATGGCATTTTCCGCACAGGCTGTAGGGTCCGGCCACGCTCAAATCGGGACTGGGAATGAGATTGGAAATCAGCAGACCCGGAGCGGCAGCCTTGCTGAATTCATAGCGGCGCTCCAGAATATGGGTCCATCTGGAGCCATGAGGACCATTCGAGCCGGTGCCCCCAAACTCGCGATTGTCGTCGCTGTTGTGGCAATCGGTGCAAAGAATCTGGGTGCCCATTGCGCGGCCCTGGGTCACGCCATCAAGGTTCAGCATGTTGACCAGCAGGCTGGGTTGTGCAAGGGCACTGGTCCTGGGGTGCATGACGGGATGGCTGGAGGTGGCCGTTGTCGCAAACTGCGCGACGATGTTGAGAGGATCTCCCGCAGAAACCGCGCGCACCGGAAAATATCCGTAAATCGGCAACACCTGTTTCCCCGCACTGGTGCCATGGCAGCGCAGGCAGTTCTCAAACTGGTTGATTGAGGGCGAAAGTACGCTCGTTCCGTCGCTGGAGTTGATGCCCACAACGTTCTTCTGCGAGATGCGGATCAAAGGAGCAACAGGAAAGACGCCCACCGGTTCAGACCCATGTGCACTGTGGCAATCCACGCAAGTCGCATGACGGTTGTTGTTCAGCACGGCGCCCTCTGCGGCGTCGTGCGGATTGATCGAGGTGGGAAACGGGTGCCCGACCTTGGGCGAAACGTACTCCGCAAAGACATTCGCGTATGGCACCATCGGCGAGACATTCGAACCGCCGTTGTGGCAGGCAATGCAGGCCTGTTCATTCTGACCGCGCAACAGGCGCGCTGTTCCGCTGGCGTTATGCGGCGTATGGCACGCGATGCAGCCTTCCGCAGCCACTGTCGTATAGCTTCCAAGCAGGGCCTGGGGTGAGATTTTGCTCGTGGACATCGCGTGCGCATTCGTAGTCCAATCGGCCAGCGGATTCACTTGTCCGCCAATCTGACGCGTGGGATCGTGGCATGCCAGGCAAAGCTGACCGCTTGAACTGTCCTTAACCAGAAAATTCTGCGACACCAGGTCTTTGGCTTGTATATGGGGATTGTGGCACGACGTGCACTCGACGTTGCCTTGGATCAGCTTGACCGCTCCAGTCGAATCCCCGGTGTGTCCGCTCGCCGCGAGTGAGGCAACCAGGTGAATATTGTCCTTCAGGGGCAGCGCAACGCTGAACGGGTGCGACGACTGTAAATTGCTGCCGAACACATCCAATGGGTTCATCGATCCACGCATGCTCACCTGGCCATAAGCCACCGTCGCCCCGACCGCCACCGTGCCGTCATGGCAGCTCAGGCATTCATTGCTGTCGGAGCCGAGCAATGGTTGAGTCCCAATGTTCTTTGCTGTGTTGCTGCTGTAGGTCGTGTAGACTTGCGTGGTAAGCTTCTGGTTCCAAAGGCCCAGGCTCAATCCGGAGTGCGGTGCGTGACAATAAGCGCAAGCGTCCGGCCGGGCCCCGGTGACGGGCGAATTGCTCCCCGGCCCCAGGTTGTGCATGCCCATCACGTCGCCTGGGATTTGCGCAAGCAGGGTGCTCGCGGTCAGCAGAAGCGTCAGCCCGGCCAGCAAGAGTCCGCGCCTCATTCCGCCCCCTGACTGGCCGGGGTTTTCAAGCCAACGTAGTGGAAAACCTGAATGCGACGGTTGAACGAATCCACCACGTATACCCGGTCGCCGCGGTCGATAAACAACCCTTCCGGCAGCTGAAACTGTCCTGCATGCGTGCCCCTGGTCCCGAAGTAGTAGAGCAGTTCGCCCTTGCGGTCAAAGACCTGCACCACGCCCCACAAAGCATCCACAACGTAGAGGTCGCCTTCCGAGTCGACTGCCACGGCCTTTGGCCTGAACATCGCCCCGGTGCTGTCACCGATCTTTCCGATCGCAAACTGGAAGGCCCCGGAGCGGTCAAACGCCTGCACACGGAAATTCATGGCATCGACAACCAGCAGGTTTGGGCCATCCAACCGCAACTCGGTGGGCAAATTAAACTCGCCCTCGGCGTCACCCGCCTTGCCTATGGTCTTGAGGATGTTTCCCTGCATGTCCAGGACAAACACTTCGTCTCGGAGCGTGTCACTCACGTAGATCCGCTGCCCTGCGGAATCCACCGCAATTCCAGTCGGCCGTTTGAAATACCCTTCGCCGCCCTTCAAGCTCCCAATGGATCGCAAATACTTCCCAGTGGGCTCGAAGACAAAAATCACGCCCGCATCTGAATCGGTTACATAAATATTGTCCTGGCTATCGACCGCGACGCATTGCGGGGTCAGCATCGAGTTCTTGCCTTTCCCGGTGCGCTGAATGAACTTGTACTTGCGCTGGACGAAGTCGAAGATATGTACGCCCTGCGCGCCCGGATCGGTCACGATGATCCGATCACGAGAATCCGTCGCAACGCTGTACGGCCGCACAAGGAAGCGGTAATCGGGTGAACCAGCGACCACATCGACCAGCTTGTTCCAAAAGCCGCGGTTCGGCTTGACCTCAAATTCTGAGTTGAAGCTATGTTCCCACGATAAGGTGCGTCCGCGTTCGAGCGACATCTCCCACTGCTCCGGCGCAGCCGCCTGGGGCTTGGGCTTTTGTGATGCCCACGTCGCCGGCAGCAGCAGCATCGCGCCAGTCGCGATCAGGGCTGCGCCCGGGCAATGCCGCCGAATTCCTCTTAGAAAAAGTTGAACCAACGTGATACCCCGGCGTAGTAGGTGGCAAGAATCTCTGGTGGCGAGCCGCTTCCGCTGAAGCCCTGCTCCAGCCGTGCGTATCCGCTGACGAAGTTCAACTTGCGAAACTGGTATTGGATCAGTGTATTCAATTCTGTGTTCTGGTTCTCAGAAGAAATCGCATCCGTGGAAGTATTGCTCAGCGATTTGGCGTAGGAAGCTCCGATAATGAGCTTCTTCACGGGGGTACTGGAAAGCCCAATAGAATAACTATCGCCGCCGAAAAGACTCACCAGTCCTGAAGGGAGAATGGGCGTAGGAACCGGCACCGGGACCAGGCCTCCTCCGGTCAGAATCGCCTGGCCGTCTGATTTGGAGTAGCTGCCGGTGCCTGTGAGCCACACACCATAGCCCATACTGGCGTTGTAGCTCTGGCTGGTGTTCGCGGTACCTGCCTGTTGTGTCAACGCGGTCTGCGAGCCCCCGACGCCCGCGCTCAAATTGAATTGCCCCCAGTTTCGCCTTACATTCGCTGAGTAGTTATAGAACGAGTTCTGGTAGGTGACCAGTAGCGTCTGCACGTTCTGTGCGTACCCGAACGACTCGCTGAGGTGCCATCCCAGCAACTGGGTGGAGTAATTCTCTGAAGTTGAAAAGCCCAGCGTATCCTCTCCGGAATTGTCTGAGCTATTGGCAGTCACGATCACCGAAGAGTTGAATGTACCATTCAGAAAACTGTGCGCATAAACTGCGCTCCCCCCATAGGAATTCACTCCATAGGTCTCTCCAAGAAAGTCCTGTGTGCGGCGCTCGAAGAAGGCAGTGGTTTGCAAATTCGCTCCGGGAGAGTAACCGGCGACGCTCATCACTTCGAGGGAATCTGAAGACTCCTTTGAGGTAGGTCCTGGTACCACGCCTCCGGCCGCAATGACAGACTGGATCAATTGTCCGCTAAGATTGTCGGAGTAATTCGCGCTCACCGAGAGTGAGAGTTTCTTCAAAGGGTGTACCGCAGCGAGAGCGTCGAATAAGTCGATGGCTCCGGTGGAGCTGGAACCCAGGTAACTACTGTTCCATTCGGATCGATTGACGCCTGCCGAGAATGAGCCCTGCAGCGGCAGATGGCTCGAGGCATTAAATCCATAACCGGTGTTGTCGTTGTGCGATTCGGTCGTCTGCAGGCCGGACACCAACTGCGGAATCAGCGAATGCCCGCCTCCTTTGGAATAGTAGGCAGCCATGTTGAAGCCGGCCAGCTGATATCCCGAATGGAGATTGATTGAATGAAATGCGTTGTTCCCTTGATCGCTGGTTCCGTATACCGAATAATTGCTCGTGCCCATCTGGAAACCCGCACTGAAAGTGGGCACGTCAGGAAGATTCTCGCTCCAGTTGATCCCAAACGTATCGCTATTACCATGGGTCACGTAATTCGCGAGGCCCGGAACAGCGTAATTTCCTTCGCCGTTATAAGACTTCGAATAGCTGATCGAGCCCGGGAATTTGCTGCCGCTGAAAATGTTGGTGGAAAGATTAACCCCACTGGCATTGGAAATGGATTGGAAGTCGGAATTCGCCCGCGATTGATTTAGATAAAGCGACGCATTAAAAGACAGGAAATTAGGATTGAAGAAAGCACCGGAAAGAGACGTTGCGCCGCCGAGCGTCCAGCCGTGGCTTGATTCCGTCAAATTCCCATAACTTGCGGAGTAGCCCGAAGAGATTGTGCCGTTCGAGCTCGCGCTGATCTCCCCCAGCCGAACCTGTGCGGAAACAGTCCATGGCAGCAGTAGAAGCACTGCCTGCAAAAGCCCCGCAGACTCGCAAAGTACCCGTCACTATGATCCGTCCTCAAGTTCTCAGCGCCTAGCTTTCTGCTTCAACCTCTTCATCGATCAGGTGGGGCTTCAGCTGTACCGCCGCACGTTCCAAATCTGTTGGCCGCTGCGTCAGGACTCGAATCCAGGCTCTGTCCGCAGCGCCTTACATCTGCACGATCTTTGCGTTCTGTTGCAGCTTCTTGTCGAACGCACTGCGAAGCTGATTTCTCTTGGTCTGTTGCAGCTCCTTTGTTAGCTGCGCCTGCAAAGTCGTCAAGCTTCTCTTTGCCCGCCGGCGTGTGCTGCTGCAATCGCACGATGGTGTACGCTTTCTCCACCTGAATTACGTCGCTGACATCGTTTGCACGCATCGAGAGCAGACGCCTTCACTACCTGGGGCGCCAACTGGTCCACTGGAACCGGCTTATGCTGGCCCATCATCACGCGGTAATCGTCATCCGAGATCTTCTCCGCCAGCATTCCGAACTCTTCGCTCGTCTTCGTCGCCTTCGCCTGGCGCAGCGCATTCTCCGCTCGCACACGTCCCTCCTTCAACTGATCGGCAGTAGCGTTGGGCGGCGGCAGGACAGAAATAGTCTGGAAAGTGAATGACTCCGGGTGTTCAAACCGGACCGGGTTCTTATCGTAGTAAGCCTTGACCTCGGCTGGAGTGACCGCACTCTTGCTCTCGACTTCGCTGTTCAGCAAAGCCTCGATCAGCAGTGAGCGTCGAATCTTATCATCCAGCAACTTGTGTGAGCCATGAAACTCACCTTGCAATAGAGCATTGAATTCATCAGGTGTGGAAAACTGTTTGCGGAAATCCGCCTCGGCGTGCTGCATCTTTGCCACCGAAACCGTCATCTTCCGTCGCAGTGCCTCCTGATAAACGAGCTCCTCAAAGATGATCATCTTCATCGCGCCATCACGGATCTGCGGCGCCAGGTCCTTGGGAATCCCGCCATGCTGGCGAGCATAGGGAAAAATCGAGTATTCCTCACGCACCAGGTCGGTGTCGGTCAGTATCGAACCGTTCACGCTCACGACCGGTTTGGCTGGAAATGCCGGTGACGATGCTGACTGTCTCTGATCCGGCGATTGCGTAACGATTGTGGGAGTGTGGGAAGCTACCTGGGGGCTGGCTGCCGCAAAGGCCAGCAGGGGGAACCCGCAGACTAGAAGCTTGAGTTTCATGATTGTCCTTCTGGCTTCGAAAATAGAGGGGAGGGAAATGTTCGCCCCCTCCCCCCGCATAGAGATCAGAAAGTGGTTCCTGCGGTTCCGCCGTTCATTTCGTTCGACTCGCCGCCATGGCACTGCCGGCAGAACTGCGCCGTCTGGTTGCTTCCGGCGTTGGTGCTGGCCGGGTTGTAGGGGCCGACGACGAAGAACATCGTCGCGTAGTTGCCAACCGGAAGACCAGACTTCGAGGTGGCAGTCACGGGAACGACGTTCATCAGGTGCTGATTGTGGCAGGTTGTGCAAACCACGATCGGGGTCGTGCCGTTGATTACGCCCGGCTTTACAAAGAAGCCATAGTTCGCGATGAACTGCGTCATCTTCGGCCCGGGTACGATGGCACCCGCCGCGCTAACCGTGCAATCCCAGTTATAGGCGCCGCCGCAGCCGATGATGGCCTGGGCTCCCACCGGGTGATCGTTGAGGTAGTTTCCAGTGGTCCCGCCTTCTCTTCCAAGAAGAGTCGGAATGCTGTTGTTCGTCCCGTAGGTTGGAGGCAAAGTCTCATAGACAACGTTCTGCATCATGGCGCCCGTTGCATAGTTGCCGTCGTGGCAGCTGAGGCAGGTTAGCAGGCCAGTCACTTCAGGTCCGCCCGTCGCAAAGCTGGGCAGAGTTTCTGTGTAAGAGCCGTGCTCGCTTTTGCCGGTAATGAGGGTCTTGCCGACCAGGTTGCCGACGTCCTCGCCCCAGAGAGCGATGTTGCCGGAGATCGTGTCACCGGATTTGTTGATGCCGTTGCCGCTTGCGCCGCTGTGAGGCGCGTGACAGGCCGCGCAACCGCGACCGTAGTTGAGGTGAGCGCCGAGGACGTCGGTCGCTGGGTTAGCGATCTGCGCCGCCGCGAAACTGGCGCCCGCCAGAAGAATGAGCGATACTACGAAATTCCTCATTGAATAAAGCCTCCATAAACGTACTCGCGTGCGGCGATTAACAGATGCTCGTCGGGCGATCGTCTCCACGAGCATAAGAGTCCTTTGAATCTCTTAATGTGACCTCCGTCACGCTCGATGCTGTCTTTGGATCTCTTTATGTGCCCACGCTTACCTTCTTGGTTGCTTTGGCCCATATTGCTGTGGGATTTGTTACGATCATTGCGGGCCTCGCAACCGCCATGTGACCTTCATCACTTCCCCATGTGACGTTGAGTGCTCTCCTGTTCCTTGAGTACCTCTGAATTGAATCAGCAGGGCCGCAAACCCAGAAGCCTTCCCGCGGCGGGAACATCCACCAACGTGTTTTGGCCGTCCGATGCTCTCGATCCAAAAACGCTGATTGCGGGGAATTCTGACCAGGGGGGGAACCCGAATGGTAAACGAACCAACTACGGCTGCGAACGCGAGCTCATCCTCTCCATGGGCGCGGGTCTTCATCAAAGCTTGCCTCTCATTGATGGTCGGCTTGGCGGCCGGATATCTGTTCCGGGGATCGCTGCCGTCGCCGTCGCCGGTCGCAGCCAACATAGGGCAGCCAGCCACCCAGGGCGGCCCGCTGTCCGGCCAAGCCACGTCGGGACAAACGAAGCGGATTTCCGGCACACCGGAAGCGGCAATGCGCGGTAGGCGAATGCCCAGCCTCGAAGACATGAAGCAGATGGCCGACACACAGGCAGCGCCGCTGTTTGAAAAACTGAAAACCGACCCAAACAACGCGACCCTGCTCAGCCAGGTCGGGGCCATTTACCACACCACTCACCAGTTCCAACAAGCAGCCGGCTACTACCAGAAGGCGGTGCAGGCTGACCCCAAAAATGTTGCCCTCCGCACCAAGTTGGCTTCCAGTCTTTACCGCAGCGGCGATCCGGATGGGGCGATCAAGCAGTTGAACCAGGCACTGCGCTACGACCCCAACGACGCAAATGCGCTGTTCGACCTCGGCATGATCAAATTGCACGGCAAACAGGACGGAAAGGGAGCCCTCGCCGCCTGGCAGCAATTGTTGAAGTCAAATCCGCAACTAAGCGCCGACCGCAAAGCGACGGTGCAACAAATGATGGCTGCGGTGCTGACCATGTTGAGTGATCAAAACGGAATTCAAGGAGCACGGAGCAAATGACCGGCATACATCGAACTTCACTTGAGCAATGGACAAACGTGCAGTCCAATTCCCTCGCAGTCCTCTGCCTCCTGGTGGGAATCGCCGGAGGCTGGATCATCCGCGGATACCAGAGTTCGGCAGTCACCGGACCGCGGCTTGCCTCCGGGGTCTCAGCGCCGCTCAAGACAGAAGCGAACCAGCCGTCTCAAACGCCCAATCCTGCCCGCTTGAAAGAGATCGCCGATGGGCAGGCCGCGCCGATGCTCTTAAAACTCAAGTCGGATCCTCGTAACCCGGATCTGCTGACCGGCATCGGCAACCTGTATTACGACGCGCAACAATATGCCATTGCCGTTGACTACTACGGACGCGCCCTCAAGGCCAAGCCGGCCGATGCGGCAGTGCGCACCGACATGGCAACCGCCCACTGGTACATGGGAAACGCCGATGCGGCAATTGCGGAGTTCAACAAGGCGCTCACCTACGAACCCACCAAACCCAACACCCTTTTCAACCTCGGCCTCGTGAAAATGCGAGGAAAGAAAGACAACGTCGGTGCCATCGCGGATTGGAAAAAGCTGCTGGCAGCCAACCCGAACTACCAGGGCCGAGACAAGGTCGAACAGATGATCGCCGAGGCTAACAAACAAGCTCAGCCCTGACCAGCCCTCAACTCAAGCAAACCATTGAAGACGCGCAGCTGACACCAGTTGAACCAACTCACCCTGGCAGCTTGCGGAAAACTCGTTGCCGCCAATATTGGCGAAAGCTTTGTAACAGGGCACGACTTCAGTCGTGCCGCAAACGCTGCAAAATAAGTCCGGCTTTTAGCCGCTGAGGGATGGTCTTCTTCTTCGCGCCGAGATTTCTCCGCAGCCTGCTAAAGTACGGTCCCCGCCGTGCTCCCATTCATCTCGTTTGACTTGTCCGCATGGCACTGGCGGCAGAATTGCGCCGTCTGGTTCGACATGGGGTTCGTGTCGTTCGGGTTGTACGGAGCACGCAGGAAGAACATGGTCGCATAGGTGCCGACCGGCAGACCCGATGTCGAATTGCTGGTAATGGTCACCACGCTCATCGTGTGCGGATCATGGCAGGTTGTGCAAACCACCACGGCAGTATTGTTGTAGTTGCCCGGCTTGACGAAGAACCCGTAATGGCTCACAAACCGGCTCGAATTCGCACCCTTCATACTGATCGCGCCATTGATCTGTGCGCAATCCCAATTGCCCGACCCTCCGCAATTGACTCGCGCGCTCAAGCCCATCGGGTGCTCGTTGATGTAGCTTTCACCGCCGCTATTTCCAATCAAAGTCGGAATGGCATTGCGCGTTCCATACGTCACGGGCAGCGACTCATACACCTTGTTCTTCATCATGGCTCTCGGTGCATAATTGCCGTCGTGGCAACTCAGGCAGGTCATCATGCCGGCAACGTCAGGAGTCGTCGCGGACATGCTGGCTGGGAGTACCTCAACGAACTTGCCTCCACCGGTTGTAATCGTTTTGCCGTACAAGCTGCTGACATCCTCGCCCCAAAGAGCCGTCACGCTGGAGGCTGCCGCGCCCGATTTGGCGTTGCCGTTGCCCGACGCCCCGCTGTGTGGAGAGTGGCAGGCTGTGCATCCGCGACCATAGTTAAGGTGTGCGCCAAGGACGTCTGTCGACGGTGACGTTATTTGTGCCGCCGCGAGGCACGTGAATCCCGGCAGCATGACCGCGACCAACGCATACCTTTTCATCAAAGAGAGCCTCCTGTTCCTGCTTCTCCTTATCGACTGAGGGCTCCTCAACTTGAAACGGTTGCGCCGCGGGCGGGATTCGGATGGATTCTGCCTGGCGCAGCCAACTCGCCGGCCGGAAACCGAATCTTCCTATAGATGAAGATAATTAGGACGTTTTCGGCATTGTTTCTGGGAGCCGCCCTGATGTCCGGGCCGGCCTTCGGATGGGGTCAACAGTCGGACAGCGGCGCCAAACAAGATTTGAAGAATGCGGGGCATGAGACGAAGGACGCGGCTAAAGACGCGGGACACGGCGTGAAACAAGGAACAAAGAAGGCTTACCACTCGACGAAACGCGACACGAAGAAGGCCTGGCACAAAACCAAGAACACGACTAAAGGCGCTGCAGACGGCGCGAAAGAAGGCGCCAGGCAGCCCGAGTAGCCGCTAAGCCGCTTCTGAACCGCCCATACATCCCCCCGGGGCCCTCCCACGCAATCACGCGGCGGTACAGGCCAGCGATTTCGATGGTCGGCAGTGCCCTGCCCCGAAATTCAGGTTATCTTCAGGTTTCTGCGTGTATGCTCGCAGGGGAGATTGAGCGGAGATTAGAATCTGGCTGCCTGTGTGCGTGCCGTCGGAGACCCGCGATTTGCCTGATTGGAGCTATCACTATGTCCTGGAAACCGCTCGTTGTTGCCACAGTTGCCTTAATGCTCGCGTTCGCGAGCACCACCCAGGCCCAGGATAGCGGTCCCTACAAGGTTCTTAAGATCCAACTGATCGGAGGCGATGGCGGATTCGATTACGTCACCGCCGATTCCGACGGCCGCAACCTTTATGTGGCTCGATCCGGGCCCTCGGGACACATCGGCGTCTTTAATCTGGACAGCCTGGCCCAGGTCGGCGATATTCCCGGTACGAGCGCGCACGGCGGAGCGGTCGATACTTCGACGGGACACGGGTTCGCCACTTCAAAACCGGTGACGATGTTCGATTCCCAGACATTTGCGATCTTGAAGAAGATCGACGTACAGGGCAATCCCGACGGCTACCTGAACGACGCTTACAACCACCATTTCTACGTCCTGAGCCACTCTGAGCCAAACATAACCGTCCTCGACGACAAGGATGGCTCGATTCTCAGCACCATCAACATCGGCGGCGCGCCAGAACAGGCTGCCACTGACGGCCATGGCATGATCTACGTCGACATCGAAGACAAGGCGGCCATCGCGGTCATCGACGCCGACGCGATGAAGATGATCGGCAAATACGACCTCTCAAGCAAGGGTGGAGGATGCGCCGGCCTTGCCCTGGACGCGAAAAACAGCATCCTCTTCGCTTCCTGCCGCGACAAGCAAAACATGATTATCCTTTCCGCCAAAGATGGGCATATCATCACCGATCTGCCCATTGGCAACGGGTCAGACGGCGCAACCTTCAACCCCGCAACCATGGAGGCCTTCAGCTCACAAGGCGACGGCACCCTCACCGTGGTGAAAGAGGAATCGCCCACCAGCTTTTCCGTCGAGCAGACAGTCGCCACTCCGATGCGGGCAAAGGTGCTGACCCTGGATACGAAGACGAATCAGATCCTGACCATTACCGCGGAGTTTGGTCCCGTGCCGGCAGCACCCGCGCAGCCACCCGCACCCGCGGCTCCGCCTGCCGGTGCTCCGACGCAGGGAGGGCCCCCGCCCTGGATGCGCGGCCCGCGCGCACCCATGATTCCGCACTCCTTCCAGATTCTCGTAATCGGAAAGTAATCAAGCGATCTCCGCAAAAGCCCCGCTGGCGGTGAAACATTCCCGTCGTGAGCGGAGCTTTGCCTCGATCGGCAAGAGCCAGTCGTTCTAGTCCAGTGCCGTGACCTTGGATTTGTAATCGTGCCAATCATTTGGGTGCCCCAGGTCTCGCCTTTGAGACCTGGGAAACCACTATCTATACGGTTGTAGTACCAGTGTCCTCAATCTGAAGTTCGCGTCACAAATACACGGCAATCCATTTCTCCGGGAGGAACTGCACGATCACCCCGTCTTTTCCTTTGACTCTTGCCCGTTTTCGAACCATCACAGGTCCTTCTGCCATTGCTTCGCGATCCGTTCATTCTTACGTTGAGAATCAGCCTGCAGAGAAAAAGCGCGCCTGAAGAATTGATGATGATCAGAGCCAACGTTGGAGGGGTATATTGGTCGGTGACCAAAAGAACCGTCAAAACCTGTCCGTAAGCTCCCAAATGACCGGACAGTTGCGCATGAGAGAGGAGCGATGATGAGCAGATTTATACATCGGGAGACATTACCGGGCGCGTTGGCACTCCTCGTGGCACTCGCCGGAACGATTTTGTGCGCAAGCAGCAGTTTGTTCGCACAGAGCGCGCCAACCCAGATTGCAATACCTCTTCCTCCAATGGGCTGGTCTTCCTGGAACAGCTTTTCGAACATTGTTGATTCGCAGATTGTGATGGATCAGGCCAAGGCCATGATCTCCACCGGAATGGCGAAGGCCGGATATCAATACATCAACATTGACGAGGGCTGGTGGATCGGTGACCGCGACGCGGACGGCCACTTCGTTGTGGATCCGAAGGCTTGGCCGGCGCTGGCTCCCGGCGAGCGCGCTGGCGACATGGCCAACATCGTCCGCTATATTCACGGGTTGGGCCTCAAGGCCGGCATCTACACCGACGCCGGATACGCCGGATGCAGCATGTACCCGGACCTCGGCCCCGCCTATCAGCATGCCGGCAGCGAAGGTCATTATGAGCAGGACTTTCTGCAATTCGCCACGTGGGGATTCGACTATGTAAAAGTTGACTGGTGCGGCGGCGACAAAGAGAAGCTCGATCCGGCGGTTCAATACGCTGAGATTGCGAGAGCCATCGCCTTGGCTGAGGCCGCGACGGGGCACACGCTTTACTTTTCCATCTGCGAGTGGGGAAACAACAGTCCTTGGACCTGGGCGCCCAACGTCGGTGGCGTTGGCGCGGACATCTGGCGCACCAGCGGCGATATCGTCGCTCCCATCGTCGCCCATCACAAGTTCAGTGGCCGCCTGGCCAGCTTTCCCGGCGTTCTCTCCAACTTCGACCAGGGCGTTCATCCCGAGGCGGAACACACCGGCTTTTACAACGATCCCGACATGATGGTGATTGGAATGCCGGGGCTCACCGACGCCCAGAACCGTGTTCACATGAGTCTCTGGGCCATTTCCGGAGCGCCGCTGCTGGTCGGCGCCGATCTCACCACGCTGAGCGCCACCACGCTTGCCACGCTCATCAACCCCGACGTGCTCGCGATCGACCAGGATTCCCTTGGGCTTCAAGGGGTCAAGGTGGCATCGTACGGCGATGGCCTCGAGGTATGGTCGAAGGCGCTCGCGAAGCCAGGCGAACGCGCGGTGCTGCTGCTCAACCGCACCGGCGACGAAGCCTCAATCAAGGTGAACTGGAGCGACCTGGGCCTGGTTGATGCTTCGCCCGCCACCGTCAAAGACGTTTGGGCGCACAAAGACCTGGGCAGCTTCAACTCCTCTTACTCCGCCACCGTGCCGCCCCTCGATGCAGTCATGGTCATTATCCACGGGAGCGAACGCGAACTGACCACATACACGCCAACCGCAGCAGCTAACCCGCAATCAGGAGCCGCCGCACAGAAAGACCCGCCCGTCAGCTTCACGCACGTTGCTTCTCACGGCCAAATGTCCCGCATCCGAATTGCCTACACCAATCCGGACAAGTCGACCCGCTTTGCCGCATTGCGCGTGAACGGTCGCACAGCTACCCAAATCGCCTTCCCGTCCACCGGAAGCAGTGTAGGCGCAATCTGGGTAGAGTCGCTGCTTGATCGAACCGGGGCCGAAAATGAGTTGAGCTTTTCAGCCATCAGCGATCCGGCGCCGAGTACCACATCCATCGCGGTCCAGTAGATCGATACAAAGGCGGAGTTATCGCTTCGCGCTTAGAATTGCCATTGCAAATGAGTCGCCGGATTTAGTATCGAATCGGTTCGGCGCATCATCGGGGCATTATCCACAAGTTGAAAGGACTAAGGAGTCTCTGAATAAGCCGCTGTTTTGAAAGGGCACGACTTTAGTCGTGCCGCGAACCGAGCGAAAAGAGCGTGGGCTTTAGCCCCTTAAGGGAATGTGGGCGCCCCATTCGAGCTTAATCAGAGATTCCCTAAGTGAGGTCTGTATGTCTAATTCAAATTTGCTGCCAGACGTTAACAAGGTTCCGAACCAGGTTACAAGCTTGACTCGTCGCGATTTTCTTCTCACCACAAGCTATGTCGGCGCAGGTCTTGCCGTAACCAGCGCATTGCCCCTTGCGTCCTCTGCCAGCGCAGAGCCTGTCGAGTTGGCGACCTACAAGTCCGGCTTAAGAATGGCGGCAACGCCGGCAACGGCGTACCGGGCCTATCGTTCAAAAGTCGTTGCCACGCCTGAAGTCACAACTTGGGTCCAGGTGGATCTTGGCAAGGGTCTTCCTCTCGAAGCGATCCAATTGTTTCCCGCCTCCGAGCGCATGTACCCGGGCCGTGATCAGTACTATGCCGGCGAGGGCTTTCCCCTTCGCTTCAAGATCGAAGCCGCGGATGATCCGGACTTCAGCGCTCCATCCAACATCGCCGATTTCACGCAAGCGGATTTCCCTGACCCGACCGACAACATCACCCAGTACAAAGCGCCGGGAGTTCATGGCCGCTATGTGCGGGTCACCGCAACGCGGCTCCGCGCCGTCAAGGTGTCTCCGCCCAATGGGCCCCCAACGGGCGGCGAGTTCAAAGATGGCCCCGACTACACACTGACTCTCGCCAAGGTGGCCGTCCTCTCCGGCGGGCGCGATGTCGCCGTCGGTTGCAAAGTTTCTGCCGATACCGAGCACGGAAACACCGACCTTGTCGCGCAGTTGACGCGTCCACCCCGCGAAGATGGAGAAGGCATCCGCTGCGACAATCCCCATGCCGTCACCGATCCCTCGACCTGGAAACCTGCGAAATTCAAGGCGCAAGTGCCGAAGACAGGAGTGACTCTCGACGGCGGCGTCTTCCAGATGGCGATGGAAAATAACATCCAGTATTTGCTCACGTCCTATTCAACCGACGATCTTCTGCGCCAGTTCCACGAGCGAACCGGAAAGGTGAAGGACTTCAAGCCCACCGGCTCTCAGGTCTTCTGGGAGGAGGACCTTGCCGGCTCCAACGCAGGCCGCTTCCTGATGGGCGCTGCAAACTCGATGCGCTGGAATGACAATCCGGAACTGCGCCAGCGCGTGAACGCAGTGGTCGATGGCATTGAAGAGTCTCGTCAGCCCAACGGCTACATCATGGCCTATCCTGAGGACACAATCTTCTACTCCGAGCGCGCCGCCTACACTCGTGCGTGGCTCACCCATGGCCTGCTTGAAGCGGCGTACGGCGGCAACCCGAAAGCCTTACCCATGCTGCGCGGCTATTACGACTGGTTTAACCAGCAGGCCTTCCTGTCGGATATGCTTCGCGGCGCAATTCAGGGCGGCCAGGGCATGGTTGCGAACACGCGCGTAGGCGCAAGCCCTGTCGGCAAACCGGCCGACGCCCAGGTGATTCAGCGCTACTACCAGGAAAGCGCATGGTTAAGAGGTCTTGCAAAGCGCGAGAAGGAGCAGGTCTGGCAGTATCCATACGACCGGCCCCACTGTTATCTACTCACGAATCTCGAAGCCTATCTCGACATGTATCTCATCACCGGAGATCCGCTCTATCATGATGCCGTGCTCGGCGCCTGGGAGCTTTATCGCGCGCATTGGCAGCAGGCGGGCGGCAGCATCTCCATCATCGAGTTTGAGAAGGACCCGCCGGACAGCAACTATCTTCAACAGAAACTCGGCGAGTTATGCGGGAGTGCCTTTTGGGTTTTCCTTAGTCAGCGCTTCCAACAGTTACATCCAGAAGATGAGCGCTACGCAACAGAAATTGAAAAGTCCATCTATAACATCGGAATTGCCAATCAGGACGGCGGAAACGGCCTTCGCTACCACACCATTATGGAAGGCAAAAAGGAAAAAGCCACCCGCGAGAACACCTGCTGCGAGGGACAAGGAACGCGGCTGCTCGGTTCCCTTCCCGAGCATATCTATTCCATCGCGCCGGACGGGTTATATGTGCATCTTTACGAGCCATCGACGATTCGGTGGCAGCAGGGCGGGCACCCGCTCGAATTAACCGTAACGACGCGCTTCCCCTTCGAGACAGGCGTTCATTGCACCATGAAGACTGACGCTCCCACCCTCGCCAACCTCAGGATACGCGTGCCTTCCTGGGCGGCCGGAGAGATGAATGTATCGGTCAATGGCAAACCCGCGGGCGCAGGCAAACTGGGAACATACCTGCCGATCAATCGACAGTGGAAGAACGGCGACACCATCGAGTTCACGCTTCCGGCGGCAATTCAGGTCAAGCGATATGCCGGCGCTGATCAAATCGCGGGCAAAACAAAATACTCCGTCGAGTACGGTCCCATTCTTCTCGCCGCGGTGGGCTCTTCAACAGTCGAGTTCGCCATCGACCCCGGGCACGAGGCGGAGCATCTCGCCAATCACCTTGAACCGATTGACGGATCGCCATTGCATTTCACCGTTCGCGGCAATCCTGGCCAGAAGCTCATGCCCTACTGGCAGGTCGCAGACGAAGACTTCACCTGCTATCCGGGAGTTCGGTCTGCATGATCCTCTCCAGACAGGCTGCCCTCGAAAGACAGCCTGTCCAACTCTCCCATAGCCACCGATCTAATTGCCTGTGAGCCGGAAAGAATAGGCTCCAGAGCCAAGGTCAAACGCGAAAGCATTTTCCACTTCCACCGCATTTGAAATCCCCGGATCCCCGGGAACGAAGTGCCCCTTCTCCCAGACGACCCGTCCATTTTCCTCAATCACGATTCCCGTCAATTCATCAGGCCTTGGCACGACCACACGCGCATCGGAACCCACGGGAATCGTCACTTTCAGTGTCACCCCGTCTGGCACATGGGTCCAGGCAGACGATACTGTGCCGCGAATCGTATCCACTGTCGCACTTGTCCAACGGAGGTCCTCCACGACCTGTGGCTCTATGCGGATGTGCCGATATCCCGCCCCACCGGCCCCCAGGTTGATGCCCCCAAGCGCCTGATAAAACCATGAGCCCACGCTGCCAAACATGATGTGATCGTGTGAATTCATCGAGGGTCCCGACTTATCCTCCCACAGTTCCCAGAACGTTGTGGCGCCTCGCGAAACCATGTATCCCCAACTTGGATATGTGTTCTGAACCGCTAGATCATATGCCAGATCCGAATGCCCGGTGGCTGTCAGCGCCGGCATCAGAAACTTGACGCCGATGAAACCCGTGGTGACGTGCGTGTCATGGAAGTAAAGGATGTCATTGGTCAGATTGTCAGTAACCGCATCGCGCTTGTCCTTGGGCGCCAGATTCAGAAAAAGCGCCATCGAATTAGCCGCCTGCGTGCCATTCGCGTACTGCCCGGTATCCGGATGGAAATAGGTGCGGTTCAAAGCGTCACCAATTTCCTTGGCAAGCTGGTCGTAGCTTCCAGCGTCCTTTGAATTCCCGAGTGCCTCTTCGATTCGAGCCAGAGTCTCGACGTCGTAGTAATACCAGACATCAGCAATGTAATCGTTCGGGGTATGTTGCAGTTCCACCCAGTCGCCTTCGTGGCCTATGCGGCCGCGAAAGACATTTCCGGTCGCCATGCTGTTGAGGAACTCAACATACTTCTTGAGGCCCCTCTCGTTCTCCTGCAGAATCCGCCGATCCCCGTACTGCTCCCACATATATCGCAGAAGCAGCGGATACGCGGTCTCCCATCCAAGATCTGCGGGGTACATACCATACTTGCGCGGAACCGTCGCAGGCAACGCCCCGTCCGGCCCCTGGGCATCTTGAATGTCGCGAATAAAGTTCGTGTAGAAAGCAGCCATATCAAAATTCATCATGGCTTCTTCAGCGGTCGCTTGCGCATCGCCCATCCATCCCTGGCGTTCGTTGCGCTGGTCACAATCCGTCGGAACGCTGAACAGATTTGTGAGTTGGGACCAGCGAACCAGTTTTTGTATATCGTTCAGCATCTGCTTCGAGGCCATGAAGCTGCCCACTGTCTTCACCGATGTATACACTACGCGCCCGCGCAATGAATCGAGACTCGGCGTTCCGGGAAAGCCTGTTACTTCCACATAACGAAATCCATGATATGTAAACCGCGCCTCGTAGTTCTCTTCCCCGTTGCCGCGCAGTATGTAAATGTCGCGTGATTTGGCCGCGCGGATATTCACGCGATTGATCATCCCGTTGTCAAACACTTCTTCCGCATAGCGCAGAGTGACCTTCGTCCCCGGCGCTCCCTCCATGCGCAGCACGGCCCAGCCGCTCATGTTCTGCCCCATGTCGTATACGTACACTCCTGCCTCGGGACTCGTGAGACGAACAGGAACCATGGTGTCAACCACCCGGATCGGCTGCATCATCTGCGACGAACGAATTCCGGCCGATCCATCCACAACTTGCGCCGCGCTCCATCCGGAATCGACGAACCCGGGCATGTCCCAGCCCGGCGTTTCCCGGCGCGCATCATATACTTCGCCGTCATAAACGCTGCTTTCGACAACCGGACCCTGGGTCGTCTTCCATGAGGCATCACTTACAACGCTGAATTGCCGCCCACCTTCCAGATCGGCATTCATCTGCAGCAGAAAGGCTGGCGATTTGTAATCGGTGGGCGAACCATCGACTTCCTGAGTCGCCCAGCCGCCACCGATCATCACCGCAATTGCGTTTGTCCCTTCATGCAGATTTGAGGAAATGTCATACGTCGTATACAGAACGCGTTTCGCATACGTCGTCCATCCCGGATCCAGCACGTTATGACCAATCTTTTTGCCGTTCACACGCAACTCGTCATACCCGAGCGCCGTAATGTAGACGCGGGCGTTCGCAGGCTTGCCGCTTATTGTGAATTCCTTCCGGAACTCATTCCCATTCGCGCTCCCGCCGCCGATCCAGGAACCCTTCCACTCCTCCCGCGTCAAGAGTCCCATACCAAACTGCGCGGGCTGGCTGTAGTCGCTCGCTCTGCCTTCCTTGTCCCAGGTGCGCACCTTCCAGTAGTAGTTCTTGCCGCTCTCCAGTGATTTGCCGCCGTAGACAATCTGGATAAACTCCTCTGAACCCACTTTGCCGCTGTCCCACTGGTCACCGCGATCCTGCGCCAACAAGTCTGGCTTGGTCGCAACCAGAACCTGGTACGCGGTCTGTTTCTCATCGCGCTGTGAATGGCCGAGCACCCAGAACAATCGAGGCTGCGGCGTGTCCACGCCCAACGGATCTGAGAGGTACTCGCATCGCAAGTTCGAGGGCGCTGTGGGCCCAACGACCGCCTGCCCATAGGACGATGTCGCAAGGCACCACATCGTCAGGAATACAACTACGGCAAATCTTGTGAAAGAGGCAACGAAATTAGGCATGAATGCTCCCTCTGAGATGAAATTGATTTTGAAACAGGGAAGCAACGGACGGTTGCACAGGTGGGAGCTAGCCCGGTATCCGCGTTGATACAGGCTGTCAGGCTCGCTTGCGAAAAATTCCATTTTTTGCTTTCCGGCAAGGAGGGTATACCCCTCAACGCCGGTTTGCCAACCTGCATTCGCCGAAATCTGAGGAGAGATTCACCCGGATGCCTGGTCATTCACCGCTGCAGAAAAACCAACGACATGAACAGGGCCGGCATCCCGGTGAATCGCGATATCTAGGCTATTGACACCTTCAGCGCCGCCGCAAAGTCTGTCTTGGGACGATAGCTTTTCGGCAGTTCCACGCGCAGACCATCCGGCATCTGTTTCCACGAAACTTTTTCATCAGTCCCGAGCAATTGAACGTGGCCGACCTTCCCCGGGCTATTGCTCCCCGACGTCCCCAACGACTTCACCACCACCGGTTCCGTCGGCCAGCCAAGCACCATCGCATAGATCACGTTGTTGGCCTTGTTGCGCGTAAAGCGAATGTCCTTTTCGCCGAGCTTGCTGACGCTGTTGCCTTCAAACGACCCGCTCTTCACCGCATTCGGCCCTTCGCCAGAAAGCTTCCACGGCCGCGTCGCGTAAATTGCCTCTCCATTCACCTGCATCCAGTCCGTGATCTTGTCGAGGACAGCGATCTCCTTGGCGTCGATCGTGCCATCGGGCTTCCCGGGAATATTCAGAATGAAGGTGCCATTCTTGCTGACCGTGTCAATGAGCCAATGAATCACGTCACGAGGCGGCAGATAGCCGCCATACTCACCGGCCTTGTCGTACAACGCACGGTTGTAATGCCAATCGCCGATACAAGTTTCCGACTGCCACGTATACGGCATGATGCCGCTCGTCAGGCCGCGTTCGTAATCGGCAATCACCGCCTTTGCCAGGCGATCCGGAACATTCTTGATATTGAGGATCGCTTCCAATTTTCCGCCGTGAGTTTTCAGATTGTGATTGTAGAAATAGGATCCGATATTCATACCGCCCCACCCCAGCGGCAACAGCGAATTGTCGAAGTAGAGCAAATCCGGATCGTGCTGATCGATCAGGTCGCGGGTGCGATCGTAAAAGTTCTTCACATACGAAACATCGGGCAGCGCATTGAACGGATGCTTCGGTCCGTACAACCGCTGCGGATCAAGCCCCTCCCACCATTGGCCCTTGCCATCGGCTGCTGTCAGATCGCCGTCGTAGGCCACTCCTTCAAGCTGACCTGCCTTATCCGCTCCGTGCGAGGTCTGGAACCACCACCAATTCCGCGCTTGGTGCACGGTAACGCCGAAGCGCAGATCCTGCTTGCGGGCTGCAGCCGCCCAGGTCCCAATAACGTCGCGATGGGGACCAAGACTCGCCGCGTTCCACGGCTGATGCTTTGAGTCCCACGCGTCGAAGCCATCATGATGGTTGGCCAGCGCGATAAACAGCTTGGCTCCTGCTTTTTTGTAGCGCTCGATCAGCGCATCGGGATCCCAGTTCAGCAGCGTCCACTGCGGACAAAGCTCCTTGTACCCATACTTCGAAGGAGGTCCGTAATGTGCAAGCTGGTATTTGTACTGCTCGGATCCCTCCATGTACATGTTGCGCCCATACCAGTCCCCCGCTTCCGGCACGCATTGCGGGCTCCAGTGAGCCCAGATGCCGAACTTGGCATCCTGATACCACTCCGGAGCTTCGTACTGCCGCAGTGAATCCCACGTCGGCTTGTACGGTCCCTCGCCGCCTAGATCAGGAATTGGAGAAGCCATGGGCACTCCATCCCACGAGCCGCCGGGGATGGGCAACTCAGGAGCCTCGCCCCACTCTGTCGGCTTCCAATCCTTCTCATCCAGGCTCTTCTTTACAAACTGCCCGTTCTCTAACGCATGGAACTGCCTCTGTCCGGCCGGAGTCGCGCAGAATTGCGCATAGTCCTGAGACAACGTATTGAACTCGTGAAACGCAGGCGACTGCGCAGCCCCATCCGCTTGAGCCCCAAGGCGAATCGTTCTCGCGGCCGCAGCGGCCGCCATCAGCTTGCAAAAGTCTCTCCGTAACATAGATACTTCTCCTTGCAAAATCAGAAATCGGCTTTGAATCGATTGTGTCGAACCGGAGCCACTGCAACGAATCAACTCCGCAATACTCGCTGGAAGAATGGATCGGAATCAAGCTGCATCGGCTTTCAGACCCCATGTTGCTCCGATAAAGCCGTAGGCGCAGACAAAGATATACGCGGTTAACGGAACCAGGTAGGCGAGCGCCACTCCATGACCTGCTTCTGACAGCAGACCCATTGCCGGCGTCAGCACCGCTCCGCCAATAATCGCCATGATGATGATCGATCCGCCGATCTTGGTATCGGAACCAAGCCCCTTGATACCGAGGGCAAAAATCGTTGGAAACATCAGCGACATGAAGAAACTAGTGAGAAAGATGGCCCACAGACCAATCCAACCCGTCCACATCACACCAATCCCCACCAGCACCACATTGATCAGCGCAAACGTCCCAAGCATCCTGTGCGGCGCAAAGAAGCGCATGAGATAGGCGGATGTGAACCGCCCCACGGCGAAAGCCACCAGAGTGCCCGTGAGAAAGAACCCGGCAACCTTCTCGTGCTGACGGGTCGCCTCTTCCACGTACTGGATGAAGTAGCTCCAGGTGCCCACTTGAGCACCGACATACATAAACTGCGCCACCACTGCGAACAGGAAATGCGGTTGGCCCAGCAGATCCCGAAAGTGCCCGTGGTCCCCCGCATCTGCCTCGTGTTCGCTTTGAATCGCCGGAAACTTAGTACGAAGAATCAAGAGCGCCAGCACAAATGCAACGATGCCGAGAGCCATATAAGGCCTCACTACGCGTAGCGTCTCCGACCGCAGGTAGGCTTCGTAGAGATTCTGCGCCTTGAGCCCAGTGATCTGTGCCGGAGTCAACTCCACTCCGGAAAAGATAAAGACTGTACCCATCAATACGCCGGTGATCGCGCCCAGCGGATTGAATGCCTGCGAAAAGTTGAGCCGTCTCTCTGAACTGTGCGGGTCGCCGATCTGCGCAACGAAGGGATTCGACGCCGTCTCAAGGAAAGACAGGCCGCTGGCGATGACGAAAAGCGCGCCCAGGAAGTAGAGGTACTTCCCTTCAATCGCCGCAGGCCAAAAGAGAAAAGTCCCCGTACTGTAGAGAGCCAGCCCGATCAGAATTCCCACCTTGTAGCTGAAGCGGCGCATGATCAGAGCGGCGGGAATCGCGAGCAGGAAATAACCCAGATAGAAAGCAGACTGCACGAGTCCCGCTTCGAAGCGAGTCAGGGCAAACGACTTCATGAATTGTCGGATCAATATGTCGTTGAGGTTGTTCGGCACGCCCCACATGAAAAACAGCGACGTGACCAGTGAGAATGGCAACATGTGCCCGACTGGAAAGATTCCGTCTTTGTGAGACGCTCCACTCGGGTGATTCATATTCACAACCGACATTATTCTTTATCCTTTGGCCCCGCCGCAATGCTTCTGACCTGGCCATCCCTTGGAATTCAAAAAAGCTGCTCTTTCATTTTCCTCGCGAAGATTTCATCGAACCGCGCAGTCGTCCTTCCGCCTCGGCGTTCCAATAACCGCAATCAAGTTCAAAGAAGACTGAGGTATAGGGAATGATCATATCGGTCTTGATAATCAGAATGCGAAACATCTCCGCAGAACGATCAAGCCTCGCAATGATCTCCTCGTGCGGAAGCTGATTCCTTGTCGATCCCCCAAGAAGGCTATCGAGTTGCTGCCGATATGCCGAAATACCCGGTGCATCGCTCTCTTCGACAAACCCGATCTCCATATCTGAATAAATATTGGCGCGGATGTGTTTGCACGCCTTGATCGCATCCAGGACGGTGCGTACCGTCGCGATCTGGTCTGTGTCAGCGACGATGGTTTCGATTCCAGCCCTGGCTTGTGCAGGATAGGCCGCGTCCGCAACCACGATCCAGTTGCGATGCCCATAGAGCGGCAGGCATTCCGCAAGCCTCCGTCTCCATGCGAGCTTTGCCATCGGCCTTGAAACGCTCATCGTTATCATTCCTCCTGGTTTCAACCAGCCTCTGCGCTCTAGCAGGCTGCGGAAAAACTCGTTGCCGCCAATATTGGCGAAAGCTTTGTAACAGGGCACGACTTCAGGCGTGCCGCAAACGCCCTCAAATGAATGTGGGCTTTAGCCCCTGCGGGCACCCACCCAGAACCTCGCAGCGAATCAACACCTTTTTCCGCAGCCTGCTAGGCCAGCTCTTCATCCTGGCAAACTGCAACCTTGCCGCATTTCCCTGACGCCATCAGGGCGTACGCTTCGGCCGCGCGCTCCAGGGGGAATCTGTGCGTAATAATATCGGCCGGATGAAGGTTCCAGCGGACCAACCTCTCCACCAGTTCTTCCATCAGCCAGGTCGAGGTGACCCACGATCCATACAGGGTTTTTTGATCGTGAATCATGTCCGGCGATGGATTGAACTCCACCTTTCCTCCTTCGCCGATGAAGACGATCTTTCCCCACTTGCGGGTAGCGCGGATCGCGGTGGCGCGGGCTTCATGGTGAGCCGAGCAATCCACCGCGCGCTCCACTCCATAGCCGCCTGTCAGAGCCTTTACCGCATCCACATTCTCAGGTCCTGAGGCCAGAACCACATCGCAAAGTCCCATATCGAGCGCGATTGTCATTCGCTCCTGTACCACGTCGATGCCGATGATCTTGTTCGCGCCGAGTTTGCGGCAGAGTGCGCCCGTAGCCAGCCCGACCGGGCCCAGGCCCGTGATGAGCACCGCATGATTGCCATCGATCCCAATCTTTTCCAAACCCTCGTAAACGGTTCCGAATCCGCAAGCCACCTGCGCACCATCCGCGTAAGAAAGCTCATCGGGAAGTGCGATAAGGTCCTTCTCTTCGGCCACCATGTACTCGGCCATTCCCCCATCGCGCTGCCATCCATAAGCGCGGCGATACTTTTCGCTGGTGCACGAAATCATGTACCCGCGCCGGCAATCGTTGCAAACTCCGCACCCCGAGATGTGATAGACGATCACGCGATCGTCTTTCTTGAAACGGCGGCAGCCCTCACCTGTTTCAACGATCTGGCCGCAAGGCTCATGCCCCGCAATCACTCCCTGATACCCTTCAGGTCCTTTGCCCAGGTGCTCGTGATAAATACAGCGAATATCGGAACCGCAGATCGTAGAAGCCTTCACCCGCAACAGAACTTCTCCATGGCCCGGCGTCGGCACCTGCGCAGTCCGTAACTCGACGCTGCTGTTCCCGGGCAGATAGGCTGCGGTCATCGTCTCCTTCATTGCGTTCTTCTCCGTCTTTCTTTCTTCAATTGACTGGTCTTTACCGCGATTATGGAGGCGTGATTTCCCCATTCGGGTCCCAGAGATCTTCCCAGGTTTGTCCGTCTTTCCACAAGAACACCTGCCCTTTGATCAACCGGCAATTACGATCGATCCCCGCGATCTCCTGCATCTCTGTCTCGGTCAGCGGGTCCCCGGCCGCGCCCTGCAGGTTTGCAAGGTAGTTGCGCGGGTTCGTTGAAAATGGAATCGGTGTTTGCCCACGCTGAACGGCCCACTTGATACACACCACGGCCGGATGAACTCCGTGCCTTTGCGCAATCTTTACGATCACCGGATCTTCTGTCGGAGCGGTGTCTTCGCGAGTGCGATCCCGCTCCGGCCGTCCCGGCGATCCGATGGACAATAGCCGACGGGCTGAATCCCACTCTCCACCACATACTTGAAGAATTCCGGCTGCTGAAAATGCGGATGCAATTCCATTTCGTTGACTGCCGGCTTGATCCGCGCATCTCGAGCACCAGTTGAGCTTGGGAATCGTCATGTTCGACGTGCCAATGTGCCGTACCAGCCCAAGGTCGACAAGCTTCTCCATCTGGCGCCACGTCTTCATGTAGTTGGCGTGAATGTAAGGCTTGGCATCTACGCTGCGAGAAGTCACATCACACCCCGGCGGATGAAAATTCGGAAAGGGCCAATGCACCAGGTAGAGGTCAAGATACTGCAGGCGAAGGTCCGCAAGCGACTTGCTCGCAAGACGCAATTACATCTGCCTCGTCGTGCTTGTCGTTCCACAGCTTCGAGGTCACCCAGATCTCCTCGCGTTTCAATCCGCCGCGCAAGAATCGTCTCGATCGACCCACCGACTTCGGCCTCGTTGCCGTACACTGAAGCGCAATCGAAATGGCGGTAGCCAGCAGCTGCTGCGCCCTCCAACCGCCGCAGCCACCTGGCTGGGCGATTACATGATCGGAACCAAACGTACCAAGGCCAACAGCCGGCATCGTGGCCCCCGGTGTATCAACCTTCTCTGGGGAATCTCCGCGGGATCAAACACGGTCAGAAACAGACTCACTCTGTGGTGCTCACCCTGGCTCACTGATCTGGGGAGAAGTTATCGATAACTGTGAACCACAGAAGAATATGCTTGAGCCCCCTGCAGGCAGTGTCAACCATCGAATTTACTCACTTGCAAATGAGACCCCATTCATCAGTGCGTTCGATACATCAAACTTGCCGAAGCATGCGCATCTGACGGCATATCTGCAACCAACGACCCTTATTTCAAACATGTGCGCGATGAAGCGTTCAAGAGGCAGCAAGCAGGGAGGATCGGAAAAAACCGCAAAAGGCACCCCTGTGCGTTTGAAAGACATCGCGCGCGACATGGGCTTGTCGACCGTCACAATTTCGAAGGTCCTCCGCGGCCATTCCGATATCTCTGAGGAGACTCGGAAACGCGTTCTGAAGCGCATGAAGGAGCTGCACTATCAGCCGAATTTTGCCGCGCGCGCACTGATCACCGGCCGTACCTGGACACTGGGCCTCGTTGTTCCAGACCTGCTTCATCCTTTTTTCGCCGACGTAGCCAAAGCGATCTCCGCTGAGATTCGCGGGCACGGTTACAGCCTGATGATCACTTCGTCGGAAGAAGATCCCGAGTTGGAGCGTCAGGAGATTGAAGGATTGCTGGCTCGCCGTGTGGATGTCCTTCTCATCGCTTCCGCGCAATGGACCCTGGAGAGTTTTCGTCTCATCGAGGAGCGAAAAATTCCCTATGTCCTCATCGATCGCCGGTTCAAGAGCCTCGCGGCAAATTTTGTAGGGGTGGATGATGAAGCCGTCGGTCTGCTCGGAACAAATCACCTGGTCGAGCAAGGTTGCCGAAGAGTCGCTCACATCCGCGGCCCTGAAACAAGCACCGCACTCGGCCGGCTCAAAGGCTACAGACAAGCTCTCGCCGCGCACCAGCTTGTGCCCCTCCCGGAGCACATCGTTCCCATCGGATCCTCAGGCGACGACCGTGGAGAGCCAGGCGGATATGAGGCGACCAGGAAGCTGTTGGCCACTGACCCGCGACCAGACGGCATTTTTTGCTTCAACGACCCGGTTGCCCTCGGCTCCATGCGAGCGATTCTCGATGCCGGCTTGCGCATTCCAGAGGATATTGCAGTCGTGGGATGCGGCAACGTTCGTTACTCTGATTTCCTTCGCGTTCCCCTCACATCCGTCGATCAGGACAGTTCCGCGATCGGCAAACATGCTGCGGAAATGGCGCTCTCCTTGGTCGGCGCAAAAGCCCTGGAAGGCCCGAAGACGGAGCTGGTCACTCCTCGCCTCATAGCGCGCGCCTCCACGTTACGCAAGTAAACGGCGCTTATAGCTCTGATTCGCCCTGAAGGGCCGACCAAAAAAAACAGCCCAGGGTGTTGAGCCCCGGGCTGCCGTCCGATATCTGGCCCGCTTTCTGGGCCAAACGCAGCGAGAGATTCGGAGTTGTCCTCTACGGCACCGAAACGGTCATGGTATTTGATGGAGTGCTTTCAAAACCGGAACCATCGACGGCCTTCACGTAGTATTTATACGTCACGCCGGACTGCACTGAACCGTCCTGGTACGCTGCTTTTTTGTCGACACCGGAATTGAGCCGTTGGAACGAGCTGCTTCCCGTTGACCGATAGACGTTATATCCCGCCACCGGATCCTTCGAGCTTGCAGGGGCGCTCCAATTCAGATCGACCTGGTGGGCTACTCCTGTGCCGCTGAGACTCAGTTGAGCCAGTGGGGTGCTGGACAACGCGCTGATGATTGTCAGCTGTCCGCTTGCTGCCCCTGTCGTCGTGGGGTCGAACTGTACGTTCAACGTGGCATTTTGACCGGCATTCAGCGTTATCGGAAACGTAGATCCCACGAGCGAGAACCCTGCTCCAGTCACCGTCACTACGCTCACAGTTGCCGCCGATCCGCCCGAATTTGTTAGGGTCAGCGCCTGCGTCGCCGGTTGGTTGAGCGCAACGCTCCCAAATGACAAACTGGTTGCGTTCACGCTGATCCCTCCACCAGATGAGCCGCTGCTCGCACTGCCCGTGGCGCTGAAGGCGGAGACGCCAAACTCCGCATCGGCAGCAGCCGCGGTTCCCTTAACGTTCTGGATATAGAACCCCATGCCTGGCGAACCCGAAGTGTATTTCGAATCGGTCGCCGTCAGCATGGAGGTTCCGTTTTTGTACACCGTGATGGTGTTCCCTGAAACCGTAGCCTTCACTACGTCGCCGTTCACGCATCCGGTCGTCACATTGGCCAGCTCGGTGTTATCGCCCTCTGGGCCATCCCAGCGCGAAATGCGCAGAAATGGGAGGGAGGGGCTGACCGAGCAGGTAACTTCATAACCGGTAATACTGTGCGCCGCGATTGTGGATCGCACCCACACTTCCTCCAGTTCCTCCGATGCATTCGATGTCGAATTGATCTTGACTGTGATCTGCGCCGATTGATTCGTGTACCAGCTTCCCGACAGCACGCAGGCCGAATCGTCTCCAACTTTGGTCCCCGGCTGCGTTCCGAGTGCGAATCCTGGCGTAGATCGGCAGTTATTCCAGTCCAGCCCGGTTGTACCCCCATTGATCCACTGGCCGTTCTGCGATAGCGGATTCTCAGTAGCCGGAAACGCGGTGCTGTAGCTGTTTGAGCCACTCGACCCTGAGCTGCTCGCAGTGCCCGTGGCGCTGAAGGCGGAGACGCCAAACTCCGCATCGGCTGCAGCCGCGGTTCCCTTAACGTTCTGGATGTAGAACCCCATGCCTGGCGAACCCGAAGCGTATTTCGAATCGGTCGCGGTTAGCAGGGACTTTCCGTTTTTGTACACCGTGATCGTGCTCCCTGAAGCCGCAGCCTGCACGACGTCGCCGTTCACGCATCCGGTCGACGCATTGGCCAGCACGGTGTTATCGCCCTCTGGGCCATCCCAGCGCGAAATGCGCAGAAAGGGGAGGGAGGGGCTGACCGAGCAGGTAACTTCATAACCGGTGATACTGTGCGCCGCAATGGTGGTTCGCACCCACACTTCCTCCAGTTCCTCCGATGCATTCGATGTCGAATTGATCTTGACCGTGATCTGCGCCGATTGATTCGCGTACCAGCTTCCCGACAATACACAGACCGAATCGTCGCCAACTTTGGTCCCCGGCTGCGTTCCGAGTGCGAAGCCCGGCGTAGATCGGCAATTATTCCAGTCCAGCCCTTTTGTACCTCCATTGATCCACTCGCCGCTCTGCGATAGCGGATTTTCAGTCGCCGGAAAACTTGTGGAATAACTCTGCGTATTGCTCGTGGCCTCATTAGTGGCCGTCGTTTGGAAGCCGTTCTGAACAAACATCCCACAACCTGAAAGGAAGATACAGAAGCAGAAAATGATAAGAGAAACTGTGAGCCGCGAGAAGAATCGAATGGGGAGAGACCGCGGTCCGGAAAAAAGCCTGTGCGAATTGGAAGAATGTGTACGAATCGGAGAATCAAAGAAAAAGGACTTCGTGGAAATGGCGCAAAAGACACGTGTCGTATACATCTGCATACCTCAAGAATCTTTGTCTGTGTGTGTTTTGGGGAATGGCAATCCTGTCCGCTTTGTAGGCAGAGCGGCTCGGTCAATATCCGCGGGTGTTCCATGGACACACGAGCGCGTCGCCACCTAAATGGCATTTGAACTGTCGGTTAGGCGTGCATGGTTCGGCCTGTAGTCAAACCTTAGGCAAGGAGATAGTTCAATTCTCGGCACATCTTTAAAAAACAAAGTAGACCGAAATGGGTCGGATCACTGCATGGATCGCACAAGTTCTGCATTGCAATTGATCCCTTTGGCTTAGTATGAAAGTTTCGCTCGGTTGTATGCACTAAGCGTGCCAAACGCCCTGCCAACGAAGTTTCTGGCTATTTCATACGAATTATTCGTCTTATATCAACTTCACTATGAACGACGCGCAACCGTCTGGCCTCTAGGTCGTGTAATTTTTGCGTCACATTGTAGTTTTTACCCTTTCTAACAGGCTGCGGAAAAACTCATTCCCGCCGAGATTGGCGAAGGTTTTGTAACAGGGCACGGCTTCAGCCGCGCTTGCCCGGCAAACTTGGGTGCCCCATCCAAGCTCTGCTTGGGTGGGAGAGCACGAACCTCATCAGCCCTCTTGTTCAGTGGATTTCCCAGTGGTTGCTCGCTGGAGTGGAGGTCCCGATTTTGAGACCTGGAAAAACACCTATCTACGTGGTCGTGGTACTAGGGCTCGATCCGCAGATCTGATTTTTCAAGTTACTTATCAGACGTGCCGCTGCTTCCTCCGGGTATAAGTGGGCATACATAGGAGGCACCCCATGGCGATACACACTGTCAAAATAATATCGGGAAGGTAGTCTTCAACTTGGCACGGCTTAGTGTTCTGGGTAAAGTGATAGTGCGGCCCCAAGAAACTGCGGAACCCATGGGAAGCGCGCTACTAGGCTTGCGCCATTAGGCGCTTCGTTTCCGCGTTTGCAGGCCGAAGTACGCGCCGAATCACTCTGCGCAGACGCATCACTTTCAGGGTGAACCGCGACAGCCCCAGCGGTTCCAACAGCCGCACTTCACCGCTTTCGTCCAGCATGAAGGCCGCGCCGCTATCCTGATACTCCGGCAGGAGAATCTTGAGGCGTTCGAAAACCGCCGTGCGCATTTGTGCCCAGTCTGGAGCGTGATAATTGATTCGATCCTCGTATACGCGAACCGTCGAAGGAATCGAAACATTAGCCTGGTAGCCCTCGCCCGTGACAGTTTCCGGCATGAGAAAGACGCACTTCGCAAAAGCGCGATTCTCAACTACCCATTGCACCTCGTCGAGCGTTCCCCGATGTGCTGACGGCAACAGGAAGATGACGGCGGCATTGTTTGCCAGCTTTTGAAAGCGCTCAAACCAGTCCTCATCGGCCCCGTAGATGTACCCGGCGCCTACAATCGCCTGCTCCTGCGGACGGTTCAATCCGATCAAGCTCAGCTCCGGCCGCACGGCATACGACAATACTGTTTCCAGATCGAGCGCATCGGCGCCTTGCTGTGTGTCGAGCGTACCGGTGGAGACAAATGGCCGAAGGTAAAGAGCAAAGCGCGGACGTTTCCGCTCGTCAACTTCGAGCAGCCGTGAATTGAGAACCTGGGCGCGAGCGGCGCGCTTCGCCATTTCGCCCCACTGCTCCGCTTTGCGAACCTTGTTTAGGATGAATCCGAGGAAGACTGACAGCAGCCAAGACACGATCTGCCACCGCCAGGAGACGTTCAGGTACGACGCAATGCAGCCTGGCAGGAGGACCATCGGTACAGAAAAGGCGGTCCACGTGCCGACCGGCAACCCTGTGAAATTCGAGCCCGCCAGGCCCACTGCCCACAAGATTTCGGAGTACAGCCCGAAGGTCATCAAGGCTTGATGCCGCGACAGCCACCCTCGCAGAGGCTGCTCGAAGAGATCACCTCCAAACCCGGACGGCAATACATGCAAACCCCAGTGGACCAGAACCACATATCCGGCGAACAGTCCGGCTGTCAGCACCACCCATGGACGCCGCGAGCCCGGATCGCGCCGCCGCATGCCCCAGGACAGAAACAACGCGGCAGCGGCAAACGCGATCCCTCCACCCTCCACGACCTTCTGAAACGTCACATATTCTATCCGGTCGTTCTCCGCTGTCTTCGCCTTTCTCGCCTGGATGATTTCCCGCGCGTGATGACTGCCCGAAACCAGATCCACGATGCCGGCAAAGACGGGCCAGGCTATCCACACACCGAATCCCAGGAAGACGAGAGCAAACAGCACCGTGCCCAGCCGCGACAGGCGTCCGCCCTCGATCTCCTCGAACAAGCCGATGTAGGCGACAAAGCCACCCGCAACGATCGCCAGCAACCCGAGGACGGCGTGAACCCACTCCATGCCGTTTACTCTAAGGTGCACGCGATCTTCTGTCCACGCCCGCGCTTCGCGATGTTCAAGAAGTGAGGGACGCGCTCGTGAACATTCAGCAATTGAATGAATCGCTTCCACATTTTTTGCCGGGGCCATTCATTTTTCTTCCAAGGTGAGCGCATAAATGTCGTCGCTTCCAAGATTCAGGACGCAGATTCCCGCATACGCGGGGTTCTCGGTCAGTCTTTTCTCGCACACTTCGACATGCTCATCGACAACGAACACAAATTGCTTTGTCTCGACGAGACCCACGCGATGCGGGAGAAGGTGCGTGGCGAGATGGTTCAACTGGTGGCTCCGTCATCCACTGAGAGCGAATTGGCGTACACCGAACGACTGGTGCTATCCGTTCGTCTCTCCGGTATCGCAAATCGGCAAGTCCTTCTACAACTGGATTCCGGCAGTGACGGTCCGATCTCTTTACCCAACTACCGATGAAGCAGAACGAAGGATATTGAACCAGGCGGTCAGGCGGAGTGGTAGCGCAAGCAAAGCACAGCAGGCGTTTGCGGTCTTGCCGCCTCAGGATATGCGAATCGGCGCCCGCACGGTGAGTCAAGTTCACTTCGTGACCCCGGCCAACGTTGGCCTGAATATCCCAACCCGCGACGAAGCCGGTTTGTTACCGACTATTCTCTTCAAACGCGTATGCATCAATCACGCCGAGCACTTTGCCGTCATTGAGCCGTGGTAAGCAAAAAGGGCAATAAAACGGTTGACGCACATGTTTAACCGAGCTACATTGCCGCTAGCTCCAAGAAAACAGGTGTGTTTTCTGCTGGATGCGGGGGACAATAAAAACCATGCCTGAGATACTTATCCACTTGGGTAATCTCTTGTTTGCTTCGTTTAGAGACTTCCCAACGGTTTTATCGTGAAATTGGTTATCAATTCTTTTGCCACTGGTCATCTTTGTCGTCAAGGAAAGAAGCGCACTTTGGACACGCGCAGGCCGGAGTGCAATGACCACGACCCTCAAGCGCGATACCAAATTCCTCGTCGCGATCTATGTGCTCCTATTCGCATGGTCGGTAATTAGAACTGTCTATCAGGACCACCGATATTTGGTGGGCGTAACAAGGCAACGGCGTTCGTCGCGGTCTACCGTTGGTTTGTTCGCTACGGCAACCCACCATCTGATGATGCGTAGCGGCTGAGCCAAAAGGCCGTTGCGCACTGTGACCCTCCGCCGGTGCGGGCGAGCAAAAAGGTTGAGCGGCAAATGAACTGCAATCGCGTTGCCAGCTGCGCTCTTTTCGCTAAAATCGGTGGAGCGATTTGGTCGCTACAGTTGGTGCTCCTAGAGGTCGGGGAAGACATGAGTCGAGAGCTCACCGTCATTCATTCGCTTCTTAAAAAGGTCCTGTTGTTACTCGCCCTATTCACCTGGTTCCGTCCTCCGTCAGTTGCATCGCAGAACGCAACCGACTCCTGGCCCATGGTTAACTTCGATCCCGGAGCCACGCGCTATTCCCCGCTGGCGCAAATTACGCCTGGAAACGTCGACCATCTGGAGGTCGCATGGATCTATCACATGAAGCCCGCTCCGGCCGCAGGCAGCACACCAGACAACACATTGCGGCCCTCTGAAGATCAGCCGCTGGTCGTCGGAAATACGATGTTCGTTGTAACGCCATACAGCCGCGTGGTCGCCTTAGATTCGGCCACCGGCAGAGAGAAATGGGTCTTCGTACTTCCCGGCTCAGATCAGGCATCTCTGCGCGGAGCCGCATATTGGCCCGGAGACAATTCCGCCGACCCCGGCCTCTTCTTCGGAACCACTCATGGCTTCCTTTATTCGATCAGTGCGACAACCGGCAAGGCGAACTCAGCCTTCGGCAACGATGGAACCGTAAATCTCCGTACCCCCGAGGTCATGAGCACAGGGACAGACAAGCTTTACATTCTGCCCTCGCCGCCAGTTATCTACAAAAATCTCGTCATCACCGGCGCAGGGACTGGAGAAGGGCAAGGAGGCACTGGCGGCGGACTGGGCCCCGCCGGAGATACGCGGGCGTGGGACATACACACCGGGAGACTGGTTTGGACGTTTCACTCGGTGCCACGTCCGGGCGAAGCAGGCCACGACACTTGGGGTGGCGATAGCTGGCGGCAGCGTTCGGGCGTCAACGTTTGGGGCTACATGACCGTGGATCAGGATCGGGGCATCGTCTACATGCCTTTTGGGGCTCCGAACTACGATCGCGTCGGAACAGATCGACCTGGCGACAACCTCTTTGGCACGGCAATCGTCGCCGCTGAGGCTTCCACCGGAAAATTGCTCTGGTATTTTCAGGTGGTCCACCACGATATATGGGACTACGACACCGAGGCCCCTCCCACCCTCGTCGATTTCTATCGCGATGGTAGAAGTATTCCCGCCGTCGTCATCGTCAATAAGACCGGGCTCGTGTTCGTGCTAGATCGAGTGACTGGAAAGCCTCTGTTTCCCGTTGTCGAAAAGCCCGTGCCCGCCAGCGACGTTCCTGGCGAACATGCCTCCCCCACCCAGCCGTTTCCGGTTACCCCCGAGCCGCTTGCCCAGACGAGCGTGCAGTTGTACCACGACCTGCCGGAGCACGCCGCATGGTGTAAGGACTATGTGGACAACAACCACATGATGTTAGCCCACGAGCCCTACACGCCTCCGGCATTCAATCGCTATTCGGTTAACCTACCCGGAACACACGGCGGTGTGAACTACTCTGGCGGGGCCTTTAACCCCATGCTCGGCCTCTTCATAGTGAATGTGAATAACCTCGGCCAGCCGATGCGTATCGTGCCCGACGAGACCGGAGGCTTTACCAATTCGGGTCCGTTCGCTGGAACGGTGCGCTTCTGGAATCCCGAGAAACACCTTCCATGCAACGAGCCGCCCTGGGGGGAACTCGTGGCGATCGACGTGAATAACGGAAAGATCGCCTGGCGATCCGTCCTGGGAGTAACCGACAGCTTTCCCGAAGGAAAGCAACACACCGGCCGTCCCGGCTTAGGCGGCCCCATCATCACCGGCGGCGGGTTAACGTTTATTGGCGCCACTGACGATGCTCGCTTCCGAGCCTTCGACACCAAAACGGGTCAGGAACTTTGGACCTACCGTCTGCCCGCATCCGCCGAATCAATTCCGATCACCTACACCGACGAACATGGGAAGCAGTACGTCGCGATCGTGTCAACAGGCGGAGGTTTGCTGCGTGCGCCACTGCTCAGCGATGAACTCATCGCATTCAAGCTTGATGACGGCGCGGGTGGACGGCCGAACGTCGTTGAAGCAAGCCCGAATCACGTCGGATCTCAGCCGTTAACCGGACCACCCGGGTTTGCTGAGACACTCAAGGCCCCGAAGAAGAACGCGATACTCAGCCGCTACGCTGCTTTGCTGCCTCGGGGACATGGCCGCGACGTCACCATTCGGGCGTGCTCCACCTGCCACGCGCTTGATGTCGTAGCCAATCAACACCTTTCCCCGCAAGAATGGACCAATGTCGTGCAGACGATGTCGGCAAAAGGCACTGTTGCCACTCCCGCGGAACTGAATAGGATTCAGTCTTATCTCGCCAACGCATTTCCGCCGCGAGCAGCCGC
>CAVQZQ010000052.1:0-29491 GCA_963718435.1 uncultured Acidobacteriota bacterium | reverse complement strand
GATTGATGCCCCTCAAACGCTCACCGCGGGGCGAGGAGGGACGTTTGCAGGCCCAGCCACCGCCGATAGCACCCCGCCCCCTTCATTGCCGTCGTTGACGTTCGCCCCCCGGGCCTAGGACGCGCGGGCGCGGGTCGGGTCCGGGGCGCGCCTACATCAGCAGCCCGGCGGCCATCAACGAGGAGCAGAGGGGCAGGAGCGCCTCTAGCTGCTAGAAGCTGGTCGTCGCGGACAGCTTCAACGTCGCAGCGAGCGAGTGGGTGCGGCGCTTTCGCGGCAGGTCGTAGTAGCTGACGCGCACGAGTACGCGGCGGTTGAGGTGCCGGCCGTCCGTGGTCGCATTGGACGCGACCGGGCGCTCGGCGCCGTCGCTGAAGCTGCTCATCTGGGCGTGCACGCCGAGTGCCTGCAGCGTCGCGCACACCGTCTCGGCGCGGGCTAGGCCGAGCCAATAGTTGTAGGCACGGGCGCCGTAGGAGTCAGTGTTGCCCTGACAGACCACCGTCCGGGCCCCGCGCAGCTGACCGGCCATCTCGCGGACGATCTGGGACGCGGTCGGTGTCAGCTGCCAGCTGTCGAAGTCGAACAGCACATCCGGCAGCAGGAAGCGCAGCGGCGCGGTGATCACGGTGCTGTTGCGGGCGGGCAGCACGCCGAACCCGAACGGCTTGACGTACCCGACCAGTTTCACGGGCAGGCCGCCGAGCGCCTGGCCCAGCAGCGCGCGGCCGCGAGCATTCAGAGCCACGGTCACGATCGAGTGCATGTGGCCGCGATGAGCCGGCCAGGCCACGCCTTGACCGACCTGAGTGCCGTGGTAGAACGCGAGCACCCGGCAGCGCCTGACCGAGCCGGCGTTGAGGTCGCAGCCCACCTGCAGCGTCCTCGCCCCCGCGGCGGTTGCGTTCCGAGCGACGAGCAGCGTCGCGGCGCGTGGCAGCCCGCGGGGTCCGCGGCGGCGCAGCACGACCCAGTGGTAGGTCGCGGCCGGGCTGGTGTTGCCCGCCTCGTCGACCTGGCGGACGTGGAGCGAGTGCCCGCCGAGCGGAAGCATCGCGAGGCGGACGAGCGTCGAGCACGGCCGGAAGGCGGCGCCGTCGAGCGAGCACTCGAGCGTGGTGCCCGGCTGGGAGGAGATCTCGAACTGGGAAAGCGAGGGCAGCCCGTACGCGTTCGGCCCGCCGAAATAGGTACGCTGCCGAGCGAATAGAAGATGACGGTGTTTTGCGGCCGTCGGCGGTGTGGTAGGTTTCAACGGGCTGCAGGACGTGGGGATGGTGGCCCACGACGACCGAGGCACCGGCGTCGAGCATCTTATGGGCGAGGTCGACGTCTTCAGGGCGGGGCGCGGGGGCGTACTCAGTGCCCCAGTGGACGGAGATGACGAGGAAGTCGGACTGCGCGCGGGCGGCTTTGACGGCAGCGAGAACCTGGGCTTCGTCCGCGCCCGGAGCGCCCCCGGATTCGCCCGAATAGGGATAGAAGTTGACGTGCGGTTGGTCGTCCTTATTTCGGGGTTGCGGTTGCCATTAAGCCAGCGCGTCATGCCGAGCCAGCCGACCTTGATGCCATTGGCTTCAACGATGACCGGCTGCCACGATTGTGCGGCGGTGTCTCCGGTACCGGAAAAGAACAGGCCCACTTCGCGCAGGTGCTCGCGGGTCTCAGTGAAGCCAGGCCAGCCCTGATCCATGACGTGATTGTTGGCGAAAGACACGATTTTGATGCCGCTGGCTTTGAGCGCTTCGGGCAGCGCGACAGGCGCGTCGAACATGAAAGGCTTGGAGCCTTTGGAATGAGCCGGAGCAACGGGGGTTTCCATGTTCACGAAGCCGAAGTCGACGGAGCGAAAGACGTCGGCCACGTCGGAGAAGAGCGCGATCCAGCCCTGGGCGTCGGAGCCCTGGGCGGCCGCGGCAGCACGAACGGCTTCGTGAGGAATGACGTCGCCGGCCACGGCGAAGCTGACCTGCGCAATTTGGTGCGGATAAGGCGCCGGAACGACGGCTGGCCTGGCGGAGAAGAAGCCGGAATGCAAAAAGGCGGCGGCCACGGTGAGAAAGGCGGCTGCTGCAACGACAAGGCGCCAGTGTTTGCGGAAGATGGGCAGGCGCCTGCTGGCGAGTCGCCAGTTCTGTATCGTCCCATCGATGTGTTGCGCCAAGCCGGACTCCTTTTTGGCGAATCGCTTGCGATCAGAATGGAAACAGGATACAGGCTGGGCGCAGATTCCTGCGGGCGCGATTGTGGTGTGTGGTTACCAGGGTCCCAAGAGACGAACCCCTCAACTTCGTTCAAGGCAGTCTCGAGGCACCCTGCGACGATGGCGCATTCGAGGCCGGGTGAACGGGCGAACGGTTCGGGCCAAGTTTGCGTCTATGGAGGCAGCGAGACTGATATACCCTTGAACAGGAAAGCGATCGAGGAATGCCGGCATCGGGGTGAACGCCTGTCGGTAACCTAACGTATGGCAGAGTTTGTTATCAAGTTGGCTGACGAGCGTGGCCGTGTGCAGGAGCAGGTGCAGACCGCCGCGACTGCCGAGGAACTGCGTACCCGGTTTGCGCATGCGGGATACCACGTCTTTTCGGTGCGCACGCGCGGCGGGATGGGGATGCTTTCGCGGCGCAAGGTAAAGCTCGAAAGGTTTCTGATTTTCAATCAGCAGTTTCTTACGCTGATTCGGGCCGGGCTGCCGATCCTGGGGTCGCTGAACATGCTGGCGAACATCCAGAAGGACGCCCACTTCGCCGCCCAGTTGAACGACGTTTCGACGCGGGTCAAAACCGGCGAGGCGCTGTCGGCGGCGTTTGAGGCGCAGGCGGGGATTCCGGGAATCTATAGGACAACCCTGCTGGCCGGCGAGCGCAGCGGCAATTTGCTCGAAGTGCTGGAACGCTACGTCAGTTTTCAGCGGGTTTCGTTGACGTTTCGCAAAAAGCTGACGGCTTCGCTGATTTATCCCTCGCTGTTGTTGACACTAGTATGCGCGCTACTGATCTTCATGTTCACCGTGGTGATTCCGCAGTTTGCGGAGTTGTATGACCAGATGGGATCGCAGTTGCCGGCGATGACGATTGGGCTGCTGACGTTTGGCAAGTGGACGCAGCACAACATTATCTGGATTGCGGTGATTTTGCTGGGCGGCGGCTTTGGCCTCTACCGGTTTTCAGTGACGGAAAAAGGTCGCGATGTGGTGGACGGGTTTCGTATCGGCCTGCCGGTGTTTGGCAAGATCTGGCTGAAGTACCAGGTAGCGCTGTTTTCGCGCACGCTCTCGACGTTGCTGACGGGCGGCTTACCGCTGGTGCCGTCGCTGGAAACGGCGGCGCGGTCGATTTCATCGCGGCGGGTAGCGCAGGCAGTGATTTCGTCGATCGAGACGGTGCGCGAAGGCAAGAGCCTGGCCGATTCGCTGAGCGGGACGAAGGTAATTCCGGATCTCGCAACGGAGATGATATCGGTGGGCGAGCAGACGGGTGCGCTGCCGCAGATGCTGAACTCGGTAGCGGAGTTTTTTGAAGAAGATGTGGCCACGGCGCTGACCGCAGCGCTGGCGCTGATTGAGCCGGCCATTCTGATTGTGATGGGCGTGGTGGTGGTCTTCATTCTCATCTCGCTTTATTTGCCGATTTTTTCGCTCGGGCAGACCGCAGGGAGTCCGGGGTAAATCACCATGGCTGATCCGACCGTACTTTCGCTTCCGACTGGCCCGATTCCGGGCAGCACAGAGGAGCGCGCGCTAGCCGAGGCGCTGGCGTTCCGGTACCGCGCGGAATTCGTCGATCTGAAGCATTTCAAGATTCAGCACGAGCTGCTGCGGACCGTGCCGGTAGAACTGATGTTCCGCTACAACTTTGTGCCGATCGAGCAGCAGGGTGAGTCGCTGGTGATTGCGGTCAGCGATCCGTCGCGGCTAATGGTGCTGGACGAGATTTCGGGCCTGCTGGGACATCGCATCATTGCGCGCGTGGCCACTCTGTCGCAGATCACCGACCTGCTGAAGAAGACGGAACAGTCGCAGCGTGTGCTGGACGAAGCCAGCGAAGGGCTGACCTTCGATGTGTTGACAGGCGATGACAACTCCGACGAAAACATTTCGATTGAGAAGCTGACCAGCGACGAGGACATCAGCCCGATTATCCGGCTGGTGGACACGACGATTTTTACGGCGCTGGAACGGCGCGCGTCCGATATTCACATTGAGAGCTACGACGATTCGGTGCACGTAAAGTACCGCATCGATGGCGTGCTGCAGGAAGCCATGGCGCCGATTGCGCGCGAGCATCACACCACGATTCTGAGCCGCGTAAAGATCATGAGCGAGCTCGACATCGCCGAGCGCAGAGTGCCGCAGGACGGACGATTCCGGGTGCGATACAAGGGCAGGCTGATCGATTTCCGCGTCTCCATCATGCCCACTGTGCATGGCGAAAACGCCGTGCTGCGCGTGCTAGATAAAGAGTCGATGAGCGAGAAGTTTCGCAACCTGACGCTGGACGTGGTGGGGTTTGCAGACGAAGATTTGCGTCGGTTCCGGCGCTACATTCGCGAGCCCTACGGCATGGTGCTGGTGACGGGGCCGACGGGGTCGGGCAAGACGACGACTCTTTACGCGGCTCTGAACGAAATCAAGAGCGACGAAGACAAGATCATCACCATCGAGGATCCGGTGGAGTACCAGATTCGCGGCATCACGCAGATTCCGGTGAACGAGAAAAAGGGCCTGACGTTTGCGCGCGGGCTGCGGTCGATTCTGCGCCACGACCCGGACAAGATCCTGGTGGGCGAAATCCGCGACCAGGAGACGGCGCAAATTGCGATCAACTCCGCGCTGACGGGGCATCTGGTGTTTACCACGGTGCACGCCAACAATGTGGTGGACGTGCTGGGGCGGTTCCTGAACATGGGCGTGGAAGCGTATAACTTTGTTTCCGCGTTGAACTGCATATTGGCGCAGCGACTGGTGCGGACGATTTGTGAACATTGCGCACGTACGGTGACTCACGGCGACGAGATGCTAATCTCGAGCGGGATGGACCTGGCCGAGTGGCGGGGATTTGGATTCCGCGAGGGCGCAGGTTGCATCGAATGCGGCGGAACTGGCTACCGTGGGCGTACGGCGATTCATGAGTTGCTTGATTTGACCGATCCGATTCGCGAGCTGATTCTGGAGAAGAAGCCGACTTCCGAGGTGCGTAAGCTGGCGCAGAAGGAAGGCATGTCATTTCTGCGCGAGTCGGCGCTGGACCGTGTGCGGCGCGGACTGACGACGCTGAAGGAGATCAACAAGGTCACGTTTATTGAGGCGTCGAGATAGGCAGGGGTCAAGAAAACGCCGTTAGCGGGAAAATCTGATCACAGCGGGATATAAATGAGTGCGATGTGGAACAAGTCGAAATCGGGCGTGCAGGGCGGAGCCCGTCCGCCGGCTGCGGTGGAGATTACGCCGGAAGGTGTGCTTGCGGCGGCGCTGCCGGGCAAGAATGAGCCGCCGGTATATGCTTTTGCCCCGCTGCGCGCAGGCGTGCTGGTTCCAGGCATCGGCGAGCCCAATCTGCGTGAACCCAAAGCGGTGGCCGACGCGATGCGCGCGGTGTTGAGCGATGTTTCTCCGCGCACCCGCGCGGTGACCCTGGTGGTACCGGATACGTCGGTGCGCGTGTTTGTGCTGGACTTCGATTCCCTTCCCGCCAATGCCGCTGAGGCGGTGCCGGTGCTGCGCTTCAGGCTGCGGAAGATGGTTCCCTTCGACGTGGAACATGCGGGTGTGAGTTACCAGATTCTTTCGCAGGACAAGACGGAATGCAGGGTGCTGGCGGCTGTGCTGCCCGGCCCGATTCTTGCAGAGTATGAAAACGCGGTGCGCGCGGCGGGCTATGAGCCGGGCGTGGTGCTGCCCTCGAGCCTGGCGGCACTCGCGGCGCTGGAGACGACGGAACCGGTGCTGGCAGCCTGCCTGAGCGGACTGTCGCTCACTACTTCGATCACCAGTGATCGGGATTTGCTGCTGTATCGCACGCTCGACTTGCCGGAAGATCCTATCCAGCGCCTGACCGAGGTCCAGCGCGACATTGCCGTTGCGGCTGCCTATTTTGAAGACAAGCTCGCGGCGCGCCCGAGACAGCTTCATTATGGAGGCATCGGCGCAGCGCAGGATTTTGCCCGCTGGATCAAGGACCCTGAGTTGACCGTGGTCGAACTGGCATCGCGGCCCACCTCGGGCGTGACCACGACGATGGGCAATATAAGCGTGGCCGGAATCGCCGGCGCTTTGGCAGGGGCAAGATAATGCGCATCGGAATCAATCTCGCTACGCGTCCTTTCGCTGACCTGGGAGCAACGCTCAAGGGGCTTCGGATCACCATGGGCGTGCTTGCCGTTGTGGCCATTGGCCTGGTGCTGGGGCTGCGTGCGTTGCACCAGAGTGCCGAAGAGGCTCGCGCGCGCGATCACTCTCTGGATGGGCAGATTGCGCGCATTACCCAGGAGCGGCAGAGTTACCAGGCAATGATGCGGCAGCCGGATAACGCGCAAGTTCTGACCCAGGCCGAGAGCCTGAACAAGCTTTTTGATGAGAAGGCCTTCTCATGGACGCTGGCGATGGAGGACCTGGAAACCGTGTTGCCGGGTGGCGTGCAGGTGACGAGCATTGAACCGGCTCGCGACAAGGACGGCCACATCACGCTTCAATTGCGCGTGCTGGGCCCGCGCGACCGCGCCATCACGCTGGTCTCGAACCTTGAGCACTCAAGGCGGTTTATTCATCCGCGCATCGTGAATGAAAGCTCCGAGTCGAGTGGCGGTCCGGGCGAACGCGTTGAGCCAGTCAGTGCCTCGAATCGCGTCAACTTCGACCTGCTGGCGGAGTACAACCCGGTGACGGCGGCGGAGTTCAGAACGAAAAAAGATAAGTCTGCCGAGGGAGAAAATCCTGCTCGCCGAACCTCATCTGCCGCGGGCGCAGCAGGCGCGCATCGGCCTCCATATACGGGCATGGCGAGGCCAAAGTCTCCGCTGAAGCCGAGCGCTGGAGGCACGCAATGAGCAATCCTTCTCCCTGGCGCGAAAGGCTGAGCTCGCCGCTCACATGGCATTATGCGGGGCTGGCGGTCCTGGTGCTGCTCGTGGCCGGGCTTGCGGTGGTATTGGGAATGGACTGGACGGCAACGAACAGCAGTTCCAACGACGCGCTCGCCGGGAAGCAAGTTGAGTTGAAAGCGCTGAGTATGGAGACGGCCCCACTGCGCGGACTGGACCAGCGCGTGGCTGAGTCGCGACGGCAGATGCTGGCCTTCTATGACAAGCGGATTCCTTCGAATTACTCGTCAATCTTGACGGAAACCGGGAACTTGGAAGTCAAATCGGGCGTGCGGCTTTCGCGGGCGCAATACACACAGGGTGCTGCCGGCACCGACCTGACAGAAATCACGATGGAGGCGGGGATCAGCGGAGATTATCCGCAGATCATGCACTTTGTGAACGGGCTGGAGCGCGACCCGACATTCTTTGTGATCCGTACCATGACGCTGACGGGACAACAGGGCGGCCTGGTCAATTTGCGACTGCGGGTATCGACATGGCTGCGGTCGGCGGATGTACCCAGCGGACTGCCCAAGACGCAGAATGTGCCGACCGCTGCGACCCCCGCTGCGGGAACGGAGGGCGAGTAGCGATGGCCATCTCATTGGGAACGGAAAACAAGCGCCAGGTCTACCTGCTGATCGCACTGGCGGTGCTGATTGTGGGCATTGGCGTCTGGGAGTTGTCTGGCCGTTCTGGGGCACGTCGACTCCGGCGCGGACAGCTCCTCGCCAGGTTGCGGCGTTGCGTACACCGGCGGCCGCGGGACCTGAAGCTGAAAAGCTATCGAACGCGGGCATCGATCCCTCGCTGCATTTCGACAAGCTGGCCGAGAGCGAAGACGTGGTGTATGCAGGGACGGGAAGAAACATTTTTTCTGCCGAATCGGCGCCGGTGCGAATTGAAGCTCCGGTGAAGAGCGCGCGCGATGTGCCGGCGGTGTTTGTGCGAACCGGGCCGCCGCAGCCTCCCGCGATTGAACTGAAATATTTCGGCTACAGCGAGACGGGAGACAAGTCGCTGAAGGCATTCCTGGTCCATGGGGACGACATCTTCATGGCGCTGCCGGGAGATATCGTCGATCACCGCTACAAGGTAGTCGTCATCATGCCCGGGAAGTGTGCAGATTACCGACCTGAGCTACAACAACACGCAGACGCTGCCTTTGTTGGCGAACTAAGGTCAGGCGTCAGGGGTCAGGGGTCAGGGAGTAGACGGAAACAGGTGATGGGAGATTCGAAAAAGCGACGGCGACGCTCTTCGGAAGAGGGGTACATGCTGGTTGCGGTGATTTTTCTGCTGTTTCTGCTGGTTCTCTCTCGTCGATCGCGCTGCCGCGGGTGTGAGAGGATTCAACGGGACCGGGATGTCGAGACGATGCATCGCGGAAAGCAGTATGTTCGGGCGATCCAGCTCTATTACCGCAAATTCCACACATATCCGCCCAACGTTGATGCGCTGGTAAAGACCAACAATATCCGGTTCCTGCGCAAACGGTATCTTGACCCGACCACGGGAAAGGATGACTGGAAGCCGATTCAGTTTGGGCAAAACAAGCTTCCGAAGGCCTACGGCTTTTTCGGGCAGCCCTTGGCAGGGTCGATGATCGGTGGGGCTGGGCTGGGCGGCGGAAATGGGCTCAACGGAACCAGCACCCCGGGCGGGAACGGGTCGCCGTTCGGCGGATCAAGTTTCGGCGGCGGATCGAGCTTTGGCGGCGGATCGAGCGTCGGCGGCAGTGGGTCAAGCTTTGGTGGCGGATCGAGTTCCGGTGGCTCAACCTTTAGTTTGGGCAGCTCCAATTCCTCGTCTGGGGCAAACCAGGCAAACGGTGGGACCGCCGGTTTCAGACGACACCCAGCGGGACCGGAACGGATTCGAGCACAGGAGGTTCTTCGGGAACGGATAATGGGCCGACGGGGCCGACGTTTGGAGGAGCTGGGATCATTGGCTATTCGCCGGCCAGTCCCAAACAGTCTGTCGAGGTCTACAAGAAGAAGAACCACTACGTCGAGTGGGAGTTTACCTACGACCCCCTCTCCGATCAGCAGATGATATCAGGCGGCAATACAGGGGCCATCGGCCAACCGGCCGGCGGCACGAACAACCCATTTGGTGGCGGAACATCCGGAGTCGGCACGCAACCGAATGGAGGCGGCATGGGGTTCGGTTCAGGCGGAGCCTCTCCTACGACGCCCACTGCTCCGACGACTCCTACACCACCTCCTGCTCCTACCGACCCTGGCTCGTCGCCTCAGCCCTGAGACGTACATCGCTCTGTTGTGATCAGAAGCTCGACCACAATCTCATCCCCGAACGCAAAAAGGCCCGCCTTTCCAAGCGGGCCTTTGTCTTTACGAATTGGAGGGAGAGATTACACGCTGAAAGAGGATCCACAGCCGCAGGTCGACTTGACCTGGGGATTCTCGAACTTGAAACCGGCCGCTTCCAGAGTTTCGACGTAATCGACGATGCAGCCGTTGAGGTACATCAGCGAGGTAGCATCGACGAAAACCTTGAGGTCGTCGAAGCTGAAAACCTTGTCCATCATGCCGCTCTGGTTCTCAAAGGCCATGGAGTATTGGAAGCCGGAGCAGCCGCCGCCGACCACGCCGATGCGGAGACCGGCCGGCAGGGGATCCTGGGTAGCCATGATCTCGCGCACCTTGGCGATTGCCTGGGGGGTAAGAGTTGAGGGGCGCCTTCTTTTCGGTTTCCTGAGCAGGTGCAACGGTCGCTGTGGACATGGTTTCTCCCGGTTGTGGAATTGCTACGCTTAATTACTGTAACTCTACTGCCCCGCGACGGGATTCAAGGCCCATTCGCGGCGTCATCTCATTTGATGCGAACGACGGTCGGAAAGTCGCAAGCTACAGGCCCGCATCGTGTGCCAAGGATGAATTGGGCAAAAAGGCCTTCGTTACCCGCGACCTGCGAAGCAGTGCGCCCCCGGGAAGTGGGTTTCCTTGACCTTTGCATGCACGCATACGTGTCGCGGTTTCCGAAAGACCAAAAGCGTGCACGAGGCTGATATGCCCGTTAATGGAAAACGGCTGTGACCCTTGTCACCTTCAGGGTGACTGATTGGGGGGCTATGATTGTCAACCGTAAGGCCCCTCTACTCACGAGACCGCGTTTCCCTCACGGCCCGCCGGTATCTGGGACCGAAGTTCATTGGAGGTGCTTTATGCCCATCGTTCCTGTCATGTGGTCCGTCTGGATTGCTCTGCGTCGTGTTCTTTGCCGCGCATGTACCTGTATCGCTCGCGGCTCACCAAGCGACGAAGAGGACCAGATTTTTCTGGATGATTCCTTCAATCATGAAGAAATGCCCAGGCAGCCATCATCGCCAAGGTCAACAAGATCCAGCCGATTCTGCGGGCTTCCATCTGGCTTGCGGGCGTCGCCACGCTGGGTGTGGTCGGCTATTACATCTGGGATATCTTTAACCAGTTCAAATAAGCTGGCCGGTTTGCCATTCTCACCTGTCGGCCGCTGCGCATCGCAGTGCCGGCGGAACTTTCTCTATATCGCGGCCGATCCGGACATCTGCACCCGCCGCTGATATCCGTACGTGCTCCAAGGTTCTGCCGAAAGCCGTCAGGCTCGGGCTATTCGACCTCTGGCTTGGCGCGGTAGCCGTCGCGGGCGATGACGTCGTACTTCAGGGGCTTGTGCTTCTCATCCTGGATGCGCAAAGGGTGGCCCTTCGTGGTCCACCAGTTCCACACGCAGTTTGCGATAGGTGCCGTCCTGCTTGGTCGTCTAGGGGTGGTACACGATCTCGATACTTGGAGCGGATGTCTGGTTTGATCTCGGAGAAGATGTCGGGCATCTCTCCGGCGAAACGGGGAAAGAAGCTCTCGCCGCCGGTCATCTTCGCGAAGGTCTTCATCTCGTTGTCGGCCTGCAGGTAGTCCATGTCGCGCATCTGCGAGTTCATTCCCCCCGCCCTTCGGTCATGGCACGCATGGCGCCGCCGGTCGAGACGGTGAAGATGGTTATGTCCGGCGTGGTTTTCACCTTCTGCAGGATTTTGTCGAGGGTGAGTCTTGGACATGGTGTCTCGGCCTGAGGCGATGAGGATGATGTACTTGCGGCCCTCGATGCGGCTCAGCCGGTCTTCCGCCTCGTAGAGAGCGTCGAAGAGGTTGCGCTCGGAAAAGCCGGGAATGCATCAGTGATTGATGGCCTCATAAAACTGCCGCTTGTCCTGGGTAAAGTCGGTGACGATCTGGGTGCGCATGTCGAAGGTCATCATGGCCACGTAATCCTGCGGCCGCAACTGTTGCGCGAAAGCCCAGGCCGCGTTGCGCATGTCGTAGATGAAGGAGTAGTTGGTCGAGGCGAATTCACACAGCAGCAGAGCGGTGATGGGCGCTTCGACCCGCTTGAAGCCGACGATCTTCTGCTCCACGCCGTCTTCGTAGACGCGGAAGTTGGCGGGCTTGAGATTGGGAACGAACTGGTGGGTCTTTTCCAGCAGCACGCCCACGTCGACAGTGACTTCGGGAACGTCGATGCGCAGGGAGTAGTTGGCGCATCCCTTCGGGATTCTTGACCTTGGGCGCGACCGGGGCCGGCGGGGCGTGTCGTCGGGCTGCTCCTTTTTCTTGGGCAGGGCGATGGACGCCGGGATCGGCGCCGGGGCCGCCGGAATCGGGCGCAGTCTGGTCCGGCGCTGCGGCGGCTGCGAGTGGGCGCGGGGCTGGTTCTGAGCCCGATTCAACGGTGCGGCACGACGAGCGCCGACTGCCAGTATTGCCAGCGCGGGCAGCAAACGGCGAAGAGGGAATCGAGACGCGAAATCGTGGACATGACAACCTCTGTGCTGAACAGCATACAGGGATCTGCCTGGCGCAGACGACAGCCGGCACTCCTTGACGACTGGCAACGCGACGTCATCGGTCGAAACGTTCGAGTCTGGCCGAATCCAGGGCCGACGGTGGCAATCGGAGACAGCTCGGAATGCACCGCCACCGGTTGTACTCTTATAGACGTGAGACTATGCCCGAAGGAAACCTCAGACTCCGCCACGCGCGCGTGCTGCGGGTTTGCTCAGCTCCGTCCTGTCGTCCTGCCGCTTTTGGCTGGCCGAGCACGGCAGCCGTACGACCGGACCTCCGTCGAACGGTGGCGGATTCTTCCCCTTGAGCGAGGTTCATCGCGGCCTGATGGCCACGGCCTGGACCGTATTTACCGGCACCAAACCTGAGCCCATGGAAGTCGAGATCCTGGGGGTTCTGCGCGGAGCGCGCGGGGCCGGGGCACGACATGATCCTGGCGCAATTGCATGGCGCCAAGCCGGAGTACACCGGGCGTGGTGGCCGGAATGAGCGGCAGCCCGGTCTATGTCGGCAACGAAGCTCCTTGGTTCCCTTTCGTATCGCATCGGCCAGTTCAGCAAGGATCCGATCGCGGGCATTACGCCGATCGAACAGATGCTGGAGGTGCGCGACATACCCATCGCCAGCATGGAACTGGCCGGCGCCACAGCGTCTCCGACGCCATCGAGAGAACGGCTTTAGACAAGCCCGATCGGTGAATGCCGAGCGGCATGACGTTTCAGGCGATGGAGACGCCGCTGGTGATGAGCGGATTTCGGCCGGAAGCGATCCGGTTTGGCAGGAGAAGATGGCCGGCACGGGGCTGGAGATGGTGGCCGCGGGGGGAGGGCGGTTTCATGCCTGGCGGAGGACAATGCGGGTTCGATCCACCGGCTTCCACTGCATGGCAAGGTGGTGCCGGGGTCGGCGGTGAGCGCTCAACTGATTCGCGGCGACCTGGAGATCGCGGCGACCTGCACGGTTACGTATATTGACCCAAAGCAACTGCTGGCTTGCGGTCATCCCGTTTTGCAGGCAGGCCCTGTCTCGCTGCCGATGACGACGGCCGACGTGGTGGCCACGCTGGCTTCGCCCTTGAATGCCTTCAAGATCATCAACACGGGCGACACCATCGGCGCGTTTACGCAGGACCGCGACGCCGGAATTCGCGGAGTCATGGGTGCGAAGGCACACATGATTCCAGTGCACATCGCGATTCGCGAAGCGGGAGGCGAGACAAAGGATGTGCGCACGACCGAAAGCTCAATTTCGAAGTGCTTGATCTGCCATCGCTGACACCACAGGCATTGATGGTGGCGCTTTACAGTTCGCTGCTGGAATCGAACCAGAGCACCGCCGAAACCAGCTACCACCTTACGGGCAGCATCAGCCTCAATGGCTATCCGCCATCGCCACTCGATTTGTGGGCGCCCGGCGGAGCGATCCCGGCGCAACTGACAGCGGCGCTCGAGACAGGTGAGCGTTTCGCGCAGCTTTATTCGAATGGAACCCGGCAGGGCGATGTGCAGTCGATCGACCTGCATGTCGACGCCGTTCCCGCAACACGCAGGTGGAGCTTGAAACGGCGCGCATTGTTTCCGGCAACATCGTGCACTCCGGCGACATGGTGGTGGTGGAAGCCACGCTGCGCCCCTGGCAACAGCCGGCGCGCAATGTTCGAATTCCGATCAAGCTGCCCGCGGGATTGGGCGCGGGCAATCTGCGGGTACTGGTTTCAGACGCCGGCACGCTCGACCGCGCTCTCGACCCGCCACGCCTCTCTCAACGCTCAACCAACCTTGCGACGGTGCTGGCGCAGGATCGGCGGCTGCATGCAGTGGACCGGATTTATGTGAGCATTCTGTCGCCGGAACCTCAGGCGGAGATGGAGGGTCAGGCGCTGCCCAGTCTGCCGCTTTCTGTCGCCAATGCTCTTGAAACCCTTCACACGACACAAGACGTGAATCTGAACGGGGAGTCAGCGGTGGTGAGCGGCGATGCGCCGGCGGGTGGTGTGCTGTCGGGCTTTCAAATATTGAATCTGCACGTAGAAGGCGGCGGCGGTTTAAACTAGATTTGTCACAGCCTAAATCGGGCCTGCTTTTGGGCCTGCTCCCAGGATTGATTGGGAGAGGTCTTTTTTGCCACCTCCAGCGAGGAATTCAGGAACAATAATGAGTCAAATTCAGGGATTTGCAGCTCACGCGGCGGGAGCCGAGCTATTGCCATTTCGCTATGACCCAGGGCAACTGGGTTCCCACGAAGTGGAGATCGGCGTCACTCACTGCGGCGTCTGTTATAGCGATATTCATTTGATTTCGAACGACTGGGGCACCAGCCAATATCCATTTATTCCCGGCCATGAAATCATCGGCACGGTCACGGCCATGGGCCCGGAAGTGCGCTCGCTGAAGCTGGGCCAGCGTGTGGGACTGGGCTGGCAGGCGAATTCCTGCGGGCAGTGTGAATGGTGCACGAGGGGGATGGAGAATCTTTGTCCCGACTCAGTGGCCACCTGTGTGCATCGCCACGGCGGTTATGCTGAGCGCGTTCGCGCCAACGCCCGATTTGTGATTCCGATTCCCGTTTCGCTTGACAGCGAACGTGCGGCGCCGCTGCTATGCGGTGGGATTACCGTCTACAATCCGATGCGCACTCACGGCATCAACCCGTCGTCCCGGGTGGGGATTGTGGGCATCGGTGGCCTGGGACATCTGGCCGTTCAATTTGCGCGAGTGTTCGGCGCGGAGGTCACTGCGTTTTCCACCTCTGCCGCAAAGGAAGGCGAAGCGCGCGGTTTGGGAGCGCACCATTTTGTGAATACCCGCGAGTCAAAGGCCATGAAGGAAGTGGCGGGCACGCTCGACTTCATTTTGAGCACGATCAATGCCGACCAGGATTGGGGCGTTTACATCCAGACGCTGCGGCCTACCGGCACACTTTGCTTTGTGGGCGTACCGCCCTCGCCAGTGGCTGTGCAGGCCTTCCCGCTCATCGCGGGACTGCGGTCCATCAGCGGCAATAACACCGGCAGCCCTCACCAGCTGCGCGAGATGCTGGATGTAGCTGCACGCCACGGCGTGCATGCGCAGACCGAGAGTTTCCCGATGGCCAAGGCCAACGAGGCGATCGAGAAGGTGAAGAAGAACAAGGTCCGCTACCGCGCCGTGCTGGCGAACTAGCAAGGGAAGCACGTATTTAATTCGTACTGAATGTAGCGACATGCGCTCGCTTCGCGCCTTTCAGAGCTGGAATGAGATGCCGAAGCGCTCCGAGATGTCGAGAAGCTGCGCCAGATCCCATGGCATCGAGAGCGGCGCAATCTCTTCAAAATAGTTTTCAATGCCGGCCGGGGCGGCGAAGATGAGCATTCTGCCCTCGGTTGTTCCAGCATTGCGGAAGGTGTGAATCGCGCCTCGCATTCCGCAAACAGCCTCCCCGTTTTCAACCTTGCTCCACTCGCCATTCTGAAGGAACTCGTAGTCGCCTTCGAGCACATAGAAAATCTCGTCTTCATTCCGATGGGCGTGCGGAGGCGGGCCTCCGCCGGGCGGCGAGGTCTGAATGAGAGTCGTGGAACGCCCGTGGGTCATTTCGCCGGAGACGAGTATCTCAATCGGCTCGCCGAAGACGATGAAGGTCTTTGTGGGATTCAATCGACTTCCCTTTCAGGAACGCAAAAGCGGGAGGCTCGCGATCAGGGCAGCATCATAACAAATTCAGAGACTGCCCTCTACGCACTTTGCGTTCGCTGAAGCAGGACTGCAGACACATCGCAACCGGCGAGATCTCACCGGGGCGTCTGATGCAGCGAAGCGATGTCGCTCCGGACGCGCCAATGTGCCTTTCTTCAGCGCCTATGTGACGCTGAGCGTGGCGTGCTGGTCGCGACGCGACTTGAACATTTCTGTGACCCGCGCGAGCAGATCCCTGGGATGCACCGGCTTGTTGATCAAGGAGAACTGATGTCCCGCCTGGTTGGCTGACGCGAGAAGGCCTGAAGTCGAAGCCTGTCCGGAGAACAGAATGATTTTGCAATCGGGGAAAATGCGTCTCACAGTAATTGCGAGTTCGATTCCGTTCATCTCGGGCAACACAACGTCGGTGATGAGCAGCTCCGGTGGCATCAGGAGTGCCGTTTCGAGAGCACCCTCCGCGTCATAGGCAGCAATCGCCGCATAGCCGTTTCGGTTCAGGATCTCGACAAGAGTGTCGGCGATAACGGACTCATCGTCGACCACCAACACGACCGTACGGTACGAGTTATTGTCGGCCGCGGAGTTGGAAACCGGCACTTCATTAATGGGGATCGTGGGGAAGTTCGACTTCGGTTTCATCTTGGAAATTCACCTCTTTTACGACCCTAGCAGAACTTTGACGGTACGGGGAGACTCTTTCTAAACTCCTTACAATGTGACGTTTATATGGGTTCGTTGGGGCACCGTTAAGTCTTTGGTAGGATAGCAAAATATTTCTTCAGGACAGTTGCGGAAATTGAATTTGATCGGTATGCTTTCTTCGTCGGGACAGTTTTAGGCTAGTTTTGGCGTACGATAACAACTCGTTTGGCCTAGGAAAGATCAGTAAGGCCGCGAAAGGTGGAGTGGAGCCATGGCGACCAATTCTGAATCGAACCCATCCGGAATGAAGTTTGAGTCGATTCTGCAGCTTGATGTCCCGAAAGGCCGGGATGGGAAGCACAAGCAGATCGTCACCCAACTCTTAAGCGACATCGAACAACTGGCGGCGGGCAGCGCCTTGAAAGTTCCCTTGTCCGCTTTACCGGACTCGAAGGTGAATATCCGATCTGCCCTGAACCGCGCCACCCGGCAACATGGAATCGCGGTAGGCACATCGAGCGACGATGAATTCCTCTATATCTGGAAGATTGAACAGGAATCGTGAGGCGTTTCGCGCGCTCCAACTTTTGCCCGCGGCGGTTCTTCTCAAATTAAGATGGGGTCATGGGCTCGGTGCGCATCGACAAGTGGCTGTGGGCCGCGAGATTTTTCAAGACGCGAGCGCTGGCGTCAAAGGCCTGCGACCTGGGCCGTATCTACTCCAACGACATCCAGGCTAAACCTGCGCGCGATGTGCGCGTGGGAGACAGGCTGCGGGTGAAGAACGAGGGCGGCGAGTTTCAGATTGAGGTACTGCAATTAAGCGAAATGCGCGGGCCGGCGGCGGTTGCGCAGACGCTTTATCGCGAAACCGAAGCGAGCAAGGCAGCGCGGATCAAGGCGGCGGAAGAACGCAAAGCGATGCAGGAGTTCGCGCCCCTGCCGGAACACAGGCCGTCAAAGCGCGACCGGCGCAAGATTATTCAGTTTCGCAGCAACGCGTGACGTGAAGCCGACCTTTGCGGCGTTGTACGGTTTGTGAAGGCGCCGCAAATCAGCATTACCGTGGGCAACTTTAGTAGACTCACGGCAGCATGTTTCTTTTCCTCCGCTCGAGTCGCCCCTTTGTCTCCGCCTCTGCCCTGCCTGCCTTTGCAGCGGTTGTTCTGGCCGCCACAGCCCAGTTGTCGCCTGCGCAGAACACGCATTTGTGGACCCAGTCCCGGTTTGAGGAATTTGAAAAAGGCACGCCGCAAGGTGTGGCGATCGGCAGCGACGGCAGGCTGCGTGAAGGGCCGGCATTGAGCGAGAAGCTCACTTCGCCGTCGACCTTTGTGTGGTCGGTGGCGGTGGACAAGAATGGCACGGCCTACCTGGGAACCGGCTCGCCCGCCACGGTGTTGCGCACCGGAACGCAGAAGGACGAGAAGCCCTTCACTCTGTTCGAGACCAAGGACCTGAACGTACAGGTGGTCAGGGTTGGGCCCGATGGCGCGATCTACGCCGCTACGCTGCCCAGCGGCAAGGTCTACAAGCTGAATGCCACTGCCACCGCGAAACAGGATGAGTCGAGCGCCAAGGTGGTTTTCGACGCGTCGAAACTGGATGGCAACAAGAGCGACGGCGAAAAGGGTGAAACCAAGGCGCATTACATCTGGGACATGACCTTCGACAAGGAAGGACGGCTCTATATCGCTACCGGTGGTCCGGCCGCTGTGTACCGCGTGGACAGCAAACCAAGCGCGCAGCCGGAGCAGTTTTTCAAAAGTGACGAGCAGCATATTCGTGCGCTGGCGTGGGACGCGAAGGGCAACCTGATTGCGGGATCAGACGGCTCGGGGCTTGTCTATCGCATTAGCCCAGACGGCAAGGGCTATGTGCTGTTTGAAGCGCCGCGTCGAGAAGTCACGTCAGTCGCGGTGGCTGCCGACGGTGCGATTTATGCGGCCGATGTGGGCGAAAAGGGGCATAATCCACTGCCGCCGCTGCCAATTCAAGGCGTGGGCGCAATTACGTTCACGATTGTGCAGCCCGCATCGCTGCAGGCCGCCAACACGAGCACTTCCCTTCCTGAAGGAAGCGAGATATATGCTTTGCAGGAAGGACAGGCGCCGCGCAAGGTTTGGTCCGGCAAGGACGATGTGGTGTATGCGGTGGTCCCGCGGCCCGACGGACTGCTGGCAGTGAGCGGGAACCGTGGACACATCTTCCGCATTCAGCCGGATGGCACCTATGCGGACGTGGCGCATTTGGATGCGCAGCAGGGTCTAAGTCTGGTAACAACGGACACGGAAGGAAAGAGCAGCGTTCTGATTGGCACGGGCAATACGGGCAAGCTGGAGTGCCTGTGCGCCGCAGAGAAGCACGAGTACGCCAGCGATGTGTTGGACGCCGGAACAGTGGCTCGCTTTGGCCGCGTGGAAGTGGAGCCCGGCTCGTCGGCATATGAGTTGTGGACCCGCTCAGGCAACGTGGAACAGCCGATTCGCGGGTGGAGCGAATGGCAGCCGCTGAAGGATGGCTCGGTGGCTTCGCCGACCGGGCGCTTCCTGCAATGGAAGGCGGTGCTGCAGGCCGACGGTAATGTGAGTAGCGTGGGCGTGAACTATCTACCTGTTAATGCTGCGCCGGTGATCGACGATGTGGTGGTTGTGACGGGCGCGCGCGTGACTGCGCAAAACCAGCAGCTACCACAGCAGACGGTGAACATCACATTCCCCACCGCGAACCAGAACACCATTACCACAGATGAGTCGACGTCTACCCAGCCGATCACCGCGATGAAGGACCGAACCAGCATTACCATTCGCTGGGCCGCTCACGACGAAAATGGCGACGACTTGAGCTATGCTCTCTATCTGCGCGGCGATGGCGAACATAATTGGCGGCTGCTGAAGGACAAGATCACTGAGAAGGTCTACAGCTTTGACGCAACGCAGATTCCCGATGGCGGCTACGAGGTAAAGGTGGTGGCCTCCGATGCGCCTTCGCATACGCCGGGCAATGTATTGACGAGCTCAAAGGTGAGCGACCGCTTCGAGGTGGACACCACGCCGCCGGTCGTTACATCGCTTACGGCCGTTGAGGAAGCAGCATCCTGCGCAAAAGCACCGTGTCCGAGGGTGGTCCACGCGACCTTCGACGCCGAAGATGCCACTTCGCCCATTGCGCACGCTGAATGCTCGCTGGATGCGGGACCGTGGCAGTTTGTTGCGCCGGTAGGCGATCTGTCCGATTCGAAGCACGAGCGCTATGATCTTCACCTTCCTGCGGGGGCCTTGAAAGCCGAGGGCGGCGAGCACCTGTTGACGGTGCGAGTTTACGACAGGTATGAGAATGTGGGCGTGGCGAAGACGGTGTTTGGCTCCGCGGCAAAGTAAGGAGCCGGAAGCTCATGCGATTTGAACTTTTTGTGGCGGCGCGCTATCTGAAGGCCAAGCGGCGGCAAGCCGTGGTGGGCCTGGTGACCACAATCTCAGTCGCTGGGGTGGCCGCGGGTGTAGCCGCATTGATCATCGCTTCCTCCATCACCAACGGAATGCAGCGCGATTTGCAGGACAAGCTGCTGGGGTCAAGCGCCCACGTGCAGTTGATGCCGGTCGACGCCAAGGGTATTCGCAACTGGCAACCACTGCTCGAAAAGCTGCGCAAGGTGCCGCATGTCGTTGCGGCGTCCCCCGGACTCTACGAACAGGTACTTGTGGCTCGCGGCGCTCGCGATGGTGGCGCGATGGTGGAAGGGTCCTGCCCAATGATGAGATGGGCGTAAGCGATCTGCTGAAGGTGGCCACGCCGGGCTCGGTCAGAGCATTGGAGCCGCAGAACGCGGACACGGATTCCGATCTGCCCCCCATCATTCTTGGCAGCGATCTGGCCGAAACGCTCGGTGCATCGGTAGGTGACGCGGTAACGCTGATCAGCCCGCAGGGAGAATTGACGCCATTCGGCATTATCCCCAAGTATGTGCATTTTCGGTTGGCGGGAACGTTCCACTCGGGCTTCTACCAGTACGACACGCAGATGGGCTATATGCGCCTGGTGGATGCGCAGCATCTGTTCGATGAGCCGGACCTGATTACGGTCATCAGTTTCAAGATTGACGATCCGAACCGCGCCCTCGAAATAGGCAAGGCCATTGAGCAGTCTGCCGGCAAGGGCTACATGACCACTAACTGGATCGAGCAGAACCGCGAGCTCTTCAAAGCGCTGAAGCTGGAGCAGGTGGTCACGTTCATCATCATCGCGCTAATCGTGATTGTGGCTGCGCTGAATATTCTGATCGCCCTGACCATGATGGTGATGGAAAAGACGCGCGACATCGCTGTGTTGATGAGCTTCGGCGTACAGCCAGGTCAGGTGCGGCGAATTTTTCTGTTGCAGGGGCTGCTGATCAGCCTGGTGGGGACGGCGATCGGGCTGGTACTTGGCTACCTGGCTGCTTGGGCCGGCAGCCACTATCACATTCCGCTCTCTCCTGATGTGTATTCCATCGACACACTGCCCTTCGCTCCACGCGCGCTTGATGGGGTCATCGTTTCGGCTGTGTCGATTGGGATTTCGCTGCTGGCTACGCTCTACCCCTCTTACGCGGCCGCACGAATTCTGCCGGCCGAGGCGCTGCGATACGAGTGAGTCAATGAGCGCGGTTCACGATTGCAGAGGAAGAAGCATTTCGTATTCGGTGATGGCAGGGTCGTTGGGGTATGGACCAGTTATGCCGCTCATCCTGAATCCGACGCGCTCGTAGAATTGGATGGCGTTTTGGTTGACACTCGTCACCATCAACTTCATTTCTTTCAACCTGCGGGCTCTTGCCCATGCGCTAAGGGCCTCAATCAGTGCATTACCGACGCCGACGCGCCGAAAAGCGGGATCGACCCACATCGAAATGACATGGGCGCGTGAGACATTATGCTCCTCGGCATAGCAGGCGACCAGGCCGCACGGGGTTCCCTGTTCGTATGCGAGGTATCCAATGCATCCGTCACTGCCCCAACGCACTGAACGCCTTAGCCACTCCTCATCAGGAAGCTCCGATTCCTTTGCATACGTGCTGGAAAACGCGGTGGGAACATCCTGCAGGGCGCGCAGCCGAAGCTCCTTGAAAACCAGCGCATTGTCGGACGTGATGGGTTCGAGATTCACCATGCGATTTACAAGCCGGTTTTCCGTTTGATCTTGCAGCGCAATTTCACTGCGGAGTGATGATGCCACCGAGGGCGTGGCGGCGAGGCAGGACGATGCCGCGGTGATCCACGTCAACAGCGGCAGCATGGGGTGCGTCGAGAGCCGGTAGGAGCGCGCGTTCAATCAACGCACCACCGCATGCCGGGCACCAATCCGCTTTTGTGTCTTTGTCGAGGGCAGCGTGGCATTGGCTACAAATTCTCTCCATGTTTATAAAGGTAACGACTGGCCAGCCCTGGATGCAATGCAGTTCCACGGCAGACGCCTAACGCCAGCCCCACCGCAGGTGGCGCAGGTGGGTGCCCGGTACACTGGAGATATGCATCCCCCCGTGCGCCTGGTGGCAATCGATATGGACGGCACCTTGCTGCCAACCTTTTCCGGAACCATCAGCCCGCGCAACGCAAAGGCGCTGAAGTCGACGCAGGAGGCGGGAATTATCGTTGCAATCGCGACGGGGCGGCGAACGGCCTACACGGCTCCCCTGCTCGAAGGCCTCGGGCTTCGAGCGGACATGCCCCTGATTTCGTCGAATGGAGCAGTGACGCGCACCCTGGGCGGGGATTCGCTGGACAGGTCGCATCTTGACTCGAAGGTGGCGCGTGGGATTTGCGGGCTGCTACGACCGTTTGGGGCCTTGGTCTTTACCTTTGACCGGCCGGGCCGCGGCGAACTGGTCTTGGAAGACCTGGACCAGGCTCATGGACGAATTGCGCTGTGGGTCGAGGCGAACCGCGGGGCTATTGAGGTAATGAAGCCGCTTGAGCGGGCGCTGGTGGACGGCGACGATCCGATTCAGGGGATGGTGGCGGGCGGGCTGAGCAAGATGAGGCAGGCGGAAAATGTGCTAAAGGCGAGCGAATGGAGCACCCAATGTGAAAGCGTGCGGACGGAATATCCGGCTCGCGATTTGTCGATATTGGACTTGCTGCCGCAGGGCGTTTCAAAGGGCTGGGCGCTGCAACGGCTGGCCAAACATCTGGGCGTTGACCGCAAAGAGACCATGGCCATTGGCGACAACTGGAACGACGTGGACATGCTGGAGTGGGCCGGGCAGAGCATCCTGATGAGCAACGCCGCGCAGGACCTGCGGACCATGGCAAAGATGCGCGGGTGGAAGCAGGCTCCGCCGAACGACGAGGACGGCGTAGCGGTGGTGCTTGAAGCGGCAGTGGCGCGAAGGGCTTCTGCTAGAGTGTGACTCTAGCGGCAACGGAGGCAGGCTGGAGAGGCGATTGCGGATTAGCAAACAACTCGTGATTGCGGCCGAAGTACTGGCGGCGGTGGTTCCGGCCGGACTGGTGCCGGCAGCACAGGCGGCTGAACAGGCGATTCTGAGCAACGGGTTTGCCCTGCGCTGTGACCATCATGCGCAGGTTGAGGGCCGCGTGCGACTCTACCTGGGCGCGAGCGATGTCAACTACATAGAATTGCCCCCTGATGAGATTACGGGCTTTGAGCAGGTTGTCGAGCCGGCTCCGTCCATCGCGCAATCCGCAGCCGGAGAGACAGGGGCCGGCGCGCAACTGAGTGCGGCGGATTCGGCGAAATGCTGGCCGAGGCCGGGCACCGGCACAACCTCGATATCGACCTTCTGGCCAGCGTAGTCAAGGCGGAAAGCAGCGGCAATGTACGCGCCGTAAGCCACGCCGGGGCGCGCGGCCTGATGCAACTGATGCCCTCGACGGCCGTCGGCCTGGGTGTGGACGACAGCTTCAAGCCGGGCGAGAATGTGCGCGGCGGCTCGACCTATCTGGATGCGCTGCTGACCCGCTACCACGACAATTTGGCGCTGGCTTTGGCCGCTTACAACGCCGGACCGGCGGCGGTGGATCGCTACCACGGCATCCCGCCTTACCACGAGACGCGGGTCTATGTGGCGCGAGTGATTCATGAGTTCAATCGCCGCGCGCTCGCTCGCCAGGGGGCGCAGCCACACCTCGGAGCACCAATGCACGGCGGCGGTATGTCGCGGGTCGGGAGCGCCAGCGTTTCCCAGACGGCAATACATTCCCCAGTAGCCCAATAGAGGCATCCTCGAAAACAGGGCCGGGCCATAGAATGAATCTGTATCGACTGGAACGGAGATGGCTTGAAGAAAAACCGGCTTGTTGTGGCATTGGTGGTCCTGGCATTCGCGGTGGCGCTCGTGATCTGGGGCCGCGACCGGATTCACTTTGATTTCGCCGCCTTCCGCTCCCAATTGGCGCTCGCCGACTGGCGCAAGATTGCGATTGGCGCCGGCTGCATCTACGTGGGCTACGTTTTCCGCTCGGTCCGCTGGGCGCTGCTGATGCGCCATAACAAGAAAGTGCACCCGCTCTCGCTCATCGGGACACAGGTGATGGGCTTTACTGCCGTCGCCCTGATCGGACGCGTTGCCGACCCGGTTCGGCCCTACCTGGTTGCCAAGAAGACTAGCCAACTGCTCAGCTCCCAGATCGCGGTGTACATCGTGGAGCGGCTCTTCGACGCCGGTTCCATGGCGCTGATTTTTTCCTCGGCCATTCTGCTGACTGCCTGGTTCGGTCATGCGGGTGCGATGCCCCACGCGGAGATGGTGAAAAGGTCCGGTTACTGGGGAATGATTCTAACCGTGGCGGGTGCGCTCTTCCTGGTGGCTGTGCGCCTCTCAGGGGGCGTGGTGGCAGCATTTTTTGAGAGAGCCTTGGGCGTGTTCTCAGAGAAGTTGGGCCGCGCGGCGGGAGACAAGATCCGCGCCTTCCACACCGGTCTTGATACCATGCGCTCGTTCTCCGATTTTGCCGCGGTGGCCTCCCTTTCGCTGGCCATGTGGGCATTGATTGCGACCTCCTACCTGGAGACGACGCAAGCCTTTGTCGCCAGCCCGCCGCTGGCGTCGATGACGCTAGCCAAGTGTGTCCTGTTGATGGTTGCCAGTGGCGGAGCGAGCATCGTCCAGTTGCCCGTTGTGGGTTGGTTCACACAAATCGGCTTGGTGGCCGCCGTCATCTCCAGTTTCTTCGGTGTTGCGCCCGAGGCCGCCACGGCTTGCGCTGCAACAATCCTGCTGGTCACTTTTTTGAGCATCGTGCCGGTTGGACTCATTTGGGCGCAGATTGACCACATCAGCCTGCGCAATGTGACGCACGAAAGCGAACACGCCGAAGAAGAGCTGAAGGTCGAAACCACACCGGAGATGGCCGAGTAAACCGGCCTACAGCTTGGGCTCAGGCAGGCTGACAGCCTGCGTAAATCGGATCGTCTCCGGCCCCACGGCGCCGCCGGTCATGATCATGCTCATGGCCTGTTCCATGGTCAGATCGGTCTCGGTGACGCGATCCAGCGGCATCACCTGCAGAAAAGCCGAGGTTGGATTGATGGCGTTGGGCAGCAGGACCGCGGCAAGTTCCTGGCCCGTCGACGAGTCAACGAGTACGCGGGTAAGAAAGCCGATGCTCTTTTGGCCGGGAATGGGAAAGTCGACCAAAACGACGCGTTGGCTGGACTCCTTTTTAGACAGCATGCTGTCGAGTAGCTGGCGCACCGATGTATAGACTTTCGCGACGATCGGCAAGCGTTCGAGCGAGGCCTCGAAAAGGTTGAATACCTGGCGACCCAGCACCTGCGAGGTCAGCCGTCCCAGAACATACAGCACGGCCAGCGTGAGGGCAATGGCCAGCACCGGTTGCAGCCACGATTGGGCAAGCCAATCGAGCGGGAAAATGGCCTCCACCAGATGAATCAGCGGCAAACCCGCCTTCGCCAGGCTGCTCAATACAAAGCTGAAGACCAGCCAGGTGACAAACAGCGGACCTATGATGATCAGGCCGGCCAGGACATTGCGCTGCAAGTCGCGCAGCGCATGGGCAAGAACTGGTTTCACGCGGTTCTCCTGAGAATGAGGATACGCGACCATGCAGTCAGTTGGTCCGGTGGTACCACCATGCAGTTCGCCACATCGTGACTACCCTTATTCACACCTGCCTTATCCGCAGAAAGTGCATTTACCTCCAAATGCGGTAACCGGCACCGGACGGCTTTCACTTATATAGTGAGAGAAGAAGGTAGCGCATGAGCAACGCAGACCAATCGGGCTCCGACGAGCAGAATCCGCGGGTTCTGAGTCCGGCAAAGACACCGACCCGGCCATCGGAAACGCCGGCTGCCCGGCGCGACGAGCAGCCTCAGCCAAACGCTCCGCTTCCGTTTAAACCCGTACCCTCGGGCCAGGTGTTGGCCCAGCCACGCAAGCCCGTCAGGCAATCCGACCGTCCAACCGCGTTCCAGCGTTCGATGGGAGCCGTACGTATGGCGCTGCCGGTGCTGCAGAAGATGCTGCCATTGCTGGAAGGAAATGTCGCCACCGTGGTTTCGAACATGCTGGCTCCTTCTTTCCAAGGGCACCCGCCAGATCTTTCGCCGATTGAAAACGCGCTGGACAAAATGCACGGGGAGCTCACGGAACTGCGCAATGGCGTCGTCGGACAGAGCAATCTGCTCAAACGGGTGGGCGACCAGGTGGACTTGGTAAAAGAAGCCGCCGACCGCATCGCGCTGGAACATCAGGAGATGCTTGAGGATCTGCACAGCCTGCGCAAGAAAGTCAGCGTATTCGCCTGGCTAGGGTTGGTGCTGGTGGTGGTGTCGATTGGGCTCAACGTGGTGCTCTTGTTGCGCATCGAGCGGGTTTTGCCCTAAAACTCGAATCCCGAATTGCTGCGGAAAATTACAGAGAAGCCAATTTCAAGATTTTCCAAGGAACCAGTTTGTGTCAAAATGGGTCATTATTCATGCCATAGATATTAAGGTTGATTATACAAAATCTAATTGAACTCCTTTTGCTTTCTTTTACGAAGTTCGTGATGCAGGACATTGCCAGTCGTCTTTTTGTAGGGCTACTATTCCCTCTAGCTCAACTGGGCATTATTGCTCCTCGCACAATGCAGTTGCTCTCAAGTTCACAGAGCTTCACTAACGAGTGGCGAAAAGCCGCCAGCACACGGAGTTCCTGACCATGGCATGGTATGCCTACTGCATCGGTGAAAAACAAGCATTTCCTGAATTAGCCCGCCATCGCAAGCCTATTCCGCTGGAATCCGTTCTCGGAGTCAGCGGCAATCAGGTCTTTCTCTATCCCGCCAGCGACTTGGCCGTGATCGTCAGCGAGCACAACCCCGCAGAAGGGCTCAGCCAAAAATCCGGCGTGGACCATGCGCGGGTGATTGCGGATTGCTTCCAGCATTCCACAGTGCTTCCCTTCCGATTCGGGACTGTCTTTGGCGACGATGAAAGCCTGCGCAAGTCCATTCGGTCAAACCAGCGCCAGTTTCTCTCGAACATCGAGAAACTGCGCGGGAAAACCGAGATGCACCTGAAGATCTTTGTGGACGATTGCTGTGGACGCGAAAACGGTAAACCCCAACCGGCCGAAGGCGTGGGACGCGAATATCTCTCCAACCTGCGGGAGAACGCTGCGCGCCAACGTGAGCGCCAGACGCGGGCCCGGGCGGTAAGCTTCCAGATGCACCGGCTGTTTATGCCGCTGGATGAGGAAGTAAGTTGCCGGCTCACTGAGAGCGGGAAGATGGTGCTGGATATCGCTCATCTGATCGAGCGCAAGTTTGTGGAGCGGTACCACAACAAGTTCGCCTCAACCAGCGCCATGATGCGCGAGTGCCATATGCAGCTTTCGGGGCCGTGGCCGCCTTACCACTTTGTGCATCGCCTGACGCGCGGAGCCCATGTGCAGCCGCAGCAAGTCGCGGCTGAGCCCGTGGCAGCAACAGAGCCGATTGCCGCAGTTTCGATCCAGCAGCCGGTTCCAGTGCTGGTTTAACTCGACCCCTTAAACAGACACAAGAAGCCCCGGTCCAGCCGGGGCTTTTTTTGCGTCCTGAAATCAATGAGCGCTGTGGGTGCTCTCGCTTTTGCGGCGTGTAAGGACGAAGGTTTTGCGGCGGTCCTTTGACGCGTGATCGATCTGTTTCCAGAAGCCAACAAAGTAGTCGATCGCGGAAATAATGGAAACGGCCACGGTGAAATAGATAGCGGCGACAGCAATCCACTGAACGGGAATGACGAGATCGCCAAACTGCCACTGGTTCCAGTGATGGGCGAGGATCGCGGAGACTACGGTGATGATTTGCAACACCGTCTTGAGTTGCCGAGATCGCTGGCCTGGATGGTGAACCCCTCGGACGAGGCGATGGAGCGCAGTCCGGAGATGAGGAATTCGCGGCCGATGATGACCACGGCGATCCACACCTTGACCACATCAGGGTTGTACGCAACCAGGGCGATAAGCGCGCCGGTCACCATGATTTTGTCGGCGATAGGATCCAGCAGCATGCCGATGGTGGTGATCTGGCTGCGCTTGCGCGCCAGGTATCCATCCAGCCCGTCAGTAATCGAAGCCAGGATAAACAGGATCGAAGCCAGGATTTCCTGCTCACCATGATCGCCGCGCAGGGGAAAATGCGACGACAGGATCCACAAAAGCAGCGGAATCATGACGATCCGGCTCATCGTGATGGAATTGGGCAGGTTCACAGTGCTCTCAGCATCTTGGCTACCACCACTATAACCGTCTTTGCGCGGCATGCACGCAAATGCTCGATGAAGAGCGCCCCTCGATGAAACCGGAGTAATAGCACAAGCTGCCAGATCACCATCAAATGGGCGATTGCCTCCAACCCCGAGAGCCCGAAGCAGTTGCAGGAGGAGAGCAAGCTTCTATGGCCTCGCGGCTTTGTTCTCCGCTCCGCTGGATTCCCAATTCGCCACGCTTTTTCGTTCCTATTCCCATAGAGACACCACATGATCCTCAATCGATCACAGTTTCCCTTCGACGGCCGATAAGGGGAATAGTGTGAGTGCTGCACTGCCTTCCGGCGCGACCACGACCGTTCGCGGCAGACGGTTTGCGCTGCGCTCTGTGTCAGACCGGAAGCCTCGTTGCCTCCGTGGAGAACACTCCCATGCAAGATCAGGATGTGATTCGTGAGTTTCTGGTGGAGAGTCATGAGAATCTCTCGCGCCTGGATCAGGAACTCGTTGAACTGGAGAAGCGGCCGCAGGACACCGCGCTGCTGGCCAGCATCTTTCGCACCATTCATACCATCAAGGGGACCTGCGGCTTCTTTGCGTTCTCCACGTTGGAGAAGATCACCCATGAAGCTGAAAGCCTACTGAGCCAGTTGCGCGACGGCAAGCGGGAACTCACGCCTTCGCTGATCTCGCTCATCCTTGAGACAGTCGACGCCACCCGCAAGGTGCTGGCCTCGATCGAAGCCAGCGGAGATGAGGGACCAGACAGTTTCGATGAGATCACCGAGCGCCTGCGCCTCGCAGCAAAGTCGCCCGCAGAGATTGAGAGCCAGCGCAGGCCTGATGGGGCGCCCGCTTCCTTGCCGGAACCTGAGGGCGTGAAAGACGCCGGCGAGACGCCGGAGAAGTCGAAGCCCGAAGAGAACGGCGTGAAATCCTCCGCCGTGGCCGATGCCAATATTCGTGTCGGTGTGGGGCTGCTGGACAAGCTAATGGATCTTGTAGGTGAGCTGGTGCTGACCCGCAACCAGATTCTCCAATTCAATACGGAGCGGGAAGATGCGGCTCTCAACGCCACTTCGCAGCGCCTGAACCTGATCACCAGCGAGTTGCAGGAGGGCGTGATGAAGACGCGCATGCAACCCATCGGCATGGTCTGAACACGCTGCCGCGCGTGCTGCGCGACATGGCGGTGTCCCTCGGAAAGCAGATTCGCCTGGAGATGGATGGCGCGGACACGGAGCTCGACCGCACCATCATTGAGGCCATCAAAGATCCGCTCGTACACCTGGTGCGCAACTCGTGCGACCACGGCATTGAAGCGCCGGAGATTCGCGTACAAGCCGGCAAGCCCGCGCAAGGCCGGCTCTCTCTGCGCGCTTATCACGAAGGCGGCCAAGTCAACATTGAAATCGGCGATGACGGGGCGGGCATTGATGTTGCGCGCGTAAAACAGAAAGCAATCGAGAAGGGGCTGTTGCGTTCAGAACAAGTGGAGAAGCTGAGCGATCGGGAAGTGTTGAACCTGATCTTCCAGCCCGAAGG
>CAVQZQ010000051.1:0-11510 GCA_963718435.1 uncultured Acidobacteriota bacterium | reverse complement strand
AGAGGAGCGCCTTGTTGTACGCTCCGACGGCGTGCTGTCCCTCCTTCTAGCTCACCTGTGGCATCGAGTCAGCATTCCAACCCAGCTACTGAGCTGACTCCCGCAATGGATGGTCGATCTGTTCCAAACACGACTAAGGATGCGCCAGCCCAAAGTACTACCGGGATGTGGGTGCGCAAATTGGACGTTCGGAGAGTCGCGAACCTCCAGTACTCGTTGTAGTTGATGGCACAGAGCGCCGCGCGCTGGTGGTAGATCACTTTCCTTTCAGTGTGGGGAGGCGGACTGATCGAGATCTCACCTTGACCGACCCGCGCGTCGCACGGGAGCATGCGCTTGTTGCCGGCATGATGGGCTGGATCGCCCTCATGATCGATCGCGATGAGCTCGACCTCGACTCCCCGGCGAGCGAAGGGTTCCGCACCAGGCCGCTGTCCAACAAGGCTGAAATTCTCGCCAGTCTTGACGCCGCTATCGCCATCGCGCGCCGCGCTCTTGAATCGACGAAGGACGAGCACCTCACAAACCCTGGGCTTTCAAAATGAATGGCAAGACAATCCAGCAACAGCCCCGCGACGTGATGATCGCCGACGCTGTCTTCAGCCATCTTGCACATCATCGTGGACAGTTAACCGTTTATCTTCGCATGTGTCATCTACAGTACCCGCGCTTTACGGGCCATCCGCCGACGAACAGTTCTGATCGCGCGAGCGGGCCTGGCCCAGCAGCTCGGCAAAGCCCGCGCCCGCTTTTCCTGCTAAACTCGGTTTCGTATGATCCTCGCAAGTCTCCTGGTCGCGGTAGCCGCTTATCTGCTCGGGATCGATCCCCACCGGCTACCTGCTGGTGCGGCTTTTTCGCAATCAGGACATCCGCACCATCGGGCAGCGGCAACATCGGCGCCACCAACGTTCTCCGCTCCGGCGGTAAAGGCCTGGGCGCCGCAACTTTTCTTCTCGACGTGCTCAAGGGCATCTGCGGCCTTCTGGCTCTGGCGCTTTGCTGGCGGCGCCCGTCTTTCCGACCGCGCCGTGCGCAGTGTGGAGGCTCTGGCCGCGCTCTGTCGCCGTCCTCGGCCACATGTTCCCGGTCTGGCTTCGCTTTCGCGGCGGCAAAGGCGTCGCCACGGGATTTGGCGTTTTCCTGGTCGCCGCGCCGCTGGCCGCACTTGCTGCTATTACGCTCTTCGCCTCGTCTTCGCGCTCAGCCGCTGGTTTCACTGGCTCGATCCTGGGCGCGGCCAGCTTCCCGTTCTTCGCCGGGTTCCTCGTCCGGGGCGAAAGCCGGCTTTCTTCATCGCCGTGCAGGCAATGGTCGCGCTCTCATCATCGTCAAGCACCACCACAACATCCGCCGTCTCTCGCCGGCACCGAATCCCGCTTCGGAGCTCCCCAAGCCGCATGACATCCCCCCATCAGCCCCGCATCGTCGTGCTTGGTTCCGGCGCGTGGGGAACCGCCCTCGCGCTCTCTCTCTGCCTCGCATGGGCACGCAGTCACCCTCTGGGCACACAGCCCCGAGGCGGCCAGGGAGATCGTCGAGCCGGCGAAAACACGCTCAGTTCCTCCCCGGCTTCCCTCCGCCGCCAGATCACCGTGACCGGCGACAATGCGCGCCGTCGGCGCACGCCGACATCGTCGTCTCCGTTGTTCCCTCGGAGTTCCTGCGCCCACCTTGGCGCGGCTTCGCCCGCACATGCACGACGGTCAGATCCTCGTCAGCGCCACCAAGGGCGTGGAGAACGACACCTTCCTGCGCATGACCCAGGTGATCGCCGCAGCGCCGAACCGGCCTCGACGCTTCCGATCGGCGCGCTCAGCGGCCCCAGCTTCGCGCAGGAAGTCGCCGCAGGGCCAGCCCACCGCCGTCACCGTCGCCTTCGACGATCCCGCCATCGCCGCCTGGTCCAACGCGAGTTCTCCTCCGAGTCCCTCCGCCTTTACACCTCCACCGATGTCATCGGCGTCGAACTCGGCGGCGCACTCAAAAACGTCATCGCCATCGCCGCAGGCATCGCGGTCGGCATCGGCCTCGGATACAACTCCTCCGCCGCGCTCATCACCCGCGGCATCGCAGAGATCACCCGCCTCGCTGTCGCCTGCGGAGGGCGGCGCGAAACGCTCGCCGGCCTCTCCGGCGTCGGCGACCTCGTTCTCACCTGCACCGGGCTCACTAGCCGCAACCGCACCGTTGGTTATGAGCTCGGCACAGGGCGCAAGCTCCCCGAGATTCTGGCCTCGCTTGGCGGCAAAGTTGCGGAAGGTGTCCGCACCTGCCGCGCCGCGCTCGGGCTCGCGCGCCAGCACCGCATCGAGATGCCGATCGCCGAGCAGATGGAGCTCATCCTCGAAGACGGCAAAGACCCGCGCGAAGCCATCAAGGACCTGATGCTGCGCCCCGGCAAGCACGAGCACTAGGATTGGCCGTCCAGGCGGCGCGCTTCGCGACGGGGGGTTCGTGCTTTCCCGGTTCCACAGGTTTACAGGTTTACAGTTTCTACAGCTCCACATGTGCTTTTTGCTGGAGTTTTGCAATTGCCTGATTCTGTGTTGTTTAACTGATTTTACTTGATGAATTTGGTGACATTTGATGCGATTTGATGTGCAATTAGGCGCCATCAAGCGCGATCTGGTGCGATTTGGTGGAGCTTTGAATTCCGGTGGGCTCGGTTGAGTCTGGTGACTAGTTTCTATTGTGCGCCGGCATGAGAATTAATCTGCAAAAACACGGCGGCAGAAAAGCGTGTGCTGCGATAATTCCTGATCAGAATCATTGCACCGCACGCGCGGTTCGGAGGTCATCATGCTCACCAACACCGACCCATCCCCAAGTGTCTTTACCCGCCGCCATGCAACCCGGGTCATCGTCGCCACTCTTGGCGCGGCCGCCGCAGGCTCCTTCACGCAGGCGCAAACCTCGGAACAGCCGAAAGAAGAAGCACCCTGCACATCGGCGAACCAGGCGCGCACCGCAATCCATTACGACCTCGGCTTCAAAGCGAGCCCGCAGCGGTTCTACGAAGCCATTCTCACCTCGAAGCAATTTGCTGTGTTTTCGGGGATGCCGGCGACCATTGACGCAACCGAAGGCGGACCTTTCTCGATGTTTGGCGGCTTGATCGGGGTGGGACGCAACGTCGAGCTTGTCCCAAATCAAAGAATTGTGCAGGCGTGGCGCCCCTCGCATTGGGATGCGGGCGTGTACTCCATCGTGCGTTTTGAGTTCAAGGCGAGTGACGCGGTCACGAATCTGGCCTTTGATCACATCGGCTTCCCTTCCGGCGATTACGATCATCTGGACTGGGGATGGAAGAACCATTACTGGGAGCCACTGAAAAAGTACTTCGCTTAGGAGGACTGGCCGTCCAGGCGGCGCGCTTCGCGGTGGTTGAAACTGATCCCACCCAGTGAAGCTTGAAGAGACTATCGACGTTCATTTCTGCGCCACATACAACCCAAGACCGATTTCGCAATTTGAGGGGCCGCCTGCGCTATACTTGCGCTCTTCGACAATCCCCTGAGTAGTTTCCCCCCGAAGAAATTCTGAAATGGAGGATGAAAGACATATGAAATTCATGTCCACATGGAGCATTCGGCCAGGGTGCACCCAAGAGGCCGTCGGCCGCTTTATGGCAGGGAAAGGCAACCCGCCTGCGGGCTTGACGCTGCTGGGCCGCTGGCACAACAGCGACGGGAGCGGCGGCTTCGCCCTCTACGAAACCGATAACCCCTCCCTGCTGTACGAGAGTTCGGCCGGGTGGACAGACGTGCTGGAGATTCACGGCTACACCGTGCTGGAGGATGCCGAGGTCGGCCCGGTTTTGGCCAGAGTCTTCGGTAAGTAAGGCGAATCGGCCATTCCCTCTTCAAATCGGGAATGGCCGCACCAAAGTTACGCGCCTGCCACAGTGCGGTTGCACATTAATTGTCTGGGCCGGAGCACAATGGATGCAGAGCGGGTGGAGAAATCTTGCCAGTCCGCCGCGTCCTTGGTCACGAACTTTGTTTCTGTGCGACCACAGGGTCAACGAGCAATGAGTCCTTAATGCGTCTAATCTGCCCTTGGAGGCGGCTTAAGCGCACACTTTTAATCAGCAAACCATTTTAAATGATCAGGTTAAACCCGAAATAAGCACCCCCACCCCCTCTGATTCTCTTTTTATTCGCCTCTCGCGCGGAAATCCCTTCCCATTTCAGCTACTTCATTGTCCGCGACGCGGTGACCTCAGCCGCCTGCGATGGCGCCGATGATAAGGAGCGGCTCCTTGCCGCTGGCCACGGCTTCGGGCAGCGGGTTGTCGGTAGAGTCGTGCGAGAGGTCCTCTTCGCAGGCAAAGAAGCGGAGGAAAGGGCGGCGCTTGCGGGTGTCGTGATCGCGAATTGTTCCCTGCAGCATGGGATAGCGAGCTTCAAGCGTGTCGAGTACGGAGTTGATGGTGACAGGCGCGGGGACCTCGAGCATTATCTCGTTGCCGACCTTGGCGAGGTTGCGCAGGTGGTAGGGGAGTTGGACGCGGATTTGGGATTCGCTGGGATTCATTAAAGCCTAGAGTTCGATCATGGATGCCCCAGGTCCCTTTCCTGGGACCTGGGCATCCACCCTGTTACTGAAAGCAATTATTGCAGTGTCTGCACTTCGACTGAAAGCACGGGGGGCAAGGTGTTGACGATGGCGGACCAGGAGTCGCCCCCGTCCGGCGAGACGTAGACCTGGCCGCCGGTGGTGCCGAAGTAGACGCCGCAGTCGTCGAGCTGATCGACGGACATCGCATCGCGCAGCACGTCGACGTAACAATCCTTTTGCGGCAGGCCCTTGCTGAGCCCCTCCCACTCGTTGCCGCCGGTGCGGCTGCGGAAAACCTGCAGCTTGCCGTCGATGGGAAAGTGCTCGGAGTCGCTCTTGATGGGCACAACGTAGACGGTATCCGGCTGATGAGCGTGCACGTCGATGACGAAGCCGAAGTCGGTGGGCAGGTTGCCGCTGACCTCGTGCCAGTTGTCGCCGGCGTTGTCTGAGCGCATCACGTCCCAATGCTTTTGCATGAAGAGCACTCCGGGCCGCGAGGGGTGCATAGCCACGTGATGGACGCAGTGGCCGACTTCGGCGTCAGGGTCGGGAATGAATTCGGAGCGGAGACCCTTGTTGATGGGCTTCCAGGTCGCGCCGCCATCGTCTGTGCGGAAAGCGCCCGCGGCCGAGATGGCGATAAAGATGCGCTGGGGGTCGCTGGGGTCGAGGATGACGGTATGGAGGCACATGCCGCCGGCGCCGGGTTGCCAACCGGGACCGGTGACGTGGCCTCGCAGGCCGGAGAGCTCATGCCAGGACTGGGCTCCGTCAGTGGAACGGAACAAGGCTGCATCTTCGATGCCCGCGTAGACAGTGTTCGGATCAGTGAGGGACGGCTCAAGATGCCAGACGCGCTTGAACTCCCAGGGATGCTGCGTGCCGTCGTACCACTGGTGCGTGGTGAGAGGCTTCCCCGTTTCGGCAGAGGTGTCGTAGGCAAACTTGTTGCTCGGCTTGGGGGGCTCGGGGCCGGGGGTGGGCATGGACTCGCCTCCGGGGGACTCCAGGTTTTGCCGCCGTCATCGGAGCGCTGCAGGATCTGGCCAAACCAGCCGCTGGTTTGCGATGCATAGATTCGGTCCGGGTTCACCGGCGAACCCTTCATGTGGTAGATCTCCCAGCCCGCAAAGTGAGGGCCACTGACCTTCCATTTTTTCCGTTTGCCGTCTGAAGATAAAACGAACGCTCCCTTGCGCGTTCCGACCAAGACACGCACACTGCTCATTGCTCTCCTTTTCTCCCTCGGCGATTGCCCGTGAAGGGCGGACTCTTGCGAGGGCCGCTTGGAGATTTTCCAGAACTGTGTTGCGATTTGCAAGTGAAAATTGTTCGAAGGAATTCATTCCCGTGCTCATCGACTGGAGCGATGTACCGGCCGAACTACCCTTCCGTTGAAATCATGTTTTACAAACAGGCCCTCAGCCGCCGGGTGGAGGCGCGGCTGCTTTAGACTGAAAGCTGGCTATGCCCGATTTCATCACACTTTTTGGCAATCAGAACGACCAGCCGGAGCCTGAGCCGGAGGAGACGGGTAAGCGCGGCTTTTTCAGCCGGATGAAGCAGGCTGTTACGCGTACGCGCGAGTCCTTTTCGTCGCGGATCAACGACATTGTGGCGTTGACGCGCGAGGTGGACGAGTCAGCGCTCGAAGACCTGGAAACGGCGCTGCTGACCAGCGATATCGGTGTGCAGACAACGACGGAGATTTTGGAGTCCCTGCGGGAGCGCGCGCGCAAGCAGGCGATTGAGGGCGGGGCGGAACTGCGCGAACTACTGAAGGAGCAGTTACGGGGGATTCTGGAGACCCCGCGGCATGTGGTTGCCGAGCCGGCAACGCCCAAGGTGACATTTCTGGTGGGCGTGAATGGGACGGGAAAGACGACGTCGGCGGGCAAGCTGGCGGCCTGGTACCGGGATCAGGGGCGGACGGTGTTGCTGTGCGCGGCGGACACGTTTCGCGCCGCGGCAATTGAGCAATTGGAAGTGTGGGCTTCGCGGTCGGGCGTGGAGATGATCAAGACGCGCCAGGGCGGCGACCCGGCAGCGGTGCTCTATGACGCGGCCAGCGCCGCGAAAGCACGCAACATCGACAACCTGATCGTGGACACGGCTGGACGGCTGCACACCAAGACCGGCTTGATGGACGAACTGGACAAGATGCGGCGGACGGCGGCGAAGCTGGTTCCCGGCGCGCCGCACGAGGTGTTGCTGGTGATGGACGCGACCACGGGGCAGAACGGCCTGCAGCAGGCACGGCTGTTTACGCAGTCGGCAGGCGTGACCGGGATTGTGCTGACCAAGCTGGATGGGACGGCAAAGGGCGGCATTGCGGTAGCCATTGCGCGGGAGCTGAATTTGCCGGTGCGGTTTGTGGGGGTTGGGGAGCAGATGGGTGATCTGCTGGAGTTTTCAGCGGAGGATTTTGTAGAAGCGATGCTGGGGTAGTCTCTTGCGAAGTCGGCGGCGTTAGCGGGGTTGGCGGATTTGGACGTTCTGGAGCAAGACCGGTATTGGATGCAGCGCGCCCTCGAGCTGGCTCGGCGCGGGATTGGTGTGAGTTCACCGAACCCGGCGGTGGGGTGCGTGATTCTGGACCGCGCGGGACAGGTCCTGGGCGAAGGTTGGCACGAGTATGACTTGCTGGACCACGCGGAGATCGTTGCTCTGAATGAAGCGAAACAACACGCGTTCACGAATCCAAAAAGAGAAGATCGGCTGCGGAGCGGCACGGCTTATGTAACGCTGGAGCCCTGCAACCACACGGGACGCACCGGTCCGTGCACCGAAGCGCTGATTGCAGCGGGACTGGGTCGGGTGGTGGCGGCCACGATCGACCCCAATCCGGCTGTGGCCGGGCACGGCATGGAGGCATTGCATGCAGCGGGACTTCGGACAGAAGTAGGTATCTGTGAGAAAGAGGCCCGGCGGCTGAATGAGGGCTTTGCGCGCTGGAGCCAGCACAAGCGGCCGCTGGTGTTGATGAAGGTGGCGATGACGCTGGATGGGCGGATCGCTCCGCCAGCGGGCCAGCATATATTGCACGCGCCCTATTGGATTACATGCGACACGGCGCGAGCGGCGGTGCAGCCGTTGCGCTGGCAGGCCGATGCCGCCATGACAGGCGTGGATACCGTGCTTGCCGACGACCCGATGCTGACTGACCGCAGCGGGCTGCGCAGGCGGCGGCCCCTGCTGCGCGTGGTGCTGGACTCGGCGTTGCGGATGCCGCTGGATTCAAAGATGGCGGTGAGTGCGCAGAACGATGTGGTGGTGTTTACGGTTTCGAAGGACGAGACGCGCATCGGCCAGTTACGCGACAAAGGCATACGCGTCGAAGTGCTGCCTGCGGACCCGGGGCCCCCGGCGACAGGTCTTCGTCGACGGGGTGGAAGGCAGGGGCCCCCGGCGACAGGTCTTCGTCAACGGGGCTCGAGGCAGGGCGCGTTCCGCTGGGTAAGGTGCTGAGCAAGCTGGGCGAGGAAGGCATTCTGACGCTGCTGACCGAGACGGGTACGCGGCTGAATACGGCTCTGCTGGCGGGCGGGCTGGTGGATCGCGTGCATCTGTTTGTGTCACCGCAGATTATGGGATCGGACGCAGTTCCGGCGTTTCGCGGTATGACGAAGGCGATCTTCATGGGCGAAGTGGAAGTGGAGCGCTATGAGAATGACCTGGGATTGTGCTCGCTGCTGAGGGATCCGTGGCCAGAAAAGTAGGGATCAGGGATCAGTGATCGGGCCTGATGCGACAATGAGGGTAGGCCCGTGCGCGGAAGCCAATTTGAAACGGCTCGCGGGTTGGCAGCGTCCAACAGAAGGTTGGTCCTGCTGATGGGTCTTCCCCGGGGGCGCTCTGGCCATTTTCTGAAGAGGTCTTTGCTTGATGGGTTCGTCTACCGCATTCACGGCCATTGTTTCTGTCGCAGGTCTCTGTGCCGTGCTGGCATGGCGGATCCGCGAAGGCCGCACCGCGATGACGCTGAAGAAGATCGTGATTCCACCGCTGGGGATGGCGACCGGGTTTTCGATGTTTATTGTGCCGGCGTTTCGCGTGTCGTGGACGTGGGCGATTGGGGCGTTTTTGGTCGGAGCCATTGTGCTGGCGTATCCGCTCCTGCTGACGTCAAGCCTTAAGCGCGAGGGCGACGCGATCATGATGAAGCGCTCGGGAGCGTTTTTTGCGGTGGTCATTGTGCTGGCCGCGGTGCGGTATCTGGCGCGCGGCTACTTCGACTCGATTCTCACGCTGGAGCAGACGGGGGCGCTGTTTTTCGTGCTGGCGTTTGGGATGATTCTGCGTTGGCGGGCGAGCCTGTTCCTGGCTTATCGAAAGCTGACAACGGGCGGCGCGCTGGCCACAGATACACCGGCGGAAGAAGCGGCGGACTGAAGACAGGGGTCAGGCGTCAGGGATCAGGGATTAGATACTAGGAAATAGAGATTAGGGAATAAAGACCGATATCCGCTCAAAATCTCTAGCACAACAGAAAACATTCCCGTAGTAGAGTGTCAGGATGCGTGCGGTTTTTGCCATCGTTGCGGCGTTGTGCCTCGCGTGCCTTGCGGCGGCGCAGGAGACGATTTCGTTTCCGACGGAAGACGGCGGAGTGGTGTTCGCGGATCTCTACGGGCCGGGCGAAAAGGCTGTGGTGCTGGTCCATGGGGGCCGGTTCAACAAGGAGAGTTGGGCAACACAGGCGCGTGCTCTGCAAGCGGCGGGTTTTGAGGTGCTGGCGATCGATCTCCGCGGCTACGGCAAGTCGCACGGGCCGGGCGACAAGGACCCGATGGATGCGCCGCTGGAATTGGATGTGCTCGCGACAGTGCGCTACTTGCACAAGGCAGGTGCGAAGAGCGTGTCGATTGTCGGCGGCAGCATGGGAGGCGCAGCCGCAGGAGATGCATCGATCGATTCGCGGCCAGGAGAGATTGACCGCGTCGTGATGCTGGGCGCCGCGCCGAACAAGCCGGCGGACAAGCTGAAATCGCCCAGCCTGTTTATTGTGGCGCGGGACGACACGAGTGGCGACGGGCTGCGGCTGCCGGGGATTCGCGAGCAGTATGAGAAAGCTCCGCAGCCGAAAAAGCTGGTGGTACTGGATGGCTCGGCGCACGCGCAGTATTTGTTTCAAACCGCAGGCGGAACGCGTGATGCGGGAGATTGTGCAGTGGCTGAATGAGAGCCAGTGATCAGGGGTCAGGGATTAGGGCTCAGTGCCCCTTGTTCCCTTAAAATGAAGCCATGTTTACCGGAATCATTGAGCAAACGGGGACGCTGGTCAGCCTTGAGGACACAGGTGGCGTGCGGCGACTGACATTGGAGGCTCCAGGGATTGCGGTGCGCTTGCGCGAGGGCGATTCGCTGGCGGTCTCGGGTGTGTGTTTGACTGCGCTGGATGTGGACCCCACTTACTTTCATGCCGACCTGGCGCAGGAAACGCTGGACCGAACTTCGCTGGGCGCACTGAAGCCGGGTGCGAAGGTGAATCTGGAGTTGCCGACGGCGGCGGGGAGTCCGCTTGGCGGGCATGTGGTGCAAGGACATGTGGACGGGACCGGCGTGATGACGGCGTTGGAGCCGGTCGTTCCCGAGACAAGCCCTCAGTTCAATGAAAAGACGACCGACTGGACGCTCAAGGTGCGCGTGCCTGAAGACGTGCGCCCGTGGATGGTGCACAAGGGGTCGGTGGCGATTGAGGGGATCAGCTTGACCATTGCGGCGATCGAAGGCGACACGATTTCGATTGCTATTTTGCCATTGACGTATTGGCGGACAAATCTGCACACACTTTCGCCGGGCGCTCCGGTGAATGTGGAGGCGGATGTGCTGGTGAAGCTGGCGTATGCCGAGATGAAAGCGAAAAAGAAGCCGGAGATCGAACTAACCGAGGCGTGGTTGGTAGCGAACGGGTATTGATCCGGCGAAGCTCTTGCCGATCAGCGGCTAGCTAATATCAATCAGGCTCACTCAAACCAGTAATCGAGAAAAATCCCCTCCGCGGTTCGGCAGCCGCCCTGGCCGCGCAGGCCGCTCAGTTCCGCGGTGCCTGAGCCTGGAATAACGAGCCATTCTGCTGTAACTTCGCCATCTTTGAGTGTCCCTGAGTTTCGCAGAATAAAAGAGCCGGAGCGGTCACCGAGTTTGCCCACAAATCGCTCCAAACCAGTAAAGTGGGCGCTGCCGTCGACGGCCCTAACCAGGAGAAAACGAGCTGTCCCGGTACCCACGAGATCTCCGGTGAATTCCTCCACAACCTGAACCTCGGAAATCGCAGGGCTCAGCGACTCGTCATATAGTTTCGAATCGTAGCTTGTGACGTTGATCCAGCCGGTTGCACGCTTCGTCGATTCGGACATTGCGAAATCCCTCGTGCGTTTGAACTTTCGAGATGGTCCGGATCGGGCACCGTGGTTTCATGGCCTGATCTTCGAGCAGCGCGGACAGGTTTACGGCTTGGCAGGCAATTTGGGCGGGTCGGTGACGTAGTCGTCGCCGGTGCGGGCAAGGATTTGCTGGCGGCGGTCGTCGAGCAGTTTCAACTGGTTGGTGACTTCGACGAATTCCTGTTTTTGTTCTGCCGTCATCGGCGTTGCGGTTCCGGGCGGCGGCGGATCGCTTGCAGTGCTCTCCTTATCGCTCGCGATGCTTGACGTATTCTGATTCGCAATCTTGTTCAACTCATCAAGACGGGCCTGGAGTTTCGGGATTTCGCGATCGATGAGGACGGGACGGATGATCGGCGTTTTTGTTTTCCCGCTGGCAATGTCGTTGCGGTTGTTTTCTTCCCAGGCGGGGAGAATGCCGACATGGCCAAGTTCGACGCGAATGCCGGCAGGGCCGTAGTCCTGACGCACGGCGGAGAAGAGCGCAATCATCTCGTCGCGAGGATCGCCTTCCTTGTCGGGCATGAGGCCGTCTACGTAGCTACGCGACTGGTTGGA
>CAVQZQ010000050.1:0-19151 GCA_963718435.1 uncultured Acidobacteriota bacterium | reverse complement strand
CGTCCATCTGGGTTGACTCGCAAGACGACTACGAGCGCATCGTCCGCTTCCTCAATCGCTTTTCGCCGCCCCTCGTGCGCCGCGTCAAGCTCTACACCAAGGAACTCCGCTCTTCGAGCACTTCGGCATTCAGGACGAAATCTCCAAGGCTTTGCGCTCCAAGGTCTGGCTCAAGTCCGGCGGCTCCATCGTCATCAATCAGACCGAAGCGCTCGTAGCCATCGACATCAACACCGGCAAATATGTCGGCAAGTCCGCGCGCCTTGAAGACACCATCGTCAAAACCAACCTCGATGCCGTTCCCGAATCGTCCGCCAGATTCGCCTCCGCGATCTCGGCGGCATCATCGTCATCGACTTCATTGACATGGACGAGCGCAAGAACCGCTTCAAGGTCCTTGCCGCGCTCGAAGAAGCTCTCAAGGCCGACCGCGCTCCCACCAAGGTGTTGCAGTTTAACGATTTTGGACTCGTCGCCATCACCCGCAAGCGCGTCAAGCAATCCCTCGAGCGCACCCTGAGCGTTCCCTGCCCCACTTGCCAGGCCACCGGCATGGTCAAGAGCCCGGTTACCGTCTGCAACGAGATCTACATCGAGTTGCGCAAAATGAAAAAACATTTTGAAGGCGCCGATGTGCTTCTCCGCGTCAACCCCGAAACCGTGAAGGTCCTCAAATCCAACAACGCCGCGTGGCTGGTCGGAATTCGAAGAGCTGGTGAGCAAGAACATCCTCGTCAAGAGCGACGCGACCCTCCACCCCGAGCAGTTCGACATCCAGGGCGAGTTGTCATCTCTGTCAACAACAATGGCCGGAAATGGCGCTCCGGCCATTGTTGTTTTTGCCCTCATGCTCTCGTCGGCTTTTCGCCCAGCTCCCATGTTGTACAACCTGTCAACAGACAAGCCGGGCTCGGTATAATCCTTTTCCCGCCTCAAACGTCTATGTAAAAATGGCCCAAAAATGGCCCGTTGATTCATCGGCATTCACACTGTATCCTTTCGCGTTCTGCCTTTTCGCACGCAACTCTTCCCGCCCTCTCGGTGTCTAAGTGGTTACAAGGGCTGCGCAGGTTTTCGCGCGAGTTCTGATTGGCCACATGCACGACTAACAACTCCGCAAACATGAGGTTACCAGCATGTCATCCTTCGGCCGGGTGTCGCTGATGCGGCATGTGACCATCCTTACCGTAGTGGCGGCCTTTGCGACCGCTTTCGCGAGCCCCCATTCGCACCTCTCCCCCCCGCCTCGGTTTCCGCTTCTCCGACCGAATCGAGCTCCGCCCTCGCCTTGCCCGATCCCAGCTCCGACGGAGCCCCTGCTTTGCCTTCCGCTCCTGCTCCCGCCCCCGCCCCAGCGGGTCAAAACGGCGGGTACGACCAGACGGGCGCTATCAGATCGCACAGACCGTTCAGCCATCTCACATTTGAGGCGGGCGGCTGCTGCCAATGGCCCCGTCAGCGACTCCTCCAGCTTCATTACCTGGCCGGGAACCTCACGCTCGGCGCAGGTATCGTTTAATTAACGATTCAGCACGCTGGTGGAATATCAGTTCGTCGATGAAGACCTGCCTGGCAGAATCATCGCAGAGGCCGGATTCCCATGGGCGGTCACGCTCACATCTGGTCGTTGACGTTGGATCCAAGTCTTCGATTCTCTTTCCCAAGAGTTCCAATTATTTCTTCATCACCGGCGGTGGCAGCGGCTTTTATCGAAAAGTCACCAGCTTCACCATCCTCTCACCGACCCAGTTCTGGCTTATTTCATTGCGGTGTGGGCAGACGTGCCCCAGGTGGGAGGTCACTTCTCAAGCAACCAGGGCGGCCTGAATATTGGGTGGCGGCTATCTAGCAAAGAATGGGAGGCACTGTACGGCGAAAGCAAGGCTCAAGCTTCTTCGCCAAAGTGCGTTATCTCGATGCCGCTCTCGCCTGCCTTGACGACCTCGCCCTACCGGCATCGGAACTGCACTACCGTCCGGCGCTGACACCGAAGCTGTATTCCCATCTCTCGGGTTCGTTGGTAGAGCGTCACTCTCCACCATCCGGTCTCGCTAAATCCAGATACCCATCCTTGTTACGTTCGCTCGAATGCCGCGAGGATGGGGGAAATCCCTCAGACCTTCTCGAGACGCTTCACAGAATCCCAAGACTCTGAATTCCAGCCCGCCGGCCAGCCCGCGCAGCGGCGTAACGGCCACCAGGCTGAGCTGGTACCAGATCGGCTGCTTGCCGCGCGCTTGCAACGCGCTGGACGCTGGGGCGTATCGCCAGCACGATGACTCCCTAATCCCAGCACCGTACTCTCTTATTGCCCTTCGCGGCTCACGCCTCATGTACCCGCCTACAGCAGCAGCTAAAAACGAGTAGCCAAGATTCACAAAGATGCAGACCCGGCTGAAGCTTGGCCTCTGCACCCGTCCAACTCGGTACCATGTGCGTAAGCAGCGCCGTCATCACGAACACCAGCTACGGCCATTGTGGCAAAGCCCCGCCACCAGAGCCGCGAACGCGTGCACCATCACCACGGCTTCTTCTCCGTCTCTGTGCCAACTTCCCCTCGTCCCATTCTGGGCAAGAAATATCCGCGCCAGACGCGGCTCGCCAGGATGCATCCCCCGGTGCATGCTGCACAGGTCGAGGAACTCGTCGCAAAGAGCATTGGGTTCGCGGCCCGACGCGGAGATCGCCGCACCGCAAGCGCCCAGCACACCCAGCCGCGCCGCCTCGCGCCATGCGTGTGTCTCATCTCTATCGCTCATCAAATTCCAGATCCCAGAACAGGCCGCGCCGTCCACGCGCGCACTCCTCCAGGCAAGCCAGCAACTGTTCCGCAAAAACCTTGCTCAGCGTCTCCAGCTGCCCGAAATCCATCTCGCTGTCTGAATCCATGGAGGATCCTTTCCTTTGTCATGATCCACCCGTGGGTGCCCGATGTCACGACTGTTGTGAGCCCTGATCCCGATACCTAGTCCCGGTCCCTCATTCCTTCCGCATCGCCGCTTCTACTTCATCGGCCGTGTGCGCGGAAGGTCCGCGTCGAGGTCAATCAACTTGCCGTCCGCGTCTACCAGAAAATCACATTCGATACGCACTCCCAGCTTTTCTTCGGGAACGGTCAGGTCTTGCTCGACGGTAGGCACCATTCCCGGCTTCAACACTGCAGGAAGATAGGCCGGATCGTGCACATCGATGCCCAGCATGTGCCCCAGACCGTGCTCCCAATACTTGCCCAGTGAGCCGCCCGTGCAGATCTTTGCCGTGCGTGTTGATGTAGTTGTAGGCCGCCACGTCTGATCTGTGATAGAAGTCGTTGGATCTTGGACTTGCCTGCCACGACGCGCTGCATAGCCGCCTGCTGCGCGCCCAGCACGATCTGGTAAATCTCGCGCTGCCGCGCGGTAAAGTGACCATTCGCAGGGTACGGTGCGCGTGATGTCCGAGGCATACATCGAGTACTCGCATGCCGCATCCACCAGCACAACATCGCCATCTTCCACGGTGCGCGAGTTCTCTATAGTGGAGGGTCGTCGAGTCGATTCCGGTGCCCACGATGGGCGCGTATGAGGGCCGCTCGCATCCCTGCTCAAACCACACTGCCGTCATTTTCCCCCAATGGCACGCTCCGTTACGCGGGGACTTACACCCCGCATCATCTCTCTCTGCGCGGCGATTGAGGCGATGGTGGCCTTTTTCGGACAGTTCGATTTCGCCATCGTCCTTCACTTCCGCAACGGCGTCGTCAAGCTGGTCACATCATGCGCCGCCGCCGTCCAATCCCAGCGTATCCGCGTTGAAGCTCACCAGCGCCTTGGCCTGTTCGGCATCCGGCTGCGTCCACAAGTTAAAGGCCTTGCCCGGTCCGCCGCGATCACCTTGTTCAGTTCCGCGGGCAACTCCGTTATTTGCTCTACCGCGTCACACCCGTCGTCTGTACCACGCTCGGCGAAGCAGCGTCCATCTTTGCGCCTGTGTAGGTTTCGGTGCGCAGGTTGCGCGTGGGCAGAAACAGAATTTCTTTGTACTCCCGCTCGTGTCCCGGCTGCTTCGACGCGCCAACCACCATCAGCGCCGCCCCCGGCTCATTCCATCCCGTCAGATAGTAGAAGTCGGAGTCCTGGCGATAGGGCATGAGCCCAGTACCGGCTCTTCTGCCGCAAAAGCACCGCAATGCCGCCTCAAGCTTTGCGCGGAGCGCCGCCCTGCGCGCGTGATACGCGCTTGCTGGCTGCTTTCAAGAGACGTGCCACAGGAGCCAGGGCAACAACGGCAAGCAATCCAATAGCAAAATAACGGAACCATTTCATTTCGCTATTGTCGTCGGTCATCCTCTTCCGCGCAAAGCACGACTCAAAGAGAACGTTCATCAACGTTCATCTAGTTTTTAGGTTTGACTACTGGGCCCGCTTTGGAGGCAGGATAACGACATCAGGCAATTTGAGCGGCGCCGACAATCTGCCTTCGTGCGCGGCGAGTCTGTCCATGCCATTCTTCTTCTCGTCTTCCGCCAGTGCTCGATGAAACGAATCGGCCGGAACGGGGCGACCAAACAACCAGCCCTGTGCGAAGATGCGCTGATTGGCAGAAGCAAAATATCTTGCCTGTTCCTGCGTTTCAATGCCCTCCACAACCACGCGCAATTTCAACGTATCCGCCATGTCGAGGATCTGCGGAAGAATCGACACCGTCACCGCTTCCGTCCCAATGGCCTTGGTGAACGCCTTGTCGATCTTGATGGCATCCACCGACAGATCGTGCAGATACGCCAGGCTGGAGTAGCCGGTGCCAAAATCGTCGATATGGACAAAATGGCCGCGCCGCCGCAGGTGAAGGATCGTATCTTTCGCGACCTGCTGCCGGGCCGTGTAGCTCTCGGTGATCTCAATGCCCAGGCTCTTCGGTGAAACCTTTGCCAGCGCCAGGGATTCTTCCAGCATGGGCAGGAAAGCCGGGTCGGCAAGATCCGCGGCCGCAATGTTCACGTTGACGCGAAAGCCCGGCCGCTCCCGCATCGTGTTTCCAAAATCCTGCAGAACATGCCGCACCACCAGCTTCGTAATACCTCCCACGAAGCCCTGCTCCTCGGCCACCTTGATAAATACATCCGGCGTGACTGTGAGCTGATCCTCATCGGTCCAGCGCACCAGCGCTTCCGCCTCCATAATCTGGCCGCTGGCCAGGTCCACAATCGGCTGATATACCACCCGCAAAGTGTCGCGGCGGATCGCCTTTTGCAGCTGATATTGGAGACTCTTTTTGCGGAGATGAACAAAAGCGCAGAAAAAGCCGAACAAGGCGCCTGTAACACCGCTCAGCGCCACAAATGCGGAGAGTTCGATGCGGTTGGCGCGCAACGCATCTGGTATCGACATGTAGGTCGTCATGCACAGAGAGTGGTCCGCCGCGCAACGGGTCGCGTACAGGCTTTGCGCTACTTGCGCCTTGCCTTCGTTGGTTAAAACCGATGCGGTGATGTCGGGGTCTCGCCCACAGCCGCCCCGTCTGCATCGTCGGAGCACTTACGTCCGTCACCGTGTAGTGCATGAAGGGCACAGCCGGAACGTTTCCGATATAGGGGCTGTAGACGATATAAGAATTGCCCAACTGAAGGTGATGACGGTCTGCTGGTCGATGCGGAACGGGTCAAGATCCCGGTACACCAAAGTACCGTCCAGCTGCGTGAAATCCGGCTTGAACTTCGTCTGCGATTGAGCCCCTCTGCCCAGAGTGGTCGAGCAGTCGATCCTGCCCCCCCGTATATGGCCAGCCTCTTTCAGATAGTGCGACCGGAAGACTAGCTTGCGAAAATAACCGATTTCCTCGTCCGAACAGAAGCTGTAAGCCGACCCGTTCAACTCTTTAAGCACTTGGCGCGATTCGGTTTTAAGGGCCTCTCCTTCAACCATGATGCGCGTGGCTTGCTGATCCAGCCTTCCCAGCGCCTGCCCCATCACGATGCTGTGGCCAATCCAATATCCGGCGAGCGCGCCAACGGCAGCCCCAATGGCCGTTGCGACAAAGGCAACGAGAAGGCGCTGCTGGTTTGGCCGCATCATAGAATCCACTCATCCTCTTATCTTTCCCAACAATAGACAAGAGCACTTTTGGGCCATATGGCGCCAATCGCCCTAACAGACGCTCGAGTTCCCCGGAAACGAAGGTTTCCTCCATGGAAACGCAGAGTTGACGTTGAATTTCCTCGCGTTTCGCCGTATCCTAGGAATGCAGACGAATTTGTCCGCCTGAATTGCCGTGGGCTTGCCGGCTGGCGGAGAGATGAGTGGGCTCATAGCCCACTTTTTATTTGGGGCAAATTCCAGCTACTGAGTGCCGCTATTGGGAGACCGCCGAGCCCCAGGAAGCGGCCTTGGCTTACTGGGTGCAGCTTCCTGATTCACAAGCCTTTACGGTGAGTGGTGAGGGCTCACAAGAATGGTTCCCGGCGGAGGATTTCGCTCGCTGGGGTGTTGGGAACGATGGCGGTAAAGCTGGATTCAATACGGTTAGCGGCGGAACGAGTAGCCGCATCACATGGGCTGGACGTGGTGGATATCGAGTTCATTGGCCCGGCCAAAGAACGCACCCTGCGCGTCTTCCTGGAGAAAAATGCCGAAGGGCGGGCAAGACTCAAAGCTCAGATAGACGCTGGAGCAGAAGGGCTTCCCGAGCGGCTCGCCGTGGGAGAGGCAAGCCGGATAAATCCGGACCAGCTTTCCGGCATCCAACATGAGGATCTGGCAGAATTCAGCCGCGACTTTAGCGTGTTGTTGGACGTCGAAGACCTGGTTCCCGGCGCAGAGTACACGCTCGAAACCAGTTCGCCGGGCTTGGATCGCAAGTTGATCAGGCCGGGAAGAGTTCCAGCGGTTCGCCGGTTGCCTTGTGAAAGTGCAGACCTTCGAGCCGATCCGCAATAACCGCCACTGGCAAGGCCGGCTGGCGCCCGGAAGCGGGGAGAAGATTAAGCTCGATCTCTCCGCTGTGAAGCAGAACAGCAAGAGCCGGAAAGCCGGCGTGGACACGGTGGAAATTGCCTTTGGCAACATCGAGAAAGCGCAGTTGGCTCGATGTTGCCAAAGGCAATTTCCACCGTGTCCACGCCGGCTTTCCGGCTCTTGCTGTTCTGCTTCACAGCGGAGAGATCGAGCTTAATCTTCTCCCCGCTTCCGGGCGCCAGCCGGCCTTGCCAGTGGCGGTTATTGCGGATCGGCTCGAAGGTCTGCACTTTCACAAGGCAACCGGCGAACCGCTGGAACTCTTCCGGCCTGATCAACTTGCGATCCAAGCCCGGCGAACTGGTTTCGAGCGTGTACTCTGCGCCGGGAACCAGGTCTTCAACGTCCAACAACACGCTAAAGTCGCGGCTGAATTCTGCCAGATCCTCATGTTGGATGCCGGAAAGCTGGTCCGGATTTATCCGGCTTGCCTCTCCCACCCCGAGCCGCTCGGGAAGCCCTTCTGCTCCAGCGTCTATCTGAGCTTTGAGTCTTGCCCGCCCTTCGGCATTTTTCTCCAGGAAGACGCGCAGGGTGCGTTCTTTGGCCGGGCCAATGAACTCGATATCCACCACGTCCAGCCCATGTGATGCGGCTACTCGTTCCGCCGCTAACCGTATTGAATCCAGCTTTACCGCCATCGTTCCCAACACCCCAGCGAGCGAAATCCCCCGCCGGGAACCATTCTTGTGAGCCCTCACCACTCACCGTAAAGGCTTGTGAATCAGGAAGCTGCACCCAGTAAGCCAAGGCCGCTTCCTGGGGCTCGGCGGTCTCCCAATAGCGGCACTCAGTAGCTGGAATTTGCCCCAAATAAAAAGTGGGCTATGAGCCCACTCATCTCTCCGCCAGCCGGCAAGCCCACGGCAATTCAGGCGGACAAATTCGTCTGCATTTCTAGGATACGGCGAAACGCGAGGAAATTCAACGTCAACTCTGCAGTTCCACGGAGGAAACCATCGTTTCCGGGGAGCTCCGAGTTTCTATTAAGGCGATTGGGCGCTATATGGCCCAAAAGTGCTCTTGTCTATTGTTGGGAAAGATAAGAGGATGAGTGGATTCTATGATGCGGCCAAACCAGCAGCGCCTTCTCGTTGCCTTTGTCGCAACGGCCATTGGGGCTGCCGTTGGCGCGCTCGCCGGATATTGGATTGGCCACAGCATCGTGATGGGGCAGGCGCTGGGAAGGCTGGATCAGCAAGCCACGCGCATCATGGTTGAAGGAGAGGCCCTTAAAACCGAATCGCGCCAAGTGCTTAAAGAGTTGAACGGGTCGGCTTACAGCTTCTGTTCGGACGAGGAAATCGGTTATTTTCGCAAGCTAGTCTTCCGGTCGCACTATCTGAAAGAGGCTGGCCATATACGGGGGGGCAGGATCGACTGCTCGACCACTCTGGGCAGAGGGGCTCAATCGCAGACGAAGTTCAAGCCGGATTTCACGCAGCTGGACGGTACTTTGGTGTACCGGGATCTGGACCCGTTCCGCATCGACCAGCAGACCGTCATCACCATTCAGTTGGGCCATTCTTATATCGTCTACAGCCCCTATAACGGAAACGTTCCGGCTGTGCCCTTCATGCACTACACGGTGACGGACGTAAGTGCTCCGACGATGCAGACGGGGCGGCTTGTGGGCGAGACACCCGACATCACCGCATCGGTTTTAACCAACGAAGGCAAGGCGCAAGTCGCGCAAAGCCTGTACGCGACGCGTTGCGCGGCGGACCACTCTCTGTGCATGACGACCTACATGTCGATACCAGATGCGTTGCGCGCCAACCGCATCGAACTCTCCGCATTTGTGGCGCTGAGCGGTGTTACAGGCGCCTTGTTCGGCTTTTTCTGCGCTTTTGTTCATCTCCGCAAAAAGAGTCTCCAATATCAGCTGCAAAAGGCGATCCGCCGCGACACTTTGCGGGTGGTATATCAGCCGATTGTGGACCTGGCCAGCGGCCAGATTATGGAGGCGGAAGCGCTGGTGCGCTGGACCGATGAGGATCAGCTCACAGTCACGCCGGATGTATTTATCAAGGTGGCCGAGGAGCAGGGCTTCGTGGGAGGTATTACGAAGCTGGTGGTGCGGCATGTTCTGCAGGATTTTGGAAACACGATGCGGGAGCGGCCGGGCTTTCGCGTCAACGTGAACATTGCGGCCGCGGATCTTGCCGACCCGGCTTTCCTGCCCATGCTGGAAGAATCCCTGGCGCTGGCAAAGGTTTCACCGAAGAGCCTGGGCATTGAGATCACCGAGAGCTACACGGCCCGCCAGCAGGTCGCGAAAGATACGATCCTTCACTTGCGGCGGCGCGGCCATTTTTCATATCGACGATTTTGGCACCGGCTACTCCAGCCTGGCGTATCTGCACGATCTGTCGGTGGATGCCATCAAGATCGACAAGGCATTCACCAAGGCCATTGGGACGGAAGCGGTGACGGTGTCGATTCTTCCGCAGATTCTCGACATGGCGGATACGTTGAAACTGCGCGTGGTTGTGGAAGGCATTGAAACGCAGGAACAGGCAAGATATTTTGCCTCTGCCAATCAGCGCATCTTCGCACAGGGTTGGCTGTTTGGCCGCCCCATTCCGGCCGATTCGTTTCATCGCGCACTGGCGGAAGACGAGAAGAAGAATGGCATGGACAGACTCGCCACGCACGAAGGCAGATTGTCCGCGCCGCTGCAAATTGCCTGATGTCGTTATCCTGCCTCCAAAGCGGGCCCGGTAGTCAAACCTAAAAAAACTAGATGAACGTTGATGAACGTTCTCTTTGAGTCGTGCTTTGCGCGGAAGAGGATGACCGACGACAATAGCGAAATGAAATGGTTCCGTTATTTTGCTATTGGATTGCTTGCCGTTGTTGCCCTGGCTCCTGTGGCACGTTCTCTTGAAAAGCAGCCAGCAAGCGCGTATCACGCGCGCAGGGCGGCGCTCGGCGCAAAGCTTGATGGCGGCATTGCGGTGCTGTTTGCGGCAGAAGAGCCGGTACTGGACTTCATGCCCTATCGCCAGGACTCCGACTTCTACTATCTGACGGGATGGAATGAGCCGGGGGCGGCGCTGATGGTGGTTGGCGCGTCGAAGCAGCCGGGACACGAGCGGGAGTACAAAGAAATTCTGTTTCTGCCCACGCGCAACCTGCGCACCGAAACCTACACAGGCGCAAAGATGGACGCTGCTTCGCCGAGCGTGGTACAGACGACGGGTGTTGACGCGGTAGAGCAAATGACGGAGTTGCCCGCGGAACTGAACAAGGTGATCGCGGCCGACCGGCGCCAGGCCTTTAACTTGTGGACGCAGCCGGATGCCGAACAGGCCAAGGCGCTGGTGAGCTTCAACGCGGTCACGCTGGGATTGGGTACGGCGCCGGCGGCGCATGATGTGACCAGCTTGACGACGCCGTTGCGGCAAGTGAAGGACGATGGCGAAATCGAACTGCTCAAAAAGGCCACCATCGCCTCAATCGCCGCGCAGAGAGAGATGATGTGGGGTGAAGTCCCGGCGTAACGGAGCGTGCCATTGCGGGGAAAATACGGCAGTGTGGTTTGAGCAGGGATGCGAGCGGCCCTCATACGCGCCCATCGTGGGCACCGGAATCAACTCGACGACCCTCCACTACTCAGAGAACTCGCGCACCGTGGAAGATGGCGATGTTGTGCTGGTGGATGCGGCATGCGAGTACTCGATGTATGCCTCGGACATCACGCGCACCGTACCTGCGAATGGTCACTTTACCGCGCGGCAGCGCGAGATTTACCAGATCGTGCTGGGCGCGCAGCAGGCGGCTATCAGCGCGTTCGTGGCGGGCAAGTCCAAGATCAACGACTTCTATCACAGGGATCCGGATTCGCTCGACGTGGCGGCCTACAACTACGTGAACACGCACGGCAAAGATCTGCACGGGCAGCCGCTGGGAAGTATTGGGAGCACGGTCCGGGCACATGCTGGGCATCGATGTGCACGATCCAGCCAATTATCCTGCAGTGTTGAAGCCGGGAATGGTGTTTACCATCGAGCCGGGCGTGTACATTCCCGAAGAAAAGCTGGGAGTGCGTATCGAATGTGATTTTCTGGTAGAGCGCGGACGGCAAGTTGATTGACCTCGGCGACCTTCCGCCACACGGCCGATGAAGTAGAAGCGGCGATGCGGAAGGGATCAGGGACCAGGACTAGGTATCGGGATCAGGGCTCACAACAGTCGTGACATCGGGCACCCAGCGGAAGTGATCATGACAAAGGAAAAGGATCCTCCATGGATTCAGACAGCGAGATGGATTTCGGGCAGCTGGAGACGCTGAGCAAGGTTTTTGCGGAACAGTTGCTGGCTTGCCTGGAGGAGTGCGCGCGTGGACGGCGCGGCCTGTTCTCGGATCTGGAATTAATGAGCGATGACGACGAGACGCACGCATGGCGCGAGGCGGCGCGGCTGCGTGAACTGGCCGCTTGCGCCGCAGGCCATTTCTACTACCCCCGCGAACCCAATGCTCTTTGCGACGAGTTCCTCTACCTGCGGCAGCATGCACGGGGAGTCACCCTGGCGAGCCGCGTCTGGCGCGGATATTTCTTGCCCGGATCGAACGAGGGGAAGTTGGCACAGAGACGGAGAAGAAGCCGTGGTGATGGTGCACGCGTTCGCGGCTCTGGTGGCGGGCTTTGCCACAATGGCCGTGTTGGTGTTCGTGATGACGGCGCTGCTTACGCACATGGTACCGACTTGGACGGGTGCAGAGGCCAAGCTTCAGCCGGGCTACATCTTTGTGAATCTTGGCTACTCGTTTTTAGCTGCTGCTGTGGGCGGGTACGTGACAGCGTGGACCGCGAAGGGCAATCCGCTCATTCTGGTGCTGGGATTGGGGATCATCGTGCTGGCGATCGCCGCGCTGAGCGCGTTGCAAGCGCGCGGCAAGCAGCCGATCTGGTACCAGCTCAGCCTGGTGGCGATTACGCCGCTGGGCGTTCTGGCCGGCGGGCTGATTCGATTGAGGGTACTTGGGATTCTGTGAAGCGTCTCGAGAGGGTTGAGGGATTTCCCATCCTCGCGGCATTCGACGAAGCGTGCCGCAAGGATGGGTATCTGGAGTAACAACCGGATGGTGGAGAGTGATGCCTACCAACGAACCCCGAATGTGATGGATGAGCTCGTCAGCGCCGACTGGTCGTTCCGAGGCCGTTGGGCGAGGTCGTCAAGGCAGGCGAGAGCACATCGAGATAACGCACTTCGGCGAAGAGCTTGACCTTGCTTTCGCCGTACATGCCTCCCATTCTGTGCTGATAGCCGCCTCCGATGTTCCAGCCGCCCTGGTTGCTTGAGAAGTGACCTGCCACCTGGGGCACGTATCCCACGCCGCAATAGAAATAAGTGCAGAACTGGGTCGGTGAGAGGATGGTGAAGCTGGTGACTTTTCGATAAAAGCCGCCACCGCCGGTGATGTAGAGATCATTGGAACTCTTGGGAAAGAGATCGAAGACTGGATCCAACGTCAACGACCAGATGTGAGCGTGACCGCCGTCGGATCCGGCCTCTGCGATGATTCTGCCAGGCAGCTTGTCATCGACGAACTGATACTCCACCAGCGTGCTGAATCGTTGACTAAAACGATAGCCTGCGCCGAGCGTGAGGTTCCCGCCCCAGGTAATGAAGCTGGAGGAGTCGCTGACGGGGCCATTGGGCCGCCGCCCGCCTCAAATGTGAGATGGCTGAAGCGGCTGTGCGACTGATAGCCGCCATTCTGGTCGTACCCACCATTTTGACCCGCTCGGGCCGGGGCAGCAGCAGGAGCGGAAGGCAAAGCAGCAGCTCCGTCGGAGCTGGGATCGGGCAAGGCGAGCGAGCTCGATTCGGTCGGAGAAGCGGAAACCGAGGCGGAAGGGTTGGGAGAGGGTGCGAATTGGGCACTCGCGAAAGCGGTCGCAAAGGCCGCCACTACGGTAAGGATGGTGACATGCCGCATCAGCGACACCCGGCAGAAGGATGACATGCTGGTAACCTCATGTTTCGGATTGTTAGTCGTGCATGTGGCCAATCAGAACTCGCGCGAAAACCTGCGCAGCCCTTGTTAACCACTTAGACACCGAGAGGGCAGGGGAAGTTGCGTGCGAAAAGGCAGAAACGCGAAAGGATACAGTGTGAATGCCGATGAATCAACGGGCCATTTTTGGGCCATTTTTACATAGACGTTTGAGGCGGGAAAAGGATTATACCGACCCGGCTTGTCTGTTGACAGGTTGTACAACATGGGAGCTGGGGCGAAAAGCCGACGAGAGCATGAGGGCGAAAACAACAATGGCCGGAGCACAACTCCGGCCATTGTTGTTGACGGGAAATGACGACTCAGCCCTGAATGTCGAACTGCTCAGGATGCAGAGTGGCGTCGCTCTTGACCAGGATGTTCTTGCCGACGAGCTCTTCGAATTCCGTAAGCCAGCGTGCGTTGTTGGCCTTGAGCACCTTGACGGTTTCCGGGTTGACGCGCAGGAGGACATCGGCACTTTCAAAATGCTTCCGCATTTTGCGCAGCTCGGTGAAGATTTCGTTGCATACGGTGGCCGGACTCTTGACCATGCCGGTGGCCTGGCATGTGGGACAGGGAACGCTGAGAGTCCGCTCCAGTGATTGCTTGACGCGCTTGCGGGTGATGGCCACCAATCCAAAATCATTGAACTGGAGAACCTTGGTTGGTGCGCGATCGCTCTTGAGTGCTTCTTCGAGTGCGGCCATTACCTTGAAGCGATTCTTGCGCTCGTCCATGTCGATGAAGTCAATGATGATGATGCCGCCCAGATCGCGGAGGCGAATCTGGCGCACGATCTCAGGCACGGCATCGAGGTTGGTCTTGACGATCGTATCTTCAAGCCGCGCGGACTTGCCGACGTACTTGCCGGTGTTAATGTCGATGGCAACGAGCGCTTCAGTCTGATTGATGACGATGGAGCCGCCGCTCTTGAGCCAGACCTTGGAACGCAATGCTTTGGAGATTTCGTCCTGAATGCCGAAGTGCTCGAAGAGCGGAGTCTCCTTGGTGTAGAGCTTGACGCGCCGCACCAGGTTGGGCGAGAAGCGATTGAGGAAACGCACGATGCGCTCGTAGTCTTCCTGCGAATCAACCCAGATGGACGAGAAGTTGGCGCTTACCTGGTCACGTAGAATGCGCTCGATGAGCGACAGGTCGTGATAGATGAGGGCGGGCGACTTGGAGATTCAGAACGCTGCTTGATCTCGTCCCAGAGGTGAATGAGGAAGCGCAGGTCGGAGCGAACTCCTCTTCCGATGCGCCCTCGGCCGCGGTGCGCACGATGAAGCCGCCTGAAGCCTCGCCGCGTTCGCTGGTGAGGATCCGCTTCAGACGCTGGCGCTCTTCGTCGGAGGCAATCTTGCGGCTGACGCCCACGTGCGAAACGGTGGGCATGAAGACGAGGAAGCGGCCGGGCAGAGCGATGTGGCTGGTGATGCGGGCGCCCTTTTTTGCGATGGGCTCCTTGGCGATCTGGACAAGAATCTCCTGACCCGGCTTCAGTAAATCGCTGATGACGGGCAGGTCAGAAGTCTGCGCGGAGCGGCGCGAAGGACCGCGACGGTTGCCTTGACCCTGGCCTTGGCCACCGGGTCCGCCACGTCCACGGCGGCCGCGGCCTCCGCGATCGCGCTGCGGGCCGAGGTGCGCCTTGCGGGCTGGCCATCGGCGACGCGGGCTCTTCGCCTCTTCTTCGTCGTCCTCCTCTTCGCCGTCTTCTTCCCCGTTCTTTTCGTCGAAGTCCAGTTGGATGCGGTGGTCGAGGTGCGCTTCCTGCAGCATTTCGCCCAATTCGCCGGAGCGAATCTGGTTTTGCAGCGTCTCCTCCTCATATTCGTCCAGGTCATGCTCGTCGCCTTTGTGGTGATGATGACCGGGAGCGTCGAACTCTTCGCCTTCGATCACTTCTTCTTCAATAAGTCCGCTGCCGGGGGCGAAGGTCGAGACGGAAGCTACGGCCGTAGCGGTGGGACTGGGAGCCGCGGGCGTTTCGCCGGGGGGCTCATCGCCCTTCTTTTTCTTTCCGCCAAGACCGAAAGAGCCGGAAACCGCTGGGAGGATTTGGATCGATGTGGTGCGATGCGGTCGCATCGGGTTCGGTGGCCGAATTGGAGATCGCCGGTGCATCCGAGGTTGTTTCGACCGATTCGTATTCGATGGACGTTGTGCTTCCGAATGCGGCACATCGGCAAGTTGCTCTTCGATGACCTCGATCGTGTCGTCTTCCGTCGTGGCTTGGCTTTCAACTTCCTGGGCTGCTCCCGGCGCGGATTCAACGGATTCGGTCATCTTCTTCGAGGAAGGAATCCTCTTCGATCTGGTCAGCGGCGTCGAAGGCTTCGTGCGGCTGGGAGCTCTACTCGGCATCCGGTTCGGGCTGGCGGCCACGGTGCTCTGACAGAGACTCGCCCGGAAGAAGACCGCTCCCATCCCATGCAAGGGGAGCTTCAATGAGCGTTGAGGGACGGGAAGGAGGCAGCGTGCGCGCGGGAGGCAAAGAGGGCGCAGCGGACTTTTGCTCGGACTCGGCCGGTGCTCCGCCATAGCGCGAAAGGGACTCGCCGGGAAGGACAAACGGCGCAGGTGCCCGCGTTCGGGACGCCAGCAGAAGCTTGCGGTGAGGGCTCGCTCGGTTCGCGGGAACCACGGGCTCCGGAGCCGCGATTTGACCGTTCGGAGGTGAAGGCAATTCTCCCGCGATTCTGGTGCCATCGTCCTACGGCCACCGGAGGAGCACGGCCGCCGCGACGGCGACGCCGCCCGCGCCAGCGCTTCGCTCCGTTGCTCATCCGAGGTTCCTGGTCCGATTCCTGCTGTTGCTCGGGGTGGTGAGGGATTGGGGTTCGGCGAATTGCGCCTCGGCGCTGGAGGCGCGCTTTCAACCGGCGGCCGGCGGTCGCGGCCGGGCGGTCCTGGCGCTGCTGACCCAGACGGCCATCGGCTGTCGGCCGTCTGATCTTTGGGCGGGGCGTTGCTCGTTCCGGTCGACCTCCCTGGTGCACTTCGCGGGGCGGCTGATTGGGGTTGCTGGCGGCCGCCTTTTCCAGTTCGTCGGATTCTTCCTGATCCTCAAGTTCGAGGAAGTCGGTCACATAGAGGAAGGCGTCGCGTTCGAGGCCTATGTCGACAAATGCCGACTGCATGCCGGGCAGAACCCGGGTTACGCGCCCGTTGTAAACGGAACCGGCCAGTGTGTATTCGTTTTCGCGTTCGTAATAGATTTCCGCGAGTTGATCGTCTTCAAGTATTGCCAGCCGCGTCTCATGCGGCGTGCTGGAGATGCAAATCTCTTTTGCCATCGTACCTTTCCGCCCGGCGGCGTCGCCTGCCGGGGCCTGCGGCAAGGCGGGATGGAAGAAGCGAGAAACCGGAAGGGAAGGGAATGTGCGAAGGGGATGACCTGCGAGTGGCCCGCGCGCCGGAAGTCGCGCAGCCGAAGGCCCCTGGGGGCGGCGAACCGCTGCGATTGTTCTGACCGAAACTGCGTTCGAGCTGTTGTGCGGCATCCGAATGCAGAAGTTTGTGGCCAATCCAATGCCGGAAGCGATATTCAGCTGGGCCGTTCATCCGCTGGCTTTTTGCCGGCGCGACGTGCCGTGTAGATTCTGACGGGAAGGCGAGCCTCGTCAGCACCGAATTCCCTTCGACGTCTCCGTGCCAACTTACTTCGCTGCCTGCGGTTTTCCCGTCTCTGCGTGCTCATGAACCCAATCCTGCCGGGCGCGCGATCCCATCGGGACCCGGCCGGCGTGATGCCTTTCAATAATCTTCTCCTTTCGGCGCCGGAACCGATTTCCGGAGAACGCAAGAGGTAGACCCTAAGCCCGCTTTAGTTTACAAACCGGCGCATGCGGACATTCATCGCGACGCCCAGCGCCAGGAAAGTAAACAGCACCGAAGATCCGCCATAACTCATTAATGGTAAAGGGATTCCGGTGACCGGCATAAAGCCGATGACCATGCCCACGTTGACCGCGATCTGGAATGTCAACACAGCCACGATTCCCATGATAATCAAGGTGCCGGCAGGTCTGCGGCTGTTTGAGCGTTTTGAATCAAACGCATCAATATTAAAAAGTATAGCAGCAGCACTAAAATCGCGCCCAGCAAGCCATGCTCCTCGCTGAAGGCGGCAAAGATGAAGTCGGTGTAGGGAATAGGGAGAAAGTCGCCCTGGGTCTGGGTGCCCTTTTCGGCGCCCTTGCCCCAGATGCCGCCGGAGCCGACGGCGATAAGGGATTGGCGAATCTGGTAGCCGCTGCCCTTGGGGTCGTTATCCGGGTTGATGAAGCTGGTGAGGCGGGCTTTCTGGTAGGGCTTCAGGATTTTGCCGCTCGTCCACACTCCGCCAATGAGGACGACGGCGCAGGTGGAGAGAATGAGCGCCTGGCGCACGTTGATTCCGCCCGAGGAAGAGACCGGCGACCAGAATGGGGGCGTAGGTCAGGGTTGTGCCAAGGTCCGGCTGGATCAGCACCAGCAGCCATCGGTACGCCCACGAGACCGAAAGCCTTGAAGATTTCCCGCCAGGTGAGATTCCGCCCCCCAAGTTCGCAAAGTAGCGGGCCACGATGAGAATCAGGACGAGTTTGACCCATTCCGAGGGTTGGAACTGCAGAGGGCCGACGCTGATCCATCGGCGCGCACCCAGTACCTTATGACCGACTGTTTTCACTGCAATAAGGGCAAGAAGGAAGATGCCATACGCCCAGGGAGCCCAGTCGAGGAGGCGGTGGTAATCGATTTTTGCCAGGAGGAACATCATGGCCAATCCGCCGGCGATCCAGAAGACCTGCTTGGTGGGAAAGCTGGCAAACCGGGTGTGGAAGGTGGCCGAGTAGATTTCAAACACGGAGATGGTGCAGAGCACCAGCACCATGGCGAGCAAGCCCCAATCGAAGTCGCGAAAGCTGATCCAGCGGCGGGCGGGGCTCATGGTTTTTTCCAGGGGAGGTTGGGAACCAGAGCGCCCAGTTGCGAAGGATTGGCGGTCTTGCTGGAGGCAGGATTGCCGGGGTTAATGAAGAAATGGCCGCCATGGATGCGCGCCGTCTCGGTGCCGCTTTTCCCGTCGGTCGGGCCGGGCTCAGACCAGAGGGCGCCAACTTCGACTGGAGGAGGCGGTGTCTCCTTGACGGGCTGCAGGTTGTGGGCCAGGCGGCGCTGCTTCTCCACGTAGGCCGCCACGATCTTGGAGCCGATGCGCGCCGGGTAAAAGCTGAATGAGCCGTTCTGCCAGAGCACGGCCACTACCAGTTCAGGGTTGCGGCGAGGGACAACGCCGATGAACCAGACATTGGGATTGTTGGTATGGCTCTTGGCCACCTTGCTCAAGGCTTCGTGGCTCATTACCTGGGCGGTTCCGGTTTTGCCGGCAAGGTCGATGCCATCAAGATGCGCGGAGCCCGCGGTGTGGTAGAGCCCGGGCTGCGTCACCTCGGCCATTCCATCGGTGATGATGTTCCAGTTTTCCGGATCCATAGGCAGGTCCGCTTTTCCAGTGCCGGGGAATGTGTCAGTCAGTGCGCGGCGGAAATCGTCTGGCAGCTCGTCGGGAAAGACAGTATGGGGCCGGACCATGTGCCCGTCGGAAGCAATGCCGGCGATGATGCGCGCAAGCTGGATGGGCGTGGCCTCGATGGCTCCCTGACCGATGCCGACCGAGATGGTTTCACCTGCGTACCATTTGCGGTGGTAGGTCTTCATGGCCCATTGGGCGGAAGGTACAAGGCCGGGCTGTTCGCCGGGGAGGTCAATGCCGGTTCTCTGGCCGAAGCCGAAACGGGTGGCGTAGGCCGAAATGCGGTCGATGCCCAGCTTGTCGGCCAGCGTGTAATAGAACGAGTCGCAGGACATGGGGATGGCGTTGCGGATATCCACTGCGCCGTGCTTTTCATCGCAATGGTAGAAGTGGCCGTAGAAAGTGGCTCCGCCGTTGCAGAACACGTGGAGGTTCTGCGCCAGGCCCTCTTGCAGGCCGGCTACTGACATGAGGATTTTGAAGGTGGACCCCGGCGCGAGTTGGGCCTGGATGGCTTTGTTCATCAGCGGGTGAGCGGGATCGGTGATGAGCTTGTTCCAGTCGGCGCGATCGATGCGCACCGCAAACTCGTTGGGGTCAAAGCTGGGGCGCGACACCGTGGCGAGAA
>CAVQZQ010000049.1:0-14567 GCA_963718435.1 uncultured Acidobacteriota bacterium | reverse complement strand
TCCGAAGATGTGAATGAACATGGGCGGCTCCTCCGGAGCAATTGTCAGTGGTCCGTGGTCAGTGGTCAGTATTCAGTGGTCACTGAACAGTAGTTCAGTGTGCCATGGCGAAGGCGCGGCCGGATTCGAGCAGCCGGGCCACTGAATCCTTGGAGCACGATTCGGTGTAGATGCGCAGCAACGGCTCGGTGCCGCTGGCACGCAGCAGGATCCAGGTCTCGGCGGCATTCGGCTTGCTTACGGCTTCTGGATTGTCGAGGAAAAACTTCACGCCGTCCATCGTTTCCTGGCGGAGCATGGGCATTCCGGCAAATGAAGGGTCGCCGACCTTGAGGGCCATGGCCTTTGCGATGGCGCGGTTCTTGATTTCGTCAGGAATTTGCAGATCGATCCGGCCGTACTGGTGTTCGCCATACTCGGCCTGCAGATCGGCGACAAGCTGTCCTAGCGTCTTACCTTCCTCGGCCATCACGTTGGCCAGCAGCAGAGCGTTGAGCAGGCCGTCGCGCTCCGGCAAATGGCGCTGAAAGCCGATGCCACCCGACTCTTCGCCGCCCATCACGATCTCGCGATCCAGCATGTGGTCGCAGACAAATTTGAAGCCGATGCCGTGCTCGATCAGCTCGCGTCCATATTTAGCGCAGATGCGGTCGAGCATCTTGGTGGTGTTGAATGCGCGGGTCACGGCACCGGGCCAGCCTTTGCGCCGCAGCACCCAGCTGAGCAGCACGGAAAAAATCTTGTGCGGATCGACAAACTCGCCGTGCTCATCTGTTGCGCCGATGCGGTCTGCGTCACCGTCAGTGCAGAGGCCGGCCGCGCAGTGGTTGCGACCACCGCCTCGCCCAGCGCGCGAATATGCGGCTCGATCGGTTCAGGGTTGATGCCAGGAAAGAGCGGGTTCAAATCGCCACGAATTTGAACATGATCGACGCCGATGCGCGTGAAGATGTCGGAGAGAATGGTGCGGCCGGCGCCATACATCGAGTCGACGCAGAACTTCATGCCCGATTTCGCGATCAGGTCGAGGTCGGCGAAACTCTCGATGGCATGGAGATAGGTGGGCAGGAAATCAACTTCCGTGATCGGTGCGGGTTGCGCGGATCGGGGGGCAGACTGACCGAGATACGACTCGATCTCAACGATGATGGAAGGCTTGCCTGAGCCGCCATACCACGCCTTGTACTTCACGCCGTTCCACTGCGCCGGATTGTGCGAGGAGGTAATTACGATGCCGCCGGCGGCGCCGCGCTCGCGCACCCCGAAGCTCAACGCCGGGGTCGGCGTAATGTCGTTGGCCAGCAGGACCGGGAATACCAGTGGCGGCGACGACCTCGGCGCAGGCTTGCGCAAATGCCTGCGATTCGAAGCGCGTGTCGTAGCCGATGCAGAGCCCCTTGGTGGGGTCTTCTTTGGCATGGACGTACGCGGCAATCGCCTCGGCGGCCACGCGTACATTGGCAAACGTAAAGTCATCGGCAATGATGCCGCGCCATCCGTCAGTGCCAAACTTGATTACAGGATGAGGCATGACCAGGTTAGATTTCTCCCTTTGCATTAGGGTACTGGATTTGAGAGGGTTGGTTGATTTATCGGTAGCGACGGTTCTGAGAGACTAGGTTTCAACCTCTGATCGCCGTCACTTCGAGTACTTCTACCGGTTCGGTATCAGAAAACTGAATTGATACACCGCGTGCCCAGGCGGAGCCATCAAAGACACCGACTTCTTTGCCCGTGATGACCGAGTGCAAACGGTATTTTCCTGCAGGAATCAACGGCAACTGCACGGTAGCCGATGGGGCATGCGACTTATTACGGAAAATCGCGATCACGCCATCACCGCTGTGCGCCAGTCGCGCAAATCCATCCCACGCAGACGGGGTGGGTTGCAGCCAACTTCCAAGCGGGAAAAAGCTTTCGCTGACTCTTGTATTCCTTCTAAGCTTTTTGAACCATCCGATCTTGTCGTGGTACCACTGGAGATCGGCGGCGCTGAGTTTGCGCAAGTCGCCCAATAGCAGAGGCGCCGAGCCAATCGCGGTGGCAAAACTCTCCTGAATGGTCGGCAGTTCCGCATGAATATTGCCAATCAGCATGCACTCGACAGGGATGGACGCCGAGCGTTGATAGAGCAATTGCCGAGCCTGCAGAGGACCTGCGGAATCCGGCTGCGTGTCGTCCACGTTGCTCATCCAATCAAGATCGCCGGCGGCAAGCAGGCCCGCGTCAATGACGTGTTTCTGGCCCCACAGTTCGAAGGTCAGATCGAGAAGCACGTCCGGATGCTTCTCGTAAACCTTGCCGGTCACATACGCAATGCCTTCATAGATCATGTTGAGCGATTGGGACCAGTTCTCGTGATCGTGGCCCTTGGCCCAGCAACCTGGCGCTTCGCCATACGCGTTGAAGATGGTGGTCAGGTCGAGCTTGACGTAGGCCAGGTGAAATCGCTCAATCGCGTCGATGATGCGAGCGGCTGCGGTATCGCGATATCCAGATGCAAGGCACATCACCACCTTTGAACCCGCCATGGTAGATGTGGTCTTTGGCTTCCCTTGTTGGTCGGTTGATGCCCATTCAGGATGATTGCGATAGTCCGCTGTCGATGTTCCGATCGCGTCAATTGGAATCCACAAACCGAGCCGCATGCCGCGGGATTCCACTGCATCCTGAATGGACCGCAACCCGCCCGGAAACGAGTCGAGGTTGACGACATTCTCGCCGTATTCCTGTTGCCACCCATCGTCAATGGTGAAGATGTCCATTCCCATGGCGCCCGCCGCATCGATCAAGGCAAGCGTTATGTCGCGGTTGATTCCTCGCTGGAATGGCTCCCACGTGTTGTAAATCCACGGAGGCCCGTGGGTGTCAATTCGCCGCGTCAGAACCTGCGCTGTATAGGTCGGCAGCAACCAGTGCGGATCCTGAAAGCCGTCTCCGTTGCGAAAGGTCACGAGCGATACAGTCGCCGTTTTGAATTCTTCGCCGCCCGCAAGTGCGCGTTCAAAAGGCATCAAATCCGTATCGTAGAGAACCCCGATACGGACGTGCGCCGGATCGTCCCAGCCACTGATCTCGGTGCGTTTCATATAGCCGGGAACTTCGCTGAGGATGGCCATGCCGACGCCGGTTCGACCATTGGCTACCAGCAGTCCCGCGTCTTCAGAGCGGCCGGTGTAGAAGATTTCGCGGGGAATCGTGCCATACTGCGTCAGCAACGTGGTCTCATTCGCCGGTCCCAGCGAGACTCCGATGGCCTCGATGCAGAGATGCGAAAAACGAAGAGTGTCGGTGCCGGTATTCCGCAGCACAAGGTGCTTGCGAATTGCGGGATGCCCGTCATAAACGATATAGATCGCGGATACTTCGAGCGCGAGACTCTTATGGCGCAGATGCACTGTCAGAGATTTTCCGTGCGGCAGAGCCGACTCGGCTGAATTGATCAACTCGAAATCTGAGTTGGTGCCTGCGCACTGGTGGCCGTTGCACAGGAAAGAGAACTCCTGGGCCATGCCCATGTTGATCTTTTCAGGCAGAATGAAGTCCGCGTGGGTCGACAGGTCGGTCAGTTGCTCCGTCAGCAGCCCGGTTTCAGGATGGAAGGCAATGGTTCTTTTGATCTTGTCATTGCCGATTGTCCATGTATTTAGCGGGTCATCGGCGGCGGAAAGGTCGCTCATGCCCGGCGTCGCGGCGAAGAGCACAGGCCTGGCCACGAGTCCAGCAGCCATCATCATTCCGTTCTCAATCAGGCGTCTTCGGCTGACCACGGCCTCTCCAGCAGTTCTTGGTTCCCCGCACAGTCTTCCCTCGGAGATGAGAGGCAAAATAGACGAGTACGGTGGTTTTCAGTTCTTCCGGCGCATAGCCGTCGAACGGCTAGATCAATTTGTCGCGGCCAGAAAGACCCAGTTCCTTGACGATCTTGCCGACGTCCTGGGAGTGATCCCGGTGAGCAATCAGCAGCGCATCTTCGGTATCCACAATCACCAGGTTCTCGACGCCGACCAGGGCGACGAACTTCTTCGGACTGTAAATATAGTTGTTGCCTGCTTCGATGGTGATGTGCCCTTCGGACTCGGCCACATTGCCATCGCCGTCTCCCAGCAGGCGCGATTCAAGCTGGTACTCGTACAGCGAGGCCCATGAGCCGAGATCGTTCCAACTGAACTCCGCCGGCAGACAGTAGAGGTGGGAGAGGTGTTCTCCCTTGGCAGAGCGCGGCTCCAGGACGGCGTAATCGACAGAGATGTTTTCGCATTTGGGGTAAAGGTTGCGAAATTCCTCTTCAAACCGGGAGGTCCCATAGGCGGCTGCGATTCCTTCCAGCAGCGGCGCCGTCTCCGGCAGATGTTCGCGCACCGCGTTTGCCAACGTCCGCGCGGTCCATAAGAACATGCCGGAGTTCCAGAAATAATTACCCTCGGACACAAACTCCTCGGCGCGATTCAGATTGGGCTTCTCGGTAAAGCGCCGAACGTGGAGGGCAGTATCGTCCTTGGTATAGTCGCCGGTTTCGATGTAGCCATATCCGGTTTCAGGGCGCGTCGGCTCAATCCCCAATACCACGATATTGTCGCCGTCTGCCGCCAGTTTGATGCCTTTGTGCAGCGCTTTTAGAAAACGCGGTTCGTCGGCGATGATGTGATCGGAGGGAAAGACTCCCAGCACCGCATCCGGGTTCTGCCGCTCGATCAGGAACGCGGCAAGACCGCAGGCCGGGGCGGTATTGCGTGCGACGGGCTCTTCGATGATCTGGTCTGAAGGAACGCCCGCCAACTGATCGGCTATCTCTTCGGAAAGGTATTCGTTGGTGATCACCCAAGTTTTCGCAGGGGTAGCCAAGGGTTTCAAACGCTCTACTGTCTGCTGGATCATGGAGCGTTCGCCGTCCAGCGCCAGCACCTGCTTGGCGTGGGCGCGGCGCGATCGGGGCCAGAAACGGGTACCGCTGCCACCGGCAAGAATCACAGGTCGAAAATCAATCGAACTCGGCATGGAAAACCCATCCTACTCGAACGAAGGCGGGTTTGCCCAGTCCCGCACGAGAATTCTCGCGAACAGGCAGTCGTCAAAGCCGCTCCAATCCAAGCTGTCGCGCAGTTGGATTCGAGCGGCTTGAAGTCCATTCGAATGTCAGTTTGTTTAGACGAGCTTTGCCAGGAACTCGCCCATACGGCGCGTTCCCTCGTCGATATTCTGCTTCGTCACCGGGTAGGAAATGCGAACGTGCTCCGCGGTGCCAAAGGCTTCTCCAGGCACGGTGACCACGTGAGCCTCGTGGAGCAGCCGCGTGGCCATCTCCGTGGCTGTGCGGATTCCTCCTTTGCCCAAATACGCCCCAACATTGGGGTAAACGTAGAAGGCGCCTTCAGGTTTCGTGCAGGTGACGCCTGGAATCTGGGCAAGCTTGGCCAGCATGTAGTCGCGCAGGTCAATAAACTCGGCGCGGAACTCCGCTACGCAGTCCTGCGGTCCCGCCAGCGCGGCGATGGCAGCCTTTTGCACAAAACTGGTCGCGTTCGACGTCGATTGCGACTGAAGCTTGCTGAGGTTGGCCACTACCGGCTTGGCTGCCAGCGCATAACCGGCACGCCAGCCTGTCATGGAGTAGGTCTTGGAGAGCGAACCGAGAATGACCAAATGTTCCTTGGCCCAGGTGAACGAGCCGCCCGAAACGGGCTTTCCGGCGTAGTTCAGGTACACATAGCACTCATCGAGCAGCAGGTAGATCCCTCGCTCATGAGCCAGGTGGACAATACGCTCGAGATCTTCGGCGGAGACTACTGACCCAGCCGGATTCGACGGCGAGTTGAGAATGATGGCCTTAGTGCGCGGCGTAATCGCCTTCTCAATCGCATCCGCGGTGATGCGGAAACTCTCGGCCTCGCTGGTCTCAAGAAAAACGACCTTGCCGCCGGCGTACTGGATGATGTCTTTGAAGCTGACCCAGTAGGGAACGGGCAGGATGACCTCGTCCCCATGGTCAACCAGCACCTGGATGGTATTGAACAGCGCGAGCTTGCCGCCGGTGGTGAAGATGGCTTCGTCCAGCGCGTAGTCCGAACCGAAGTCGCAGGCATGGCGCTCGATGATGGCCTTGCGCACATCGGGGATGCCGGGCACGACGGTGTAGCGGGTGAAATTGGCCTCAATAGCGGCGATGCCGGCGTCTTTGATGTGGCGCGGGGTGGCGAAGTGCGGCTCTCCAGCCCCGAAGTCAACAAGGTTGGCGCCCTGGGCACGCAGTTTGGCGGCCTCGGCGGCTACGGCCATGGTTGCGGAAACTTCAATACGGCCGATCCGGTCGGCAAAGATTTTGGCGGGAGCGGAAACTGTCATGATGCTTCTATCTTTACAGATTTTGGGCCGCAGCGGAACCTGTGCCGGATGAGGAAATCAATTCCCGCTGATGCGCCCGCGCAGGCGCTTGAGCACATTGGGCGGCACCAGCCCGCTGACGTCGCCTCCAAAACTGAAGACTTCCTTCAACATGCGCGAACTGACGAACGAATAGCGCCCGGCGGGCTGCAGGAAAACCGTTTCTACCTCGGGAGCCAAACGCCGATTCATCAATGCCATCTGAAATTCGTGCTCGTAGTCGGAGATGGCGCGGATCCCGCGCAAAACGGCCGTAGCGCCCTGGCGGCGGGCAAACTCTACCATCATGCCGTCGAAGGTGGCGACGGAAACATTCCCCAATGCGCCGGTCGACTCCCGCAGCATCTCCACCCGCTCCTCCACCGTAAAAAGCGGGTTTTTGACCGGATTGATGAGAATGGCGACTGTGAGGTGTTCAAAAAGCCGGGCACCGCGTTGAATCAGGTCGATATGGCCGTTGGTCGGCGGGTCAAAGGTGCCGGGATAGAGGGCTTTCACGCTCATTAAGAGGGCTCAAGAGGGATTCTACGTCATTTCGTCGAGGCGTCGGCTGGGGATGTCCCATTTTCAAAAGCGAAAAAGCTCACCTTGAGTGGACGAATTCTTCGCTGTTACGTTGCGCGGCGCGGGAGGCCACATAGAGCGAGACCACGGTGATATCGTCGGTCTGGCCGAAATGCTGCGCGGTCTGCGCAATGTAGCGCGCAGATTCGTGGCTTACCTGCTGGGTACGCTCGAAGCCGAACAGTTCGCCATGAGCATTCATCGCTTCAACCACTCCGTCGGAGATGAAAACGAGCCTGTCACCGCGGTTGAGTTGGAAAGTCGTCGGCTCGTAATGGGCATCCGCAATGACGCCCAGGGGCAAGCTTGGGGCGAGTTCTACTTCGCGACCGTCTCGATACGGACCCAGGTGGCCGGCGTTCGCAATGATCGCGGTTCCGTCCGGATAGATCCTCGCGCAGAGGCAGGTGGCGAAGCATGGGGCACAATCCAGGTCGGGCACAGCGCTCGTGTTTGGGACTGCTCCGATAAGAACGCGATTCAGGTGCTCAAGGACCGTGTCAGGGTCGTGCGAAAGCTCGTTGCGCAGAGCGCCAACCAGGGTGCTCGAGTTCATCGCTGCCTGAAGTCCCTTGCCGCTCACGTCGCCGACCACGATGAGCAACGAATCGTCCTTCAGCGGAAGGACCTGAAAAAAATCCCCCCCCACGCCATTGACAGGTAGATAGGCACTTTCCAACATGAAGTTCCGGTTGGACGGTAGGTGGGTCGGAATCAGAAGCGCCTGGACGCTGCGCGCCGCTGCAATCTCAGCGGCGGAACGCTGTTCCTCCTCGCTGATGCGAACAAAACGGTAAAGGATCACAGCAATGAGGCTGCTGAGAAAGATCATGTCAGTTATGTTGCCGAGGGTGTAAGCGATTGGGCCGAAGTGAAAGGTGGGTGAGGCAAATCGCTCGGAGAGCCAGCGTTTGCCGGCGGCAAAATTGAGTGTCGAGTCAATCAGATCGGTTGATGCTGCGAGAAAGAAAGGCAACAGCATTGCTCCGGCGTCTCCCCGGCCGCGCCGCCAGGCCTGAAACAGCATCACAGTCACCGAAACGCAAAATGCCGCCTCTGCTGAGAGTGAGACCGTGTCGATCAGGGTCGCCGATGGTACGAATTGCGCGAATGGGGCGAGCAATACCGCGAGCTGGACCGCTCTTACAGCGCGGCGCGACTGGCTGCCAGTAAAACGAAATACAAATTCGATGGTAACGGCGGCGAAGACAAAGCCGGCGAACATGCCTAACACGCGATAAACCGGAAGGGATATCAGAGCGAGGGCGAAAAGGGCTCGCGCCACCCGGCCGACGGCTGCAGAGACACAAAGAATCGCCAGCCAGAGATACTCGGAGTGATTGCGCTGGGCCAGGTACAGAGCTCCGCCTAACAACGCGACGCACAGGAAGAGGAACGCGAGGATAAGCGACGAAGTGACGTGCTCATTCCACTGGCGGCCGACCGCAAGGGCGAGCCTGTCGGCGATTTCGTCGCGCGGGCCGAGTTCCACCTTTCCGATCAGGCCGCGATCGATGGTGAGGGTGGGTCCTGCCCAGGTACGTATGGCAATCTCGATGGGCCCTGATCCGGAAACCGGAGCGACGAGCGGCGCCGATTGATACTCGGCCAATTGCTCTGCCATACCGCGCGTGTGGCCGGCCTCCACGCCATCCAGGTAGACCGCAATTTGTCCGACCGAATCGCCGGTCACAAGCAGAGCTGGCTGCTGGTTTCCCGGCGGGCCGCCTAACTGCGAAATCAGTTGTGGCTGCAAGCGCATTCGGTACCAGGCAAAGCCGGAATACGTGTCAATTCCCTGTGTGGTGAGCAGCTCCTTGAGGGTTACGATTGGCCAATCAGAGTCGTTGAATGCGGGATTCGCCCATTCCGGATCGTCCCCTGTATGAAATCGCCATGGGCCACCGAGAGTGATGACCCCGCTAGCGCCAGTCGGAAGGGCACCCGAGGCGGAAACTGCGCCTGGAGCGGCTTGAGTGACAGGATTTTGCGCGGAGAGGGGAAATACACATACCCACAGAAGCGCGAACCATTTGAGGATCAATCGCGGGGGATTCGGTGATGCCGCTCGCACGATAGTCTTCATTCGCTTTTTTATTCTAGAGCAGAAGCAGGAGCGTTGCGTCGTTAGCAGAAGTTGGATATGCACTCTCTACTCCGTGGCTTAAAAGAGGTTCGTGCTCAGCCCGGTAATGAAATGAATCCCCGCAATCGTCAGCTTCTGCAACTTCCCGTCATGGGTAATAAAGAGATCTACGCCGGACTCCGATGCGCAAGCCAGGTGAATCGCATCGGCGGAGGCCGCTGTCGTGGTTGCGCGAATGATGCTGTATCGATCTGCGGTCCTGGCCGTGAAGGCCAATAACTCCACCTGGCCGCTGTCCAAGAAGAACTGCCTGATCCGGTCTACAACAGTCTGTGCGCCTGCCTTCCGCGGTCCCGTCAGCACTTCACCCAGCGTGAAAACGCTCGTGCAGAGAATGTCGCCGCGGCGCACCATTTCCTCATGGATAGACTTTACGCGCGGCGCATAGGTTGGGTTCCCTTCGATCAAGTAGATGAAGAGCATCGAGTCCCAATACACTCGGCTCATGCTTTGTCCCGCTCATTGATGCGGGGATAGGCTTCAGCCGGAAACTGCAACTCTTCCCGCTCCCTGCGCAGATACTCTTCTCCGCCGCCCAATTGCCTGAAAGCGTCCGCTCCAATGCCGTAGAGGTCCATTAAACCGATTCCTCTGTGGCCAGGATGTGCGGACTTGGCCGGCGACTCCTCCGGCCCGAGAATCCGGTAGATGAATTGCACAGTCGTGCTCGGACCGCCGGAAGGAGGGCCGCCTCGTTTTTCAATTAAGTTCCAGACCCGCCTCCTTCTGAAACTCCTTCGACGACAGAGTGGAGAAGACGGACGGTGTTCGGTTCGTCCATCCCAACTCCTTTTGCACGCTTCCCACCTTCACCTGAACGGTCTTCTCGCCCCTAAGGCGCGCGGGTTTTATGTAGGTCGAAATCACATGTATTTTGGTTTGTTCAGTGGGCTTCATGAGAACACCCCTTATACATTCATAACTATACATACATTACCTTTGGGAATCAAAGAAAGGCGGCCCATTTCGGGCCGCTTCTTTGAACTTGGAACGAATGGATTCTAGCCTTTGCGTCCGCGCACGGCTTCCTTGGCCTCGGCAGGCCCGGTGATCGGGACTTCGGGAACCTCCGCCTTTGCGACGCCGCCGATGTTCAGCTTCTTGCGCACCTCGGCATCCATCTTGGCGAAGATATCCTTGTTTTCCTTGAGGAAATTGCGGGTATTTTCGCGGCCCTGCCCGATGCGCTCGCCAGCATAGCTGTACCATGCGCCGGACTTCTCCACGATGTTGTTGGCCACCGCGAGGTCGAGCACGTCACCTTCGCGGCTGATGCCCTCGCCATAAAGGATGTCGAACTCGGCCTCGCGGAACGGCGCGGCCACCTTGTTCTTCACGATCTTCACCTTGGTCCGGTTGCCGGTAACCGCGTCGCCTTCCTTGATAGCGGCAATGCGGCGGATGTCCACGCGCACCGAGGAATAAAACTTCAGCGCGCGGCCGCCCGTCGTCGTTTCAGGATTGCCGAACATGACGCCGATCTTCTCGCGAATCTGGTTGATAAAGATGAGGGCCGTGCGCGATTTCGAAACCGTCCCGGTCAGCTTGCGCAATGCCTGCGACATGAGCCGCGCCTGCAAGCCCATGTGGGATTCGCCCATCTCGCCGTCCAGTTCGGCCTTGGGAACCAATGCTGCGACCGAATCCACCACCAGCACGTCGATGGCGCCAGAGCGTACAAGCGCCTCTGTGATTTCGAGAGCCTGTTCGCCGCTATCTGGCTGAGAAACCAGCAGGTTGTCGACATCGACGCCGAGCTTCTTGGCGTAACCGGGGTCCAGGGCATGTTCGGCGTCCACAAAAGCTGCCAAGCCACCCATCCGCTGCGCTTCAGCAATAATCTGCAGAGTAATCGTCGTCTTACCCGACGACTCGGGCCCATAGACCTCCGTCACCCGGCCGCGGGGAATACCGCCCACGCCCAAAGCCGCGTCGAAGCTGATCGACCCAGTGGAAATGACCGCGATGGGCAGCAGGGCCTCTTTGGACCCGAGCCGAACGATCGATCCCTTTCCAAATTGTTTTTCGATCTGAGAAAGGGCAAGTTCTACAGCTTTTGCGCGGTCATCGATGATCGCCATGTATGAGACTCCTCTAGCTGGCTCGACTCGCGCGGCCCAAAGTTGAGAGACAGAAAACACGCGGCGGCTTGAATTGGATTCGAGGGGATTGTAGCAGGATGGGACAGACAATGACAGCAAATAGAGCGAAGAAATAGAGAAGAGCATATACGGCCAAATCCAAGACAAAGACGGCGAAATGCACCGAAACAATGGTCTTGAATCAATTCTTGATTTGATGCATAATTGATTCATGAGAACCAGCGTCACAATCGATGACGATGTCCACGAGTTCGCCCTGGTCTATGCCAAAGCCAAAGGAATCACGCTCGGCGCCGCTATCGCCGAACTTATCCGCAAAGCGCAAGCCGCGCCGCCCCTCCCGCCGGAGATACGGTACTCGTCGAATGGTTTTCCCATGTTCCCCCCGACCGGAAGGACGATCACGGACGAGATGGTAAAGCAACTCGCGGAGGACGAGCTTGACCCGGAAAAATTTGCTTGATCTGAATGTCTTGATTGCGCTCGCCGAACCGGGACATAAGCATCACCTGGAGGCGCACGACTGGCTCAACTCTTCCGGCGGAGACAATTGGGGTATCTGCCCACTTACAGAGGCGGGGTTTGTCCGCGTGACGACAAATCCCGCATACCGTCCCGGCCCACGCACCCTGGAGCAAGCCATAGCTGTCCTTCAAGTGCTTAAGGGGCTTCCCGGGTATTGGTATTGGGAGATGGATGAAAGTTGGGTAACTCTTACCGCTCCGTTCGCTTCTCGTATCCTCGGTCATCAACAGGTAACCGATGCTTATCTTCTAGGACTCGCAATCAAAGAGGATGGTGTACTGGTCACCTTCGACCGCGGGCTCAAATACCTGGCGGGCACTCAGTACAGCCGGAGCCTTTTCATCCTCGAATAGCTCCGGTTGCCTGCGCGGTATCTCGCCAAGCCGGTCACATCACATAAGCACCGATGCGCGTTTCGCGGCTGGTGAGTGCATCGCAGGAGCGGTCGAGCTTCTCGTATTCCAAATCGTGATCTTTGCGGAACGCCCGGAACGCCTCATCGCTCGCCCAACGGTCGATGGTCAAATAGACTCCCGAGACGTGGGCGTCGCGCAAAAGCTCCGTGCCCAGATATTCCGGTGAGGACCGAAAGAGTTGTGCCCAGGCGCCATCTGGCCCGTATGCGGCCTCAAAATCAGCGATCCTCTCCTCGGCAATTTCAAATTGCCAGACGACAACAAACATGCGCGGCCTCGGTCTTTTCTTTTATGGTAGCGCATATCAGAACCGAGGCTGTCGGGATGGCCGTGCGGAGAGATTCAACGTTGAGCGGGATAACAGGGTCGCTGCACAGGCGAGTGGGCGTGACATAACCGCAAAAATTGTGGGGCAGTACCCCAGGCACAACTGCACCCAGATCTCAGTTTGAGACGTCGGAGTATGAGAGGAATCCCTTGCTTTCCCTGTGCTCAGGGAAGAGACTTAAACCAAGCTAGAGCCTCTTCAGCCAAGCGGGAGTCTTTTCAGAGGCCGGCGAGGAGTTCCTTGATCGAGGGCAACGGCGGTACTTCTCCCGTCAGATGCTGAATCTTGCTCAACAGGTCTTTGGGGTGGACCGGTTTCAACACAAAGTCGAAGTCATGTCCATCGGCACGAGCGGCCTCAAGCAAGTCCGCCGTAGAGGCCTGTCCAGAAAACAGAAGCACTTTGCAATCCGGGCAGGATGCTTCCACTTGAACGGCCAATTCGATCCCGGATATCTCCGGCATCACGACATCGGTAATTAGCAGGTCGGGATGCTGGGAGCGCGCGGCCTTCAATGCCTCAACCGGCTCGGTAAAGGAGGTTGCGTCGAAACCAAGATGGCGCAAGATGGTTGCGAGACTCGAGGCGATCACATGCTCGTCGTCGACTACAAAGACGAGGGGCTGTCTACGCCGTTTCAGCATGAATGGTTCCTCTTTTCAAGAGGGGATGCCACCGATCAGGCATTTTCGAGCGAAGTGTGCGGTCAGCGCCCCGGGGGAGAAGGGGGAAATGGTCACATTTCGAGCATAATCGGTCGTTGGTACGTCGGTGTGTACGATGCCGAACATAAGCGACGTTTTGTATCTGTCAAAGGCGTAGCAGCAGGCTGACAGGGACGTCGCCAGCGAGGGAGAGCAGTGCTACGGAGCGTATTCAAGAACAGCCTTTTGAGGGCATTGGACAGCGATACCGTCGACCGCCTCGGTCTGCAGGCAGTGAAATTCGAGCTCATGCACGAAATCGAATATCCCGGCAGCCCCATCCAGCGCCTCTATTTCGTTGAAGAGGGCATGGCATCGATGACCACTACATTCAAGGATGGGTCGCAGGTCGAGGTGGGGATGTTCGGCTATGAATCCATCATCGGTGTCTCCGCGCTAATGGGGACTAGAAAAAGTCTGAACCGCGTCTACACGCAGATTGCAGGCCATGGCTATTTCTGCACCGTGGAGAACGCAAGAAAGGAATACTCTCTTGGCGGCGAGTTTCAATCTCTGGCCCTGCGTTATGTGCAGGCCCAACTCGTTCAGGCGATTCAGTCGGCCGGATGCAACGCGAAACACAATTTCGAACAGCGCCTCGCCCGCTGGCTGCTCATCTGTGCCGATCGCGCGCACAGCAACCAATTCAAAATGTCGCATGAGTTTCTGGCGGACATGCTCGGCGGCACGCGTCCTACTGTTTCAACCGCAGCCGAGATCCTGAAGCAGAAAGGGCTCATCGAATATAGCCGGGGCGAAATTCACATCCTCGACGTGCCTGGGCTTCGCAATACATCGTGTGAGTGCTACGAGGTCATCAAGAACCATCTCGACAACTACACCGAGTTCGACGCTGTGCGTATCGCATAGCTGTCTTTACCCGCCACAACCGCAGCTATGTGCCAGCACTTCGGCAAAATGAAGCGCTTGCTTGTGACCCAACTGGTATCTGTTCTCGGCAGCGAATCCGTCCGCAACCAGAATGGTCATGGGACCGGCAGCCTCGACGGCCGGGAGTAGCCCGTCGTTGGCGATAATCTTCGAGACTTCGAATTTCGCGGCTTCAAATCCAAACGGGCCCGCCATGCCGCAGCAGCCGGCGTGAATCGCTTCCACCGTAGCGCCGGCACGGCGAAGCAAAGCGATTTCATTGGCCGGCCCGCCAAAGACAGCCTTGTGGTGGCAGTGACCGTGGATCAGGATTTGCGCTCCCGGGAGATCGGGAACCCATTCAGCGGCGTAAGCGGCCAGCCAATCGGCCAGCAGCCAAACCTGTTGGCTCAGACGCTTTGCTCTCTTGTCTTTTGGGAAGAGTTCCAACAATTCGTCTTTGAAGACGCTGGCACAACTCGGTTCCAAAAAATGAACGGCAAGCCGGCTTCGATCTGCGGGGCCATGCGA
>CAVQZQ010000048.1:0-45253 GCA_963718435.1 uncultured Acidobacteriota bacterium | reverse complement strand
GACCACGAGCTTCATCTGGATCCCGGCAGTTGCAGGCCCCATGAGATACCACTGCCGGGCAATCGACTCGAATATCGGAACGCAACGGTCGAATATCTCTTGTTCGCCACCTCCGAACAGCGTGACCGTGCCGGCCTCCACGGCCGGAGTCGATCCGGATACGGGAAGATCGATAAGATTCGCACTGTGCTTTGCGGCTTCCTGATGCAGGAGAGCCGAGAGCCCGGGAGAAATCGTGCTGATCTCGAGGATGACGGTTTGGGGTTCGACATGAGCGAACACCCCATCATCACCCAGGTAGACTGCGCGCACAGCGTTGTCGTCTGCGAGGGAAGACAAGAGCACTTCGGAGCCATGAACGAGGCTGGGCAACGTCTCCTCGATCTGAAATCCATAGTTCCTGAGGGCAAGAGTTGTCGTTTGGCTACGATTCCAACCTCGTATGCTCCAGCCGTCAGCATTCAGCCTTCGAGCGAAGCGGCTCCCCATCAATCCGAGGCCAATGAATCCCAGTTTCGTGTTTTCCTTGTGAAATATGCTACTCATTTTGTCCCTCTCTTGTCTGGCCCAGATGGGTGCCTGCGAGCAGGCGCAGACCGTCGGCTTAATGGTTTGCGTTAATCGCGCAAGCTTACGTAGGAAGGCCGCAGTCCAGATAATGTCTGGTAGGCCGTTTCCGAAAGCTCCAGTATGGCGGCGACGACATTCTCCTCAAGGTGCTCGACGGAAGCGGTTCCAGGAATCGGCAGGATAACCCTCGATCGCTTGAGGAGCCACGCCAGCGCGATTTGAAAGGGAGTTGCGTAAAACTGACGGGCAATCTGCTTAAGCGCATCGTGCGCTGCCTTCCTTTGGCCGATCGGGGCCCAAGGAAAAAATGCGATCTCGTTCTGCTCGCAATAATCGACGATGAAGTCTGATTCACGGTCAGCAAAACTGTAGCGATTCTGCACGGAAACGATAGGTGCGATTTTGCGGGCGCGTTCGATATGCTCGCGAGTCACATTCGAAAGTCCGATATCGCGGATCTTGCCTTGCTCGCGCAATCTGGCCAGGGCTTCGACCGAAGCCTCGAACGAAACGACATTGTCGGGCGCATGGAGTTGATAAATGTCGATGCGCTGCAGACGCAGCCTTTTGAGGCTTCCCTCCACCGCTTCGGCGAGGTGCTCGGGCTGGCATTATGTGTCCATTGATCGGGACCGGGGCGTTCCCATCCGCCTTTGGTTGCGATAACCAGATCGGCGGGATACGGATACAGAGCCTCCGCGATGAGTTGCTCCGAGGTGCCCGGTCCGTATGAATCTGCGGTATCGATCAGGTTTACACCCAGATCGACTGCTTTCCGCAGAGTTGCGAGTGCTGCCTTTTTGTCCGGATGCGGACCCCAGATTCCGGGTCCGGTAATGCGCATCGCACCATAGCCCATTCGATTGACCGTGAGATCGCCGCCGATTGTGAATGTCCCTGCAGCAGCAGCTGACAGGATTACTGCATGATTCATTTCTGCTCCTTTTGGGTCGTAAACACCTCTCCGCTTCACCGGGAGGCCGCTTTCTTCTGACATGACGTCGGCCGATCATGAGAATTTGGAATTCTCCGAACTGCCGTGATCGAGCTTCCTCAGCCTTCGATTCAGTTGCCAGCAGCCGGTCCCGGCCTTTTCCGAATTGAATCGTAAAGTGCTTCAGGTCGATGGCTCGCAATACCGTCGTCGTGTTTGGCCACAGTGATCTGTTTCAATCGCTTCTTCGCTGTTTGTGTCACTCGCGAGCTTTGCGGGAACGGTAGACGACGATTTTCTTGCCCTCCGTGAAACTCACTGTTATATCTGGACCGCTGCCCTGCCAGATCACCTTGTATTGACCGGGCGCGAGTTGCGTGTCCGCAACTTTGACCGGCCGATCCAGTTCGACGTTCGCAGAATTCTTCGGCCCGGCAAACGCCAGGGCAGGGGTCAAGATCACCATCGCCACAGCAGCGGATAAAGACTTCGATCTCATTTTTCTCAATTCCTTTTCGAGCAGGTTGCTCGGAATCGGGTATTGCACTGCGCATGCCAAATAATGAGTCTCGCTATAACTCGATTTAGTTCTGAGATTTCGCTGGAATGCGAGGGAGCAAGTCGTTTACGAAAACCGGGAAATTTCCGAAACTTCGGGATCGTCTCTTGAGTCGAAAGAGAAGAAGTGGCCGGGTTAGGTCTCGGCGCTGTTAAGTTCATTCCCCCAATTCCTGAGGGGAGGGTGTGCATGTCGAGCACTGATGTTTTCGGGAAACGGGCGATTCGCAGCTACGCGCTCGCGGTGCTCTCTGTGTGTGCGGCATTGTTGATCTCGCGCTGGCCACTCTTTCATTTGGAATCCGCGCCCGTATCCCTCTTTCTTTGCGCGGTAATGTTGAGCGCATGGTTTGGCGGCGCAGGCCCAGGCCTTCTTTCACTTTTGCTCTCGGCGTTGGGTTTCTACTACAGTTTCCTGCCGCCAATCGATACATTCGCGGCAAAGCCCGATCAGGGGGCGCGATTCCTGGTGTTCCTCGTGTCTTCGTTCTTTGTAGGCGCTTTGAGCGCAGCACAACGAAGAGCAACGGAATCGCTTCGGCAGACACGTGACGATTTGCGCGAAACAGTCAAGAAACTCGAACAGACCAACAAATCACTCGCCAGAAGTGAAGCGTACCTGGCCGAGGCACAGACGCTCAGTCATACAGGGAGTTTCGGTTGGGATATCTCGACCGGCGAACAATTCTGGTCGGAAGAGACCTATCGAATATTCGAGTACGATCAAACGGTCAAACCGGCACTTCAGCTAGCGCTCGAACGAGTCCATCCCGAAGACCTGCAATTGGTTCAGCAGGTAACGACTGGCGCCGCTCAGGGCGGAAAAGATGTCGATGTAGAACATCGATTATTGATGCCCGACGGGAGGGTCAAAACAATCCGTGTTCTCGGACACACCTCACAGGAACCAGATGGCAAGTCGATCTTTCTTGGAGCGATTACTGACATCTCGGTAGTGAAAAATGCGTTCGAGGAAATTCGGGTGCTGAGAGACCAACTCTACAAAGAGAATCTGGCTCTCCGCGAAGAAATCGATATCACGCGCATGTTCGAAGAGATTGTCGGTTCCTCTCCTGCACTGCAAGCAGTGCTCGCGAAGGTGGCGAAGGTGGCGCCAGCCGATTCCACGGTCCTGATCACCGGCGAAACAGGCACCGGAAAGGAACTGATCGCGCGCGCCATTCATAAACGCTCGCAGCGTTCCGCGCGCGCTTTTGTTAGCGTGAATTGCGCTGCGATACCTCATGACTTGATTGCCTCGGAGTTGTTTGGACATGAGAAGGGTGCGTTCACCGGAGCAACCCAGCGCCGACTGGGCCGCTTCGAGTCTGCCGATGGCGGCACGATTTTTCTGGATGAGGTCGGAGAGTTGCCGGCGGAAACCCAGATTTTGTTGTTGCGGGTTCTCCAGGAACGGGAATTTCAGCGGGTGGGCAGTAATGAGTCTCTGAAGATCGACGTCCGCGTTGTCGCAGCCACCAATCGCAATCTAGAGGAGGCAATCGCGGCGGGAGGTTTTCGCGAGGATCTGTTCTACCGCCTGAACGTGTTCCCCATCGAAGTGCCTCCGCTTCGTCAGCGAAAAGAGGACATCCCTCTTCTGGTCGAGTACTTTGTGGATCGATACGCCAGCAAAGCCGGAAAGAAAATCACCGGAATCGATAAGAGAAGCCTCGATCTGCTTCAGTTGTACGCATGGCCAGGCAACATTCGGGAGCTGCAAAACGTAATCGAACGATCCGTCATCGTGTGCGATACCGAGAACCTGTCGGTGGATGAAAGTTGGGTCGGGCGAGGTACACGCTCGAGTGGCACGACGGTTCAACACCTCTCTGACAGACTCGCTGCCCAGGAGAGAGAGCTGATCGAGGCGGCACTCGCCGAGAGTTACGGCAAGGTGTCGGGGCCTTCCGGAGCGGCGGCCCGGCTCGGCATTCCACAATCCACGCTTGACTCCAAAATCAGATCTCTGAAGATCAACAAGCATCGATTCAGAAAAAGCTAGCCCCCCTTCACTAAGAACTAATCCCCGCAACCATCCAAGTTGCTGCAATTGCTCTCGCGGCCTGTTCCTGTTAAGAGCCATCGCAATTTTCGAAAAATCAGCCAAGCCTCGATCCCGACAATTCGGAAATTTCCGAATTGTCGAGGGCCTATATAATGCGCAACTATCATGTTTACAGCCACATACGATTGGCAACCGGGTTGCTTTTGTAACCAGCAGAGGCAGCTCTCAGATGACCTTGAGAATTCATAGATCGCTCGAAGACAAACTGGTGGTTTTCACCCTCACGGGCCGGATCCGGGCGGAGCAGGTACCCGAGCTCCTCACCTTACTAAGGTCAGAATCGTCGGCGCATCGAATCATCCTCGATCTGGAACAGGTAAGGCTCGTCGACCGAGATGCCGTTCTCTTTCTGGCGCTGTGCGAGACGCTCGGTGCCAGGCTGAGAAACTGCTCTGCCTATATCCGGGAGTGGATCAATCAGGAGAAGAAAGCACGTCAGACCGGATCTGAAGACCCAACGAAATCGGAAGGACAAGGGGAATAGTTTATGTGGATTGTTCGATTAGCTTTGCGTCGGCCCTACACGTTTGTGGTAATGGCCATCCTGATCCTCGTGTCGGGTATCGTGTCGATCCAGCGCACGCCCACTGATGTCTTCCCGAATATTGACATCCCAGTCGTTAGCATCATCTGGAACTACAACGGCCTGGTGCCTGAACAGATGGCTGACCGGATCGTCAGCATCACAGAGCGTAACCTCACGACCGTTGTCGACAATATTCAGCACGTCGAATCCCAGTCTCTGTACGGCATTGCTGTGGTCAAAGTATTCCTGCAACCAAATGCCAGCATAGACCGCGCAATTGCGCAAATCACAGCGAGTTCCCAGACCCAACTTCGGCAACTGCCGGCAGGCACGACTCCACCGCTGGTCATCGCATACAGCGCATCGAGCGTCCCGGTGATGCAACTCGCGCTGTCGGGGCAGGGACTATCAGAGCAGCAATTGAATGATTACGGACTGAACTTCATTCGAACGCAACTGATTACGGTGCCGGGAACGGCGGTTCCGTACCCCTACGGTGGCAAGCAGCGGCAGGTGCAGGTTGATCTCAATCCTTCCGAACTGCAGTCGAAGGGTTTGTCCGCGTCGGATGTGGTGAATGCCATTTCCGCTCAGAACCTGATTCTGCCAACCGGCACATCGAAGATCGGCAGCAAAGAATATAACGTCGACATTCCAAACGCTGCACCGGTAACAATCGCGGATCTTAATCGAATTCCGATCAAGACGATTGGCAATACCACGATCTACATGAAAGACGTTGCCTGGGTGCGCGACGGCTTTCCTCCGCAGACCAACATCGTGCGCGTGAATGGCCAGCGTTCCGTGCTTCTGACGATCCAAAAGGCAGGCGATGCCTCCACGCTGAAGGTGATCGCCGGCATCAAAGCACTCCTTCCGCAAATTGCCACGACAGTTCCCAAGCAGCTGAAGATGAAGCCACTCGCCGATCAATCCGTATTCGTGCTCGGGGCAATCAGTGGCGTTGTCCGTGAGGCTCTGGTCGCCGCATGCCTCACCGCTGTGATGATTCTGATCTTTCTCGGGAGCTGGCGGAGCACGCTCATTATCGCCACTTCAATCCCGCTTGCCATTCTTACCTCAATCATCGTGCTGAGCCTTATTGGCCAGACGATCAACATCATGACCCTTGGCGGATTGGCTCTCGCGGTTGGCATTCTCGTGGATGACGCTACCGTCGAAGTCGAGAACATCAACCGCAATCACGAGGAGGAACCTGATAGGCCACTCGATGAAGTGATTCTCGACAGCGCCATGCAGATTGCAACTCCTGCCTTCGTATCGACGCTTTCGATCTGCATCGTGTTTGCCCCTATGTTCTTGTTGTCAGGTGTGGCTCGCTATCTATTCCTGCCTCTCGCAGAAGCAGTTGTGTTCGCGATGCTTGCCTCTTATTTCTTATCCCGGACAATTGTGCCCACCATGGCCAAGTACTTGTTGCGAGGGCAGAAAGTTGGCAATCATGCAGCGTACAGTCGGAACGTGCTGGTCAGGTTTCAGAAGAAATTTGAATCGGCATTTGAGGGTTTTCGGAATGCATACCGCGGCGTGCTTGAGCGTTGCCTCCATCATCGCCGAGCCTTCCTGCTGACATTCTTTGCAGCGTGCCTCGGATCGCTCGCAGTGGTTGTGCCGTGGCTGGGTCAGGATTTCTTTCCGGCGGTTGATGCCGGCAGCTTCAAGCTTCATATGCGTGGGCCAACCGGCATGCGCATCGAGGACACGGCTTTCCTGTGCGATCTCGTCGAGGACTCGATCAGAAAACAGGTCCCCGCTTCCGAAGTGGACAGCATCATCGACAACATTGGATTGCCGTACAGCGGAATTAACCTCTCCTATAGCAATTCAGCGCCGATCGGGACTTCGGATGCGGACATCATGGTGACGCTGTCGCCGAAGCACCATCCGACCGAAAACTACGTAAAGCAACTTCGTCTGTCTCTGGCGAAGAACTTCCCTGGCGTGACATTTGCGTTTCTGCCCTCTGACATGGTCACGCAGATTTTGAACTTCGGACTGCCTGCGCCGATCGATATTCAAGTGATAGGTCACGATCTCGAAGGCAACCGTGTGTGGGCGGACCAGGTTCTCGAAAAGATCCGCTCTGTGCCTGGCGCTGTTGACCTCCGCGTGCAGCAGCCGTTCGATCGAGCCCTATCTTCATATGCAGATTGAGCGCACGAAGGCCCAGGAACTTGGATTCTCAGCGCATGACATCGCGCAAAATCTTCTTGTATCCCTTAGTGGCAGCTTCCAGACCTCGCCGACCTATTGGCTCGACCCCAGAAATGGAGTCAGCTACTCGATTGCAACGCAGACTCCGCAATATCGTGCCGATAGCTTGCAGGACCTGGTGAACACGCCAGTCACCGGAACCAACCCGGCGTCACCACCATCGCTCATGGCGAGCCTGGTCTCTACCGAGCGGGGAGCCGGAATGGCAGTGGTCTCCCACTACAACGTTGCGCCGGTGATCGACATCTTCGGGTCCGACGATGGACGAGACCTGGGCGGGATCGCGCGCGACATCAACAAAATCCTTGACTCCGAGCGCAGCCAGTTGCCTCGTGGTTCGCACGTCGTTGTTCGCGGCCAGGTACAAACGATGAAGTCTTCGTATAGCGGATTGCTCATTGGACTGCTGTTCGCTATCGCACTCGACTACTTGCTGATCGTGGTGAACTTTCAATCATGGCTCGATCCGTTCATCATGATTTCGGCTTTACCGGCGGCTCTCGCTGGGATCGCATGGTTCCTACTCATCACGCATACCACGTTGAGCGTCCCCGCCCTGATGGGAACGATCATGTGCATGGGAGTGGCTACGGCGAACAGCATCCTGGTTGTGAGCTTCGCCACCGAGCAGATGGCAAAAGGCAAAGATGCGTTTACCGCTGCGCTGGATGCAGGCTTCACTCGTTTCCGCCCGGTGCTGATGACTGCACTGGCCATGATTATCGGCATGGTTCCGATGGCGCTGGGGCTGGGCGACGGTGGCGAACAAAACGCGCCTTTTAGGACGCGCAGTCATCGGAGGCCTGATCTTCGCCACTGTATCCACTCTGTTGTTTGTACCCACATTCTTCAGCGTGCTTCATGGTTCTTCGCGGAATCGCTTCGCGGCACAGCAGCAATCAGATCGAGGACATAGGTGACTGACATGACACCAAATTGAAACCTAGCGAACGCATCGAAACTCTGCAACCTTCTTCTCCAAAAGAGGCGCGTCGCGGGCAAGCGGGACGGCACTGGCTGATCGTAGCCCTCGTCGTGCTCGCTGTAATCGGAGTGCTCGCGGGAGAAATCAGATCGCGCGTGAAGGCCGCCACGCGTCTCAGCGCGGTTACTTCACAGATGGCAGTGCCCTCAGTTTCAGTCCTGCTGCCGAAGCAGACTGCACCTGCCCAGGAAATCGTGCTTCCCGGAAATATTCAACCGTATATCTCTTCTCCGATTTACGCGCGAACCGATGGTTACTTGAAGAAATGGTACTTCGACATCGGTGCGCATGTGAAAGGCGGGCGATTTGCTGGCGACCATTCAGACACCCGAGGTCGATGAGCAACTTGCGCAGGCACGCAGCACCCTGGCTACGGCGCAGGCCAATTTGGAATTGGCACAGATCACGCGAGATCGTTACCAATCCTTGTTGAAGAAGCACGCTGTAGCTCAGCAGGATGCGGATAACGCCTCGAGCACCTACACCGCGAATAAGGCCGTCGTTGACGCCGATACCGCGAATGTTCGTCACTATGACGCGCTGGTTTCGTTCGAAAAGGTCTACGCGCCGTTCGATGGCGTGATCACGGCGCGCAATACGGATATTGGCGACCTCATTAACTCGGGCAGCAGCACCGCACCCAGAACGGATCTCTTCGACATCTCGCAGACGCGCACCTTGCGCGTGTATGTGAACGTGCCTGAAGAATACTCGCAGGACGTGAAGCCCGGCGAGACCGCTGCGGACATCACCCTGGCCGAGTTTCCCGGGAAGCGATTCCCAGGAAAACTGGTGCGCACGTCCGACGCGATTAGCGCCACGACCCGGACGCTCCTGACTGAGGTTGACCTCGATAATCCCGGTGGAACGCTGTTCTCCGGATCCTATGCGGAAGTCCACTTGAAAGTTCCAGCGCAGAATTCTACCTTCCTGCTTCCAGTCAGTGCCCTGATCTTTCGGGGCGAGAAGTTGCAGGTTGGCGTGGTTAAGAACGGACACGCCGCCGTTACCGATGTCACTCCGGGCCACGATTTTGGCGATCAAATTGAAATTGTCGCCGGCCTCACACCGAAGGATCCGGTAATCGTGAATCCCTCTGATTCGCTGGTATCCGGACAGAGCGTAAAGGTGGTGAAAGCTGCACTGCCGGGAGATTCCCAATGACAATCTCGAGTGTACGTACCCCATTCATGACATCGCTCGTGTTTCTTTTGGTGGCAGCCGGCCTTGTTACGGGCTGCGCTGTCGGTCCAAAGTACAAGGTGCCTGCAGTGACAGCTCCACCTGCGTACAAGGAGTCCGCAAACTGGAAGCCTGCGCAGCCCAACGAACAACAATTGGGCGGCAACTGGTGGGAGATTTTCCAAGATCCGCAACTCAACACACTTGAGCAGCAGATCAACGTCTCAAACCAGAACCTAAAGGCGGCGGTTGCCCAGTATCAGGAATCCAGGGCTGCGTTGCGGTATGTCCGTGCGGACTATTACCCAACTGTCACGGCAGCGCCATCGGCGGCTCGTGAACAGTACTCAAACAACCGGCCGCCCCAAAGCTCGTTTGACGGGTTGACGTTTAACGATTTTGTTTTGCCGGTTAACGTTTCATACCAGGCAAATGTCTGGGGACGAGTGAGCCGTAACGTCGAGTCGAATCGTGCGCAGGCACAGGCTACAGCGGCCGACCTGGCGGTCGTGAACTTGAGCATGCACGCAACGCTCGCTGTGGACTACTTTGCAGCACGAACTCTGGATGCCGAAGAGAAGCTGCTCAAGGACACGGTCGCTCAGTACCAACAGGCATACCAATTGAACGAAGATCGATACCAGGGCGGTCTTGGCTCTGAAGTAGAGGTCGAGCAAGCTAAAACAATTCTGCAGACCACGCGTGCCCAGTTAGTGGATGTTGGAGTAGCTCGCGCGCAATATGAGCATGCAGTTGCAGTATTGGTTGGCGAGGCTCCCGCAGAGTTCACATTGCCACCGCTGCCCCTCACAACTCCGCCACCGCCGATTCCGATTGGCGTGCCCTCGGAGTTGCTCGAGCGACGCCCTGATATAGCTGCGGCAGAACGCCGAGTGGCAGCGGCGAACGCGCAGATAGGCTTAGCGGAGACAGCGTATTATCCGCTCGTAAATATGGTCGGCACCGGTGGATTCGAGAGCGGAAGCATTACCACTCTTCTTCAGGGTCCAAGCGCCATGTGGTCGGTTGGAGCATCGGTAGTGCAAACGCTGTTTGATGGCGGCCGCCGGCGCGCAGCAACTGACGAAGCGAAGGCGTCGTACGATTCCTCCGTTGCGTCCTATCGCCAAACAGTATTGACCGGCTTTCAGCAAGTTGAAGACAATCTGGCTGCACTGCGGATCCTAGAGCAGGAAGCAGGAGTCCAGGCATCAGCCGTCGAAGCCGCACAACGATCCCTCGATCTTTCAAACTCTCGGTACGAAGGCGGAGTGACGAGCTACCTTGAAGTGATCACCGCTCAAAACGCCGATCTCTCTGATGAGCTTACTGCGGTCAACATCCTGGGGCGGCGAATGGCAAGCGCTGTGTTGCTGATTGAGGCCATCGGCGGAGGATGGGATCGCAACAGCCTGCCTCAGCGTCCGGAGTGCTGCGGAAAGCTTGTAGCGAGCGCAGACTGAACCCCAAACACATTTGGAGTAACTACTGATCAAGCATGCCAATTCAACCACATCTTCTGGAGACAATCGCGGGATCTGCGATCTTCACTATCGGCATCTTGTCTCTTTGCGTGCACTTCGGGACAAGGGTATCCCGCGATCGCATTCTTCTATGGTTCGGTTTGTTCGCCAGCCCTTATGGCTTGGCGCTGATTTGCCGCAGCATTTTTATACCGGAATGGGGCGATCGTGCTGAATTGTTCATCTTTGTCTTTGGCAGGTCGATGGGACTTTTGTCCGCAATTCCGGCACTTCTTCTCTTCCGTCAGTTCTACGGGGCGGGTTGGCGCCTCTCCACAAAATGGCTGATCTGGATCTATGCACTCTCGGTGACCGCCGCGTTGTGCCTGGCTCCTACTCATGAACGACCGCATTCGCTGCCATCGCCCGGGATTGCGCTGGTCATACTTGTTCCGTTCGAGTTACTCGCTGACTGGTTTGCCGGATATATGCCTCCATCGGTGAAAGGCAGGCCTGCTGTGTTCATGGGTCTCGCCCTATTCTTCATGGCCTTCTCGTATGATCATTTCTCTCATTGGGAGCACGGCGCAGCTAACACCGAGCCGATTGGGTTTCTTGCGCTAACGATTGGCCTCGGCTATATCGTCTCTCTTCGCGTTGCCACGAACGAAGCCGAGTGGCTCTCGATGCGCGCGGAGATGAGCGCGGCCCAGAAGATACAGGCCGCGATCTTGCCGTCGTCAACGCCGATCATTCCGGGATTTACAGTCGCGGCGCGGTACGCCCCAATGACCGCAGTCGCGGGTGACTTTTACAGCTTTCAACGAACGGAACCGGGATGCGTAGGGATTGTCGTAGCCGATGTAATGGGGCACGGTGTGCCGGCGGCGCTCGTTGCATCCATGGTGAAGGTTTCGGTGTCCTCGTCCATCGAACGCGGTAAAGCCTCCGGCGAAATCATAGAGTGTCTTAACAGGACTCTCTGCAAGGAAGCTCCTGGTCAGCTGGCTACGGCTGTGTATGTTTCTCTTGACGGGATACGCGGGGTTGGCAAATACAGTGCGGCAGGGCACCCACCTCCCCTCTTGTGGAGGCATAGAGTTCAGGTGGTCGAACGTTTGGATGTCCCCGGCTTGTTACTCGGGGTGAGACCAGCTGAGCACTACACGGAAATGGAATTCCGATTCGAACCGGGCGACCGCCTGCTGGTCTGCTCGGATGGTCTTACTGAAGCTGAGAATGGGGCCGGATTGGCCTTTGGCGACAACGAACTCATGATGCTTCTGAAGGAACGCCAGTTCTTACCTGCCGAACAACTCGCAGATGCCATCCTCCATGCGGCGCTTGACTGGTCGGCTAAAAGCGACGCGCGAGGCCAGTCCGATGATATTACGTTCGTCGTCATTGATCTCGGCTGGGATGCATTACAGAGAATCGACGAGCTAAGGATCTAGATTGAATCGACAGGTCGCCAGTGTTTACAAATCCGGTCCACCTGAACGTATAACCGGCTTGCCGGACAGGTGCAGAAACCTTCGGCGGATTTGCGTGTGGTTTCGGAGCAATTGCCCGGAACTCGGCCAACAATTGCTCCGAAACATCTCACTCGCCCATCAGCAGCGCTTCGACCTTCATGGCGGCTGTTTCCTGCATGTGAGGAAGTACGTGCGAGTAGACCTCGAGCGTGAATGCCACCGAGGCGTGCCCAAGTTGTTCGCTCACGATCTTTGGCGACACCCCCGCGGATAAAGCGAGGGTAGCTGCCGTGTGGCGCAGATCGTACAGACGTAGGTTCGGAAGGCCAGCCGACCGAAGCAGGGGCTTGAAGTGTCGCTCGATAAACTTCGACTCACGAATCGGACCTCGTCGGTTCGACCCGAATGCCAGACCTCCGGCATTGCGATCGGCAGGCTCGGATCCTTCATCCAATTTGCGAAGAAGAGCCAATACCCAAGTCTGGAGCTTGATCAAGCGCCGGCTACGCTCTCATCCCCCTGTCCGCCATTCGAGTGTTTTCGAAACGCTCACAGTGCCGCGGTCGAGATTGAAGTCCGTCCAGGCGAGCGCCCGGTACTCGCTCGGACGCATACCGGTAGTGAGAGCGAGCGCAAATAAGGCTTCGTACTCATGTCCTGATATCGTTGCGATGAACTGCTTCGCCTGACCAACATCGAACACGGTGAAACGCCGCCGTGGCTGCCGAGGCAGGTGGACATCCGCGGCCCGGCCCTGGACATGGGGATACGTTGTTCATGATCCATTTCAGGGTCTGCGGTTTCTGGAAGCTGCCAAGCAGAACACCTACAACTTCACTGTCGAGGAGTCGCTTGCCATCATCGATGCGGCCCCGGAGCAATGGAAGGCGTTCTTCTGGCTGCTGGCGGAGACGGGGATGCGGCCGGGCGAACTTGCCGGGCTGAAGGTGGATGACGTTGATTGGCAAGCGGGCACAATCCGCATCGAGCAGAGCGTCTGGCAAGGAACGTTGCAGACGCCGAAAACCAGCACAGCAATCCGTACGTTTGCCATCTCTTCCAACCTTGTCCAACGATTACGCAACTATCAGCGCGACCACTGGATGCAGAATGACCTGGGGCTGATGTTTGCGTCGCAGCGGGGAAGCCCATTGAGCATGGACAACTTCCGCAACCGGGTACTGAACCCCGTCTTGAAGCAACTCGGGGTCGACAAGAAGCTGAAAGCGATGGGAATCAAGAGATGCGGGAACTATGCATTCCGGCACATGAACGCCACAGTGATGGATGAAATCGGCACCCCGCTCAAGACGAGGCAGCACCGGCTTGGGCACGCAGATTGAGACCACCATGACCCACTACACCCACAAGGTGGACGCGGATGACAGGCACGTTGCAGAGGCTCTCGGGTCGATGTTGTCACCGACAGCGGAAACCATAATGTAAGGAATTTTGGACCCCAGTTGGACCCTGAGCCGATCGACGTGGAAATGGCTAAGTTGTTGATTTAGGTGAATTTGATTTGGTTGCGGGGGCTGGATTTGAACCAGCGACCTTTGGGTTATGAGTCCGTCAGAAGCTTCACTGATTCTAAATAGGATCAGCAACCTAGCTTGGCAGAGTCCGGCAAATCACGGCAGACCCTGCAACCCCGGCGCAACCAGCTATGGTTGCTTTCGAACGCCTCTTGCCAGGCCCTAACGCAACTTCCCGAAAGGCGTCTTTGTATCATCGCGTAGAGGACTCAGACTCTGCTATGGAAAAGACAAACCGTGACAAACTAATTGCTCGCATCAACCGCAAGGATTGGTGGCACGTTCCGCCGGCAGATAACAAGACGTATCAGGAGCGCGGCAAGTTTCTCGCGTCAACGTTTCGTGAGGCCGAATTCTGGGGCCGCCCCCCTCGATACACCCATTCATGTCAATGTTTCGAATCCGATCATAGGCGACGAGCCCACCATTGAAACCGAGCTTCTTGGAAAACCTTCGGAATATCCCGGAGACGATTATCCCAAGCTAGTCGAGTGGAGATGGAGGCTGGATGCAATGCTCAAAACGGCGGCGTTGGCCAAAGGCTATGATGCCATTTGCCTTATGAGCCGCGCTGCATACGCCAAATTCCTCATGAATGGGAATATACCAACTTCTCTCGAACTGAATCTTTCGCTCAGAGCACGAAGTAACTGCCACGCAGGAACGTTGCTAGCTCCCGCGGATCGTGGTTGCAATGCATCCCCTCCGCACTTCACGCGGCCGACGGGGTATCGGCGTCCTCCGCGGGGCTCTCCTCCTTCGAATTGACCCCTTTGAGCTGGCCCTCGAGCCAGTGTTCTATCTCTTGCAATCTGTTGAGATCTTGCACAGGCAAGACAACAGCTGCCGAGGCGTGAGCGACCAGCTTGCGTTTTTCATTAACGTAGTCGAGCCAATCCAGCTTCTTGTCTTTACCCCCTTTTGCCGAATCCGAGAACTGGCTCAAAAAGGGGCCAATTCTGTGAATAGGCGGCTATGTGCCTGTAATCGATCAGGTCGAAGTAGAACTCTTTACCACCACGTTTATTGTCATCGTCCTCGCACCTTTCAGAAACCTTCAATCTCGTATTCTTGGGAACTCCGGCATCCACCATTCGCTCTCTTCAAGGCCGCATTCTCTTTTGAGTTCTTCCAAAATGACGGTTTGCAACATCATCTCAATGTGATCGATGGCTTGCTTTCCCCGATGGGTCGTCTGGGCTTTTTCTCCCTCAATGTACTGATCGAGACCATCCGGATTGAACGTAGGGTATTTCGTCCGGATCGCCTTTTCGTACTGACGACGTCTCCACGTCTGACCCTGGACACCTCGCTTATCCCTAAACACTTTGCGCTGATCTTCGGCGAGTTTGGCGAGGTAATCTCCAATGGTTTCTCCGTACGGCTTTAGGAGACCAACCAATTCGTCGGAGTCAAGATCACGAAGGCGTAACTTTCCCGATTCCAAATGTCCAATCACACTGCGCAATGCAACCACACAGGCAATAATGGGGTCGTTCATTCCCAGGCCACCACCTTCACCCGAGCCCTTATCCCACCAATCCAAGACTGGCTTGCTTATGTATGAAAACCATTCTTTTAAGACTATGACGGTGCGCTTGAAGGATTTCTCATTCGTTCCTGCCCAGAGCGGTCCGTATTCTAGGACTTCATCTCCTTCATTCTTGCCAAGAACAAATCACTGCGTTCAAGAGCGCCGAATAGACCCGTTATGGATATACAACGAACCGCATTCTTGGAATCATCAGCGGTTTGAATCCGGCTATAAAGTGGCGACTTCTTGTCGGCACCGAGCTCTTGGACCGCTTTCGAGATAACAGCGCTTACTCTCTCGGCAATCTTGTCTGAGTCCCAATGGAGCTCAGAGTAAAGCTCAAGGAGAAGAGATTGCTTAACATGCTTCTGTTTTGCATTGATGTCGATGAAAAGCTGAGCCTGCTTGCTTGGTGGGAGACCTTCAAACGCGAGCACGGCGACTCGAGACTTTGCCGCACGTTCAAGTCCTGAGTAAGCATACAAGCGGTGCTGCCCATCAATTATCCATGCCGATTTATATGCGGGCTTGACCCTAAGCCACCCTAGAATCCCAACCTCGAGATTGTTATTCTCTTTATCTTCCTGTTGAGCTCTCTCAAAGTTGACCATGCCTTTTTCAAGATTAATTACGATGTTCGTTGGAAATATGCCATCTTGATTGATGTATTCCCGAATCTTATTTAGCCGTGCTTTCGCCATCATTCGCTGATAGGTGTCGACATCCAGAGGCTCGTCCCTTAAGACGGTGGGACACCCACGAGATCTTCAGTAGGTAATCGGGAGATATGGAAAAGGTATAGCAGTTATGTCCCCCCATCTTGGCTTTAATGGCGGGTACATGTATTCCCAACCCAGCAATCGGCTTTTTGGGCAAACAGTCCGCAAGGAACTGGTACTTTGCTGCGGGTCCCAGCTGGTTTACCAAGCCTTCGTAGTAAGTGAGATCTTTATCGTCAAAAAGTGTTACGTTTGCCTCCTTCGCACGAAGCTGATCATTTTCTGAAAGGTCGGCATTCTGCAGGAACATTGCCAGAACCGGCTGGCGGCTGATTTCTGTCGGGAGGTCAGAACGGACAGCCGCGATAAATCGCGCCCGGTTTCCACCGTGCTTGGCAAGTTCCTCAATAAAGGCAGCACGTTTGGCAAAGTTGACAGAAGACTTGCATTCAATCGCGACCGCGACATCTTCATCTATGGCTACGACGTCAATCTGGGTTTTCGGGCCGTCACTCTCTTTTGGGTTGAGGACAAGCTGCGCCCCCCTCTCACCTGACAAATAAGTGAATCCAAGCTTGTACATCAGCGTCCAGACTCTGTCCTCGGGAGAACGCCGGCGGGCTTCGGGCGTGTCAGTCGCACCGATCTGAGGTTTCGCTTATCCTCTGCCCAACCTTTAGGAAGATAGTCGTCCAGCGTATTTGGGTGTACCGTCTTCGATTCGTAATTGCGTGCCTTACTGCGCGATACGCCCGCAAGCGCATCGCGCTCAAAGATGTTTTGAAGTTGCTCCACGAATCACCTCAGCATTGAAGAAAAGACATTCAGTAATGGACCGTCTAAACGCGCTTGATGCCGCGATCTTTGAGTGGCGCTGAAGGACTTTCAGCCGAAACCCACGATAAAGAGAGCGAATCGATGGGTGGTCGGCATTGCTGATGAAGACGAAGCATCCTCGTTCAGAAAGCCGCGCAGCAGTCTTTGCTAACCGGACCTGATCGTCCCAACTAAAGATCTTCGCGTTGTACTTTACGAAACCGTTGTCCCCGTGAGCGACTGTGTAGGGGGGATCAAAGTAAACGAGATCACCAACCCTCGCAGTTTCAGTCGACTTCTCAAAGTCGCCGCATGTCACTTTTGCACCCTGAAGCCCTTCGCTTGCAGCGATGATTCTCTCCCGTTCTGCGGGGTTCAAATGCGTCTTCCTGCCGTAGGGAACATTGAATATCCCTGCGAGATTCTGACGGAAGATGTCGTTGAATGACAGCGATGTCAAGAAAAGCAAGCGAGCTGCACGATCGACGGGGTCCGTAGGACTCTCTGCTCGCACCCGGTAATATTTGTTCGGTATTTCGGAGTCGACCTAATGCTTTAGAACAGACTCCGGGTTATCCCTGATCTGAACGTAGCAATTGACCAGGTCCGCATTTGAATCAGAAAGAACCGCCCGCTTTGGACGCAATGCGAAGAAAACGGCCGCTCCACCCAAGAACGGCTCGTAGTACCGCCCCACCTTGCTTGGGAAGGACTCTGCGAGTTCGTTAGCGATCCAACGTTTTCCGCCTGGCCATTTGACAAAGGTGGCAAAGGATCGGGGTGAGCAGGAGCCCGTCTTGAGAATTGTGAAGACACGTTTAAAGGGAGTTGTATCACGTTAACGCGGGCTTAGGAAGTGATGACCAAGGATATCCGGACACCACGCGCTCGAAGAAGCCTTGACAGAAAGGAAGGAGGCGACTCACTTGCGGTACTTCATAATTCTCATGATCGGGAAAATCGTATCGATGCTCCTTATTATGCTTGCAGTCCGAATGCTAGAACGGAATCTCTTCCGGCTCCGATAGCAGCCTAACGGGCTTCGGCGCTTGGATCATGTTTCGGCTTGGAGGATCCTCCTTCAAACCGTTTGCTTCGTAAGTCGCCCGATCGGCCAAATCGCCAGGGGGAAGAAATCCGCGGTTCCGCATCCCACAAGCACATGTTGGATTCTCGCGCTCTCTTCGATGGTTCGGCATTCGCACCCAGCAGTTTTCGCAACTTGGCATCGAACCTCGACTCAATGCGGAGTGTTTGAGCTTTGCCTTTCGTGCTCAGTTTAAAGATTCGTGCCCGGCGGTAGTTCGGATCCTTCAGCACCTCACCCAGACCCGGATTCCTGTAGAAATGCTGCCGCCCGCCGCACGTTGTTCTTTGATTGATTTGTGGCACGAAAGACCGCGCTGAACGGCACACCTCCACTCCACTTGTAAGCGCGTTGCATGAATGCCCAGTCGAGGATCGATATCCCATCGTCATCCAAGGCTTGATTCAGCGCCCAGAACAGAATGTCCAGGGTCTGTTGACCTGGTTGACCATCGACAAGAGGGGGGGCTTCCTTGATGTTGCCATAGCGATAGAATCATTTTGATCCTATTTTAGACATGGCGCAACTTTCGCACGATCTACTTTATTTTCATCGACTTAGTTTGTACTTAAATTGCGCGACGTCGCATAGGTCCCGAGCCAATACACAACATCACTGCAGCTCGAAGTTGGAGTCGCATTTGGTACTCAGACGACTCCCTGCATTCTGAGGTTGCTGGCAAAGACTCCACACCGCCGGCAGGAAGGTTCAAGCAGGGAATCGCATATGGGAACCAGAGTACAGAGGACGTTGTTGCGCCGGGATCAGGTCCTGGATGAGTTGGATATAGACGAGGACCGGCTCGAGGAACTCATCGATTCGAATGTTGTTTCCGATACGGATTCGCGGGCACCTCCGGTTCGACTCAGATGAGGTCGACGATCTCGCCAGGAGGCTGCCATGCCGCGGACGACGGTCATAGGCGTTCGGCCGAACTGGCTCACCTGGCCTGACGTGGCAGGCATATTCCGAATCCCCGATGACGATATCCGGTGGCTTGTCAACACCGGCCAACTGACACCCAGAGTGGTTCGTGGGGTAACGATGTTTAACTCGCTCGACGTTTGGCGGCTGATCCAGTCATACCGTGACGCTGCGCACAGGAGAGGTAGATAGATGGGTAAGAGGAAGGTACCAGTTGAACCGCAATGCAGCGTATGCGGCAAAACAATGCCAGGTGCTGAAGCATATCGCGGACGGTTTTCGTTTGCGACAACAAGGCGTGCGGGAGCGGCGTGAGAGCTCAAGGTGGAAAGGCCACGGCCAAGTTCATCCCGGCAAACCAGATTATGTGTTCCCTGCCGAGCTGCAACAATTACGTGCCGGAAGGATTTTACCGCCGAACACAAGATTCCCGGTTTGCGGGACGACGCTACAAACGCCGCGCATGGGAGTGCGACACCCTCCCCATATGCGCAGACCCATTATGCGGAGTGGAATTTCGGTCCAGGGAGGGGTGTCACAGGTATTGTTCCCGGGAGCATGCCACCCGTCATGCTCATAATTCATTCGTCGATTCTCGCTGTGGCGCGTATCGTCCTCTCTTCGATGAGTACATCGCCTTCGCCAGCTTGAGCAAGCGTGCAATGGTGACGCAGGATGAGGGTTGGCACTCTTCCTCCAATTCACCAACGAGCAGGGGATTACGGACCTCGACACGGTCACGGCCATCACCATCACCCAGTTCCTCAAATGGGGTGAAGCAACAGCCAAGCCCTCCGTTTGGAATGCGATCTGGGTGATCTCGGCCTTTTTCAAATGGCTGATCGCCATCGGCCGGCGTAACCTTGCGAACCCTGTTGTGACCAGCTATCACCGGCGTGCGAAAACCAAGCGTTTACCGCGCCCCTATACCGAGGAAGAGATGCAGTTCATCTGGTCTCTTCTCAATCTGCGCGGCACTACAGTCATTCGGCTTGCTGTGGCCATCGCTGAAGAGAGCGGTCTGCGGATAGGCGAGCTGTGCAATCTTCGGACGTCGGACATCGACATCAAAAGGCAGCGCCTCTTTGTTCGTTTGCCCAACAAAACGATGGTCGAAGCTTGGGTCCCGTTCAGCGACAAGACAGTCAAGTTCCTCGAGGCTTGGTCTGCTGAGCGCGATCCAAAGCTCCCTCACGACTTCCTGCTATGCGGTCCTTATGGCACGCCTTTCAACAACACATTGCATACCGCGATGTCGCGAATCTTATGCAAAACATACCAAGGTCATCAGTTCAACGACGAAGGTCTCGAGAAATGGAGCACACACAAGTTAAGACACACGATGGCAACACGCCTCGTAGCTGGCGGCGCAAACGCCGCAGCAATCATGTCCATTGGTCGGTGGGCCTCCTTCTCGGCGATGCAGGGATACTCGCAAGTTGATGATGCGGTCAAATCGCGTGGCTACAACGAGGCCATGGCCAAGGCGCGGGAAAACCGCAAACAGCCAGGGAAGGTGACCTCCAGCTTCCGCAAATACGTGAACCAACCATCACCGCTAGCTAAAGCAAGCTGACGGAAAAGGATACAGCACGTTGCGTGTAATTTCTTTTACACGCAACGTTACTGAACAGTAAACCCACTAACTCTCCCACTAACTCTCTGTGCACCAAGAAGGAATTCGTGGACATCAACGACTTCATAACGGATCTCTCATTAAGGGGATATAGTCCGCAGACAATCAAGGCCTACAAAGCCGACCTGAGTTTCTTCGCATGCTATCTCAAGGATCGAAACATCAAGCTTCGCCAGGTTACGCACCGGGTCGTTGGCGAGTTCAAAGCGCACATGACCACCATGGCAGGCCGCTCCAAAACACCGGGGCTGGCGCCAGCCACGATTGCCAGGCGACTCGCCGTGCTTGCCAGCCTGTTCAAGTACATCTGCGCATTCAATCCGAAACGTACGAATCCAATGCGGATGTTTAAGGATATGAGCCCTCGACAGCGCCAAGTGTGGGACCCTCGCGGCAAGGCAATAGACAACGCCTCGATCGAGTCACTGCTCGCCGGAATCGACAATCTGAGAGACCGCGCCATCTTCTCTCTGGCCGTCGCTTCCGGGTTGCGCGTCAGTGAACTCGCTCAGCTCGACATTGACACCCTGGAGGAGGAGTCCGAGCGAGGACCTAACCAAGACCAACCTGACTTGGGCGCCCGGCACCGTGGTTGGCAAGGGCAACAAGGAGAGGCGGTTTTACTCCGACAAGGAACCGGGTAACGCCATCAGGGCGTACTTGGCAACGCGGAAGGACAGCTGCCCTGCGCTCTTCATATCGGAGAGGAAGGCACGTCTCTCTGTACGCGCAATCCAAGACACTCTCGCCACGTGGTGCAGGCGCCTTGGCATCAAGCACATGCATGTTCACGCAATGCGGCACACTTTCGCGACGACCCTCGCCAACGCAAATATGGATGCTCTAGTTCTTCAGTCGCTCATGGGGCATTCAAGCTTCCAGACAACCACGAGGTATTTCCGTCTCGCCGAGGACATGAAGGCGCGCCAATATTTCGCCGCGATGGATTCGTTCGGGTCCTCGGCATAGGTGGTTTCCCCGATAGGACCCGTCCCTAACAGGCAGTAGGTTGTAGTCATCTGTACAACGATTATCGCCGGCAAGTCTACGCACCACGCTTCAATCACAACCAGACGTTGAACCCGCGCAAACGCGCAAGGAGAATACCATTTTGCTACTCACCAGCACGCTCGCCGCTCCTATCAGGCGCCCAAGCATCTGTCCAACGAAAACGTTCATCGCATTCTTGCAATCTGCGACCACGAATCTAACAGCCATGGACTGGCCGACATCATCCGGATCATGGTGAACACCGGCATGCGCCTGCAGGAGCTCAGGGATCTCCGCTGGTCTAAGCGTGGATCTGCCTAATCGCCGCCTCACGATTCATTCCTCAAAGACTAGGTGCGAGCGCCACATCCCCATCGGCGCGCGGACCTCCAGCTGCTTGAGGCGCGTCACGGCCGTGACCTTGCGTCGGAGTTCGTCTTTGGTTCAGCCCGCGAGAAACTGTTCCGCCGCTCCGCCCATCACCTCTGCGCAATTGGCAATCAGATCGGGTTCGGCCCGCTCATTTCATGTTTTGCGTCACACGTTCGCGACGCGCTTTATGGCTCTCGGAGGGGATTGGTTAACACTCTCGTTCATTCTCGGTCACAGTACCCCTCTTACGACCACTAAGTTCTACCCGTCGCTGGATCATCGCAGCGCGCAGGCTGCTCGCGATCATGCCGTGATGGGGGAGTTCTAGGAGCCTTGCTGTTCGAACGCACCTAACCTCTTCCTAGACAAATCAACCTCCAAGAGAGTCGGTGGAATCTGTGGGCCGCCGACTCCCTCGGTCAGATTGAAAGAAGGATGATGACTGACCTGTCAAAACACGGACTGCAGCCCGAATGGTTGGACCTTAAAGCCCTCCAGCAGTATGCCTCCGTGTGCGGGACAGAACCCTCGAGAATGGATCCATCTACCCATCAACCCTCTGCCCGCTTCGCAAGTGGAAGGCGGCAAAATCCTCGTTAGACGCGTCGTCTTTGATTGCTGGCTCGAGACGCACCCATATCAAACAATGGACTCGATCGACGTGGACCAGGTTGCAAACCAGATCATTGATCAACTTAGAAAGGCCGCATAGTGGGCGTCACTATTCAGGAAAAAGAACAACCAGTGGTACGTCTTCATCAACCGCAATGGTAAGCGTAAAGCGAAGTGCATAGGCGAGAACCGTGCCGCAGCCGTGCAGGTAAAGCGAGTGCTGGAGGCCAAGCTTGCTCTCGGAGACATTGGTGTTTTCGGTCAAACTAATTCGGAGATGCCCACCTTCGGTGGATACGCGGATTCCTGGATGAAAGATCATGCCAAACTGGCTTGCAGGACATCTACGATCGACGGATACCGGAGCGTGTTGAAACAACATCTCCGGCCGAGATTCGCCTCGATCCGTTTGGATCAAATCAAGAGAAACGATATTAAGGACTTCATCAATGCCCTGGTCGCCAAGAAGCTGGCGCGTGGCACTTTGCGGAACGCCCTCAGCATCCTGCGCTCTATTTTCAACAACGCGATCGAAGATGGTTTGTTCGAATCAAATCCAGCGGCAAATCTTGGCCGCTTCACCAAGGCCGGCAGAATCTCGGATGTAAAAGGAGTCGCATTGACTTCTGAAGAGGTGGAGCACTTTCTGGAAACCGCGGCGCGCATTTTCCCTGTGTACGGGCCACTCTTCCTGCTGGCAGTGAGGGGAGGCCTGCGGCGCGGTGAACTCGTTGCCATCGAATGGGGGGATATTGAATTTGGCAAAGACGACAAGGATAGCAATCGATTCATCTTGGTTCAGCACAATTTCGTACGACGCGAGCACACATCGACCAAGAGCGGGAAAGCCAGACGGGTCGATATGTCACGGGAGCTGCGCCGGGTTCTCATTGGAATCCGGGACGCGCGTCTCAACGTTGCCAGGCAAGCGGGGAGGACTGACATCTCAAGGGAGCAGGTATTTCCAGCGGCCGACGGAACCATCCTCGATCCGGATAATTTGTATCATCGCGTTTTCGTTCCCATTCTCAAGGAGTCTGGCCTTCGCCATTTCCGTCTCCATGACTTGAGACATACGTTTGGATCCCTTCTGATTCAGCGCGGCGCATCAGTTGTTTACGTGAAGGAACAGATGGGGCGCGGCTGGATCCAGATAACCGTCGACACATACGGCCACTTGATTCCTGGCGCGAACGTTTCGTTCATTGATCTTCTTGATAAGAAGGAAGGAGAGGAGCGGCCAAGGACGCGCCAAACTGCAACCCCCGCGCAATCAGCGGCGGGGGCTGCAATCTGAAGATCTTCGTAACTGATTGATTGATTGGTTGCGGGGGCTGGATTTGAACCAGCGACCTTTGGGTTATGAGCCCAACGAGCTACCGGGCTGCTCCACCCCGCATTTACAGTTTAGCAACAGCAGGTTGACGGGTCAACGTCGGGCCCGCTCTCCAGTGTCGCTGCGTAGGCCCCGCCAGCCCTCACCCGGTCCGCCCGTCCCATCCGGTACACTTCTGGCATCCCGTAAAGCTAGCGAGGAAGCGCACGGATGTCTCAGCTTTATGTTGTGGTTCTGATCGGCATTGTCGTTGCGTTGCTGGCAGTCGCGCTCTATCGCACCTCTCGCGTTAAAACCAAGGCAGACTACCTGGTGGCCGGCCGCTCCCTGCCCGCCGCAGTCCTTGTGCTGACGCTGCTGACTTCCTGGATTGGCGCCGGGTCGCTGTTTGCCGGGGCAGAGAACGCCTACAGAAATGGATTCGCCGCGCTCTGGCAGCCTGCCGGGGGCTGGCTCGGTCTGCTGCTCATCTATTTCATTGCGCCGCGCGCGCGCAAATTCGCCCAGTTCACGCTGCCCGATCTGCTCGAGGCCCGCTACAACCAGACGGCGCGCGTGCTCGGCACGTTTGCCATCCTCTTTGCCTATATCGGAATCACCAGCTATCAATTCAAGGGCGGCGGCAACGTGCTGCATCTTATCTTTCCCGACGTCATCACGCCGGAGTTGGGCACCTACATCATCGCCGTCTTCGTCATCGTCACCACGGCCCTGGCCGGCATGTCCTCGGTGGCCTATATGGATGTCGCGATCGGCTCCCTGGTCACTGTCATCTGCATCATTGCGACGCCCATGCTTTTCCTCAAAGCCGGTGGATGGGCCGGCCTTCACGCCACACTGCCGCCCACACACTTCCAGATTCTGGGCAATCTCACCCTCACCCGCGCATTGGAGTTCCTGGTCCCGACCATGCTGCTCATGCTCGGCAACCAGGTGATGTATCAGAAGTTTTTCTCCGCAAAATCCGAACGCGATGCGCGCATTTCGGTCGTTGGCTGGATTCTCGGAACCATCGTACTCGAGACACTGATTGTGGCAATTGCCGTCATCGGTTCCGCACTCTATCCCACCGGCGAAGTAGCCCGCCAGCCCTACGAAATCATCCCCTACACCGCTCGTCACGGCCTGCCCGCTCTCATCGGTGCGCTGCTCCTGGGCGCGGTGTTCGCCAAGGTCATTTCCACTGCTTCGAATTACCTGTTCTCGCCCGCCACCAACCTCATTAACGACGTCTTTGTGCGCTACATCGCACCGGGCGCATCAAACAAGAGGGTCCTTATCGTCTCGCGATTGGCGGTCGTGCTTCTCGGTTGCTGGGGACTCTACCAGGCCATCTACGCTCAAAGCATTCTCGAGAAAATGCTCTGGGCCTACACCATCTACTCCGCCGCCCTCACACCCGTGGTGCTCGCAGCTTTTTATTCCCGGCGAGTCACCGCATGGGGAGCCGTCGCTGCCATCGCTGCCGGCACGGTGGTGACGCTCGCCTGGGATGCGCCGGGAGTGAAAGGCCTCTTCCCCCCACTCCTCGCCCAGCGCGACGCCATCTTTCCCGCGCTCTTCGCCGCCGTGGCCGCCATGATCGTCGTCAGCCTCTTCACACCGAAACCCACGCCGGAACAACTCGCGCAGTTCTCTGATTGATTCCGTCCGAGTCCTCCCCCCTCTCCTGCCTTGGAGAAATGACCTAAACTATCAGTTGGATACCCTGATGCCAACGCGCCCCTGCTGGGTTGAAATTCTTACCCGCGCCCTTGAAGACAACTTCCGCTTTCTTGCTACCCAGGCGACTCCCGATGCGGAATTGCTCGCGATCGTGAAAGCGGATGCTTACGGCCACTCGCTAGCCCTCTGCGCTCCGGCGGCCGTGCGCGCCGGGGCACACTGGCTCGGCGTTACCTCTGTAGAAGAAGGCGTGGCCGCGCGCGCAATTTGCCCCGAGTCGCAAATCCTCGTCATCGGCGGCAGTTTCCCCGGGCAGGCAGACGAAGTGGTGCGCCACCAGCTCACCACCGTGGTTTGGGAGCCCTGGCAACTCGACGAATTGGAATGTGCCGCGCGCAAAGCTGGCCTTCCTGATGGAGCGTTGCCGGTGCATCTTGAGATCGACACCGGCATGAGCCGCCAGGGAACCGATGGTCCAGGACTGGCCCCCATTCTGGCGAAATTCGTCGCCGGCTCGCCGCTCCGGCTGCAAGGCGTCATGACCCATCTCTTCGCCGCCGATGAGGCCGACGGCCGCGTAACCAACGAGCAATTCGCCCGCACCGATACAATGCTGGACCGAGTCGAGGCTGCCGGCCTCCATCCCGACTGGCTCAACGTCGGCAACTCCGCCGCTCTTCTCGCGGGCGAGGCGCGCACCATCGCCGCGTTAGCCGTGCACCATCAGATGAAGGCTCTCCTCCGCCCCGGCCTCGCGCTCTACGGCCTCATACCGGAATACGATCCCCAATTTGAGCCCGTGGAACCGGCACCCCTCGCCGAGGCGCGCCGTTCACTTCAGCCCGTACTCAGTTGGAAATCGAGGGTAGTCAGCCTCCGCTCAGTTCCCGCCGGCGCAGTCATTGGTTACAACGGAACTTTCGTGGCGACTGAGCCCATGCACCTCGCACTGGTTGCCGTGGGCTATGCCGACGGGCTCGCTCGCCATCTGGGCAATCGCTTTAGCCTGCTCTTACACGGCCAGCGCGCACCGCTGGTAGGCCGCATCAGCATGGATCAGTCCGTGCTCGACGTGACCGACATTCCTGGAGTCTCTCCCGGCGACGAGGTGGTCCTCCTGGGAACACAGGGTAGCGAAACCATTACCGCTTTCGATCATGCAGAAGCCGCGCAGACCATCCCCTGGGAAGTCTTTACCCGCATCGCCGCACGAGTTCCGCGCATCCCCATTTAGCAGTTATCCCCGGTCGGCCCGATCTGGCTCGACACCGTCTCCCGGGCTCCATCTCCCAACCCGGCAGCGCCCTGCACCGCCTCGATCATGGCCTCAGTGCCCATCGCCGAGTTCAGCAGCATGTGATAGAGACCGCGGGCGCACCACTCCTGCTGGTAAAACTTGCGAATGACGGCGGCGCGCCGTTTGTCATGGGAAGCCAGTGCTTGTTCGGCATGCGGCGCCTGCTCCGGAAATGTCTTCGCAAACCACTCACGCTTGGACTTCGATGTGGCATACACAAAGATATGAAAGCAGCCGGGATGGCAGGCCAGGGCGCAGGCCGCTCCCCGGCCCACCAGAACGCATTCTCCCAGCTTGGCGGCATCCTCCATCTGCTTCCGAATCAGTGTCAGCATTCGGTCTGAATCAAAGACCTGGTCCTCCCCTATTCCGGTCATCGGGTACGCCGAATCGTGCCAGAAGACCTTGCCATAGCGGTAGTACCAGGGATCGAGCCGCTCGTCGAGCTTCGCGGCAAGTTCCGGCGCCACGCCGGCAATTTTGGCTGCGCCGGTCACCAGTTCGGAGTCCAGCAGCTTCCAGCCAAGACGCTCCGCCAGGTCATGGGCAAACTCCCCCCCGCGCGAGCCGTATTCCCTCTCCACGGTGATCACCCGAATGGGCTTATGCATCATGGCGAAAATCCCCCCCCGCGAAAGGAGAATACAACGGAATGGGACACAATCGGCAAGGGGTTCCATCGCCCCGGCTCCGCCTTTCGCCGGCATACCTTGACGGTCTACACAACTATGTTGTAGATAATCTAGGTATGGGAAAGCCGATCGATCTCGTTCAGGGCACGCTCGATTTACTGATTCTCCGTACCCTGCTCCCCGACGCGATGCACGGATGGGCCATCGCCAAACGCATCCAACAGCTTTCGGGCGAAGTTTTGCAAGTGCAACAGGGCTCGCTCTATCCAGCGCTTCACCGTCTCGAGCAGCAAGGGTGGATCAAGGCCAAATGGGCAGAAAGTGAAACCGGCCGCCAGGCCAAGTTCTACTCGCTCACCTTGGCCGGCCGCAAGCAGCTAGAGGCTGAGACCGCAAACTGGAACCGGCTGTCTGCCGCCATCAATCTGATCGTGGCCGAGGCCTGAGGAATCGATTGTGACCGAGGTCCTGGGTATGAATGCGTTGAAAGGTCTCGGCTTTGGCCGTGCCGTAAGCCGCTGCAAACAGCTTTACCGGCTGCGGAAAACTCCTCTCAGCCTGGATTGAAGGTTTTGTATCAGGGCATGACTTTAGTCGTGCCGCCAAGAGCTGAAATGAATCGTGGGCTTTAGCCGCTGCAAACAGCTTTACCGGCTGCGGAAATACTCCTCTCAGCCTGGATTGAAGGTTTTGTATCAGGACATGACTTTAGTCGTGCCGCCAAGAGCTGAAATGAATCGTGGGCTTTAGCCCTGAGAGACCATAAATCGTTCCCGACCGCAAGCGCGAAGGAGGCTCCATGCGATGGTTCCACCAAGTGGCGATGGCAATCGCGATGCTCTTCAGCCGCGGCAAGTCCGCCACCCGTCTCGACGATGAATTGAGCTTTCATATCGAGCATCAGGTCGCCGAGAACATCGCCGCCGGAATGACCGCCGAAGAAGCCCGTTTCGCGGCCCTGCGTACCTTTGGCAATCCGGCTCTGCTCCGTGAGCAGGCGCGTGCCACCTGGAACTGGGCCTGGCTCGATTCTTTTGCCCGCGATCTGCGTTACGGCTTTCGAACCCTGCACCGCACGCCCGGCTTTTCGCTCATCGCCATCGCCGTCATGGCGCTCTGCATTGGAGCGGCCACATCGCTCTTCACCATCGTGCGCTCCGTGTTGCTCAGGCCGCTACCATTCCGCGACCCCGGCAGCCTGACCATGATCTACGAGCATTTCCGCGGGGCTTGGGCAAACCAGGACAAATTCAACTACAACGTGGTGGCGCCCGCCGACTACTTCGATTGTCGCTCGCAGACCCACGGTTTTCAAGACATGGCGGCGTGGCGCTGGTGGCAGTTCAACTTCAGCGGCGAACGCGGCGAACTCCCTGAAGCCATTCATGCCGCCGCCGGTACTTGGAATCTCTTCCCGCTCCTCGGCGTCCAGCCCGCACTCGGCCGTACCTTCACCGAGGGTGAAGACCATCCCGCCAGCGACGTTGTCATGCTCTCCTGGAGCCTCTTTGAGCGCCGGTTCTCAGGCGATCCTTCCATCGTCGGCAGGCAGATTCACCTGGATTCGAAGCCATACACCGTGGTAGGCGTGCTCCCGAAATGGTTTTCCTATCCCGATGCAACCGTCCAGGCATGGGTACCCTACGCGTCGGTGTCTACTGCCGAAGAACTTCGCTATCACGACCATCACCAGAGCAGGGTCGTGGCCCGCATGAAGCCAGGCGTGAGCCTTGCCAACGCGATAAGCCAGGTTGAAGCCGTGCAGTACCGCGTGCACATGGACCATCTCACCGACCCTGTTGCTGAAGATGCGGTCCCGCGTTCCATGACCGATGACCTCGCCAGAGACGTCAAAAAGCCGCTCATGATCCTCATGTGCGCGGTCGCCTGCATGTTGTTCATCGGCTGCCTCAACGTAGCCAATCTCCTCGTGGCTCGCGGCGCTGCGCGACAAAAGGAAGTCGCTATTCGGGGCGCGTTGGGCGCGCAGCGATTCACGCTCATTCGCGAGCAGTTGGTCGAAAGCCTGTTGATTTGCTGTGCGGGCGGTGCAACGGGAGTGTTGTTGTCCCTTGCCGCGACCAAATGGCTGGCCAGCGCGTGGAAAGACCTTCCCACTGCCCAGGGAGTCCACGTGGACGGGACCGTATTGGGATTCGCGTCCGCGCTGGTGTTCGCCGCGGCAATGCTGGCAGGCCTGCTGCCTGCAATTTCTTCCACTGGCAAGGCCGTCTTCGCCATGCTCCAGGCCTCGTCGCGCACCGCCGGTGGCAACCTGTCTCGCACCGCCCTTCGCAAGACACTGCTCACCGTCGAAATTGCCGTCACCGTGATCCTGCTCATCGCTGCCGGTCTGTTGTTGAAGAGTTTCATGCGCCTGCGAACGGCCGACCTGGGCTGCGCGACCGACAATGTCCTCACCATGGGCTACACCCTGCCCGCCCAGAAATACGACAAGCCCGAGAAGGTGAACGCCTTTAACGAAACGTTGCTCGATCGGCTGCGCGCCATGCCCGGCGTCCGCGCCGTGGCCCTCGGCTCCGTATTGCCCGGTGCCAGTTGGGGCGGCGACGACGTCTTCACCATCGTCGAGCATCCTCCGCTCAAGCCCGGTACCGACCTTCCCGATGCGCAAAACCGCGTCGCCGATCCCGGATACTTCAGTGCCTTGCAGATTCCCCTGGTGCAGGGCCACTTTTTCACCGGCCAGGACCGCCTCGATCGCGCAAACAAAGTCATCATCAGCCGTCAACTCGCACGCGAGTACTTCCCTGGCGAGAATCCCATCGGCAAGCACCTCAATGTTACGGCGGCAAAGATGATGGACTGCGAAATCGTCGGCGTGGTGGGCGACACGCTTTGGCAGGTGGGTGAGCCGGCCAAGGCAACCATGTATTTCCCCATTCTTGCCGGAACTACCGATAACGGCTTCTCCCTCGCGGTCCGCACCACCTCCGATCCTCTTGCCATCTCCATTCCGGTGCAAAAGCAGATCGCGGCACTCGATCCGGAACTGCCCGTCTCCGACGTGCTCACCATGGAGCAAGTCATTGGACAGTCCCTCGGCAATGCCAGCTTCAGCGCCACCCTCGTGCTGGCCTTTGCAATTCTCTCGCTGGTACTCGCTTTCGTCGGATTATATGGAGTCCTCTCGTACCTCATGACGCAGCGCATGACCGAGATCGGCATCCGCATCGCATTGGGCGCGCAACGCGAACAGGTGCTTCGCCTGATGCTGATCGACGGCTTGCGCCCGGCGGTCTTCGGCCTCGTCTTTGGCCTCGCGGCAAGTGCCGCCACGGTCCGGCTAATTCAGTCGATGCTGTATGACACTCACCCCCTCGACCCCACGGTCTTTGCCGGCGTGGCCGCAACGCTGCTGCTGGTGGCAGCCTTGGCCTGCATCGTCCCCGCATGGCGCGCCTCGCGGCTCGATCCCATGCAAGCTCTCAGAATGGAATAGAAAGAGGCAAATGAAATGCGTTGGCTGGCGCAGTTGCGAATGAAATTGCAGATGCTCTTTGCGCGCAGCGAGGCCGGCTCGCGTCTCGACGACGAACTCCAATTTCATCTCGACCAACAAATCGCAGAAAACATCGACTCCGGCATGACCGCGGAAGATGCGCGTTACGCAGCCTTGCGCACCTTCGGCAATCCCGCTCTCCTTCGTGAACAATCCCGTGCAACATGGAACTGGAACTGGCTGGAATTCTTCTTGCGCGACCTGCGCTACAGCATTCGCACGCTGGGCCGCACTCCTGGATTTTCAGTCGTGGCGATTGCCGTCGTCGCACTCGGCATCGGCGCCAACGTGGTCCTCTTCACGATCGTGCACTCCGTACTGCTCAAGCCGCTTCCCTTTCGCGACCCGGGCCGGCTCGTCACGCTCTACGAGGCTGACTCGAAATTCAAGAGTCCCTTCCCCTATTTGCCAATCGACGCAGGCAGCTTTGCAATTTGGCAAAGCGCCACAAAAAGTTCTGCGGAAATGGCATTGATCTCGCCATGGCAGGACTACAACGTTTCCGCTGAAGGAGGAAAGCTCCCGGAAAAAATTGATGCGGGATGGTGCTCGTGGAACTTCTTCTCCATGCTCGGCGTCACCCCGGCCCTCGGGCGTAGCTTTGCGCCGGAAGATGATCGCCCCAGCGCGGCAGCGACGCTCATGCTCACGAATTCCTTCTGGATGCGGCGCTACAACGGCGATCCTGCGATCATTGGAAAGACGATTTGGCTCGATGCCAAGCCGTATTCTGTCATCGGCGTGTTGCCGCCGTCTTTTGTTTTTTCCAGTTCATTTGGTGGCAACAAACTTCAGATCTGGACACCCGCCTCGCACGAAATGCCGCCCTCTCTGCTCACCACCTTTGACGACCATGAGTTTCTGGTCCCTGCCCGTTTATTGCCTGGCGTCACGCTGGCCAGCCTCGTCGATCAGTTGAAGGCTGTACAGAAGCAAATCGAAATTGCTCATCCCCAACCAGCCGTTCACGACTCCGCAATTGGCCGCACCATGCTCGATGATGCCGTCGAGACTTATAAGACCCCACTCTACGCAATGCTTGCCGCGACCGGTTGCGTGCTGCTGATCGCCTGCATGAATGTCGCGAGCCTCTTGGTGGCGCGCTCCGCCGCGCGAAGCAAGGAGCTTGCCATTCGCGCCGCGCTGGGCGGAGGACGCATTCGCCTCCTGAGCGAGCGGATCATCGAGAGCCTGCTCCTCTCGGCAGCCGGCGGAGCACTCGGGCTCCTGCTGGCGTGGGCAGCCCTGCAATGGCTGGTGCGTGCGCGCGGCGATATGAATCGGGTCGACACGGTTCACATCGACGCAACCGTTGCGGCTTTTACTTTGGGCACAATCGCGTTTTGCGCCTTGTTCTCAGGACTCATTGCGGCATTCAGCGCCGGCCGCAAACAAATGCTCGCAACCCTGCACGAATCCTCGCGGACCCACAGCGCCGGAACCGCACGCGCCGGCCTGCGGAAGATCCTTCTTGTGCTGGAAGTCGGCCTCACCGTGGTCCTGCTCATCGGAGCGGGCCTGCTGCTCAAAAGTTATCAGCGACTGCGCAGCAACGACATCGGCGTGCCGATGGAGAATGTGCTGACCATGCGCATAAGCCTTCCCGAGGTTCGCTACAAACAGCCGGCGCAGCAGGTCGCGTTCTTCCAGCATTTGATCGAACACGTTCGCGCGCTCCCCGGCGTCCAGGCCGCTGGACTCGTCAGCACTGCACCCGGAGAGGGCTGGGGAGGCGACGATACGATGAGCCCGGTAGAGCATCCGCCACTGCAAAAGGATGAGGTACCCGATCTTATGGTGCGAGGTGCCGATCCGGGATACTTTGCGGCCATTCAGCTTCCCCTGCTCCACGGACGCATTTTTACCGCGGATGAGCGCCTCGAACGAGCGCATGTAGTCGTGCTCAGCCAATCGGGAGCGCATGTGCTGTTTCCGGGCGAAGACCCGGTCGGTAAGCACATTAAGAAAAGTTCCGGCACCACTGTTTATGAAGTGATCGGGGTTGTCCCCGATACGCGGTGGAACATCACGCAACCCACCAGGCCCACCTTGTATTGGCCAATCTACGGAAACGACTATAGCGGAGCGACCATCGTCGTTCGCTCCACGCACGATGTGCAGGCGCTTGCATTGCCCGTGCAAAAAGTAGTCGGACAGCTCGATCCTGATCTGCCCGTTTCTGATGTCATGACCTTGCGCGACTCCATCGGCAAATCCACCATCGACTCGCAGTTCGATTCGCTCTTGGTGCTGAGTTTTGCGATCATCGCACTCATGCTCGCTGCCGCTGGCCTCTATGGGGTGCTTGCCTATCTCATTACGCAGCGCACCAACGAGATCGGCATTCGCATCGCGCTCGGCGCGCAGCGGGACCAGGTGCTTCGCCTGATGCTCGTCGATGGATTCCGGCCCGCCCTGCTTGGACTGGTGCTAGGCTTGGCAGCCGGCGCTGCGGCAACGCGCGAAATTCAATCCATGCTGTACCAGACAGAGCCACTCGATCCGCCAGTCTTTGCCGCGGTGGCAGCGACTTTGCTGCTGGTCGCGGCCCTGGCCTGCATCGTGCCCGCATGGCGCGCCTCGCGGCTCGACCCCATGCAAGCTCTGAGAACGGAATAGGCGCGGAAGAGAACTCCTCCGCGCCCATTCCAGTTCATTCGCGATCTGCTGTCACGCCCTATTGAGTAACTGGCTGCTCCTGTGGATTCGTTGGCGCCTTCAGATGTGGCGCCTTGAGAGAGACCGGCGGCTTGGGCGCGGCATCACCCACCGTAGGTGTCGGCGGCGCAGCCGGGAATCCCGAGCCTCTCTTGATGCGCAGGTCGCCGACATCCGCGGTCAAACTGATCTTCGCCTGGCCGGAGCCAATGTGCCCGTTGACCGTCTTGCTTTCGTCTCCGCTGATCGTCAACGGAAAATCGCTCACAATGTCGCCGTTATGCGTTCGCCCGTCAACCGCGACAGACGCGTCCGGAGGCAACGTCAGTTCCACATCGCCTTTTCCGTTCTTCGCTTCCACGTTGTAATTGCCGGCCGGCTCAATCGAAATCTGTCCCCGGCTGTCGTCAACATAGGCGTCGCCGTAGATCTGGCTCAGGTCCACATCTTTGGCCTTCGTCGTCACCCGAACCTGGCCTTTGGCCTCGGTTACCCGCAGGTCGTCGGAGTTCAGCGTCAGGTCGCCGGGCAACTGGGCGATGTCCAGGTCAGTCATCGACGTGTGCACGTGGATCGGGCCCGCGATATTTTCAAAATGAACGTCGCCGAAAATCTCTCCGTTCAGCGAGACTTTGCCCTTGATATCAGAGAAAGTCAGATCATTGCAGTTGCCGTCTGCGGTCACGTCGCCTTGCACATCGTGCGCAGAAAAATCTCCCCGGTCACTGGAGAAATGCACCTGCGCGGAGCCGGCGATTGTACTCAAATGTACATCGCCATGGCTTGCCGTTATGTTGAGTCCGGCCCCGAGACCGGCTGCGGTCACGTCGCCGTGCCCTGAGTTCACCCTGACCTGCGCGTTCTTGGGTACCGTAATGGCCAGGTTCAGGCGCCCGCTCTGATTGCTCTCCGATTTCAAAAGGACTGAATTCCCGCTCACCGTTACGTGCGCTGCTTCGGCTTCGAAAATCTTCTTCGCGGCATCGTCCGAGTTGGCAAATGCCACTTCATGCCCCTGCACTTCGATGTTGTTTCCATCGCCGGCCGTCACGCTCACGTCTCCGCGCGGATTCTGAATCTCGATCGCGGCGTTGGCGGGAATCTGCACATTCAGCACTTGCTGGTCGACATCGTGCTCAGGCAGACCGAAGAAGTTGAAAAAATTATCGTCGTGGTCCCCCCACTGCGCGCGCATCGGGCCCCAAAAACCATTCCAGCCGGAGGCGGCAAATCCCAGAATCGCCAACAGAATCAGAATGCCCACAAACCCGCCGCCACGACGTACAGGCGTGGTCCGGCGCAGGTCCAATGCCCACTCACCCAACATGGCCAGCCCTGCGGCGATCAGCAGTAGAGGCCACCAGTGGCCATACCAGCTCCAGAATTCAACCGGCGCAATGTGGCCGCTATAAAGCAGCACGCCCACGATGCCGATGGCCACCAGGATGATGGGGCCGACAATCGACGGTACCCGCGGGCCATACGCGCTTCCGTAACCTGCTTTCCATGCGTGCTGTTGCGCTTTCCACGCGTCGCGCTGGGCTCGCCACGCAGCCCTCTGTTGTTCCCGATAGACCCGCCACTGCGTATGCGGATCGTACGGCGGCGGTGCCCCGCCACCCGGTGGTGTGTACGGAGGCGTACTCATGACTGTCCCCCTTGCGGACCCCGTCCGAAATCCTGCGGCGGCGCCGGCACAATCGCGCTGCCTTGTTGCCCCACGCCTTGCTGAGAACCCGCGGCAGGATTGACCCCGCCGTAAGCATTGGGCGCTCCGGGATACTGCCCCGGATACATCCCCGGATAAGGCGGCTCATCGCCCGCCGCCAGTGCTGCCCTCTGCGCAAGCTTCAGCACCCCGATGAGAATCAGCAACAAGGGAAAGAACAAATTCCAGCTCACTAGATCTGCCTCGTGCAGCAGGGCAACTACGCCCAGAAGCAGCAGAATGGATGGGCCGGTAAGTCGGCGAATCAGGATATAGCGGTTCATTGTGCGCCTCCCTTGGAGCCGGGGTCGCCCTGGACGGGGCCTGGTCCAGAGGGTCGTGAGTCACCCATGCGGCGAATGATCAGCCACACGCCTAGAGCAATGAAAAGCAGCGGCCAGAGAAAATGAAGAAAGCGTTCGGCCACATAGCCCATCTCGTTCAACAGAAGAATCAGTCCGATACCCACCAGGACGACCGCGCCAATCGGCTCACGGCGGCGCCAGTGCACTGGAGGTACCGGAGGAACGGGCGGCACGCCCGGATCGGGATATTCCTGATTGACATAGCCCGGATTGGTGTAGCCAGGATTGGCGTATCCCGTACTGGTAAACCCGGCAACCGGCGTATACCCCTGTCCCGCATAAGGTGTCTGGTATCCACCAGGCGCCCCGGGCGGTCCGGGATTCGGACCCGGATTCATCGGAGGCATCGGAGGCTGTCCAGTTTGCTGACGCCCGCTGAAGTTGAGCCAGTTGCCCACTTCATTCAAACCCAGCGGATCGGGCGGCGGCATGCCATCGCGACGTGCGACCGCAGTGTGATAGGCCTCAAACGCCTGGTACAGAACCCAGGCCGGGATGAACAAGCCGAAGAGCCCATAGTGCGTGGTGATGCTGATGATCACAGCAAAAATCACCACGTGAATCAGGCCCTTCATGAACTGCCCGTTGTACATGGCCCCCACGCCGGGAATCAGTCCCAGTACAGCAGCAGCTACCGGGTTCGGGCCGCCCGCCGGAGGAGCGACAAACGGCTGCTGCAGATTCTGCCATGACACGGCACACGGTTCGCACAAAACCTGCCCCGATGCCGTATTGCGCACACACCCTGCGCAGAGCGGCTTTCCGCAGTTCTGGCAATAGGCTGTTGCACTCACACCACTATGATTTACGCAGTCCATACTGTGCTCCTTTCCCGTCTTGCTATTGCGGAGCCGGGATCCCCAACGACAGGTCTTTGCCGCTGGAGCAGGGAGCCGCCGGAATGCGCGGACCGGTCCTTAAGCGTAAGGGATGTTTCAAGATAATCAAGAGAATCATGGAGTGCCGGGGACCCCGATTGCTGTGGAGGGTCCACGCGGGAACCTCCATCCTTGCGGCTGGGAGTCTGTTTGGACTCCCCCGGTGAAGCCGGTTGGCCGCTGCTCGGCTGCTGTTGGTTGCCAGTGCTTTCGCCCTGTGTCGTGCGGCGCAGTTCCCGCATGCGCGATTGAACTTCGTAAACCAGGCGTAAATGATCGTAGTAGCGGATGATCGGCGTCGAAGCCATCGTCAAACGACGTTCCATAAATGAACGAATCGCACTCGGCCGCAGATTGGAGAGCCGCAGATCGTTCAGGTGAACTCCAGTCAGATTCAGCGTCAACGCGATTGAAAAGAATGCCATCGCGGCGGTCATCAGCAGCCGGGGCTCGGCAAAGCGCCGCACGCGCCCCATAAATCCAGGTCGCTGCCATGCCGGAGGCATAACCACAACATTGCCGCCGCCCGTCACCAGTCCGTAGCCAGCCACTTGCCCGGGGCCGGTCGCCGCCAGAATCTTATCCAGAAACCCTTCCGGGACATCCGGCTCGGCCGAGAGGAACTCCAGCCACTCGCGCCCTCGGCGGGCTTCCTCAAACAGTGCCGTGCAGGCCGGGCAGATTGCCATGTGCGAGGTAAATGTCACCTCGTCCTCGGGCTGCAGCAGCCCGTCCAGTGCGTCCGCCAGGAGCGTCTCCCATTGTCCGCAGGCTGGAGAGTTCGGTATGTGTACTGCGGTCTGCCATGGCTACATCACCTCCCGCTTATTACGTTCCAGCAGGCGTGCCAGTTCCGCGCGGCCCCTGCTGATGCGGGACTTTACCGTCCCTTCGGGTATGCCCAGAACCTGGGCGATCTCTTTGTAATCCAGATCCTGCAAGTCTCTCAGTATCACTGCCTCGCGCAGCTCCACTGAAACCTTCGCCAAAGCATCCTGCACCATCTTGGCCAGTTCCTTTTTGCGCTGCGTCTCGTGCGGCGAAAGGCCGCTCGTTCCAGCCGGTCCACTGGCCGCAATTCGTCCGTAACGTCCCAGCCCTCGTCCAGCGAACCGGTGGCCCGCTGATTGCGCGTACGGCGGAAGTTGTCCACCAGCAGGTTGCGGGTCATGGTCGTGATCCACACCTGCAGGCTGCCGCGCGCCGTGTCAAAGCTGGCTAGATTCGAATAAATCTTGAGGAATACGTCCTGGGTCAGGTCTTCGGCGTCTGCCGGATTCCCGGTAAACCGATAACACAGCCCGTAGACACGGCGATGGTGGGTACGAACCAGCTCAGCCCATGCGCCGGAATCCCCGTCCATGCAACGGCGGACGATTTGAGACCAGTCGATCTCCAGCGGTCTTACCTCCTCGCGCGTCGCGCGAGACCCCGGCGCCGCAGTCGCAGCACCAAGGGATGTGCCCCTTGCCGGCGGGATCGGAGCGCCCGCCTCGCTGGGCTCATGGCCGCGCCGCGGAGGTCTTGCCGGCACCGCCAGCCCCATCACGCTCCAGCTTAATGTACCCACGCATTGCATAGGGGGTCTTACGAAGATTTATCCCGTTTGGTTCCCTCAGAATGCACGGGAGCGTTCCTGCGCGGGAAAGTCACGCACAAAATGGGCCAGGCGCGGGCCAAATCATGCCTGCCGACGCAAAATTCCGCCACCCGCGCTTCCGCCGGAACACTCTTCACCTCGCTTTCGTAATGCAAAGATATGTTGGAAGAATTCACCTGGCCGTGGGTCGAAAACCAGGTTGCTCAAACCGTCGACATCTGGCACGCTTGCGCCGCCCTGCCCCTCCCACCCGGTCCCCGCTACGATCCTCTCGACCACCGCATCCGCGAGAAAGCCTCCGACGACGGCCAACGCGCCGTCGAGCGGGATTTAAGACGTGCCCCCCGCTCCCAATCCGAACGCCTCGCCACACAGGATCGCGTCACCGCCTCCTTTGCCCGTTTCGCAGGGACCGCGCTCGATCTCGAACCCGCCGCGATCGATCTCATTTCAAATGATTTCCTGCCGGCAGGCACCGAACTGGCCCGATGGGCGCGAAAGTTCGACCCCGCCCTGACTCAGTCCGACATCACCCAGGCCTGCCGCAATGCCTGGACCGCCTGCGGCCTTCAGCTTCTCCTCGGCGAACGCGCTGTGCTGACGCCTTCCATCCTGGGCTACAGCCTCCTCTACCCTTACACTGACAACTACCTTGACCGGCGCGACATCACCGCGGAAGCCAAGATCCGCTTTAGCACCCGTCTCCGCGACCGCCTGCGCGGCCGCAATTCAACCCCAGATCCACATGAATCCGCGCCGTGGGCCCTTGTCGGATTGATCGAAGACCAATACCCACGCGCCTCCTATCCCCAGATTTTTGACTGCCTTCTGGCAATTCACCGTGCCCAGGAACAGAGCCTCGCCCAGCTGCGGAGCGATGCCCCTCCCCCCACCGCCGAAATTCTCCGCATCACCTGCGCCAAGGGCGGCACCTCCGTCCTCGCCGACGCCTGTTTTGCCCGCGGTGTTCTCGACGAAAACGAAAGCAATTTCGCCTTCGCCTGGGGCGTGCTCCTTCAACTGGGAGACGACCTGCAGGACATCCGGGAAGATCTCCAACGCGGCTCTGTTACCCTCTTCACGCACGCCATTGCTCTCGACATCCAGCTCGACGGCCTGGTCACCCAGCTGCTCAACTTCAGCGAGCAGGTCGCAGCCGCAATGGACGCCCTGCCCACCGGCACCTCAACCCTCAAAAACCTCATGCGCATGAGCTGGCGATCGCTCATCATCGGGGCCGTCGCCAATGCAAGCGACTTCTTTTCTCCCGCGTTTCTCCGCGAAGCAGAAAGGCGCTCTCCCTTCCGCTTCGATTTCCTCCGCAAGCGTCAGAAACGACTCACCGCCCGCAGTGGCCTCTATCAGGTCCTCTTCGATGCCTTCCTCGAAACACCCCTCGAAACAGAGGAAACCGCACGCGAAGCCTGCCATCGCCCCAATGCCGTTGCCCCATCTCCTCAGCTTTGATTTGAGAAAATAGCCCGGCATCCCCACGCAGCCGGCATTACCCCTGGCCGGGAAAATGCCGAATCGATCAAACCAGAAGTCCGCCCCGTAGGATAATGAATCTCGATTAGCTCTAAAAACCTTATTCGATTCATGCGCCTGCCTCTCCCAACCCTGCCTCCCGGCCAGCCGGATCCTATACGGCTGCATAGGATGCTCATCGTTCAGCGAATTTGCCTTTCGCTGCTGGCGCTCATCTTCGTCACCGTCATATCGATCTGGCTCTTCCCCCAGTTTGGTGAATCGCTGCGCGTCACATTGACGCCCTTGAGCGTCCCCGTGGCGTTGACGGCGGTTTTATGCGCACTGAGCCTGGCAATGTCCGAACCGGGCAACCCGCAACTCGTGCAGCGTTTCAGTCGCTATGTCGCCCTGGTCGCGGCGTTCAGCTCGATGGCGATGCTGCTGGCGAGCCTCGCTCCGCACTCCGCCGTGGCAAGGGCCATCATCTTGCCGGCACTCGGACAAGCGGGGTCCGCTTCCACCGGCTTGTCCTCGCTTTCCGAGGCCGCCTTCCTTTACCTCGCTGTCGTCATGATCTTTGTGCGCAACGACACCGTCTTTGAGCGTCGTGTCTCTGACGCGTTGGTCTCCTGTCTCTGTCTGCTCGCGCTTGTCCTGCTCTCTCAGGACTTGTTCGGCACCATGGGCCTCTTCGGCCTCACCGCCGCCGACCTCATCGCGCCCCAGTTTCTTTTCAGCCTGATGTTGCTGACCCTTGTCGTCACACTCCGGCAATCTGAGTTCGGCGTCTTCTCCATCTTTCTCGGATGCGGCATCGGCAGCAGAATCGCCCGCGGATTTGCCCCCGTCCTTCTCGTGTGGCCCTTCTTGCGTGAAGTGGGCGTAGCCCGAATCGCCTTTCCAGGGCTCATTCCAGCCCATTTAGCCCCCGCGCTCCTGACCTCTCTCGCTGTCACCTTCTCGCTGGTCCTGTTGATGATGATCGTTTGGCGCATCAACGATATGGAGCAGGCGATTCATGACCTGACCCTGCGCGATGAATTAACCGGCCTCTATAATATGCGCGGATTCTACCTGCTTGCTGAACAGACCCTGCGCCTTGCCCAGCGCGCCAAAATGCCCTTCTCCGTTTTGTTTCTCGATCTCGACGGCCTCAAAAAAATCAACGACCATCTCGGTCACAACGTAGGGTCCAAGTACCTGGCCAAAACCGGCGAACTCATCTTTACTAACTTTCGCGATGCGGACGTGAAGGGGCGCTTTGGCGGAGATGAATTCGTGGTCGCCGGTCAGTTCAGCATGCTGGGCATCGAGGTCGCCGCTCTGCGTCTGAAGACCATCGCCGCCGAACTAAGCTTGGACGTCGATAAGCAGTTTCCTCTCAGTTTCAGCATCGGCCACGTCACGGCTGAACACTACTCCACCGAGACACTCAAAGAACTGGTAACGCGAGCGGATCAGGAGATGTACGAGGATAAGCGCTGCAAGAAGGTTGCGCGCGTCTGAACGCCGAAGCTCGGAATGACCTGATCCGGCGCGGGCCCGGAGTCATTTCGGAGGGAGCAGGGGCCTTCAGGCCCCTGAAACCAGCACCCCCAAAAGAGGCCTTCAGGCCCGGGCCTCATTTCGCCTTAAGATGCAGAGGCATGGCGTCCAAAGGCCCACCCACGGCCGAGCTGAAGCGATACATTCCCGGCGCAGAAGCGAGCCACCGCCATACCGGGTTGTCCCCGATATACAAGACACAGTTGATGAACTTCTCTTTCGTCATAATTTGCGTCTCGTTGAAGCTGCGCATCCACACCTCCAGCTTGCTTTTCAACCGAAAAGAAAAGCCGCCCTTGATAAACTGCATGGCCTTTTCAAGCGAAACTTCTGGAGCGGGCGTGATCAGGGCATGAAAATGTTCTGGCATAATGACGAATGCGTGCAGGAGGAATCTTCCCTGGCTGCGATATTCGAGGATGGTTCGTTGAAGGAGCTCCGCGCTGGCCGTCACCTGAAAAAGGCTGCGGCGTTGCGCCGTTACTGCGGTCACGAAGTAGGTGCGCGTTTCTTGCGGTGCCAGTCGCACATGAGAAGCATAAGCGAAAGGCCCGCGGCTAAAGCCGCTTCTATTGCCAACTTGCGTTCAGGGGCCTGAAGGCCCCTGCTCCCTCCGTCGGCGACCTGTCGATTTCTGATATTCCGGGTGGTTGACCGCGAACCGGAAGTTACTCCTCCGTCAATATGGTCTGATTTTCGAGATGCGTGCCCCCACCACGCGTGCCTCATGTGGCTGCATGCCAGAGGCGCCGCGTCATAACACTTAAGTAATCCTCGATCTACCAAAAAGTACCTGATAAAAGGGTTGTTCCTTAGATTATCTGCGAGAAAAAATGAGCTATTTAGCTATTTATTGTTCAGCGCAGTGTCTGTTTTCTCATCCGCTGCCACTTGGTCAACGCACAAGATTCTGGCCATGTCTCTTGAAACGAGGGCCCCGCATGCACAGAAGGTTTCTAGCTTCAACTCTCGCAGTGGCCTTCTTCCTCTTCTTGGTCGGATCCGGCATTTCCCGGGGGCAGACAGCTACGGTCAACTGGACGAATGTTCACCAGGTCATCGACGGCTTCGGCGCATCCGATGCGTTTATGAACGAAAGCATGTCGGCGGCCGATCAAGCCTTCTTTTTTGGGACAGGAACCGGTCAGCTTGGTTTGTCCTTGCTCAGGGTGGCAGTCCCGAATGGCGCCAATAGCGCCGCCGGAAGGTGTGCTAGCGTGAGCAAGAGTTGCGCTGGGCCGGTTGTCGGGGACATGCAGGCGGTGATTGCAAATGGTGGAAGAGTCTATGCCTCTCCCTGGTCACCACCCGCTGCTTACACCACAAACGGAAGCCTCGATTGCACCGAGGGGTCGGGAAGAGGTGCGCTTGCAACCGCAAATTATGCTTTGTATGCTGCCTGGCTTGCCAACTTTGTTCAGAGTTTGAAAACAGAAGGCGGCATCGCTCTCTACGCCATATCCGTCCAGAATGAGCCGGATCAGTGCAAGTCCTACGACAGTGCCCTCTGGTCGGCGTCGAACATCGATACCTTCGTAAATTCGAATCTGGGCCCTGCGTTTGCGGCGGCAGGCTTGTCCACGCTCATCTTTGTACCCGAGGGTGGTTCCTCCTCCGCGTCATCGAGTTTAGGTGCTGCCTGCGCCACTGATTCGTTATGTGCCCAATACGTTGGCGGATTCAATTGGCATGACTACGATGCCAGCCTCAGCGGCGTGAACACAGTGGCCGCCAACCCCTACCCTTCCGGCTGGCCCGCGGGGAAGAAGTATTGGGAAACAGAAACCTCGTGCGGGTCAGATTATGGACCGAGCTCTGCCAATCTGGTTTTAACAGCGACATGACAAATGCTCTTGATTGGGCCGCGGTCATCGACCAGCGGATCGCTGTCGATAACGCCAATGCGTGGCTTTATTGGTGGCTGATTGATGCAAACAACACCGATGACGAAGGATTGCTGGCGAATAACGGCACGATCGCACAACGCGCCTACGTGCTGGCTCAGTACAGCAAGTTTGTGCGCCCCGGTTATAGCCGTATCGATGCGACGCACCTTCCCCAAACCGATGTGACCGTTTCAGCGTACAAAAGCATCAATGCCTTGGTGATCGTCGCGACCAACTATACCGCTTCGGCGGTGTCGCAAACGTTTAGCATTACCAACGCACCCGCGTTTTCAACATTGATCCCGACGATTACCTCTGCGAGTTTGAATCTCGCTGCGCAGTCGAGCGTCTCAGTGGCAGGTAATTCCTTCACCTATACACTGCCAGCCGATAGCGTCACGACATTTGTGGGCAGCGCTTCAATGCCCCTCCCCCCACCAACCTCAAAGGTGTCGTGGTGCGATAGGGAGTCAAATCCTCCCAAGAGTGTCCGCTGAACTTGCAGATTAATTCCCCCGGCAGCTCATACTCATAAGCAACAAGAGAAAAACTCGTGCGGCGCGGAGACCTGATCCCAAACAGCCGTCATGAGAATTGTGCCTTGATCACAGCGGATGAACATCGGATTCGACGCGCAGCTCGAGCGCGCAAATACATACCAAATGTGAGCAAATGTGCGCAAAAAACGCATGTAAATGCAAGCAAATGTCGCTAGTTTTTGACGTTAATGCTTTATTTTCAATGGCCTAGATTGAAAATCCGCAAAAAAGCGCTGTGAAACTGTACAACTGTGAAGCTGTACGAACGCGCCCGTCATCTTCAGCCGGCAAGTTCGCACAAAAAATGAGAACCAGTCGGCCACGCGACATTCAACCTGCCTAAACCGGCATAGCCGGAACCAAACAGGCCGTTGATTATCATTTCCCAGTGGACATTGAGCTTCTGACCGAGCGGTATTCAGCTCAGATTGCGGGAGTGCTGAGTTGCTGGTACGGTGCTGATCTTCGGTACTCTGCCGAAGATCTGCTACGCCGGCAGGAATGACCTCGTATCGGAACGAGCGGGAAGGTGCGGATTTTCGACTACCCGCGATTCGCGGAGCCGTTCCGCGACCAGTTGCGCGAGAACGCGGAACGGGTGGCGGCCGAGGCCGGGCATCGAAATCGAGTTCCTGCGCAAGCGGAATGTCCGCAAAGAAGACCGCGTGAAGGAAGCGCTGGCGCAGCGCGGGGAGCATCCGGGACTGGTGTGCGTATTGTCGGCCATGGAGCCCTGCTCAACCTATAAGCCGTGGCATGACAAGCAGACGGGGAGGACTTTTCTGAAGCCCGACGACGGCAAGCGCCTGCATTATTACTTCTACTTCATCGACGAGGAATTGGGCCTGTGCTACGTGCGCGTGCCGACCTGGCTGCCCTGCCGTCTGCAAATCTATTTCAACGGGCATGACTGGCTTGCTGCGCGGCTGCGCAAACGGAAGGTGGATTTCACTCTGCTGGACAATGCCTTCGTCCACATTTCCGACTGGACACGGGCGCAGCGGATCGCCGATGAGTTGGACGCAAAACAACTGCATCATAGGCTGGATGCGTTGCGCGCCGCTTCTGCCCCATCCATCGCGCCTTCGGCGCGAGCTATCACTGGAGCGTGGACCAGTGCGAATACGCGACCGACATCGTATTTCGCAAACAGGCCGATCTTCAACCCATCTATGAGAACCTCAGCTGCATGGCGATCCACACCGTCAAGCCGGATAACATCGCCACTTTCCTGGACAAGAAGCTGGTGCCGCAGTTCGAGGGCGAGATGGGCAACCGCTTTAACGTCCGCATCGAGGGCACCCGGATCAAGCACACCATGGGACCGGTTTCGCTCAAACTCTATGACAAGTTCGGTCTCATCCTGCGCATCGAGACCACGGTCAACGACCTGACCTTTTTCAAGCACTACCGCGAGGTAGAACACCGCGACGGCTCACGCGAGACCAAATGGACTTCCATGCAGAAGACAATTTACAGCTTGCCCGTGTTGCGCGAACTGCTGGCCTCCGCCAACCGCCGCTATCTGGAGTTCCTATCTACCATCGACGATCCCCGCAATGGGCGCAACAAACTCGACAAGCTGTCGCAGCCGGTCCGGCACCAGGACCGCTCGTATCCCGGCTTCAACTTCTTCGACGCCAGCGATGACGAACTGTTCCGCACCATCGCCCGCGGCGAGTTCAACATCAGCGGAATGCAGAACAAGACCCTGCGCCGCTTCCTATCGGGAAAGACCAGCGCCCAGGTGTCGCGGCTGCTCAAGCGCCTGCGCCTGCATGGGCTGATCCGCAAAGCCGGCCGCGCCTACAAGTACTACCTTACCCAGTTCGGCAAGCTGGTTATCACCACCGGGCTCAAGCTCCGCGAACTGGTCATCATCCCACAACTCGCCTTCGGTCAGTGCGCATAACTTCACAATCTTCTGCCT
>CAVQZQ010000047.1:0-29956 GCA_963718435.1 uncultured Acidobacteriota bacterium | reverse complement strand
CCCTCAGGGGCTTCTATGAGACGGCTGGTTGAGTCAAGGTGTTTTTGCTTTTTCATTCATTGGCGTTTTTGCTTTTGCGGTTGCAATTGTCTTTGGAATTCATCTCGGGCTTCTATGCGACCGAATTGAGCCGCTGTGGGCTCGGTGCCTGTTGGGACCCGATGGTGATGAATTGGGGCTGCTATCTAAAGCACGGCCTGTGACGGCCAAGCCACTGAACGCAGTCACCCGGACGCGAGATTGTTTTGCCTTGACCACCTGTTGCTAAACCTGTTTGCCTTCCTGGGCGTTTCGGATGAGCTTTGCTTCAGGCTACGGTTGCAGTCGTTGCCGGTTGTGGAAAGGATTGGAATCTTTCGCCGCTGCGCCACATACTGTGCAGCATCACCGCGAGTTTGCGGGCCACGGCCACGATGGCGCGTTTTTTACCTCGTTTGCCTCCGCTGGCAGCCAGCCTCAAGCCCCAGCGGCGCAGTGCCGAGTCAGGACCGAAGCGGCCCAAGATGTATTGCGCCGACTGCACCAGCAGACTGCGCAGGTAACTGTCACCGGTCTTGGAGATATGCTTCTGCGGGTCCGAGTCGCCCGACTGGCTTTGCCCGGGACGCAGGCCCAGAAACGCGCCCGCAGAGCGGTTACTGGCCGCATCCGGCCGATCCAGAGTGAGCACATAGGCGGCCGCAACCAGCGGCCCTACTCCCGGCGCGGTGCGCAGGACTCCGATCTCCGGATACTTGGCTGCCAGCCTTTCGATCTGCCGATCCATAGCGCCGATCTGGACGTTGAGCAGGGCGATCTGCTTGAGCAGCGGGAGGGCTACTGCCGCCAGAGCAGGTGGAATCGATGGCCGCACGCGGACGGGGAGCGATTCGGTGGAACAGGCCGGCAAGCGACCGCCGGAGCTCTTGACCAGGCCGCGCAGCGCGTTGACGATCATGGTCCGCGCACGCACCAGCGTGGCACGCGCCTGGATCAGGTTCAGGTCTTGCTGCCGCTCCAGGCTGCGGTGCTGGACCGGCGAGAGCAGCTTGGGATCGTGGGCCGCAAACCGGGCCAACAGTTCGGCGTCGTTGCGGTCGTTCTTTGATTCGCTGGCGGTGATAGCGGAAATCTTGCGCGCGTTGGCTACGATCAGTTGGTGGCCCAAGGTCTCGAGCAGCCGGCTGACCCAGGGCGAATGTGTGCCGCACTCCAACGCGATCCGCTGGCGTGGCTCGCCCTCGAAATGCCGCCGAAAGGCGGTCTCGGTGCTCTGAATGCGCCCTTCCTCGACCACCTCGCCCATATCGTTCAACAAACAGTAATGGCTGTACCGGTCGCCAATATCCAAACCCACGGTCATCGATGGCTTGTCCTTCGCGATTTCCATTTGCAGTAACACTTTGTTAACCTTCTTCATCGGCTGGTCTCCTCTAGCACCTCGAGTGCGCTGCGGAAAGCCTAGCTCTCCGCGAGACCAGCCGTCTCATCCCATCTAAAGCCACAGATTTTATGCGCATTTTGCGGCACGGCTGAAGCCGTGCCCTTTCAAGACAACTTCTACGCTTATCGGAGAACTGCCCCAGCGGAAACAGATTTCAAAGGACGCATTTTCCGGATTGCGTTTACATGGTGAGCCAGCGGTCGATTGTCGACGGATGTGTTCGCATGGGACTGCCGGCCCGGTAGTGGCTGGTCCGTGTTGACTATTGAGAGCGCGGGCCAAGCCATCCGTCAATGTGTGGCCAGGTCAGCTTGTGTGCGTTGCTTCCGGCCATGATGCCGATGTGGCCTCCTGCAACATGAAAGATTTCCTTGTCGGTGCTTCCGATCTTGGAAAGGATTGCCTCTGACTGGCACGGCGGTGTGATGTGGTCGCCCTGGGCGATGACAGTGAGGAGATTGGCGCGCAAGCGGCGCAAATCAACGCGCTGGCCGCGGATGATTAACTCGCCCTTCATCAGGCGATCATTGCGGTACAGATCTACGATGAGCTGGCGGAATGCGCCACCGGCCAGTGGGATGTTATCTGTAACCCAGGTATTCATGGCATGCCACGCTTCCACGACCATGGGGTTATCCAGGTTATCCCAAAGCTTAGTAATTTGTGATGTAATTCTCTACCGGCTTGAGGGCTTTGGCGCCGTAGTCGATCATTTCGCCCGGCATATTGCCAAAAGCGGCGAGGACCTTCTCGACGTCGAAATATTCTCGTCCGTCCAGCGGGCAAAGGTCAATCCCTGTCGATTGGAAAAATCCAGCGGCGCGGTCAACAACAAGAGATTGCGCAGGCCATCGTCGGGGCGCAGGGCCGCGTAAATGTGGTGAGAATGGCGCCAGATGCACCACCCGAGCATGCTGAACTCCTGCACGCCTGAGAGTGCCTTGACCTTGCGAATTGCTCCGGCATGTATTCGAGTGTGTAGTCGTCGAATTTCATGTGCCGGTCTTCAAACCCAGGGGCTCCCCAGTCCAGGAGATAGACGTCGTACCCCTGGTTGACCATGAACTCGACGAAACTGTGACCCGGCCGGAGATCGAGAATGTAAGGTCGGTTCATCAAAGCAAAAATGAGCAGCAAAGGAATCGGATGTCGTTTTTCGGGCGGAACAACGGGAATATAGCGATAGAGCTTTGCCTTGTTCAGCGTCCAAACCAGCTGTTTGGGGGTTTGCGCAATCGCAGCTTTCGTGGTCATTAACCTGTTTACCGTTCTAAGCCGTTCCTCCATACCTGCCAATTGATCTTGGAAAACCGCAGCTTGGGCCATGTCTATCTCTCGCTTTTCCTGGCGCTCTGTCTGCGCGTAGATTTCTGTGCTCCGCTGGCGCTAGGCTTTGCGGGCACGTGCGCCTTCGAAGCAGGTGAATCAGGGGATTTTGCGCGGGTCGCGGACTTGGCGGGCTCGACGGGTGGACTTGCGGCGACGGGCCTCGTTTCAGCGATCAGTTTTGCAATCTGATCCAGTTTGGCGTCGACGTCATCGAGCCGCATTTCCATATTTGTGAAACGCTCGCCAGGGCCTCAACCTCTTGCCGTGAAGGCAAGGACAACTGCTGAAGCGTCTGAACCATCCATTTCTCAAGAGACTCGCGGAACGGCGCCGACGCAGTAAGATAGCTGTCCAACATGGCGCCGTTGGCCTGGGCATAGCCTTCAGTGTTGACAGTTTCGACCATTACCTTGGCCATGGAGTCGAGATACGCATCTCGCATTTCGCGGAGCGGCTCGAAAGGATCAAACGGCTTGGCGTTCTCTTTTTTTCCTTCGCTCATGATAGGTTCTCCTTCCATGAGTCTCAAGAAGCATACACCTGCATTGGTGGCGCGCAACCTGCGATCCCAGGATATCTGATCCTTGGAATCGCATGCGCCGTCCAGATTCGGGATCGCTTTTTCGCAGACTGCCTGGTTTCTCAATGCACGGCGGTGAACGGCTTGGCAGCGATGTCCAAGAACTCCACCTGGGATGCAATCAACGTATCCACTCCGCGCTGGAATGAGTCGGCTGCTGCTGCGGCTGGCGTGCCGGCGAAACCGGACACCCGCTTTGCGTTTCGAAAACTGTCTTTGTCTGTGCAGAGCAGAGTTCGAGTGCCTTCTTCTGGGTCGTGACGGAACGGTCTACCAAATCTTTCACAAGCGTCACAGCGCTTTCAGTGGCATTGGCCGCCGAAGATGTGCCGTTCTTGACCAAGCCCGCCATCGAGTGGCTGTGCTCCACGACCAGGTCAATTGCATTTTTGCGGGCGTCGGCATACTGCTCGAATGCACTGGTTGCCCAGTCGAGAAGTACCGGAGCCGGCGCATAGGGGACCGCACTGGCGAACTTCTTCCAAGTGTCAATCATTTCGGCGTTCTGCTTTGCGGCAAGATCGATGCCTTTCTTCTGAATCTCGGCCAGACGCTCTACGCCCTTGATGTACAGAGTGACGGCAGATTCCAGGGCTTCCACTTTTTCTGTTACATCGGGAGCGATCGGCTCACTATTTGTCTTCTTCGTCGCGTTCATTTTGATTCCTCCATACCCTCGTGCTGCATTTAATGCTGCATTGCAGCACGACTTCATGATACGCCATTGGGGAAGGCTGTCAAGGGGTAAAATTGGAAAATTATGGCTCAGAAGACCGTGGTGATCAAGAAGTACGAGAACCGGCGCCTCTAGACACCACCAACAGCCGGTATGTGAATCTCGACGAGGTGGCGCAGATGCTGCGGCAGGGAAATGACCTGCAAGTGATCGATGCTGCTTCAGGCGAGGACATCACGCGGCTGATTTTGACCCAAATTATTGTCGAAGACGCCAAGACGCCGGAGTCCAGTCTTCCTCTCGATCTGCTGCGCCAGATGGTCGTAGCGTCGGGGCGCGCGAGCCAGGAAAGTGCGCTGAAGTACATGAAGGCGATGGCCGACCTGTATCAGAACACCTATCGCGCAATGCCTAGCCCACTGAATCCGTTTGACCTTATGCAGAATTTACGTGTCAATCAGGAGACCCCGGAAGACAAAATCCCCCCCGCGGCGTCAGAACCTCCGCGGAAAGGCAGCAGTAACGACAAGAAACAACCTGACATTGAAGAGATGAGGGATTTGAAGAGGCGACTTGCTGAACTAGAGAAACACGTCTCCACAATCGTCCCTCCGAAGTCGAGGAGAAAACGGAAATAGCTAGCATTCAGTCTTATTGCTTTGCCGGATATCCTGCATCCAAATCCGACACTAGAAAACTTGCTGCATTCCATGCCGTCTACCATCGAATCAAGCGATTACAAGCACTTCTAATTTGCACGTCGCAGATCTTTGTCGAATTTCATTCGAAGTTTCGGGATTTGTTCCTTTCAGTCTCGGCCTTCCGGTGCGATCTCCGGAGTGAAAATGCTCTTCCGGGGGGATGCGTCTTCTAATATGGCTTTAACGGAAACGTTCGCGAAGGAATTGAAGAACCTCGCGTGAATCGATCGCTGGGCCGATTCGGGGTCGAGGAAGTTGCTAAGTCAGTTTACTCAAGGGCAGATTATGGTAGATCGAATTGATTCGAACCCCGGTGCGGAGACGTTGAGCGCCGAAGATTGTCTCTCAAAATTGCAGCTTCCTTCGGCCCCGCTTACAAGGACAGGCATCGTCAAGGCTTGGGAAGAGCCGGTGGTGATGCGGTCTTATATGCCTGCTGAGCCGGATCCAAATCCTCTCTTTCTGGAAAAGCGTGTCTACCAGGGCAGCAGCGGGCGCGTCTACCCTCTGCCCGTAATCGATCGCGTGGATACCGAGCCGCAGAACCGTAGTTGGAAAGCAGTCCACCTGGAAAACGAATTCCTTCGTTTCATGGTTCTCCCCGAGATTGGCGGACGCATTCATGTGGGCTATGACAAGATCGACAACTACGATTTCTTCTACAGGCAAAACGTGATCAAGCCCGCCCTCGTGGGGCTCGCGGGCCCATGGATTTCGGGAGGCGTGGAGTTTAACTGGCCGCAGCATCACCGGCCGGCAACGTTCATGCCAGTCGAAGTGTCGATCGAGCGCGATACGGATGGTTCGATCACCGTATGGTGCAGTGATCATGATCCCATGTCGCGAATGAAGGGGATGCATGGCCTTTGCCTGCGCCCGGGAAGAGCATACCTCGAACTGAAAGTGCGCCTGTATAACCGGACGACGGACACACAGACGTTTTTATGGTGGGCGAATGTTGCCACTCGGGTCCACGAGAAATACCAGTCCTTTCTTCCCGAAGATGTACGCTTCGTCGCGGATCACGCCAAACGCGCAGTAACCGAGTTTCCGCTCAGCCAGGGAACTTACTATGGCGTTGACTATGGAAAACGCGCAACATGCGGTGTTCCGGAGCAGGAAAAGCCCGCGCACTATGTGCCGGATGGGTCCTATGCGGCCAACGATCTCGGCTGGTATGCGAACATTCCGGTGCCGACAAGTTACATGGCGGTTGGCTCCCGCGGGGATTTTGCCGGAGGCTACGACCATGCCTTGCAAGCCGGGGTGGTGTACGTGGCCAATCATCACATTGCTCCGGGTAAGAAGCAGTGGACCTGGGGCAATCATGAATTCGGGTACGCCTGGGATCGCAGCCTGACGGATTCGGATGGGCCATACATCGAGTTGATGGCAGGTGCGTACACCGATAATCAGCCGGACTTTTCATTTCTCGCGCCGGGAGAGACCAAGGCCTTTAGTCAGTTCTGGTATCCGATCCGCAAGATAGGTGTGCCTGACGTTGCCAATACCGATGCCGCTCTCCGGGTCGAGAGGCAACGGGACATAGCGCGGCTCAACCTGATGGTGACGCGCGCTATGCCAGGAAGCGCAATTCGGTTGAAGTGCAATGAACGGGAGATTGCGGCACATCTGAATGATCTAAAACCGGAGCTACCCGTTTGTGTTGAGTTTTCCGTTCCCACCGCGATTCAGGATCTGGAGATCGTGCTCGAGTCTGCGGGCGAGACGGTCCTGCGCTATGCTCCGGCGGAAATCGCTCCGGTGACACGACCTGAAGTTGCGACCGAACCGCCGCTGCCGGAAGAGGTGCGGTCCAACGACGAACTGTATTTGATCGGGTTGCATTTGGAGCAGTACCGTCACGCGACCCGCAGTCCGGAGCCCTATTTGAGCGAGGCGGTTCGCCGCGATCCGAAGGACAGTCGTGCCAATTGTGCGCTGGGCCGGTGGCATCTCCGACGCGGTGAATTCGCGGCCGCGGAGCAATTTCTTCGCACCTCGATCGAGAGGCTGACCGAGCGCAATCCAAACCCCTATGACGGAGAGCCGCACTACAACCTCGGGCTCGTGTTACTGATGCAGCGGCGACAGGATGAGGCCTACGAGGCGTTTTACAAGTCCACATGGAATGCTGCATGGCGTGGGCCCGCATATCACCGGCTCGCGGAGATCGATTGCGCAAACCAAGCATGGGGGCGTGCCCTCGATCATGTCCAGCGTTCCTTGCGAGCCGATTCTGACAACCTGAATGCGCGGAATCTGCAAACGATGATTCTGGACAGGCTGGGACGCAAGGACGAGTCCGGGCAGACGCTGCTGGCGGCGCGCGCGCTCGATCCGCTTGACATCTGGAGCCGATATTTGGAGTCTGGCGAAGCGCCCGAGGATGGCCAAATGAGGCTCGACCTCTGCTTCGATCTACAGCGTGCCGGATTGTTCGATGATGCTTTCCGCGTTCTCTCCGCGCCCTGCCCGGAAGTGAAAGACGGGAGCCAGGCGATGCTGGCGTATTCGCTGGGCTTGGTTTGCGCCTATCTTAGTCGCGGAGAAGAAAGCTCTGCAGCATATCGGCGGGCGACTGAGGCCGACGCGACTTATGTGTTTCCTTCTCGCCTGGACGAGTTGGTTCTACTCGAAGAGGCAATTCGGGTGAATCCGCAAGATGCCCGCGCGCGATACTATCTGGGCAATCTGCTCTATGATCGGCGGCGCCATGAGGAGGCTATTGTGTCCTGGGAGCGTGCCGCGGCCTTAGATCCGAAATTTCCGACGGCATGGCGAAACCTCGGTTTTGCCTACTACAACATCCGCCGCGATGAGCAAGGGGCACGCAGGGCATTCACGCAGGCCAGGGTGCTATCACCACGAGATGCTCGCATCGTGTATGAGCAGGACCAGTTGCTGAAGCGCACAGGGGAACCGCCAGAACGCAGGCTGGCGGGGCTTGAGAGTGTTCGCGATCTAGTGGATACCCGTGACGATCTTACGGTGGAACTGGCGACCCTCTACAACCAGCAGCGACGGCCCGACGAAGCGTTGAAGATCTTGCTTGGGCGCAGGTTTCAGCCTTGGGAAGGTGGAGAGGGACTCGTGCTCGGACAGTATGTGCGAGCGCACCTTATGCTGGGACAGGCGGCACTGGAAAAGAACCGGGCTGGGGTTGCCATTGACCACTTTGAGGCTGCGCTCAAACCGCCGCAATCCTTGAGCGAGGCAAGACATCTGCTCGCAAGCGACAGCGCAGTCGACTATTGGCTAGGTGTGGCGTACGACGCGCTCGGAAAGAGAGATCAGGCAGCGAGCTGGTGGGACAAGGCAGCTTCACGCGAAGGGGATTTTCAACAGATGCAGGTCCACGCGATCTCTGAAACCACGTTCTGGAGCGCCTTGGCGCTGCAGAGACTGGGGCAATCGGAGAAAGCGGCTGCGTTGTTCCAGGAGATGTTCGACTACGCGCTCCAATTGGAAAAAGAAACGCCAAAGATCGATTATTTTGCGACGTCGCTGCCCGCCATGCTTCTCTTTGACGACGATTTGAAGCGGCGTCAGGATATGTTAGCGAGTTTCCTGCAAGCGCAGGCTCTCGCTGGCATGGGAGAGTCGGAACGCGCTCTCGCACTTTTGCGAAAAGTGCAGGAACTCGACGGAAATCACGCGGGCGCGGCTGACCTGGTGGCCCGACTGACTGCAAGTGTCTGAAAGCTGCTAAATCAAGAACTGACAGGCCCTTTAGAGGTCATCCACCTTCAGTTCCAGATCGGCGCCCTGCCACGCGGATTGAAACTCCTGCTGCAGCCACCCTGTCTCATAGGTGCGGTTTTGCCGGTTTAATGCCTCGGCCAGCCCGAAAAGCGATCGCGGGTTGCGCGGATTCTGCTCCAGGTCCGTGCGAAATACCTGTTCCGCTTCCTTTAGATCTCCCGTTTGAAGCAACATGCCGCCGAGGGATTCGCGCACCGGAAAGTACCAGTCCGCCGGTTCATCGTACAAGAGTTGGTCCTGGCTGGCCACGGCGTCCCGCAGCAATTGGATAGCCGCCGTTTTGTCCCTTCGCCGTCGCAATCCGTGCCCCCAGCACGTCGCCGGCAATGTGAAATATCTGCCATGAATGGTTCCCCACCGGAGGCATGAAGATTTCATCGTGCGGCTCAGCATTTTCAATTGCCGCCAACTGCTTCTGGAGCGCCTCCGCTTCGCTCGTCCTGCCTCGCTGGGCCAGCGCAATGCCCCGGCTATAGAGCCAGAAGGCCTTGAGTACGGGTGTCTGCGCCGCAGGCTCGGTCGCACTCAGAAGGTCGTCCCAGCGCCCGCAGCGAACGGCGATCACCAGCGGGACACTGACGAACGCTTCGAGCATCGGCATCTCCTTCACCATCGGGCGCAGATTATCGGCCAATCGGTCTGCCGATCGGCGCGCTTCAGCACAGTGGCCTTCCATGCTTGAAGCAATGGCGCCAAAATGCAAATTGTGCGAGTAATACATCATGCCGTAGATTCCCTGCATGCCCGTAGCCGCCGCGTATTCTTCGTCCGCCCTCGCCGCTGCCGCATTCTGTTCGCGCGCGCCGTCGTAGTTGCCGGTGCGCTCATAGATGTGGGAGGGCATGTGTACCAGATGACCGGCGCCCGGCGCCAGGGCGGCAATCCGGTCCGCGTAAGACAATGCGCGTTCCGGGTGTGGTGAAGCTTCAACAGCATGGATATAGAGGTGCATTGCGCCGATATGGTTGGGATCGCGGCGCAAAACGTTCTCCAGGGTCGCCACAATCTCCTCCGTACCTTCCTCCGGGGTGCCGTCCGCACGCCACAGCTTCCAGGGACGCAGATTCATCATGCTGTCGGCAAACAGCGTGGCGGCATCCAGATCATCTGGATATTTCCTCGACAACTCTCGCATGGCGTGGGAATAATCGGCATTCAGCTTTTGGTAGTCGGGTTGGGCATCGCGCGAAAAACGCTTCCCAAGAGCCTCAATGTAGTCCTTCTCAACCTGCGGAGCACCGCTACTCAACGCCTTCGCCTTTTCAATCGAATCTACGGCGATCTTCTCGTGTTCGGGGTCAACCGGCAAGTTGTAATTGGGACCGGCGGCAAGCGCAATGCCCCACCAGGCCATCGCCAGGTGCGGATCGAGTTCCGCCGCCCTGCGAAAGGATCGGGCTGCCTCATCATGATTGAACGCGTAAACCAGCCTTATGCCCTGGTCGAAGAACTGCTGCGCCGCAACATTGCTGGTCGAAACGGGATGATGCAGGCTGCTCAGGCCCGGCATGAGGAAGACTGGTTTGGGAGCGGTCGTCTGCGCTGATCCTGCGCAGGCAGTGAAAATGAGCACAAGCTTCATTAATTTCTTCAAAGTCACCTCCTGGGCCAAGGGGAGTGATGCCAAGAGAGTACTATAGCGGCGCAAGGGAGCGACACTCGCACGTCTTTGTGTGGGGCTGAATCCGGGTCTCCGCCCAAGGAAGGAGTCCCGACTAGCGGCGAATATCGGATGCCGACTGGTCAACTCTGGACTGACCTGGCACACTCTGAACGGTGAAAGTACTCAGTTGTATCGAGCTCAAGACCGGATTCTCCGGCGGGAAGACAACCGCAACTCGAAAGAAGGTGGCATAGTGAATCGCGAGCGCGCACGGCAAATCATCCTGGCAATTGTGGGGCTTTTGTATGTGGGTTTGCTTTATCCCCTCTCTACGGACCTGGCACACTCCTCGTGGCTTGTGGCGCAGAACAATAACGAAATCGAGCCGATGTTTCTGAGCTTTTTTATCTCACTGGGAGTCTTTTTGCTGTTGGCTGCGAGAAAGCCCTCAGCATACCGATCCCTGATCGTTTTCGCGGCGTGGCAGAGTATCGCCCATTCGTTCGTGATGATCATCGAGACTGTTGAAGCGTGGAGTCACGGGGTGCATCGTAATTTCGCCGATGTGATCGTCACAGGCGTGATTGGGATTATCTTGCTGGCCTTTGTGCCAGCAAAACAAACGGCGATTGGGTAGCCATCCTTTCCGGTCGTGTGGTGGCCGATCCGGAAGCAGCTTGAAAAATCAGTTCTGCGGCAGATGGGTGCGAGAGGTATTGCGACCGGGAATTCTGATTGCGATAGCGAAGCTGGCGCGCGCATCAACCTAAGTCACGGCGGGCGCGTCCAATTTAAAGTAAGCCGGAGGTAGCGTTTCGATCGATCGTCTCAATTCCCCCGAGGAGATTGATTCTTATGGCGTCTCTGTCTCGTCCCGCACAGTTGACGGTTGTTGCCGCGGCGTTACTCGCATTCTGCGCGGCTGCGCAAACTGCCCGCGTGGGTGCTCCGGCGCCTGACTTTACCGCGACCGATTCTCATGGCCAAAGCGAATCTCTCAACCAATATCATGGCAAGTTTGTGGTGCTGGAGTGGCACAACCAAGGGTGCCCCTACACGCGCAAGCACTATGAATCGGGAAACATGCAGGCACTGCAAAAGGAATGGAGCGGCAAAGGGGTGGTCTGGTTTACGGTGATTTCGTCGGCGCCCGGGGAGCAGGGCTACGTGACGCCGAGCCAGGAGAATGCTTATCTCTCGCAGGTGCGTGCCGACCCGACCGCGGTCCTGATGGATCCCGGGGGCACGCTGGGCGCCTCTACAACGCGAAGACGACGCCGGATATGTACGTGATCAATCCGAGTGGAAGGCTGATCTATTCCGGGGCGATCGATGACCGGCCGACGACCGATACATCGGATGTACGCGGTGCGAACAACTATGTATCCGATGCGCTTACCGAGGCGATGGCGGGCAAGCCTGTGGCCACGCCGTATACCAGGGCGTATGGCTGTTCGGTGAAATATGCGCAGTGAGAATTCGGCTGGGGATGGGCGGTTAACCCACCCCGCAGCCGATACGAGTTGTTAGTGAGCGAAGACGGCTTTGGCGCCTTCTTCCATCTCCTTAGGGGTTGGAGTGGATATGGTTTGGCCGATCGACCAGTGGAAGCCGAAGGGGTCGGTCAACTGGCCGTACCGGTCGCCCCAGAACTGGTCGGCGAGGGGCATTTTCACCTGGGCACCAGCAGCGACGGCTTTTTCCCAAGCGGAATCGGCGTCCTGAACTTGAAGATGGAAGGTCACTGGACAACCGCCCAGGGCCTCAGGTGTCTCCGATTTTCCACCCATGGAACCGGCAAAGTCGTCGCACAGCATAAGGTGGCCGCCGTGAACAACAAGGTGAGCGTGCATGATCTTGTCAGTTCCTGGGGCCAGGTGGCGCACCAGTTCCTCCGCGCCAAAGGCACGCTTGTAAAAGTCGATTGCCTCGACGGCATTGCTTACCGCGATATAGGGGGCAAATGATGGACGTTCTTCCATGATGATCCTCCGGGGAAGAAATTACGCGGAGTGACTTGGGGACCCGCGCGACGAGAGTCTACCACGCATCGATCAACGGCGACTGACGCAATCCGCGAAAATTTGCACCTATAAAAGATGTCATGCACCGTTGCGTTTTCTGGCCCGAATTTGACGGATCTCTTCCATGCGCTGGGCTAGCAGTTTTTCGCGGCCTTCCTGGGTGGGTTTGTAGTAGTTGCGGCCCTTGAGGGAGTCGGGCAGGCAGTCCATATCGGCAACGCGGCCGTCCTCGTCGTGGGCGTAGCGATAACCTTTGCTGTAGTCCAGTTCCTTCATCAGGCGGGTGGGTGCGTTGCGGAGGTGGAGGGGGACCGGCTCCTGGCGGGTGTGCTCGATCTCTGCCTGCACTGCGCTGTAGGCGGTATAGACCGAGTTGGATTTGGGAGCGAGCGAGAGATAGACGACTGCTTCGGCAAGGGCAAGATCGCCTTCGGGGGAGCCGAGGAAATCGATAGCTTCTTTGGCGGAGAGGCAGAGGTTGAGGGCTTCAGGCGCGGCCAGGCCGATGTCTTCGACGGCCATGCGGACGACGCGTCGCGCGAGATAGAGCGGGTCTTCTCCGGCCGCAAACATGCGGGCCAGCCAGTAGAGCGCGGCGTCGGGGTCGCTGTTGCGGACGCTCTTGTGCAGCGCGGAGATCAGGTTGTAATGCTCTTCGCCGGACTTGTCGTACATGAGCACGCGCTGCTGAACTGCTTCAACGGTCAGAGCGCGGTCGATGTGTTTCGTTTTCTCCTGGGCGAGTTGCGCGGCGACTTCGAGAGTGTTGTAGGCATTGCGGCAGTCGCCGCTGGAGTAGCTGGCGATCAGTTCGAGCGCATCGTCGTCGGCGGTGAGGCCGAGCGAGCCGAGTCCGCGCTCCTTATCTTCAACGGCCCGCCTGAGCAACGCGACAATGCGTTCTTCGCTGAGCGGCTGCAAGACGTAAACCCGACAGCGCGAGAGCAGGGCCGAGATGATTTCAAACGAAGGATTTTCGGTGGTGGCGCCGATGAGGCGGATGGTGCCGCGCTCAACGTAGGGAAGAAAGGCGTCCTGCTGGGCCTTGTTGAAGCGATGGATTTCATCGACGAAGAGGATGGTTCGGGAATGCAACTCGGCGGCCTGGGCGGCGGCGACCATCACTTGCTTGATCTCCTTGATGCCGCTCATGACGGCGGAGAACTCGACAAAGCTGGCCCTGGTGGTTTCGGCGATGATTTTGGCAAGAGTAGTTTTGCCGACTCCGGGCGGGCCCCAAAAGATCATGGAGCCGGGATCGTCGCGCTCGATCTGAACACGGAGGGGCTTGCCGGGGCCGAGAAGGTGTTCCTGACCGCTGTACTCCTCCAGTGTGCGTGGGCGCATGCGCTCGGCCAGGGGCGCCCCTGCATGGGGTAGCGCTTTGGAGGAGTGTCTTGGCGGATCCAGCTCGCCGTCGAACAGGCTCATCGCTTGACCCCGTGCGCGGTGACCGCGGCCCGCTGGCGCGATGTTTCGTAGAGAAGGACCCCGGCGGCGACCGCTGCGTTGAGGCTTTCGACACTGCCGGGGCAGGGAATGGTGATGGTGCCGCCGGCCCGGGCCGCGATGTCTTCCGGAACGCCATTGCCTTCATTGCCGATCAGCAAAGCGACGGGGCCATCGAGATCCACCCGATCGGCGTGCGCGGCTCCTCTGAGAGCCGTGGCAAAGATCTTCACATTGGCCTCGCGCAGGCGGGTGAAACACTCATCCACCGTGGTCGAGAGCAGCGGAACGCGGAAGACGCTGCCCGCCGAGGCGCGGACGGCTTTGGGATTCCACGCGCTGACCGTACCGGGCAGGCTCAAAACGCCATTGGCGCCGAAGGCCTCGGCGGAGCGCAGGATGGTGCCCAAATTTCCGGGATCCTGCATCCCGGCGAGAACAACGACCAGGGGCGAGGTCTTGCGGTGACCGCCGAGCAGGTGGGCCCACGTCCAGTCAGGCGGTTCGATCAGGGCGGCGATGGGTTGCGGCGTTTCGGTGGCCAGAGCGGAGGTGAGCAGCTCCAACGGCATCAGCAGGACGTCGATTTCGGGCAGGAGGGCGAGGGGGTCGAGCAGGTGCTCCGAGCCTTTTGCGATAAAGACAGCGTGGAAGCGGAGTCCAGCGCGCAGGGCCTCATTGAGGAGGTTTGGGCCTTCGATTCCGACCAGCCCGGCGGCACCCTGACCGGGGTGAGCGATGGCTCGACGGAGTTCTTTCAGGCGGCTGTTCTGCTTACTCTGTACAATACGAAGAGGCATCTCAAGCGAACCATCTCGGCTCTAAGCAGATTCTATGCCGTTTTGATGCGCCGCGAGTTGCCCTGCGATGCCCATCACTTGCCCGCTGTAGCGGGCTGTGATAGCTTCCGTCTTTGTGGCGTCTGCATTTGCAGCGTTTTTCCTAGCGACGTTGCTCTTTTGACCGGGGTGCGATGCGTCGACCTTGCTGATCCAGGCGCCGTTGAGCGAATCGGCAAGGGAGTAGTGCAGCAGCAGAAATGCCTGAGGGAACCGAGGTAGACCTTCTTGTCCGCGGAAATCTTGCGCGTCCATCCCGATGAGCCCCAACCGGACCGGATTGAGTACATTGTCTCCTGTCTACGCAAAGGCGATGTCGTAGCCTTACCCACCGACACCTTCTACGGCCTGGCGGTCGACCCGGTGAATCTGCACGCGGTGGAGAGCATCTACCGCATCAAGACGCGCCAGAAGCACAAGCCGCTTTCGCTGCTGATTTCCGGGTTGGCGCAGGCCTATGAGCTTGCCCGCGACACGGACTCGATGCTGGATAAACTGGCGGATCGGTTCTGGCCAGGCCCGCTGACCATCATTGTGCATGCGGGCACCAAGCTGCCTTTACGCTCCACGGCGAATACGGGCAACGTGGCGATTCGCGTTCCCGATTCGGCCATCGCGCGAGCGGTGGTGGAGCGGTTTGGCCTGCCGATCACAGCCACCTCGGCGAACCTGCAAGGAGCGGCGGACTGTACGCACGCGGCGTGCGTGCGCGACCAAATCGGCGATCGCATTCCACTGATCATTGATGGCGGCCCTACCAGCCGCGCGCTGCCAACCACAATTGTCGATTTGACGCTAGGGCCGGGCCGATGGGAGATTCTGCGCGAAGGCGCAATTCCGACTCATGAAGTGGTTATGGTTTTGCAGCGGTAAGTTGCCCGCATGAAAGTGAAGGACAGTCCGGAACGGCGCAAATGGATCCTTCCCTCGGTTCTTCTGGTTTTTCTCGCTCTGGCGACGGGCACTCTGGGCTGGTGTTACTGGGTTCATCGGCAGATTGAGCACTATGCGGATCTGGACGAGGCTGCTCCCGCCGATGCGATCGCAGTGTTTGGCGCAGCGGAATACGATGGACGACCCTCCCCGGTCTTACCGTGCCCGCCTGGATCACGCAGAAGTCCTTTTTAATCGCGGCATCGCTCCGCTGATCATTACCTTGGGTGGCGACGGTGGCGACCAGTTCTCTGAGGGTGGCGTGGGCCGCGAATACCTGATGGGTGCGGGTGTTCCGGAATCGGCGATCATTGCTGAGACTGAGAGCCGCAGCACAGAGGAATCGGCGCGCCGCATTGCCATAATCGCGCGCACCAACGGCTTTCGCCGCCTCGTCGTCGTAAGCGACGGTACGCACCTTTTCAGAATCCACGAAATCTGCGCGGCCGATGGTCTCAATGTGCTCACATCACCCCGGCCCCGTGTCGCGGTCGAGGGCGGCACAACAGAGACGGAGCCTATTGTGCACGAGATCCTGAGCTACACGGCCTGGCGGCTGAAGTGGAACTGAGTTTTTGACCGCGTGATTTCGTGGGTTGAGTTCGTGCTTTCCAAGGTCCCGAAATCGGGACCTTGGGCACCGATCCTTGAACTAGCTGGTAGAGATTGGCCGAGGCGGAGGGCGGGTCACCTGACTTGGGACGGGGGTTTTTCCTGAAGCAGCTTGACGAATTGATCAGCGGGCACGGCTCGGCTGAAATAATGCCCTTGCGCCTCGTCGCATTCATGAGCTTTGAGGAAAGCCAATTCCTCAGCCGTCTCGACTCCCTCGGCGATTACCCGGAGCTTAAGGCTTCGGCCAAGGCTGATGATGGCGCTCAGGAGGGTTGTATCTTGAGGAAAACTCGCGATTCTGCGAACGAATGACTGGTCAATCTTGATGGCATCGAGTGAGAACTGCTGAAGATGGCTCAGGCTCGAGTAGCCTGTGCCGAAGTCATCAACCGACACGCGTACCCCTCGCTTGCGAAGGATCGTAAAGAAGGGGAGCGGCGAACTCGTAATTTCGCATGAGGGCGCTTTCGGTCACCTCAAGTTCAAGACGCCGCGGGTCAAGTCGGGATTCCCTGATGATGGTGAATAGATCTTCAAGGAAGTCTCCGTTGCGGAGCTGGATTGCGGAGATGTTAACCCCGATGTCGATCAGGGGCAGACCCGCATCTGCCCAGGCTTGAGCCTGCTTACAAGCCTGGCGCAGGACCCAGGCGCCCAAGGGCATCATCAAGCCTGCGTCTTCGGCGATGGGGATGAATTGCGCGGGGGGAACCAGTCCTCGTTTTGGGTGAGCCCATCGCAGTAAAGCTTCAGCCCCGGTGATAGCGCCTGTCGTGAAGTTGATTTTGGGTTGGTAGTGGAGCGAGAGCTCGTGCCGTTTCATGGCACGCCGCAATTCCTCCTCGATGAATTGCCGATTGACGGCACGCGTATTCATCTCCGCCTTGAAAAACTTGTAGGTATGACGTCCGTGCGCCTTGGCCTGATACATGGCGATGTCGGCGTTCTTGATGAGTGTCTCGGTGTCGAGGCCATCTCCGGGATAGACGCTGACTCCGACGCTTGCGGTGATGTGAAGATCGTGCCCCTCAATGACGTGAGTCTTAGCCAGAGCCTTCAGGATCCTTTGGGCCGCAATGGCCCCGTCTTCGGGATGTGCAACCTGCTGAAGCAGGACGATGAACTCGTCGCCTCCCTGGCGGCTGATGGTGTCAGGAGCGCGCACGCACTCAAGCAGTTGCCTGGCCACCGATTGAAGCAGTTTATCGCCAACCGAGTGCCCCAGTGAATCATTGATGTGCTTGAATCCATCCAGATCGAGGAAGAGTACGGCGATCAGTCCGGTGTTACGGTGTGCCCGGGCAATGGCCTGGTCAAGGCGGTCGTTGAAGAGCAGGCGATTGGGCAGTCCGGTGAGAAGGTCGTGTTCCGCTAAATGAGCCACCCGCGCTGCCAGTGCGCGTGCCACAGTCACATCGCGAAAAACAAGAACCGAGCCTTGGACCAGCCCGAACCGGTCATGAATAGGGGCGACGGAATCTTCGATGAAGAGTTCATGGCCGTCGCGATTGATCAAAATACTATTCGTCGGAAGTGCACCAACCTTATTTTCCTCTGCGGCCTTGGCCATCGGATTCGGTGCGGTTTCGCGGGTAATCGCGTCGATGATCCTGAACGATTCGCCCATCGGCCGGCCAATCGCTTCCTCCAGAGTGAAGCCGGTCATTCTCTCGGCAACAGGATTGAGGAAGGAGATGTTTCCCTCAAAGTCAGTGCAGATCACTCCGTCGGCGATGCAGTTCAACGTGACCTGAGCCCGCTCCTTCTCCTGGAACAACGATTCCTGAATGGCCCTTCGCTCGACCGAGTTGCGCAGTGCGCGCATTAATTCGCGAGGCTGAAGCTGATCTTTGATGAGATAGTCTTGAACGCCATCCTGCATCGATTCAATGGCTAGCGCTTCATCCTTCAAGGCGGAGAGCAGCACAATGGAGACGCCAGGCGCCGCGGTGCGGACCATGCGTGCGGCCTGCTGCGACCGCGAGTTAGCTAGCTTAAGGTCAAGAAGGACGATATCGATATGAAACTTGGCAAGATGTTTTATCGCATCCCTCAAGTTACCCACAACCTTTAACTCAAAGGCATACGGACCCTGATGGTTGAACATCTCGCGTAGGAGGAGACCTTCGGCGGGATTGTCCTCAATCAAGAGGACACTTTTTGCTGTTCTATCGATCAACCGCGTGACCTCCAGGACGTGCGATCGGTCTCGGGCTTTCTTAAAACGTTATGGGATGATCTGGATGAATAGACGAAACTGCTGGTGTATATTGGCACAAATTTGACTTACTTATCGAGTTGTTTTGTACTTCATTGCTTAAAGATAAAACAAGGGGCCGGAGTCGAATCGGGGAGTTACGAAGCGCTTAAACGATTGGGAGCAGGACCGTTAAGACAAGCGCGAAGGCAGCGGCGCTGGCAGTGGAGAGGAAATTAACCATGTCGTTACCGATCCATCCGCGCCGCTCCAGGGTGGCTCCCAGCAGGCTATCGAAGAACAAGCCGAAGACGCCGCCGGCAAAGGTTATGAGAACGGTGATCAGATCGCCGCGGACCGCATAAGTGCCGATAAGTGCGACAATTCCGGCCGCGGCTACTCCGGCGAGGGTTCCGCCTAAACTGATAGCACCGTCGGTGCCCGGCGCTGCCTTGCGGAGGGTCGTTATCATGCGCGGTTCCGTGCTGAGCGCCTGTCCCAGTTCGGAGGAGACGGTATCGGCGGCTGCCTCGGCGAGTGCTGCGAGCCCAACGACGATGAGGGGCATGGGTACGAGGGTGGGGCGGGCGAACCAGTTCGTATCCGTCAGCAGGGATTGGAATAATCCATTGGAAACCAGGGCGGCCACGCCGAGATTTGCAGCGACCTGCGATGCGCCTCGGCCGCGACGCTTTTCGGCGATGCCGAGGCGTTCCTTCTGCGCGCGGCCAAGTCGGGTAGCGAGATGAGCGAGGATGGACACGGCAAGCACCGGAAGCAGGGCTGTATGCCACGGCTCGTAGGGGAAGGTCACGGTAGAAAACATGAGGCTGGCGGTGATTACGAAGCCGGTGGCGGCTGCAGCAAGGGTAGCAGCGCGCAACTTGAGGACGACCAACCCGAGCACCAGGCTGAGGCCCAGCGTCCAGATGGCCACTTGAGGCGCCTGCGCGGCCCACCAGTGTGCTTCAAGCACGGCGCTGGCTGCCACAAAGGGCACGACCAGGAGGAGCACGAGCTTCGACTGCCACTTCAGCTTGGTTTGGGCCACGCTTCATCGTACCGTTTCGGCGAACCGTGCAGAAGGGTAGTGGGGGAAGGGCCGGGTGAATCGGTTTACACTCATTTGCGCGGCAGTTTTTGTTCTTTTTTGTCTTCGGGGAGTTTTCGATGAAAAGGTATTCAGCCATTCTGTTGCTCCTGGCAGCGAGCATGCTCGTCACAATGAGTTCGCCGGCGCAGAACTCGGGTCAGCGTCTGGAGCTCGACAGGAAGGGCGAAACCATCGTCCTGGAGCCATACGCGCCGAACATTATTCGCGTGACGTTGAGCTTGCAGAAAGAACCGGCGCTGGCGGCGCCCGGCTATGGCCTGATCGCCTCGCCGGATGCGGCTGGATGGAGCGCAAGCCAGACCGAGAAAGCCGATGAGTACAAGTCGTCGCAGATGATTGTCACGGTGGATCGCGAACGTCCTGCAGGGCCTCCGCCTTTGAGAACCATGACAGATATTGGCAAGTACTTCGGCGGATCTACGCCGGGCGCGCATATTACGTTGCGAACTCCTGAAGGCAAGAAGCTGCTGGAAATGACCGGGTGGTCGGAGGCAGTTCCAAACCATAAAGACGGCACGGCCCCGCTGTTGAACGACCGCCGACCCAGCGATCCAGATTTTTACGTTGTGGGGGCGACGTTTGCCTCCCCGGTTGACGAGCACTACTACGGGCTGGGAGACAACCAGGAGGGTTTTCTCGATCACCGTGGGCACGCGGTGTATTGCTGGCAGAACTACACATCGCCTGCGGGCGCCCACTACGTGCGTACCGTTCTTAGTGACGAACAAAGGGTATGGACTGGTGTGGGACAACCCGTCGAAGACGACCATTGAGCCGGGGTTCAACGAGCAGACGCGCTGGACTTCAGAAGCGGGAGACCGGGTGTCGTTTTTTGTTATCGCCGGGAAGACAGCGGATGAGATTTATGAAGGCTACCGGCTGCTGACGGGTCCAACGCCGATGCTGCCCAAGGCGGCTTATGGCTATATCCAATGCAAACAGCGTTACTCAAGCCAGGCGGAGGTGATGGCGGTGGCCAATGGCTACCGGCAGCGCCATCTGCCGGCCGACGTAATCGTGGTGGACTGGTTCTATTACACAAAGATGGGGCAGATGGACTTCGATCCGCAGTTCTGGCCCGATCCGTCGGCGATGAATGAGCAGTTGCACAAGATGGGTTTCCAGACCATGATCAGCGTCTGGCCCCGCTTTGTGCCGGATGACCGGTTCTATGCAGAAATACTGCAGAAGGGTTGGTTCATTCACCTGGCCGACGGTACGCCGATCGATGGATTGCCTTATGACCGCGCCGGGTCTGACATCGACACCACCAATCCGGACGCGGCGAAATGGTATTGGAACACGATCCGCGACAATATCATCAGCAAGGGATTTGATTCTCTTTGGGCAGATGAAACAGAGCCCGACCTGCCTCCGGACGGAGCTTACTACCACATCGGACCGGGAACGCAATACTTCAATGTGTATCCTTTGCTGCACACTGCGGCGCTCTACAACGGCTTCCGCGAAGATGAACCGGGCGGCGGGCCTTGATCCTCTCCCGCGACGCGTATCTTGGCGTGCAAAGGAACGGAGCAATTGTCTGGTCGTCGGACATTTACCCCTCGTGGGACACGTTTCGACGCCAGATTCCGACGGGACTCGACTTCGCGGCTTCTGGAATTACGTACTGGTCGAACGACACGGGCGGTTGGCAATATCTGCCGGCAGAACACCATCCTGCGCATACGCCGCTGATTGATCCCTCGGATGCTCGCGCGAATGTGGGCGGCTACGACGATTATCCGGAGCTTTACACGCGCTGGTTCCAGTACGCTAGTTTTCTGCCGATTTTTCGCAGCCACGGCAGCAGGCGCTACAACGAGGTATGGTCATACGGCGAACAGGCTGAGCCAATTCTGGAGAAATACCTGCGGCTGCGCTACGAGCTGATGCCCTACATCTATTCGCTGGGGTACAAGACATGGAAGACCGGTGCGCCGTTCCTGCGCGCGCTACCGTTGGACTTTCCGGACGATCCCAAGGTTGCGGACCTGCGCAATGAGTACATGCTGGGGCCTGCGTTCCTGGTAGCGCCGGTGACGGAGCAGGGCGCCACGAGCCGGAGCGTCTATCTGCCGCAAGGCGCGGACTGGTACAACTACTGGACCAACGAGCGCGTGAAGGGAGGGCAAACCATCTCAGTGGCCGCGCCTATCGACACGATTCCGTTGTTCGTGCGTGCGGGGTCGATTGTCCCGCTGGGCGCTCCGATCGAGAGCACGCAACAAAAGCAGGCGATTGCAAAGGTTCTGGTGTATCCCGGCGCCGATGGCAGCTTCACGCTTTTCTCCGATGATGGGATGACCTATGCCTACGAGAAGGGTGCGGGGGCGATTACAACGCTTGCCTGGGATGATGCGAAGCATCAGTTTACACACGAAGGGGCCGCTGCATGGAGCGGAGCCGACGGCGGAATCGTCCACGTGATCGGCCAATAGAGTGGAACGGGACCCGCGGATTTTTGAGGGGCGGCGCGGCTTGAATTCGAAGCGAGCCAAACCCGCGCTCGCGGAGTCTAAAACATAGAAACGGTATAGGTAAGTGCAAATCAACGGCGACGGTCTGCTTGCGCTAAGGGCAGCAGTGCCTGGTTGAACTCTCAGCCAAGTTTGGGGGCAGGCTCGGAGCGTGGAACTCCGAGGTCGCTGATTTACAATCACCAAGTAAGCAGGAAAGAACTGAATGAATTCTTTCCTGCGTTTATTATAAACGACTTACACTAGATAATAATAACTGTACACATTTTGTACGCGAACTCTTGATATAGTGGGGTGATGAACGACTTCACGAATCACCCAGCCGACCGCCCGTCCACAACGACCGTTTCTGTGTACAGCCGGCATATCCTAACCTGCCCCGGATACGGTGATATTTACTACCGAGGAAAGGACTGCAATTGCCCGAAGTGGGTTTATGTAAACGCCGGTGGTACTCGTTCTCGCTACTCCGCCAGGACGAGGTACTGGAAGAATGCCGAGCTGGTAGCTCAGGCAGAGCGCAACCGTTCCGACCCGGCGATGATCCGGCTGCGGGAGATCGAGGAGCAAGAGCGCCAGAAGGCTCTCGCCGAAGAGCAGAAGCAGAAGGACCGTCTCACCATCGTCGAGACCTTGAAGCGATGGATGGACCGGCACAAAAGCATTGAACCTGGAACGCGCATCGCATACCAGTCGGTCGCCAACAAAATCTCGCGCTGGGCGCAGCGGGTCGGAGTGATCTACCTGGATGGGGTCACCACCAACATGCTCGATGAATGGCGGGGGAAGTGGAGTAAAGACGCCGACGATCCAGATGATCGGATGGGCGCCACTGCACAGGCGACATTCCAGCGGCGCCTCAAAGGGCTGTTCAAATGGGCGACAAATATCCACCTGATCCCCGAAGACCCGGCTGTAGAGTTGGCACGGATCAAGCCCAACAGCAAGCGGACAATTCCGCTGACTCAGGATCAGTTCAAAGCCCTGATGGCTACCATCGACCCGTTCTGTGCCGAGTCAACCAATGAGGTGAAAAACTTTGCGAAGGAACTCTACGCAATCTTCATGCTCCAGAGGTACGTCGGACTGAGGCTCATTGACTGCCTTGCGCTTCCCCGCACTGCGCTGGTAGGGAACCGACTGAAACTAAGGACTCAAAAGACGAAGGCCAAGATTGATCGGAAGATTGTGGATGAGGTCGCGGCCGCTCTCCAGGCGTTGAGTCCCGATCGGCCGGGATTCAAGCCGGAGTATTTTTTGTGGGCTGCCGGCTGCGAGAAGACCAGCCTAAGCGTGAAGTGGGGCAAACACATCATCGCCATGAACGCGCACCTGGATTTTAAGGACGAGTTCGGTCAGCCGTTCCGGTTTCACTCCCATATCCTGCGGGATACCTTTGCGGTCGAGATGCTGCTGGAGGGGATGTCCTTGGAGGAGGTGGCGAAGCTGTTGACGGATACGGTGGCGATCACCGAAAAGTACTACGGGTACTGGTCCAAGGAACGGCGGGATCTATTGGAGGAGCGGCAGATAGCAGCGCTCAGACGGCAAGGAATGACCATCAGAGACTGAACTATTTGTTCGTTAGGCGTCGCCGCACCCGCTCCGCAACTTCAGGCGGGATTCGGAGTGTCGAGTAGGCACGTTTGAAGCGCTGCTCGGGGCGGTCAATCTTCAGGACACCAGGTTCTTCACAGAACAGGTCACGGATGCAGTCAGCAGACAGACCCCACTCCTGCGCTAGATAGCTCGGTTTTAGATAGCTGGTCTGGATCGTGTCCACATCGTTCTCCTGCTAGGTAATACAAGCGAGAGCCGATTTTCATGGGTTTTTTCTGAGCTTTATCCTCACCGCTCTGCCCGACCCCAAGAAACCTGCCAAAACTGCATTGCCAGCTTGAGTCGCTCGTATGGGGAGCGCATTGGCGTAATCCAGGCGTCGCTGGTTCGCTTGTCCGTGGAATCGGCCATGGCAGTACCCCTATATTTACTACCGCCAAACCGCCATTTTGGGGACTGCCTGCCTGTTTTTGACCTCCCCAGTGGCGCAAGGTGGGGTCGAGCGGTGGGTAAGGGTATCTCGACTGCCCTCCCGATGAGCGCCGCAGCAGTTCGTATTCAGCCGGGAATCATCGCAGGCGCAGTCCCGGCGCAGGTAGTAGCCCGCAAGTGCGGTAAGCGTTCGCCCGTCGCCAACCGGGAGTTCTGAAGCCATCGAGTTGATGGCACTCCTTGTTCGAATAAACGATTACGGGTGGCGGATATGAAGCTGAGTACCCACGGCCATCATCGGATGGCCCCGGGGTACGTAGTTTGGACTGTTTAAGGGGTACCCCGATTAGGCTCGGAGCCCTCTCAGATTGAGGCCGCGGAGATGATCTCGTTCGTCGATCCGGCGCTGGTTGAATCCCGCCGGTAGCCGTCAGCGCCGTTTGCTTCGCAGCGACCGGTGCATCATCGAGTTGGATTTTATCGGACAATTCCCGATGGGAGCTCCACTGTTTGAGGCCGCTGATGGGTCATCATGGGGTACAGGTTGGGGAACGGTTCAAGGCGCGACTGATCTGGCGCCGATTTCGCGGGTTTTTGTCCGGATTTATTTTCTGGGGTCTGCCCTGTGCCATCAAATCTGCCAAAATTCCACCGCCTTGCCGCTGACCAGCCGCGTATTGGAGTCCTCGAGATCGAGATTCTCCAGTACCCACCGTAGCCTTCACGTCGTTGATGGCGATCTGAAGCACCTGAGCGAGTTCATCAACTTCGTCCGCAAGGTACAGGAGCATCCTTCTCTTAGTCGGGGTCAGCGTGAGCTGTCCTCCTCGGCGATCTCGGCATCGGGGCCAAGCACAAGTTTGGCAAATTCAAGCATTAACTCCTCGCTGTCGCCGTCAGGAAAAGCGACGATTCCGTTCATGTGCTGGATGCGCTGATCAACACTCATCGAGGCGACCTTGGCCGTGAGCCCGGCGTTGATGACTTCCTTTTCGGTGCGACCGGTCATTGCAGTACCCCCGATATGATCTACCGTCGAGCCGCCATTTTGGGGACTGCATGCCTGTTTTTGACATCGCCAGAGGCGCACGTGAGTCCGCTGGGGTACCCGGGGCGTAGCAGATTACATTCCGTCTCGATCTGGCGAGGGTTGCAACCCGCTGGTGCGGCATCGGTGGAATCTTTATCTTGCTAATCGGGTTGTCCCGGGTCTACGACGGCGCAGATGGTCGTTTGTTCAGACCCGTACGGGCTGTTCCCGTGCGGGTCTGAACTCTGACAACGTCAAGCCTAGGCGCTCGGAATGGTGAGAGATGCACCTATGCTCTTGGCGAGCCTCGTGATCACGGGATGGTCCAACGACTTGATGACCCTTGGCCCGAACGCCATCGCGAGGACCTCCTTCTCCGTCAATTTTGGCCAAACCGGATCAGGGAGCCCGCCCGGATGAACGTCCAAGCGGTATCCATCCAAGGGCATATCAGGAACGACACGGACCCATCCGTACATCGCCTCTCGAACCGCAAACGCCAAAGTCCGATTTCCCGTACTCTGGCACACGAAAGGCCAAAGAAAAAGCGAGCCGTCTTCCGATGCCGTCAAGGCCAATCCCAAAAGAACGATCCTCGGCCACAGAGTGTCGAAGAGGCCAAGCAGCTTATAAGTTTTCTCAGAGAGCAAATAGAATTCCCCGGTCAATTCGTCCTTGAGCGTTGGCAATTCATCTGCGCGATACGTGCTCCCATAATCGACATACACAAACTCCGCCGCCGCAGGAGAGCGAATTGCAATGGCGTCCTTATGTTTGAGGGTCCACCGGCGCGACTCTTCGGCACTCATGTTCTCAAGGCGCACCCTGTCATGATGCTCGCGATTCGGATTTGCCCACGAACAGCGGTCTAGCGCCTTCGAATCTTCTGTATACATGGGGGACAGTTGATGGTGCGTGCTTGGAGCTTCGATCGAAAGACTCTCTGCGACAGAGCCTCCGGGCATCTTAGGCGCCTTCAAATTCTGCATTTCACTACTCCTCGTGGCATCGCTGCGTTTCAGGCCACAATATGTAATACCGAGGAGAGTGTTGCGCCACTGGGGAACTACTCTGCGTTTTCTGCGGTGGCTAAATCCAAAAACTCGATTGAAGGTCGGATCGATTCTTCGGAGCAGAACCCGCCTCGCCGCCACAATTGTTAGGAGTGCAGATGGGCCGCCTCTGTTCCGGAACACGGTTGAATCGAAGCCGTCTTCCGGCGCATCGCGGATGGTCTTCCCACGCCCCAAAGGCCGATTATTTAGAGGAATTCTTAGAGGATTTTCCTGAGCAGCTCAGACAAAATCAAGCGCAAGAGAAACTGAGCATGACCGCTCAGCCAGTGAGCTCCTGCCGATGATGACCCGATTTGGCCGACGCTTCGAGATTTCTCATCAGGGTCAACATCCGTTCATGGAGATTCGGACACTTCTCCTGAAAACTCTGCCGTTTGTCCACTAAATCGCCAGCGTGAAATTTCCCTCCACGATAGGTGGAGATGAGCGACGCAATCCGCTCGGCGTAAGGCTTATCAATTCTAATAAGCTTAGTCTTTCTATGGCGAAGTACGCTCTTCCCCGGGCCGTCGAAGGTCTGACGGCTCTTCGTACACAGCCAAACATACTCAAGCAGGTACAGAGGACCCAGCGATTTCGTCCACTGCTTCTGATTCAGCCCTTGCCAGGATTCTGCAAGCTTTTCTGCCCAGGAAAGCGATTGCCGCAGCATGAGCATGGCCTCAACATCTGTAACTGGCCCATTCGTTAGCATTCCGCCTTTCGGAAGATCAACTTCAAGTCCCAATGCCTCGGAAGCCATCAGCAGCTCATCCTGATAGCGACGTACGGCATCCAATGCAGATTGTAACTTGACACCAACCGCGTTCATTGCTACTCGGGTTGGCCACTTAGGTGGCGACGTCCATGATCTTCCTGGACCATCTTCAACGACTTCGGCGTGGTGTAATTCTCCTTTGCGCCGGGCCTCCGCTTTGGGTCCAAGTCTCGCGAGGCACCAGTACATTACTTCACGATTGCAGCCGCCGCTCGCCAAATCGTCTACTTGCCTTTGCGTCCTCATTCTCTCCGGCACCGAAAGTTGAAGGCCTTCAAGGTCTGGGAGCGCTTGAGGCAGATCAGCACGGTTTTCGGCGTCCAAGCTCTCCTCATCTAGCCCGAGTCGCTCAATCAGCAGCCGCTCCAATATCCTCTTGCGGTATTCGCCCTTCTTGCTGCTCGACGACTTCGAAGACTCAGGCATGCGTGAATTATAGCGACGAACGGCTGGCATTAAGGCGGGCGATGATCCCCGGCGAAACTTGTACTTCAGGCAGATTGTGGGTACCCAGATTAACCAATTTGGTGCAGCCGAAAGCGACGCTACGCTTTTCCCCACACATCACCAACTGCCGTCTCCACCTCAACCGGAACCTTGCCGCCGAGCACCTCATCGGCAGCACGGACCATCGTCTCTACGACAATGCGCCTAACTTCCTCAACATCGCTCGCCAGGACTTCCAGCACCAACTCGTCATGCACCGGCATCAACATCATTGCTGCCACCTCCTCGGGCAACAGTGCGATGGCCCGAGCCAGGATGTCTGCTCCCGATCCCTGGTCCTGGTAATTGAGCGCCTGGCGCTGGCTGTTGAGGATGGCCAAGGGGCGACCTGAGAGCGTGGAGATGCGGTAAAGCTTAGAGCCTGTTATGAAGTTTGCACCAAGATAGGTGCTTACGTTGGCGGCCGATCCTGTCCAGTATGGAAGGATGGCAAGCAAGGGGAAAGTCGGTTATCCGAGCGATGTTTCGGATGAGGAGTGGGCGTTTGTGCTGCCTTATCTGCTGTTGAGCCGCGAGGACAGCGCCCATCGGGAACATGATCTGCGATCGGTTTTCAATGGTGTTCGCTACATTGCGCGGACCGGCAACCAATGGCGGTTCATGCCGCACGATTATCCTCCGTGGCCCGCGATCTATCAGCAGATGCAGCGCTGGATGCGGGCCGGATGCTTCGAGCGTCTGGTCGAAGACACGCGCATTCTGTTGCGGGAGTTTGCCGGACGCAAGGGCCAGCCAACGGCAGCGTGTATCGACAGTCGCACGCTGCAATCTACGCCCGAGAGTGGTGCGCGGGCAGGCTACGACGGCGCCAAACGGCGCAAGGGCTCGAAGGTCCACATCGCTGTGGACACGCTGGGGCACCTGCTTGCACTGTCGGTGACCTCGGCCGATCAGGGCGACCGCGCCCAGGTCGAGGCACTTGCCGAAGACATGCAACAGGTGACCGGAGGCACGGTCGAGATGGCGTATGTCGATCAGGGCTACACCGGGTCGACTGCGGCGGAGGCCGCCCAGAGCCACGGCATCCGTCTTGAAGTCGTCAAACACCCCATGGCTAAACGCGGTTTTGTGCTGCTGCCGCGCCGATGGGTGGTCGAGCGCAGCTTCGCCTGGGCCGCTCGCTTCCGCAGACTCGTGCGCGACTACGAACGGCTCGACACTACGCTCAAGGGATTTCATTACGTAGCCTTCGCATGCCTCATGATCGCCAATATGTTCAAACAACTCGCATGAACTTCATAACAGGCTCAGCGCTGCGTTCAGGCGTGATCAACCTGCGCTCGTGAGGGTTCCAGACCTTGCATTTGTTGTTTGGAATGGGCTGGGACTGCGTCATGCTTGTCCACCAGTGCCAAAGGCGAAACTCCGGGTAGAGCGCCAACCACGCCTGGCCCGCGCGAAACGCTTCCACTCTGGACCAATCGAGTCCATAGTTATTCGCTCCCATTGCGTAGAGACCATCTGCGCTCATGCCGTAGAGAAGTCCAAAGTTGGCAGGCTTCGCTTTCTGTTGCTCATCTTCGAACTGCATTCTGAGCCTCTTCTGAGCTTGGCTGTCCTGTAAGGCGAGCCATTCAACAGGATTTCGCCCGCAGTCAACCTTTCCCTGACGACTGGCCATGTCCAGGGCAGTGACGAGGTGCGGGTCGAGTCCGCGAGCAAAGATCGGAGCCATCCTCTGTGCCTTGCGGCCCAGAACAGTTTGCACCACGGCGGGAATCGCCTGCTGAGCCAAGCAATGTCGAACTTGTCAGGTTCGAGTGGACAGTGGAGTTGTTGCGGCGCGTGCACGCCGGCCATCACCCTCTCAATGAACCCAACTGTCGCTGCACACCTTCTCTACACGCTTTCTGATATCGCATATTGCACGCTCGGCCAGAACCGCCGCAACGCGCAGTTCGATCGCTCCATAGTCTGGGCCAATATGACGTGCCCGGGACGAGCCTTGATGAGCGCCCTGAATCGCGGATCACGCGGGATGTTTTGGAGACTCGGCGCAGTGCTCGTGCTTCGTCCAGTCGCGGCCATGAACGTAACAAGAGAATGCATTCTCCCATCAACGTGCGTCGCCTGTTGGTACTGTTCGACGAAACGGATCATCGACTTGTTGTTTTTAATTTCCTCAATCAATTTCCACGCCGGAAGCCTGTTGGCTTCTGCAGTCCGTTGGGGCGCGGTAATGGACCCACCCGCGATTTGCGATGTCGCCGATCCGTTGGCGGCAACGTACCTCTCACATGCGGTCTTCAAGTCCGAGGTATCGCCGGTCTTTGTGTCGATAAGCTGCTTGTATAACAGTGCGAATTCGGGGATTCCTGCAAGTTCATCTGAGGTCCGGAGGATGTTTGCAAGGCACTCTGCCCTTAAACTCTCAGCAGCCGCAGCGTGCTGAACGACCGCGTTCAAGGGCACAGACAGCCACAACGCGAGCGGCCAGTCCCCGCACGCGCATTTTCGTCTCAATTAGCAGCATAAGCAGGCGTGTTCCACCCCCATTACCTCAGATGACGAGCGTGTTGCGGCCGCGTTTTCGCTGGCCGGCCGTGGCCCTGCCGTGGGCCGGGCCGCCGGGCTGCGGCAGGATCGGTAGCGTCATCGCTCTGGTCGCAGACAGTTAGGCGGGATCATGATGGCGCAGCCGAAGCGCGTGGTCGTGGTCGGGGCGGACGCCGCCGGCATGAGCGCCGCGCACCAGGCGCTCCGCCGGGCCAGGGCCCGCGGCCTCGATCTCGAGGTGACGGTGCTCGAGAGCAGCGGGCACACCTCCTCTCCGCGTGCGGCATCCCGTACTGGATTGCCGGTGACGTCGGTGACGACAAGGACCTGGTCGCCCGGTTCGAGGGCAAGCACCGCGACATGGGCGTCG
>CAVQZQ010000046.1:0-8704 GCA_963718435.1 uncultured Acidobacteriota bacterium | reverse complement strand
CTGGTCGAGGCGCACACCCGCGCTACAGCAATTCGCATTGGCAATCCTGCTTCATGGCGCAAGGCGGCGCGAGTTGTGCAGGACACCGGGGGATGGTGTCTCGACGTGACGGAGACAGAGATCGCGATCGCCAAAGCGGAGTTGGGCGCGGAAGGGCTCAGGATGCGAACCCGCTTCTGCCACCACGCTTGCCGGCTTGAAGAAATTGCAGGCCAAAGGCAACATCGGTTCCGGCGAGACGGTTGTTCTTGTGCTCACAGGCCACACGCTCAAAGATGCTGACTACACCATCGATTTTCATCGTGGCACGCTGCTCAACGAAGAGGAGACGGCCGGCCACGAGAGGGAGATTGAGGCTCTGCGTCGAAACGCGGTGGCCGTTGAAGCGACTCCCGCGGCGGTGCTGGCGGCGATGAAGGGCAGTGCCGGATGAGTTCCGTTTTAAGGGAAGCCCCCGGCAGGCTGCGGTTAGGCTGCCGGCCACATCGGCTAATCTCGGCCCCGGATTTGACGCAGCTGCCGTGGCTCTCAATTTTCGCCTCGAAATCGAAGCGGAGCCTTCTTCTGAGTTCACGATTAGCGCCACCGGGCGCGACGCCGTTCGCTGTGCGCGGCTGAAAAACAATCTCATCCTCGATACCTTCGAGCGCATCCTTAACGAGAATGACCGACCTGTTACGCCCCTTGCAATTCGCATGTCGAATGAGATCCCCTTGGGAATGGGCTGTGGCTCGTCGGCAGCGGGGAGATTGGCAGCCATTGCGTTGGCTGTGCATTTCGGTCGGCTTGGCTGGAGCCCCGAACAGATCCTTGAGGAGGCCTGTGCGCTTGAGGGTCACCCCGACAATGCCGCTGCTTGCTGGCTGGGCGGGTTCGTCGTTGCCGCATGTGAGGGAAGGACCGTGCACGTGGTGCGGGTAGTCCCTCCTGCTGAATGGCGGGTGATTGTCGTTCTTCCGCCCACTCCTTTGGCAACCAGCGAGGCCCGAGCCATGCTGCCGGACACCTACTCCCGTCGCGATACGGTCATCAATATCCAGGCTGCATCGATGCTTGGCCTGGCGTTGCCCAGGCTCGAGGAGACCTGCTGCGCATCGCCATGAACGACCGCATTCACCAGCCGTATCGCGCTTCAAGTTGCCCGTTGTTGCCCCCTTTGCTGCCACTTGCAGGGAGTCATGGCATTCTCGGTGCCGCCCTCAGTGGAGCGGGTCCCGCGGTTCTTGTCGTCGTTGAGGGAGAGGGAGCGTCGCGCGGGCCTCTGCTGCGATTCGCCGTGCGGTCGCTGGAATGCCCGACCCGGAGCTTCAAGTTTGCAGTTTCGAATTTGAAGGCGCAATTCAGGGGATTGAATCGAGCGGAAGATGATTCCATTCCGGCACCTGCAAAGGCCGGCGAGCAAAATCTATGAGTTATCGATAAAGTAACCTCACGGCTGTCGAGCGTATCGTTCTCGTTAATCACCCTATGGGAATTACTTTCGCCATTACCTAAGTTTGCTTGCTATTCGGGTTGGGAAACCCTAAATTCCTTTGCGTGGGCAGTTCTGGGGGAGGGCTGCTCTAGCGCCCGTGGTCCTGTTATGGGATCCGGGCGCTTCTATTTGCGCGCAAACACACCCGCTTGGCAAACGCATCAGAATCGATCCGGGCATCAACGACTTAACAGGATGAGCGCCATGGACTTGTGTTGACGGTTAAGCGCCCGTTTGCGACTTTCTTCCATCCTGGCGCATCTCATGGGAGAACGGTTGAGGATAGACTGGAATGAGTGAAACAGGCACAGCAAGGAGCGAAATGGCTGGAGTGGGTGTAATGGAAGTAAGCGATGCAACGTTTGAACAGGAAGTACTGCGCAGCGAGCAGCCGGTTCTGGTGGATTTTTGGGCGGTGTGGTGCGGCCCGTGCAAGGCGATCGCACCCATTGTCGACGGACTGGCAGAGACCTTCGCAGGCAAGCTTAAAGTGGCTAAGGTAAACGTAGATGAGAATGGCGCGACGCCGTCGCGCTACGGGGTTCGTGGGATTCCAACATTGCTGCTCTTCAAAGGCGGCAAGGTTGCCGACCAGATCGTGGGCTACGTGCCCAAAAACGTGATTGAAGAGAAAGTCCAGCGCTTGCTGGCCTAAAGAACAACTTCAGGCAACAGTTCAAAGGGGTGCACGAGTGGAAGTCTATCGGGGATAAAAAGGCCCGGCTCCGTGCCGGGCCTTTTTATGATCTACATAGACGCCTAGCGGTACTTTCGCAGCACTCCGAGCACCCGGCCTTGAATAGCCACTTGGGCGGCAGGAACATAGATCGGCTCCATCTCGATATTGGCCGGCTGCAGCCGCACCAGTTGGCCCTCAGCGTAAAAGCGCTTCAGGGTCGTCTCAGCTCCATGCACCAGGGCCACCACAATTTCCCCTTGACGTGCCGTCCGGGTTCGCTCCACCAGCACATAATCGCCGTTAATAATATGTTCGTCGCGCATCGAGTCGCCGCGAACCTCCAGTGCAAATACATCGCGGTTGCCGACTACGTCATGGAGCGAAATGCTCTCCGACGTTTCGGAAGCCTCCACCGGCTGCCCGGCTGCAATTCGACCAACCAGCGGAAGCCGATCGCTCGCGCGTGTGCGTGTGCCGGGCGGCAGTACGTCAATCGAGCGGCTGCGATTGTGCACGCGGTCCAACATTCCCTTTTTCTCGAGGTTTGTGATGTGCTTGTGTACAGTGGCCAGGCTCTTGAGCGCCATTCCGCGCGCAATTTCCTCGAACGATGGGGAATAACCATTGCGAGCCACAAATGACTCAAGAAAATCGAGAACTTCTTTTTGCCTTCGCGTGACAGCCATGGGCGCATCATAGCGAATACTTCTCGCTACCCCTTTCTAAGGTTTTGATTCTGAAGGGAAAAGTCAGATAAGCGTCATATTTTGATGAGGTTAACGGGTTAGGCATTTGCCGCACCTTTAGGCAATCGCCGCAATCGTATTTGGATACCAAGGCCATTTTTGGATACCAAATTTGGATACAAGGCGCCAATTACCCGGAACGAATAAGCGAAGAACCAAGAATGGGCGCGGTGCGCATTGGTGAACCCATGGCGAATATAGCACAAAAGGCGAAATAACGACGAAAGAGTCACCTGAAAGACAACCCTTTGATTTGGGTGCGCTCCGGCAGGGCGCACTTACTTGGAGGTGAAAGTCCTACACACCCAGCAGGGAAGTGTTAGCTAAACGGCAAAAGCATCCGTTCGCAAGGCGGGAGGGAGCCCGAGGCAAAGCGCTGGCTTGACGAAGAGGGAGCGGATAGAGGCGACACGGCGGGGTGAGCGGACCCATAGACGCAAAGCCCAGTACTTGCACGGAGCGCCGTGCCGTAGATCCGACAGGCATAAGCGTGAAGATAAGTGCGCAATATCCGGGGAGATCTGTCATTTTGTCTCGAGTGACTGAGAGCGTCGAGAAGCGTCCTGATCCATGGGAGAAGTGCCTGTTTGGAGCGAATGGCCGAACCTGTCACTGGCGGATAAAGGGCTATCTCTCTGACTGGTTGGACAGAACCTAGCAAGAGGTTCGTTATGTAGGTAGGGGCCGGAAGTCCCGACGGCTATGACGAACTGAACCGTCTGCCCACCCTCTCCGCGTTCCTCTTTTAAACGGCGGTTCGCGTGAGTGGGAGCAACCATTACCATCAGAGAAACGAAAGGAAGCATATGTCGCCGAACGAACCCGCAGCCCGCCAACACGCATTCACGGGACCGGTTTTGCCACAACTGCCAGAGCCAACCCACGCTGAACGCGTGAGAACTCTCTTGTCGCTCGTCCCGTTTGCAACCCTCTCGACACTATCGCGAAAGCAACCAGGATATCCGTTCGGTTCTCTGATGCCCTTCGCACTTGATTCTGCGGGTAGGCCTATCTTCCTCATAAGCAAGATGGCCATGCATACCCAGAATTTGATTGGAGATCCGCGTTGCAGCCTTTTTGTCGCGCACGTGGGTACTGATGGTGACGCGCTGGGGGCCGCACGGGCGACCCTGATGGGACACGCCGAGCAAGTACCCGAAAGTGAAATTGCTTCCGTTCGAGAGAAGTACCTCACTCGCCACGAAAACAGCCGCTACTGGGTTGAGTTTTCCGATTTCAGCTTCTTCCGGCTCCAGCCAGTTGAGCTCTACTACGTGGGTGGTTTTGGCGTGATGGGCTGGGTCGAGGTCCGGGATTACGAACACGCGGCCCCAGACCCGCTGGCCGCCGCCGCGCCCGGCATCCTCACTCATATGAATGCTGATCATGTCGATTCGATGATCCTGCTGGCCAGATCCCATGTAGGGATCGAAGCAACCGAGGCGACGATGACCTCGGTAGATCGCCTTGGCTTTTCGCTGAGATTGAAGTCGATTGATGGGGTCAAGGGCGTTCGCATCAACTTCCTCCACGAGGCTACTACCCAGCAGGACACGCGTGCGCTTCTCGTCGAGATGGTGCGGCAGGCCAAGGCACGGGGCTGACAATGCATGCGCGATATTACTTGCTGGTGCCGGACGAGAACTAGCGGGCTTGATTCTCGGCAAGAAAACCGTCAAGCGGCATTACCGCTACTGGACGCGAAAGATCGCGCTCCCGTGAGCAGGCAGGGTCATCTCGATGCCCTCCGAGGGAACCAACGTATTGCCGTTCCAGAGATTGCGGGCTGCGTGCCTGCCCTCAACGCCAAGCTGCGCCCTGTACAAGCGCCTGCACTTCCCGAGACCTGCGCCATCGAGGTATTCCGCCCGATCAGGTTAAAACCACGGCCTTCAAGTTCCAACGACCAGCTGGAACACCTGCTGGCCTGAAGCCGGCACAATATTACCGTACAGTGTATTCGACGTCTCACCCGTGCCCGGCTGAGAGCCGCCGCAGGTATTCGTACTCTGCACTGCAAGCGTGCCTCCACCTAGCCAGTAGGTCAGGACCCCCAATCCTGATGTGAATTTGCAGGTGTGGGTGCCGGTCGGCGGTCCCACGATATCGACCTGAAAGCCATAAAGCTGGCATAGGCAGTCAAAAGGGAACGTGTACGTGTAGTCCGAAAGATTACCCGAGGGATCGGTAATACTGAATGTCGCACTTATCACATTGTTGGCCGAATCAGTTTGGAGACTAATTCTCATCACCGAGCCCGCCGGCACCTGATTCGATGATGCAGAGGCGAATGAGGAATAATTGCTGGGAGGGCTAAAACCAAAACCCTTTACCTCGGACCAGTACTGGATGCCCCACTGAACGAGTTGTTATCTACGGCAATTACGTACTGAAACCAATTCAATGGCTTGCCATTATAAGTAGCCTGGGGTTTGGTCTGTGGATAGCAATTCATCTGCAGCGAGAATCCATTATTCCCCTCCGTAATCATGTCGAGGGCGACATGGAAGGTCACAATTGGGTTACGCAGACTCTCACAATTGGCGACCAGAATCGAGTTGTTGCTGCTACCCAGGGGCATGATGCATCTCCTCCAATGATCGCGGCCGTAGACATCGCGTAGAGCGAAATCGTGCTGCAAGTTGCAGGCCGCGATTTCCATCTAGGCTTTTCATCGCTGACAGGGTATGCTCGAAGGCGGCCTGGGGCAAGACTTTTCGGAGATTGGTGGTCCGAGTGGTTTCAGGGCGGTCCAACACACCGGCATGTTCCGGGGTGCCGAGCGCGGAGAGGCTCCATGTCTAGCACTCTCAGACGCCGCACCTGGACTTTGCCTTTCGCTAGGTCCCGCCAGGACTGCGGTGCGCCAGCACAAGTGATGTCCGGAACACAGAATCCGATTTAGCGGGTTAGACCAGGCAATCGACAGGCTTTCTGGGTCGGTTCGGGTTGTATCGTGCCACCCGGAAGTTAGAAGTGCATTTGAACCTCGGTGAGTGCAAATCGCCAATGGGCTCGTTGACAAAGATCGGTCCCGATATGTCCTAGTGCTGTATCTGGAGCGCCCCGCCACGCGACGGTGCGCAGGTAGAAGCTGTCCAAGAGGGGCGCTTCAGATACTGTCGGCAAGTGTGATGTGAATCCCGCTCTGGAAGCATGTGCAGTCGGCGTCTATGAAGACTTATGTTGCGTGAGCGAATATGCCACACAACTTGCCCACGCATTCTCAGCGTCATGAAGATCCGAGTGCCAACCGCCAGGACACTCCGGCGTGACCAGCGATGACCATTGAAGAGGATCATGCGCATCACGGTGCTAGCAACGGTCACTCGGGCAGCCGAATTCAATGAGGCTACCTTTCAGCGGCAGATTCAAGATTCCCAGTTACCATGACAGGTCAATCCAGTTCTAGAGGAGGTCTTATGGTGAACGACGCGTCAGGGCAATCGGAGACACTGTACCCGCTTTCCTTCTGCTACCAGGTGAAATGGGACAAAGCAGTAATGCTCTTCCAAGAAGCGTCAGGGCTTCAGGAACTCGGAAACGTCACGATGAGAAGAGGCTTCTTCACGTCAGACAATCAAGGCCGGGCCTGGTTCAACGAGATGACGATGAACGCGCCAGTGACGATCAGCCTCCTCGACGAGCACGGCTCGGCCATTTTCGTGTGGACGCTGGCCAATGCTTGGCCCGCCAAGATTACGTGGGCCGATCTGAAGTCTGAAGACAACGAGGTCGCCGTAGATACCCTTGAGATCGCCCATGGAGGGGTGACGATCGCATTTTCGAAATAACAGAATCGGGATCACTGCGCGCTCTGAAATGAGTGGCAGCCTAGTATCTGCTTTCATCAGCCCTAATAAGTCGGCATCGCGACTGGAATCTCATGACCCGCCGTTGTGGCAATGCTCCGTGCCCCTGGGGCGTTTTTCAATACCGATCCTGATTTTCGGGCGCAAATAGCGCTCAATGAGTGCGTTGGTCTGAAATCGTGAGTTGAGACGGGCCGGATGCCTTCGCCGTGACCTCACTCCCAGTTCTTCAACTTTGGCCACAACGCCTGGAGATTTTCATGGAGGCCTCTGCAGATGAAAACCGGCCCACGCTCATACGGCTCCAAATACGGATTTGCATCCTGTGTAAATTCCACTACCGAGTCGAAGTTGGTTTCGAGCGTCCTGCGGCTTTCGCCAAACACGATCATCACGCTACCCGTATACGTGCGCGGTCCCCAGAAGAAGTAGTTCTGGTGACCGCTGATGGCCTCCGGCACATCCGGCCGGTATACGTTCACGGCGCTCGCGTCGCCATAGTTTTCCGTGTAGATCACGGCCTGTGCGCGCTCCGCCTGCGGCAGCGAGTACCAGGCAGCGGCCAGCAAGTCCGCCTTCTGCCGCCAATCCAGCATGTCGGCGTAGTACTGCGGCAGCGGCGCGCTGGTGCCATTCTCCGTTTTCGGGGGCTGCAGATGCAGCCGCTGCTGGTATGCAAGACTTTTTGCCGGGGGCAGTACCGGGAGAATGATTGGCAACAGAATCGCAATGACAAGCACATTCATCGCCAAGTAAACGGGCGTGAGCCCGCGCCGCAACGAGGTCTTGCGGAAGAGAAGATCCCGGGCGGCCGCCCCCGCCGCAAAATAGAGCGGATAAATGGCCGCCAGGTAATAGTCCTTGGCGTGCAGAATCATCATCAGGGGCAGATACAGTAGATAGGTCACGCCCAGGAAACGGAACGGTTTTGCTGCCCGGCTGAAGACCAGCCAAAGAATGCCTCCCACCCACAACGGCGCCATCAGAGGACCGAAGACCTGCATCTGGGTCAGCACAAACGCGAGGGGGCCCACACGAAGGTTCTTGCCGTTGATTTGATCGTTGTGCAGCAGCTCGAGCGTCGCCCAGTGGTGGTGCATCTCCCACAGTAGATTGGGCAGAATCAGCACGACCAGGAGCGCGAGGCCGATCGGGAACCATTTCGAAGCCAGTAACTTTCTCTGGCTGGTCATCAACAGCGCCGCCAGCAGACAGGTGAGGAAGAAAACCTCGTTCCACTTGTTTTCGAGGCCCAGGCCGGCCGTCACGCCTAGCACCACCCACCACAACGCCACTGTACGGCCACTGCGAATACCGCGACCGGCCAGCCGCGCCAGCTCGATCGTCGCCAGCGCCACCGTCATCCAGAAGAGCGGCTCAAAGGTGCTCGTCGAGAAGCTCGAACTGATCCCCATCGCCATGGGCGCCAGCAGAATCCCCGTCATCGCCAGCGCTTGTGCCCAGCGCGAAGCGCCCATCCGCCATGCGAGCAGCCCCGTCATCGCAACCTCCGCGGCGCCCGCCAGCGAGGCAAAGGTCCGGAACAGGGCCAGCGATTGCAAGCCAAACAGCAACTCCGAAATGCGTGCGACCAAAGGAATGACGGGCGGCTGATCCACATACCCCCAGGCCAGATACCGGCCGCCCACGATGAAATACAACTCGTCACGAAAAATGCCGTACCCTGCATGTTGGATCGTTATCTGGCCGAGCGTTGACAGAACATACTTCAGCAGGCCAAACCCTACCGCCAGCCACACCACGCCCTTCACTGATACCGCGGTAAATTCCTGCGGCTCTGCAATTCTCGTCTCAAGCGTCACTGGGTCCCGCCTTCCTCCGGGCACAAATATACCGCCAACATCAATCGCTATGCATAGCTCATCCCCGGTGTTCCGCTGTCATGTATACCTGAACCCGAAAGAGCGAAGTGGACGTTGATTGGTGCCAATCCGCCAATGCGCTTATCGAGCCAGATGAATACCGATAAGTC
>CAVQZQ010000045.1:0-29227 GCA_963718435.1 uncultured Acidobacteriota bacterium | reverse complement strand
GCGGTTGAAGGCGTCAGCGGCCTGCAGCCGATCCGCGTCGGCGTCTCAGCGGTCGCGGCCGTCATCGCGCGGCTCCTTCGGCTGGTCGCGGTGCGCGCGGGTGCCTCGCCGCGCGGCTCCGTTGATCGCCGCACACGTTGCCGTCGTACTTCGCGATCATCTCGATGTTTTCGAAACGGCACGGCTGGTGGAACGGCGACTCTCGAGCCTGCTGGAACGGCTGGTGGTCTGGATCGCAACGCTTCTGGAAGCGGAGGCTTGAGCCGGGACGCGATGTGGGACTCAGGACGCGAGACGAGGCTGCCGTTTCCTCCGGTGGTGATGGGGATCGCGGGTGCGTCGGGTTCAGGAAAAACGACATTGGCCGCTGAACTGGCCCGCGAACTGGAGGAGTCGACTTCCCTCTCGACAACTACTACCGTGACCTTTCTCATTTGCCGTTGGCCGAGCGAGCACAAGAGAACTTCGATGACCCGTCGCTGATTGAGAGCTCTCTGCTGGCGGCGCATGTGGCTGCGCTCGCGCGAAATGAGGAATCGAGCGGCCACTCTACGATTCCGACCTACATTCGAGTTCCGGGGCAAACGGAAACGGTGCGCGCAGGCGGGGTTGTGCTGGTCGAGGGGCTGTTTGCGCTTTACTACGCTGAATTGCTGCCGCTATACCAATTGCGTGTGTATGTGGATACGCCGGATGAAGTCTGTTTTGAACGGCGGCTCAAGCGCGACACGGAACAGCGAGGACGGACGGCTGAGTCGGTGCGACAGCAATACGACGCGACGGTGCGCCCATCGAGCATTCGGTATGTGCGTCCTTCGGCGGTCAATGCCGATGTGACGGTGGATGGGACTGAAGCGCTGGACTGGAAGGTGGAACAGGTGTTGGCGGCGATGCGAGGGCGGGGCCTTTTGTCTTTGAATAGGTGATGGGAGAAGGGGTTGGGGGCCGCTGGTGGCCGGGGTCAGGGAATGGGCAGCAATTCCACATTCCCTGACGGAAGAAGCAAAGGCTCCCCCTTCCGACCCCCTCGGTATCTGTGAAGATGACCCTTTATAGAGGAAACGAGACTGCCCGCGGTATTCCACTTCAGTGAGGCCGAATACTACGAAGGTGGTACATCCAAAAACCCAAATTAGAAATATGCTCGGGGCGAGTATCGGCTTTGGTTCGTTCGCGGGAAATTTACGTGAATCCAAGGGCTCCCGAACATCGTACAGGTAAGTTGAAGGCAATGATCAGCAGATGGTTCAATACGCGAGAGAGACAAGTGGCAGCCTGGCTGCGGCAGGGGATTTCTCCGCGCCGGCTGGCGCTGACGCTTGCGCTGGGCTTCGCGATCGGCTGCCTTCCCGTGGTGGGGATTCCGACGGCTCTCTGCTTTATGGTGGCGCTGACGCTGAAGCTGAACCTACCCGCGATCCAGGTGGCGAACTATGTAGCGATGCCTCTGCAGGTGCTGCTGATCCTTCCCTTTGTACGTCTGGGCGGGTGGCTTTTTGCACCGGGACAACAGCAGGGCACGATTCTGATGCACGGTTCGCCGGCGCAAATGCTGTGGGCTTCAGGAAGCATCGCGGGGCAGGCGATGGCAGCGTGGCTGGTGATTGCCGGGCCGGCCGTCGTTTTGATGACGCTCGGGCTTACCGCTGTGTTGCGGCGGTTTCCGGCGGTGGCGGAAATCCGGATTGACCGGAAAGTTTCTGAAGCTACATTTTTCGCGCAAGATGAAAATCTGACATAGATAAAAATTTACAGCTATTAGATTTCCCACCTTCGGGGCGATAAAAAGCACCGAAGGTGGGGAACCCGAAGGTCGCTTGCTCCCGATGGCGGTGGAGAGCGAATTCAATCATTTTCAGTTTTCAGCCGGCTTCTACGAGTCCGTAGCGGCGCTGCCACGCCTCTTTGAGGCGGGCCCAGACGCGGGCGCGCTCGGTCTCGGTGCCTTCGGCTTCCCTGCCCTTTTCGGCATTCGCATTGGCAAAGCGCGAAGCCTCAGTTTTGGCCAACTCAAGTAAATGGCGATCGCGCAGCAGGTCAGCGACGCGGAAGTCAGGGAGACCTGCCTGACGGGTTCCGAAGAACTCGCCGGGCCCGCGCATGGAAAGGTCGAGCTCGGCGAGTTCAAATCCGTCTTGGGTACGGACCATGGCACTGAGCCGCTCTTCAGCGAGCGGCGAGACGCGCGGGCCAGTCATGAGGATGCAATAGCTCTTGGCGGCGCCGCGGCCGACGCGGCCGCGCAACTGGTGCAACTGCGCGAGCCCGAAGCGCTCGGCATGTTCGACCACCATGACGGTCGCGTTGGGCACGTCGACGCCCACTTCAATGACGGTGGTGGCGACGAGGACATCGATTTCGCCGCGCTGGAAACGACGCATGATGATTTCCTTCTCATCCGCGTCGAGACGGCCATGCAGCAAGCCGACACGCAAGCCGGCGAGAGGGCCGGTACGCAACTTCTCGTACATCTCGACTGCGGATTTCAGCTCCGCTGATTTGCTTTTTGGACTGGCATTTCGAGAAGGGGACGATGAGGGCGAAGACTCTGCCGCGCCGAACAGGTTAGTCGTCTTGCCCTTGCGGACGGACTTGCGGGGTGGCGGTTGGGCCGTTTTGACGACTTCGGGACCAACCTCGGGGTCGTCATGGGAGAAATCCAGCTCGGGCTGGTCGTCTTTGGTTCCTTCGATGACGGGATAGACGATGTAGGCCTGACGACGCTCCCGCGTTACTACCTTTCGGATGAACTCCCAAACCTCCTGGCTGCGCTCGCCGGGGACACGGCGAGTGACGATGGGCGTGCGTCCGGGGGGCAATTCGTCGAGGATACTGACGTCGAGGTCGCCATAGAGCGACAGCGCGAGGGTGCGAGGAATGGGCGTGGCTGTCATGACGAGCATGTCGGGCTCAGCCTGGTTAGGCTTCTTCATGAGGCGAAAGCGCTGCAGGACGCCGAAGCGGTGCTGCTCATCGACAACGACGAGGCCGAGGCGGTCGAACTCGACCTTTTCCTCGATGAGGGCATGGGTGCCGATGATCAGCTGCGCTTCGCCGCGATTGATGAGGCCACGATTGACCCGCTTGCGGTCCTCGTCGAGCGAGCCGGTGAGGAGAACGATGCGATAGCTGCGCGATGACCGCTCAAGCAGCTTGCGCGCGGCGAGAAAATGCTGCGTGGCCAGGATTTCAGTGGGAGCCATGAGGGCGGCCTGGTAGCCGTTTTCCATCGCGACGAGCATAGCTTGCAAGGCAACAATCGTTTTGCCGGAGCCGACATCGCCCTGAAGCAGACGACGCATGGGGTTGGGCTGGCGCATGTCGGAGACGATCTCACCCAGGGTGCGCTTCTGAGCTGCGGTCGGGTGGAAAGGCAGCACCTCGCGAATGGCTTCGCGGACCTTGTCGGTGGTGGCGAAGCTGACGCCGGGACGCTCACGCATGCGGCGGCGCTTGAGTTCAAGGCCCAGTTCGAGGAAAAACAACTCTTCGAAGATGAGGCGGCGGTGAGCAGGCGTCGCGGAGGACTGCAACTGCGCGAGCGGTGTACCCTCAGGCGGGTAATGAACCTCGCGAAGTGCCGTTTCGCGGTCAGGCAGGCCAAGGCGGTCGAGCATGGCGCGCGGAAGGCACTCGGGCACTACGCGGCGCACGGACTCGAGGAGATTGAAGATGACTTTGCGTTGCCAACGGGAGGCCAGGCGACTGCCTCCCAGCGACTCGTAGACGGGAGTGATGCGGCCCACTTCGAGGAGGCGGGTTTCCGCGTCGTCACTGGCGTCGGGCAGCATCTCGAACTGGGGCTGGATCATTTTGAGGTTGCTGGTGGAGCGGGATGGCTCGACCTTGCCATACAAGGCTACGGTTTGCCCGGCGTGAAACTTGCCGTCCAGATAAGAAGCGTGGAACCAAATGCATTTGAGGGCGTGGCGGCCCTGGCCAACGGTGAGTTCGAAGAGCGGCATGCGGCGAGTGCGGAGCAGCGCCGCTCCACGCACCTCGGCGATGACGCTGGCTGTCTCGCCTGGCTTCAGTTCGTCGAGGCTGCGGGGATTCTGGCGGTCCTCATAGCGAAAGGGGAGATGATAGAGCAGGTCTTCGGCGGTCTGAATGCCTTTGGCGGCAAGCATTTCCGCCAGGCGCGGGCCCACGCCGCGCACGTACATGATTGGGGTATCGAGGCCGGGCACACTCTGGATGCTAATTCATGGATTCGCTGTATGTGCGGATTGGCGGGGATGCGCCGGCCGCTTCAGAATTCCGATATGGCGTAGCGTGCGGTGCGAACCTCGGCTGCGAGCACGCGCAGTATGCTGAGCGACAAGCGGGGCTCGTCAAGCATCAGTCGCGAGAAGCTCGCCTGGGAGACGAAATGCAGCTCGGCCCCTTTGAGGGCCTTTGCTGTCAGCGAGTAGGGCTGATTACCGATGAGCGCGGGCAAGCCAAGCAAAGACCCTGGCACGACCGGAATGGACATGATCATATCGCCGGTGGGCGAAGCCATCGCCAGCCTTGCTCCTCCGGTTCTGAGAATGTAAAGACCGGCAGGCGATTCCCCTTGCGCAAAGAGGACGCGATCATCCTCGCAGACGATGCGCGTGGCTCGTTTTTCCAGCGCCTCAATCAACTCACGATCGGCGACAAAAGCTGAAGAGTCAAGTTTCACTTAGATTCTCCATACGCCAGAAGTGAGACAGCCAGGGTAACTCGATACAGAGGCGCTACGACGAGTCCTATCGTTTCATTGATCGTGTGCAGTCTTTGTGATGCACGTCACCTATTTTGGGTTATCGAGAAACCGGGGGATCGGAAATCGACGGATGTTACGGAGTTCAAAAGAATAACTTCGTACAAAGAGCGCAGTACGTCTTCAGAAAATGGTAATGATTCGCCGGAGGTCAAACCCTATCCGGCTCAATGTTGACCGGCTGGTTGAGCCGGGACGCAAGTGGGCGCGGCCGCTCCGGGGTCCTTCTCATACAAAATGTAATTGCTCTCCCATGCCTTTTCCCGCATCACCACGCGCCAGCCGGGTGTGTGCTGGAGCAGGTATGAAAGACCCATGCCCTCCAGCAGCAGAACGTGATCGATGCGGTACTTGTCCATCAGTTCCAGGGAATCATTGAGGTCCATGATTCTTCCCTCGTCCTGCATTACGCCGTGATGCTCGAAGCTGTCGAATCGGGAATCCATGAAATTGGGTTTGGATTGAAAGTCCATCATGCCGCCCACGTAATCCCAATCCAGCGTGCGCCACGAGGGTTGAATCGTCGCAATCGTTTGCAGGGGAAACATCTTGGCGAGCATGTCCTTGAGAGTGGTTTCGGAGGGGTACATCCACACCATCACGCCCATCGCAGCTGCGATGATTGCCGCGTTCATCGCCGGGATGGTCTTCTCATCCGACTCGGTGCAGAAACTCCGCTGAATATCGCGGGCGAGCATCGGGGTGGTCAGGATCGCGGCAAGATAGGTGAAACGGTGATGAGAGATGGCCGCGTACCAGGAAAGAAAGACAATCCCCATTTCGTAGACCTTCCACTTGCGGCCTCGAATGCAGTTGGCGATGATCATGAGGACGATAGCGACCGACGCCGCTCTGCCTTCAAGCGAGGAGAGAGCAAGCGGCTGCCACTCGGTGATGGTGGCGACACTTACCTTCTGGTTCAGCATCATGTCGATCGGGTTCCAGAGCAGCCGCCAGCCATAGGGATTGATCAGCAGCAAGACCACACTGGCACCGAAAACAGCAAGCAGGCGGGTGCGATATTGAGGTGTAAAAGCCTCCTGTTCAAACAAGCCCAACTTGAGCGGAAACGTGCCGCACACAATGTAGAGCCCGAGCAGGCACAGACCGATGAACCATGTTCCATGCAGGTTGATCCACAAGCAGAAAAGGGGAGGGAGCAACCACACCAACTTTTTGTGGCCTCGTTCCGCCGCTTCGAGGATGGCCATCTCCGCCGACATCGCGAGGTAGGCAAAGGCGATCATTCGCGGCCCGGCGTTCACGGTCATCAAAAACAATGCGATGCCTGCTGCCCAGAACGCCGCACCGGCGTGGCGCGCGGTCAGGTATCCGCGCCAGTAGACGAACAGGACGTTGGCGCCCAGCGCCAGCCAGGTGACCAGGTAAATCCCCCTGAGACCCATGGACTGGAAGCCAAACCAGAAGGGCAGTTCGCCGAGCCATTCCCAATTGAGCCAGCGCTGTCCGACCACGGTGAATGAATAAGGGTCGGTCTGAATGAAGTGATGGGTGGTGAAGAGGAACCGGGCGTTGGCGAGGTGCCACCAGATATCGGGATCGACCAGCAGCGTTCTTCCCAGGCTGAGGGTAGGCACAAGCAGCATCGGCAGCATCAGCAAGAGCAGGATGTTTGTGAGGTGCCGGGTGAAGAAGCGGTTAAATGCGCGTAACCAAGGATTGGCTGTTCCCGCAGGGCTGATAACTGCTGGCGGGGGGGCCTGTTCAGCTGATGTGGCTTCCATAATCAATACATTACCCGCGCAGCAACGTTGGCGGAAGTGCGTTTGTAAGTACCGGACCGCTAGTACTGTTACCGAAGAATTGCGAAGCTGATACGCGAATACGTTCCTGCTTCACTATTCTGAAGCGCTCAGGTTATGATTCGGGCAGTCGATCTTTACAATGGGAGCGGCAATCTAGGGACGCGCGCGCAAAGGTCCTATTAGCAGTGGTTTGCGCGTTTTCCTAAGGCCGACGAAGAGGCTGAGAAGGTGGCTGACGGCGTTTCGGGTTACCTCGGTGTTACCAACAGGCACCAAGGTGGTATTGACCTGATCAGATGCACCGATCAGAATCACGGGACGAGATGTCTTTGAAGAAGTTAATACGCTATTTGGATTAACTTGGACGAATTTCCCAACAGAAGCATCCCGGCATGCTTTGGCACCCCGCGAGTGTGCCGTTGAATCAGCCAGTAAGAGTCCCCAAGGGCGTATTACTGCGCGGGCCCTCGTGACGGCGCAAAAGGAAAAGAGATCGAAGACCTATGATTCGGATTGGCCTGCTTTCAGAAGACGGCGCGCTGCAACCCCTTCTTTCTTCAGCGTTGGGGAAGGAATTTCAGGTTCAACGGGCGTTGGATGCGGATGAAGTCGAAGTGCTTGTCGAAGCGGCGGAATGCGATGTTGTTCTTCTCGATCTGAATTCCAACAATGCATCGATAAGAGACAGGATCGAAGTCGCGCGCCGCGTGATTGCTTCGCAGGTACCCTCGGTGGTGATGGCCGATGACGGCCTTCGTTCAACAGCGGTGGAATTGGTCAGGCTGGGGGCTTATGGCTACTGCCGCAGACCGCCCTCGATTCGGGAATTGAAAGCAATGCTCTGCCGGGCGAGCGAAAACAACGCCCTCAAGCGGCAGCTTCAGACTGTTCATCAGCGCATTGAAGCCGTGAGCAGCTGCGACCGGCTGATCGGGTCGAGCCAGCAGATCCGGCAGGTGTATCAACTAGTGCATCGCGTGGCGGATCTGAATGCCTCAGTTCTGGTGACCGGCGAAAGCGGGACCGGCAAAGAACTCATTGCACGAGCGATTCACAACCTTGGTTCTCGTTCTAGTCGCCCATTCGTGGCTGTTTCCTGCGGAGCCATTCCGGAAACACTGATTGAGGCCGAGCTGTTCGGCCACGAAAAGGGCGCATTTACCGGCACGGTGGGAGCGCGTGAAGGCTACTTTGAGCAGGCGCGCGACGGTACGCTTTTCCTTGATGAAATTGGAGACCTGAGCCTTTACACCCAGGTAAAGCTGCTGCGCGTGTTGCAGCAGATGGAGTTCAGCCGTTTGGGCAGCAATCGCCTGATCCCGCTGCGCGCGCGCCTTATTTTTGCGACGCACCAGGATTTGGCCAAGCTTGTAGCAGAGGGTAAATTCCGCCAGGATCTTTATTACCGCATCAATGTGATGAGGATCAATTCGCCGTCACTGGCCGATCACGTGGAAGACATTCCGCAGATTGCCATGCATTATCTGACGCATTACTCGAAACTGTTCCAAAAGCCGATGGATGCGATTGGAAACGAAGCGATGATGATGCTGCAGAGTTACACGTGGCCGGGCAATGTTCGTGAGTTGGAGAACGCGATTCAGAGAGCGATCATTCTCGCTCCTGGAAAGACGATTCGACCTGAAGATCTGCCGCTCCACGTGCACACGGACAAAGTCATCGACATCGGCGAATACAATCCCGAAGGCTCATTTGAGCGCCAGCTTCGGGACTATAAGGTGAGACTGGCCATGGATGCGGTGCGGGAGAACAACGGAAACAAGACGCTGGCTGCGCGCAGTCTTGGCATCTCACGCGCCTATCTGCATCGCTTGATCCGCATCGCCGAGCCCGACCTGGTGTTCGAGCCGGATAACATCCATTCCGCATCGGCTTGAGGCCAGGCGCAAAGTCGCTCTGAACGAGCCAGGGGCTCGCTGGATTTCAGATTCGATTGCCGCGATTGCTTATCATTACTGGGAATCGGAGAAGAATCGTTCGCGTTTGATACCGAACTCGATGCAGTTCCATCGGTAATGCCAGGGGATCTAAGCTGAACTGATATATTTCTTGCATCATGCCATGGCGATCGGCGGTGCTCCTTCTACTGCTAGCGTTTGCACCGGTGTCCGCACCAGTTTTCGCGCAGGCCTCGAACGGCGTCGGCGCCAATTCGGTCAAGAGGCCGGCAGCGACTTCCGTCAATCCAAGTGCCAATGAAGCTCCCGCTGTAACACCAGCCCCTCAAATCATCGTCAATCCACCGGCGCCAATAGTTCCGCCCTGGACGTGGCGTGAGCGCGTGGCGTGGGGAGCGAACATCGTCCTCGCGGTTTTGGGATATGTAGGCATCATGCTTTTTGTCAGCATGCTGAAAAAGATCGAACGGCACACGGAAGCAGGTGCGACCACGGCGCAAGCAGCGCTCGAGACCGCACAATCCGCGCTCGCCCAGACGCAAACAATCATCAATTCAGAGAGGCCCTGGATTGTAGTGCGAGTCGAGCCATCCCTGACCAAGGAAAACAGTTTCAGATTGATGGCCACCAACCGTGGCCGTTCGCCGGCCAGAATTGTTGGTCTATTGGATCACGTGCAGATTGCAGTGGATGAAACCAATCTGCCGGCCACGCCTGAATACGAAGGGGCGAAGTCAGCTGCGCGCCCCGAGCCGATCGTTCTGCTTCCGAGCGAGTCCGTGGCCATCAAGACATTTGGCCGAGATGACGTGCGCTCCGTTTGCAAGACCACCGAGGAGTTCGAGCGGATCGAACTCTGGGAGAGAAATATCTTCCTCCATGGCCGGGTTTCGTATCGAGACATGATGGCCCCGTCGGAAGCGCCGATCCACGAGACGGACTGGTGCTATTGGTACATTCATGGGGATAAGAAGAGCGCACTTTCGATTGCCGGAACCCCGGAATATAACAAACATAGCTAGTGTGGGGTCCTGAAGTTCGTTGCATAAATTGAAGTCCCGAACCGCAGATCCCCCGCCGCGGCGGACTCGCTCAGGTTGCAGATCAATTCTGATGCGGATTTTAGAGACAGGACCCTGGACAGGCGCAGAACATCTCACAGCTGGAAAGCAAAGCGGAGCGTGCAGGCACGCTTTGCTAGACTTCAGTGGTGATTCGTTCCCGGGTCGTCGTCATCCGGTTGCAATCAGGGCGGCAGGAGAATTCATGCCAGTTGTTGAACTCGCGGGAGTAACCAAAGCCTACGAGAACAAGGTTGCTGTGCGCGACTTGAGCCTCTCTATCGACGCCGGGCAGATGTTTGGGCTTCTGGGTCCGAATGGAGCGGGCAAGACCAGTTCGATCCGCATGATGATGGGGATTACGTTGCCCGATTCGGGACAGGTGAGCCTCTTCAATCAGCCTTTCGAGCGCAAGAGCCTGGAGCGGGTCGGTTATCTTCCGGAGGAGCGCGGACTCTACAAGAAGATGAAGGTGCTGGAGCAACTGGTGTTCTTTGGCGAGTTGCATGGGCTCTCCAAAGAAGAGGCGCGCAAAAGTGCAAAAGACTGGACCAAGCGTCTTGAGATCAATGACGTGCTGGAGAAGAAAACCGAAGAGCTTTCAAAGGGCATGCAACAGAAGATTCAATTCATCGGATCGCTCTTGCATGATCCGGGGCTGATCGTGATGGACGAGCCCTTTAGCGGACTCGACCCTATCAACGCCAAGTTGCTGGAGCATACGCTGCTGGAGTTGAAGGACCAGGGGAAAGCCATCCTGTTCTCGACCCATCGCATGGACCAAGTGGAGAAATTGTGCGACTCGATTTGCTTGATCAACAATGGCGAAGCCGTGCTGGCGGGCAGGATGCGCGAGATCAAGTCGCGCTACGAGCGCAACCACGTGGTTGTGGAGTTTGAAGGAAGCTCCGCTTTTCTGAATAGCAGAGAGATTGCGGAAGCGAAGAATTACTCAGGCCATGCGGAGATCCGGCTGAAGCCGCATGGCAATGCGCAAAAGCTGCTGCAGGAGGCTTCGGCCGCGCAACGATTTACCGTTTCGAACTGGTCGAGCCTTCGCTTGAAGAGATTTTCATCCAGACGGTGGGAGGCAAGGCCGATGCGTAACATGCTTCTCATCGCCCGGCGCGAATACATGGAGCAGGTGCGCGGGCGGGCGTTCAGGATGACCACCGTGGGTCTGCCTGCGGTGTTTGCCTTGATTGTGGGCGTCGGTTATCTGTCGAGCCTCGGGCTCGGAGCGAACAGGCACATGGCTGTTGCCGCTTCCGACCCGGCGCTGGCCAACGAAATTCGCAACCAACTTGTGGGCGACAAGGAAGCCAAGGCAAAGGTCGACGTGGTTGCACCGGCGACGACGGAACAAAGGGCCGCGCTGGTAAAGCAATTGGAAACCAAGGCGCTGGATGGAGTTCTGTGGGTGGATACCCCTGCGGGAGCGCCGCCTTCGGCCACCTACATCTCACAGTCGTCCGGCGACTTTATCACCATGGATCGGTTGAAATCCGCGCTGAATCACGCGGATGCTGGATGAAGGGCTGACCGGTGGCGGGATGAAGCGGAATGCCGCGGATGCATCTGGTGAATGGCGTTTCGATCGAGACCTTCCAGGTGAAGAAAGACGGCAGCGTGGTGAAGAGCAACGCCCAAGCCTCGTTCTGGAAGGGCTATGTGATGGCCTTTCTGCTTTCGATGACCACGATGATCTATGGCATGAACGTAGCACGCTCGATCATCCAGGAGAAAACGTCGCGGATTTTCGAAGTCATGCTGGCGATCGCCAAGCCGGGCGATCTTCTGGCCGGCAAACTGATCGGCGTGGGCGCAGTGGGATTGACGCAGATCGCGATCTGGCTGGTAGCCGGCGCGGCAATTCTGTTTTCACCTTTTGCCGCAGCACTGCTGACCGGCGATTTCGCGGTTCACGTCACCTGGACTGAAGCCATGCTGTTTCCGGTCTACTTCGTGCTCGGCTACCTGCTTTACAGTTCGCTATTTGCGGGTCTTGCCGCCACTTGCGAGACGGAGCAGGAACTGCAGATGTATATGCCGTTGGCCGCGGCCCCACCTGGCTGAGCTTTGCGCTCATCATGCTGGTCATCAACGACTCGAATTCGTTCTGGTCGGTGGCGGCCTCGCTCTTTCCACCCACGGCGCCGGTCATCATGTTCATGCGCATGGCATCGGAGATTCCCCCGGTGTGGCAGTTTGCCGTTTCGATCGCCCTGCTGGTGGTGAGCATCTACGGCGTGCTGTGGGTTTCAACGCGGCTTTATCGCGTGGGCATCCTGATGTATGGAAAGCGCGCGACACTGCCGGAGTTGATGCGCTGGCTGCGCTACAGCTGAGCAGATCGAAGGATCTTGCGCTCTGGGTGCTTACCACTAAAATCACTGGAGTGACCACCCAGCCAGCCCCAGATTTACACTGAGCCAACGCACTTGTGCTGGCGATGGTTCCGCGCATGGTGTGGGCGCTGCTGCGGGTGACGGGCTTCACGTGGCGCTTTGAAGTGATTGCCGAAGAGGGCGTGACGCCGGTTGTTTACGGCCAGAAAGCCGGGCCGGAGATTTACTGCTTCTGGCACCAGTGCGTGCTGCCCTGCACGCTCTATTTTCGCCGACTCACGCGCGGTCATCCTGATCAGCCGGAGCTTCGACGGCGAATTGATCACGCGCATCTGAGAATGTTTGGGTTCGACGCGGTGCGCGGCTCCAGTTCACGCGGCGCGCGCGAAGGGACTGCTGGGACTGAAGCGGGTGATCGAGTCGCGGGCGCACAGCGATCTTTACCGCCGATGGGCCGCGGGGTCCGATCTATCAAACCAAGATGGGCCCCATCAAACTGGCGCAGGCTCACGGGCGCGCCGATTGGGGCGTTTCATCTGGAGCCGGAGCGGGCCTGGACCGTGCGTTCGTGGGACCACTTTCTGGTGCCGAAGCCGTTTACGCGGATCTGTGTGAGTTGGGCGCAGTGGACACACGTGCCGGCGCGATCTGCCTTTGGATAATTTCGAACTCGAAACGCGAGGAGCTGAACGCGGCGCTGGAACGGGCGCGCCTGCGGGCTTGGCGCACTTTGGGAAGACTGCGCAATGAGCGGACTGGGCGGGTTGCGCGACTTCGACTTCGAATTGCCTTGCGGAGACTGATTGCGCAAGAACCTCCGGAACAGCGTGGACAAAGCCGCATGCTGGTGATGGATCGCAGTACAGGCACGTTGCAGGATGCGCGGTTTAGCGAGTTCCCTTCTCTGCTCAGGCCCGGAGACCTGCTGGTGCTGAACGACAGCCGTGTGATTCCGGCACGGCTGTATGCGCGGCGCACTGTCGTGCGCGACCGGCAGGACCCAGCGGATCGGTCGAGGTGATGCTCGCCGAACCGGTCGGCGACGACGCGTGGCGCGCGCTGGTGAAGCCCGGCAAAAAGGTTGGCGTGGGAGAGCGGCTGGTGTTTCCCTCGCCTTCAGGCGATGTCGTTCTCGAGGCCGAGGTGTTGGAACGAGGCGCAGTTTGGGGAACGCGTCGTGCGATTTGCCCCGGTGCAGGATTTTTTTGCCGCATTGGAGCGGATTGGGCACATGCCGCTGCCGCCCTACATCCGCCGCGACGATGTGGATCAGGATCGGGAAAGGTATCAGACGGTGTTTGCCCGCGAGCGCGGTTCCGTGGCTGCGCCGACGGCAGGTCTGCACTTCACGCAGCAAATACTGGAGGCGATTGCCGGATCGGGTGTGGAAATGGCGCGGGTCACATTGCATGTGGGCCTGGGAACCTTTGCGCCCTTGCGCGTAGAAAAGTGGAGGAGGTGCGCTTGCACCGCGAGGGCTACACGCTGCCTGAATCCACGGCTGAAGCGGTGAACCGCGCCCGCAGCGAAGGACGGCGCATCGTAGCCGTGGGCACCACGGTGGTTCGCACCCTGGAGGCGGCAGCGCGATCGGCCGAAGAGGGTCTGCTGAAGGCGCACACGGGGACGACGGAGATCTTCATTGCGCAGGGCTTTCGCTTCCGGGTGGTGAACGCGCTGCTGACCAACTTTCACCTGCCCAGATCGAGCTTGTTGATGCTGGTGAGCGCCTTTGGCGGCAGGGAGCACGTTTTGGCCGCGTATCTCGCACGCCGTTGGGATGGGCTACCGTTTTTTCAGTTACGGCGATTGCATGTTCGTGGCGTAGCAGGCGTCCGGTTTCAGAGAAAGAGCATTAGGGAATCGGCGAAAAGCAGGATGGCTCTCGGGTCATTCCTGAGCTCGGTTTTTAGCAGGCTCGCTCCCGCGACGCAGCGGATCGGTTATTTGCGAGGAGATTGCCGCTCTTTGTTGGCGGAGTCACAAAGAGGAGGCAGAGACCCGCCTGCCGGAAGGAATCAAGAGGTACACTGGCGGAGAGGAACCGAGTTCAGACTGGCGAAAAAGGCCGGTTCCTCCGGTTAACTGTCGCCATTGTCGCCGTTTGCAACCGTGGTTGGACCGCAACGATTCGACGGCTGCAGGGTGTATACGCCGCTGCTTCACCGGCAGGCAAAAGTCAGTAAACATCCGTGTACACCATCCCAAATCAACACCTTCGTTATCATATTGAATTAATACGTCCTTGACTTATGAGGATTTGGATAGACAATTGCATACATAGAGCATTAAGCATCCTCAATGGCAATGAAGGGAGCCAGAGTTGCATTCGATCGCGTGGTGGCCAACTGTGATCGTATTCGCAGTGTCAACTTTCACCGATTTGCGAAGCCGTCGCATTCCCAACTGGCTGGTTCTGCCATTTCTGGTGGCTGGAGTTGCGATGTCGTTTGGGCCGACGAGTTGGCATGGAATCGGGATTATCCAGAGTCTTGAGGGAATGGGATTGGGTTCGTTGCTGTTTGGAATTCTCGCCTGGATGGGCGGAATGGGCATGGGCGATGTTAAGCTGTGCGCCGCGATCGGCGCATGGGTGGGCCCGCAACAATTGATCATGGCATTGGTGATGACCGGCATTGTAGGCGGATTTATGGCCGTGCTCTGGGCTGCATCGGGTGGTTTCTTGGGAGAGCTTATTTACGGGTACGGGCAATTTGGTTTTCGGGTGGAGGAAGCGCGGCATGCGATGCCGATCCGGAGCTAACGCTCTCCAATCCCAAGGCGCACAAGATGCCCTATGCGCCGGCCATCGCGATTGGAGACGCTGATGTCCTTCTTTGCACATTGAGAACGAGTTTTTTGCAACAGCGCAGCAGACTCGATTAGAACTGCTCGCAGATTGAACAACGTCAGGAAAGCAAGCAGCTAGGAGTTTCAAACCCGGAATGGCGACTCAATTACAAGATTCAGGCACAACCAGCATAGGCGCTTTGTCGGTTGCGCTGATCGGCCCGCACGACCAACGACGCAGAATCGTCGCCACTGCCCTGGCCGGATCAGACATCACGACGGTGCGGGAGTTTAACGCCTATCCGGGCAAGCTCAACGATGTGCCGCGCATGCTGGACCAGAGCTATGACGTGGTATTGATCGACCTGGACAGCGACCAGCAATATGCGCTTCAACTGGTGGAAGCGATCTCAGCAAACGGCGCAATTACGGTGATGGTCTACTCGTTCAGAACGACCCCGGCCTGCTGATGAATTGCATGCGGGCGGGCGCTCGCGAATTCCTGCCGCAGCCGATTGCAGCAAGTGCCCTGGTTGAAGCGCTGGGAAGGGCTGCCGCACGGCGGCCTTCGGTTCGCGTTGGGAGTAAAGAAGGCGGGAAGGTGCTGGTGTTTCTGGGCGGCAAGGGCGGCTCGGGAGTCACCACGGTGGCCTGCAATTTTGCCGTATCGCTGGCACAGGAATGCGCCCAAAGCACGGTTCTAATTGACCTCGACCTTCCGTTGGGAGACGCGGCGCTCAATCTCGGGCATCAGCACCCAGTTCTCGACCGTGGATGCATTGCAGAACACCAGCCGAATGGATCAGAATTTCTTGTCCAAGGTTCTTACCAAACATAGCTCGGGCCTGTTTGTGCTTGCCGCGCCGGGCAAGTTTCCCCAGGTGGAAGTGAGCAACGAGGCCGATGGAAAAGCTGGTGGCAGTTGCGCGCCAAGGGTTCGATTACGTGGTGATCGATGCGGGCTCGAGATTCGATTTGAGCGGGACCACCTTGGTGGAGCGGCGCCAATACGGTGTACCTGGTGATGCAGGCCGGTATCCCGGAACTGCGCAATTCGCATCGGCTGATTTCGGAATATTTCAAATCGGCAGCTCCAATCTCGAGATCGTGCTCAACCGGTTTATGCCGCGCTCGGGTGGAGTGGATGAAGAGCATATCGCCAAGGCGCTAACCAGGCCGGTGCAATGGAAGATTCCCAGCGACTATGTGACGGTGAGGCGAATGCAGAATGAAGCCACTCCGCTGGCGCTGGAAGACACTCAGATAGCGAGGGCCATTCAGGACATGGCCAGGACAGCATGCGGAATGCCCGCGAAACCTGAAAAGAAAAAGGGATTCAGCCTTTTTGGCTGAGCCTCGAACTTGAAGAAAATCTCGTTTTTGGGAATGGTGCAGCGTGGAACATCTAAATCTGGAGAACTTTAAATCGGAAGTACACAAGACCCTGATCTCCAAGCTGGATCTCGAAAAGCTGTCGCGTGTCAACTCGAACCAGGCGCGCCAGGCAGTCACCAGCATTATCAGCGAGATCATCAGCGACCGCAGAGTGCCGCTGAGCTTTGACGAACAGGAAAAGATCCAGACCGATCTGCTGGACGAAGTTTTCGGCCTCGGCCCGCTGGAGCCGCTGCTCAGGGACCAGAAGATCTCCGACATCCTGGTCAACGACAAGGATCACGTATTCATCGACGTGGCGGGCTCCTGCACCAGGGCCGACGCGGCGTTTCGCGACGACCGCCACCTGCTGCAGATCATCGACCGATCGTGTCGCGCGTAGGCCGCCGCGTGGATGAATCTTCACCGATGGTCGATGCGCGTCTGCCTGACGGCTCGCGTGTCAACGCCATTATTCCGCCGCTGGCTCTGGATGGCCCTTCGCTCTCGATCCGCCGCTTTGGCACCGGGCCTCTGGCCGCCAACCAGCTGGTGCAGTTGAAGAGCATTTCAGCGGAAATGATGGAGTGCTCTCTTCCGCCGTGCGCGCGCGGATCAGCATTCTGATCTCCGGCGGCACAGGCGCCGGCAAGACGACGTTTTTGAACATCCTGTCGCAATACATTCCGCAGAACGAGCGCATCATCACCATCGAAGACGCGGCCGAACTGCAACTGGCGCAGGAGAACATCGTGCGCCTGGAGACGCGGCCGCCGAACGTTGAAGGACAGGGCGCTGTCCGGCAGCGGCAACTCCTGATCAACAGCCTCCGTATGCGTCCCGATCGCATCATCATCGGTGAGGTGCGCGGAGAAGAAGCGTTCGACATGCTTCAGGCCATGAATACCGGTCACGAGGGATCCATGACCACGGTTCACGCCAACACGGCGCGCGATGCGCTGACCAGGCTCGAATCGATGGTGGCGATGAGCAACCTGAATCTTCCGGAGAAGACGGTACGCCAGCAGATCGCTTCGGCGATCACCATCGTGGTGCAGTGCACGCGTCTGAGCGACGGCACCCGCAAGTGCGTCAGCATCTCCGAAATCACGGGCATGGAAGAGAACGTGATCAGCATGCAGGAGATTTTCACCTTCCAGAAAAAAGGGATCGGACCGAACGGCAAGGTACTCGGATGTTCAAGCCCAGCGGCATCCGCCCACGGTTCCTTGAGCGGCTCCGCACCGCGGGCATCTTTCTGCCGCCGAGCCTGTTTGAACGCGTTACCGAAGTGAGCTGAGAAAGAGAGGGGTTGCAATGGGCCTGATCATCATATTGGTATTCTCTGGCTGTCTTCTGCGGTAGTCGCCCTGCTGGCGACTGCCAGCGGAACCGGCGCCTCGCAGCAGGATAAGCAGATGCTCGCCCGGCTCGATTCAGCCTTGGCCACGAACAAGACGAAGTCGGATATGTCCGACCTTCTGGTTGATATTCGCAAGAACGAGTTCCTCAGCACCATTCCCTGGATCGACAAGATCCTGCGGAAGGTGGAGCTGACGCCGCGTCTGCGCCGGATGCTTTACCAAGCCGACCTGAAGTGGACAGTGGGCGGCCTGATGCTGATGTGCGCCGGCTGCTTTTCTAGTCCCGGCATATCTGATTTATCTTCGCACCGGCGCGTTGTTATTTGGCCTTCTGGGGGCCTGGTGATGTGGTTTCGCCCCCATCGGCTATTTGTCATGTTCAAGCGCACCAAGCGCCTGGGCAAATTTGAGGAAGGGCTACCGGAGGCGCTTGATTTGATTGTCAGCGCGCTTCGCGTTGGACACAGCCTCAACTCTGCCCTGGGTTTGGTGACCCGCGAGTGTCCCGATCCTGTAGGTTCTGAATTCCGGGTCTGCTATGACGAGCAGAACTACGGGCTTGAGTTGAAGACCGCCCTGGAAAACATGATTACCCGGATGCCCACGCAGGACCTGCAGATCGTGGTCACAGCGATCATGATTCAGAAGGAAAGCGGCGGTAACCTTGCTGAAGTTCTCGAGAAAACAGCTGAAGTAATCAGGGAACGTTTCCGGCTGAAAAGGCAGGTTCCGACTCACACAGCGCAGGGGCGGCTAACCGGCATCATTCTCACCTTGCTGCCGATCGTGCTGGGATGCGCCTTGTACTTCATCAGCCCGACGATGATGAGCTTGCTATGGACTACCCCGATTGGAATCAAGCTACTCTACGCAGCATCGGGAATGATTGTTGTGGGCGGACTGATCATACGCAAGATCGTCAACATGGACGTGTAAAGGGGAGTTATGGGAGTTGCGGTTTTTTCATTTTGCGCCATATTTCTGCTGATTGCGAGCGGGGGTCTCCTGATCTTCTATCGCGAGACGATCCAGGCTCGGATTGCCGCCGCGATCAACCCGCAGGTGAAGCAGAGGAGCTTGAAGATCAAGCTTCAGGACACGGGCAATCTGCTTGGGGGCATGGTGGAGCACCTCGAGCGCGTGGTGCCGAGGACCGAGGCGGAAGTCTCAGTCGTGCAGCAGCGTCTGATCACGGCAGGTTTTCGTGAAGACACCTCTGTAAAGTACTTTTACAGCGCCAAGGTTTTATGTCCGCTCACGCTTTGCGCGGTCGCCCTGTTTAGCGGCCTTGGCAGCACGAGTCCCATCTTTATTTATATTGCTTGTGCGGGAATTGGATTTCTAATACCGGATTTTGCGCTTGGAAAATTGATTTCCAATCGCCAGTCGAAGATACGGCGTGGCCTGCCTGACGTTCTCGATATGCTGGTCATCTGCGTCGAGGCCGGACTTAGCCTGGACCAGGCAACCGCCAGAACCGCGGAAGAATTGCGCCGTGCACAGCCGGTGCTGAGCGACGAACTCGGGATGGTCGCCCTGGAACAGAGAGCTGGCAGCGTGCGCGCCGACGCGTGGAAGCACCTGGCCGACCGCACCGGTGTAGATTCGGTGCGCAATCTTGTATCCATGCTGGTTCAATCGGAGCAGTTCGGAACGAGCATTGCAAAAACATTGCGTGTGCATTCCGACATGTTGAGGACCAAGCGCGTCCAGGAGATTGAGGAAAAGGCGGCCAAGTTGTCCATCAAGCTTCTCTTTCCTCTCGTGCTCTTCATCTTTCCGGCTCTATTCGTCGTGGTCATCGGCCCTGCGGCGATCATCATGGCTCAGTCGTTCAAAACGATGTTCAATCACTAAGAAGGGAGAATTGAAATGGATCAAACGACAATTATCCGGGTTGTTGCCGGTGTTCTTTTTGTCATCGTGCTGGTCATTCTGATTCAGCGCCGCCGCACTCGCGTCAAGTAACAATCCGGTAATCGCGGAAGCATTGCCTTGTGGATCGGGTTCTGACGTGGGCAGAGTTAAGGGTTCTCTTGAAGGAAAGGGAGAGTAGAAATGGATCAAACGACAATTATCAGGGTTGTTGCCGGTGTTCTCTTTGTGATCGTGCTGGTCATTCTGATTCAGCGTCGCCGTACGCGAGTCAAGTAGCGGGGCAACGTCGAAACGCGGGTGGAAGTTCAGCGGGATTTGTGTCGGCGCGCATCCACCCGCGCGATGGCTGGCCAGATGCTCTTCTTGTCCGGCTGCGGGGTATTTTTATCCCTGTTTTTTGGCGGCAGGTGCAGGAACCGGCTCGGACGAGTGGCATTCAGTTTCGGTGACACACAACGGGTAGATATCTGCTACTTGCTTCAAGTAGAGCTCAAGAATCGGCTAGATCGAATGGGTTGAACGGACGTTGGCTTGTTGCGGCGGGCCCTGCAGCCTGGCAGCCTGCAGGAGGTTGAGGGAATATGGAAAGCCAGAAATATTGCGTATACAACCAAACTCGCGAAAGCTTCCTTAGCCTGGAAGTCACGGTTGCTGATGCCCGTATGGGCGAGCTTAGAGAATTGATAGAGAGGCTCACCGTCAGGCCGGATAGTGGCCTGTGGATGATGCCCTATCGAGGCATTCCGTCGGCGCGGGGACTTTCGCCTATCGATCTGGTCTATCTCGACAGTGATTACTGCGTGATTCAAGAAGTTGAATCCTTCCCGACTTCGACTGTCGAGCCATTGAAGGAAGAAGCGGCTAGCGCACTGGTCCTGCCTGCTCATACCATTTACTCGTCGCAGACTCAGCCTGGAGATCAACTGGTGATCTGCGTGGCTGGAGAAATGGAGCGCCGGCTTGAGAGGCTCTCCAGTTCATTCGTTTCAACACCGAATGTATCGAGTACCGTGTCCTCAGTGAATAAACAGCCGGGAAGCGACTCTTCAAACCATACTCCTCAGCCAACCCGCCCCCCTCGCATACAATCGATCTTTCAGGGGACGGACGAGATGATTAATCTGGAGCCGAAGACTGGCAGGCCGAACTCATTGAAGACCTGGCTACAGAATTGGCTTTCATCGGACCGTCGACGCGCGCATCGGCATCCGCTGCCCGGCCTGGTTGCGTACTACTGGACTGGCAGCGCCCCGAAGGCTTACCAGATTGCCGATGTAAGTTCGAGCGGATTTTACGTCCTGACCGAGGAACGCTGGTTCCCGGGCACCATGGTTTTGATGACGCTCCAAAGGACCGACGGCGCAGGCAGGAACCTTGACGACTCCATCGCCGTCCAGTCGAGAGTCGTTCGTTGGGGTAATGACGGATTGGGTCTTGCCTTTGTTCCCTCCAGAGCCGTCGATCCCAGAAATGGCGAGGCCCTGCGGGAAAACGGGGCTGACAAGAAGACCCTCGATCGATTCCTCGAGCGGTTGAAAGAACCCGCAGAGGAAATTCGCGCCCACGGGTGACAAGGTGTCCTCCTGATGTTTGGAGGAAGTTATGATCGATCGATCCGATTATGAACACGAAAAACGCATCGAAGTTGATGCGTTTTTTCGTGCTCATAAGGAAATCTGAAAATCGATCCAAGAGACGATGGCAGATTCCTGCCGAAAGTAACTTCCGCAATCGAATCAGCAAGGGAACGAGGCTTCCCTAGCTAGTTAGCGCGAGCTTTGAAGTTGGCGGCGTAGCTTCAGGCTACAAACGATCGTGAGTTATCGCTGAATCGGAGCCTAACTCAATCTTCGTCTGGGATAATCAGCAGCACCTCTGCCCTTGCATTTTGCCCGTTCAGCGTCGCGGGTCTGAACTGCCATTGCGCAAGTTCATCCAATATGAGCTGTCCCTTTGGGAAGCGTGGAGGAAAGCTCAGGCCGAGGGATTCAAAACGACCGGCCTTGTTGACAAAGCCGTGAATCATCAAAGCATCCGCTCCGACATCTCCGGGATTTACATCGGGGCGAACGATGTAGTAGGGCCATGGCGCCTCGAGATGGGTCACGCCCCCGGCATCGGCCGGATCCGCCGAAGACGGAAGCGAATATTGAAGGATCCAATTTTTGGCCAGGCCAACGTGCAGATAAACGGAATAGACAAGCCGATCGCCCCAGAATTCCCCTGTCTTTGGAAACTGTTCTACGAGCGCTGACCCGACCACAACAACATTGAATTTGCCATCGTGTGGCAGATTCACCCGCGTGAATGAAGGCGCACCGCCCTCGCCCCCGGGTGCGCCTCCACCCTGCACTGAATTGGAACCCGCTTTGCCGGAGCCAACTCCACTGTGACCAGGGGCTGGGCCCGAAGGATTCCCAGGGGTTCCCTGCCCGCTGCGTGCATCCGCGTCGAGGCCACGGCTGGACGGATCTCCCTTTCCGGCCTGCGGAGAGTTGCCCGAAGTTCCCGGCGCCAGCGCGCCCGAAGGGTTTCCCGGCGCCGTCTGGTTGGCGGGCGGAAGAACAACCCTGCCTTGATTCAGGCGGAATTCTGAAAGTGACATGACCGCAATCGAAGAAGCCTGGTCCGAACTGACGGAAGATGTCTCAGGAATCGTCTGCGTTTGTTCCAGACCATGAACCGCTATTGGAGAAGTGTTACTCGGTACCGGCATCACAGTGGTCTTTACAAACGGCGTGGAGGAGATTGCGATATCGGCAAGGTTTACTTCCTGATTGGGAAGTTCGATCGACGGGCGCACCTGGGCAGTCACAGGCCTCTGCTGCACCGGCGGCGTGATGAGCTGCACCTTTGGCTTCTGTGCCCACAACAATAGAGAGGGGAGCGGCGTCGTTTTGAGAAGCAGCTTATTGATTTTCGTATCAGGCTGAATCAAAGTCCTATCGGCAAGAACTTTCCGCTCGAGCTGTCTCAAGCTCGATGAAGGCGCCACCAGGCTTCCATGCGGAGTGTTCGTTTGTTCAGCTGGGCGCGCACCGGGATAGAGACCGCTGTTTGCGAGGGGTGGTTTTCTTTCCAGGTCTGGGCGGTTCAACTCGACGTCACGCAACACATAGCGATCCGCTTCGGCATTCATATTGATCCGCGGCGCGAATAGGAATCCGTAGATGACCACAACCACGACCGTGCAATGCACGATGAATGAGACCAGGAATGCCGATGGCCTTCGGCTCTCCTTGGGGGGGTCGTAAAAAAGCGAAATCGGACGGGATGAACTCATAATCCGGTTCAGATTCCTCTCACTGCTTGCTTGTTTTCTACTCTACATGCAGAGTGTTGACCTAGGGACAATCAAGGGGTGTTGGGCTGGATGCCCTTAGTACTGTCAGGTTCGACTATCTATGACGGTCCTCCGGATGATCGGCGCGCTTCTTGCACGTTTGCAAAAGCACGCGTCCGGTATAGGGCTGTTTCGAATAGAATACCTGAACTTGGCCTGTTTTCATTCTGCTTTATTGGGAGCTCGCCACCATTTGAACCGGGCCAGATCCAACCCCACATCGATTAAGGATGGCAAGATACTCGGGTAGATGTTCTTAGAAGTCGAGTCTCAGAATAGACAAGTCACTTATCGGACAGAAATGACAAAGATCGAGGCGGAAAGTCGAAAGTAACTAAGTGTCGTTTTGGTCTCATGATAATTCGGCCGCCAAATGGAAGCGCGGGATTAAACTGATCACTGCTGTTTCCCGGGAAAAGCCTAGTGTTTTCGGGGGCAAACGCGCTTCTCGACTCGATGGAACGAAGTCGTTTTGTCCGGTCGTGTGAGTAACAAACCCTTAGTTTGCCCTTCGGGTACCTTCGAGTATCAGTCTCTATTTTTTGCTGGCTAGGCACCTATGCGATGGTGCTATACTTCAACTCCGTTAATCCTCATTTTGGGGCTCAAGCAAGTGGCTGATAAACCCGGCGCGAATCCGTTCGCCGTAACCCGTTTTTGCGAAAATGCAAGGGTTGCGGGGATTGCGAAACGGCCGCACATCTGGTGTAGACAGGATTCTGAATGAACCGAAGACTACTAATCATTCTCAGCGTCGCTTTCGTGATAGCGGCCATGAGCGCATTCCTTGTCTGGAAACTGGTTGGTTCGCGGCTGGCCGCATCGAGATCGGCGCCGACAACGAATCACCTAGTTGCGGCAGCGAGAGATATTAAGTTAGGCACCGTGCTTGCACCCGCCGATTTGAACTCCATTGAGGTTGTCGGTTCGGCTCCCGCCGGAGCCATCCATGACCCCAAGAACGCGATTGGCCGCGGCGTGATCGCAAACATCTACGCGGGCGAACCGATTCTGGACAGCCGCCTCGCTCCGCTGGGATCTGGCGGAGGCCTTGCGGCCACAATTCCAGAAGGCAAGCGAGCTTGCGCGGTCAAAGTCGATGATGTGGTCGGCGTAGCCGGTTTCGTAACCCCCGGAACGCGGGTCGACGTATTGATCTCCGGTGTTCCTCCGAACTCGGGGAATAACCAGAACACGGAATCCCATACGATTCTTCAGAACATCGAAGTCTTATCGGCCGGCACAGATATTCAGAAGGATGCCGAAGGCAAGCCGAAGCAGGTACAGGTAGTGAATCTGCTGGTTACGCCGCAGGAGGCACAGGATCTCTCGCTGGCGGCCAGCCAGATGCGCATTCAGCTTGTGCTGCGGAACCCTCTGGATACCAAGATTGCGCCGGTTCCGGAGACCGAAATGGCGACCCTCTTTACCGGTCAGAAGCCGGCAGTGCTTGCAGGCAAGCCTCGCCCCACCCAGCATAAAGCTCCTCCGCCGCCTCCCTTTACGATTCAGGTCATCAACGGCGCGCAGCGGACCGAACAAAAATTCGCCTCTCCCGGGGGACAAAAGTGAAAGCACGACTCGCAATTACCATTGCCTTAGTTAGTGCAATGATCCTGATTTTCTGCCCCAATCCGTCCCTGCATGCACAGGCTGCAGCAGAGGCGGTTCAGGCCGGAGCGCCGGCATCTCAGACGGGTGCACCGGCAACTACACCCCCGGTCAAAGCGCCGCCTGTTGAGCCTCCACCTCCTGTGCCACAGCCGATCCTGCAGCCTGTCGGCCCTTCCACCCAGGACTCTTCAAACGACCTTTCAGTCTCGGTGGGCAAGTCGGTGGTACTCGATCTGGCGAAGCCGATCACGCGGATTGTGGTTGGATTGGGTGACTTTGCCGAAGCATTGGCAATGAGCCCGACCCAGGTGCTGGTGAACGGCAAGGCCCCAGGAGAGACCACCCTGATCCTCTGGGACGCAAGCGGCGGCCGCCAGTTCTTCAATGTCTCGGTGCGTGCCAGCAACTTTGTGTCCAACGACCGCCTCGAGTCGCTCCGGCGAGAGCTCAGGACGGAACTTCCGGGACAGGCTCTCAAGGTCAGTGAAGCGGATGGCAATATCTTTCTCCGCGGCACGGTCAGAGATCTCAACAGCTCGGAGCGCGCAGTCACCATCGCCGCCACCGCTGGCAAGGTAGTGAACCTCCTCAACGTGGATGTGCCTGCAGGCGACCCACAGATTCTTCTCAAGGTGCGCTTCGAAGCCGTCGATCGCATCAAGGAGCGCCAGCTTGGCCTCAACATCTTCAGCACCGGCGCGGCCAACACGATTGGCTCAGTTTCGACGGGCGGATTTTCACCGCCAACACTCACCCTTCCCGCCGGGTCGTCGAGCACCGCAGTATCACTCACGAATGCGCTGCAACTGTTTGCCTTTTACCCAGGGATTAATCTTGGAGCAACCATCGCAGCCCTTGAAACAAGGGGCTTGGTTGAGACGCTCGCTGAACCCAACGTGCTTGCAGAGAATGGCAAACAGGCCAGCTTCCTGGCAGGCGGCGAGTATCCCTATCCAGTGGCCCAGGGCGGTGGAGCTGGTACCGGCGCAGTCATCACAATCCAGTTCAAGGATTTTGGTGTCAGGCTGAACTTCATCCCCACCATTACTCCTCGCGGAACCATCCGTCTCCAGGTGGCGCCGGAAGTCAGCGCCCTGGACTTCGCGGATGCCGTCACCATCTCCGGATTCACTGTACCGGCCATTACGGTTCGCAGAGTGAAGACGGAAGTCGAGCTGCAAGACGGCCAGAGCTTTGCAATCGGGGGCCTGCTCGACAACCGCGAATCCGAAACATTCCTGAAGATTCCGTTTCTCGGTGACATTCCCATTCTCGGCAAGTTGTTCCAGTCGATTCAAAGGACCAAAAACAATACCGAGTTGATCGTCATCGTAACCCCGGAGATCGTGAATCCGATCCCATCTGGAACGCCATTGCCTGAACTCAAGTTCGCACAGCCGTTCCTGCCTCCGAATTCGGCCATCCCGATGCACACCCCGGACACGAAAACGGCAGAATCCACGCCAGCGCCTGCACCAACAACCATGCCTGTGGAGCAGCTGATCGAAAGCATGAAGCCGGAGAAGCCTCTAAGCGATCAAGCTGGAGGCATGAGTTCGTCCGGTGGTGGCGGCGGCGGCGGCGGCGCGAGCACAGGACCATAGCCAGTCAGACTTGATCGTGCAGGCTCGACTGTGGAAAATCAAACGCCTGCTTTGATCCGCCCCGGTGAGCATAGCTCACCGGGGCGCTGTCTTTCTGAGCCACTCTCCTTCGGCCCAATCAAGGCCACAGCCAGGTCCGTCGAACGATTCGTTGGGCCAACCGCATACTCGGGTAAACGAGAGGATAAGGACATTGCAATGAACCTGTCTCGCTGGTTCTTTCCGGAGTTGAGAAGTCGCCTGTTCCGGCAAAACCTTCCGGCAGCGTCAACGCCGTTGGTGGTGCGCAACGTCACGCGCCGCACGGAACTGGCGAGCCGCCTCGAGCTTGCCGACAGAGGTCCAGCGCGCGCCAAGGGCCTGCTGGGGCGCAAGGGCCTTGCCCCTGGTGGGGGGATGTGGATCGTTCCGTGTGAGTCCGTCCATACCTTCGGGATGCAATTCCCCATTGATCTCGTTTATGTTGACCGCAAGCACCGTATCAGGAAGGTTAGGTGCAGTGTGCCTCCGTGGCGTCTTTCGGCGTGTCTGTCAGCGCACTCTGTAATCGAACTTCCCGCGGGAACAGTCCAGAACACGCGTACCGAGAACGGTGACTTGCTCGAATTCAGCCCTGCGCCCCATCTATGAGGAACAAGCCTCGTCGGACAGAAGACATGTTTCCTATCGGGTCATTCCCGATCAATTTGGCGGTGCCAGGCGCCAGGGCTCAGCCTCACCAAGACGTACTACTTACTGTGCCCAAATGGGTTATCTTCCTGGGTACACTTTGGTGTCATGTATACGAGAGCGAGCCTTTGCCACCTTTTGGTGTATACAGGAGTATACATATCAACTCCGGCATTTCGAGGTAACTACCTGATTCTAAACAAACATCGATAGGTGGGAAGAATGGAACCAGACTTGCTATAGAATGGCTAACCCGGCCTGTGGCTGGAAACCAAAATCAAGCTTAGGAGAAAACAAAAATGAACGATCTGATGCTCAAGATGTTTATCACTGCCAAGAACGTAATGGCGCGGGAAGAAGGCCAGGACCTGGTTGAATACGCGCTCGTCGTAGCCCTGATCGCCTTTGGTGCGGTTGCCGGCATGAATGCTCTCGCCGGTGGCATCAACACGGCGTTCCAAAACGTCAGCACGAAGCTCCTCGCTGCCATCTAGTTCGCAACATATTCTCTCGTTGTTGGTCCGATTCCCTTTAACGCTATTGCCGGCGGCCCAGCCTTTGACTGGCAAGCGTTTGAGGCCATCAGCCCAACAACTATAGTCGACTTCGATCGGAACGGCTTTTCGGCTTTTGCCGGAAGGCCAATCATAAGAAGTCAGCGGCACGGGTCAACGTTCGCTGGAAGAATGGCAAACCGACGGAGTAAGCGCTCTGAAGGTGAGCTGAGGCAGTAAGCACTCAGCAACCGCCTTAGTCCACGATTTGACGACCAGATTGGCGCTTCATGAAGCCGTGCAGTTCCCGGCCGATGATGTGCATTCGCTTCCTCACTATGCACGGTTAACCGCATCCGCGCGTAAGGAAGTCCCGCAGCGCAACCTGCCAGCCACAGGTTCGCCCCTTGGGGCAGTGATGAGCAGGCCGTCTTCTTGGTTTCTCTCGAGGGGGAGAGATTTCGGCGACACCTTACCGGTGCCCGAAGCCTCTCCCTCAAGCTTCTCCCTCTAGAAGTCACTTGGGGATCATGAAAGAAAGAGTCAAAGGTTAACTATGAACCACCTGGTCCTTAAGCTTTACATCAGCTGGAAGAATCTAACTTATCGCGAAGAAGGACAGGACTTAGTTGAGTATGCCTTGGTCGTTGCTCTAATCGCCTTTGGCGCTGTCGCCGGTATGAATTCATTGTCCAGCGGAATCAACACTGCGTTCAAGAATGTTAGTACAAAACTCCTCAGCGCTATCTAGTGGGAGTGGCACCGTATTCAAAAGAGCAAGAACCGTTTGGGACGCGTAGCCGGTATCCCAGGTATCTAACTAAAGCTTCCATCAATACTCAGGTTAGGAGCGGACCTTGCTCCGCATGAGTCCCGGTCCGCACAAGTTCAATCAATTCGAATCGAACGCTACCTCCGCATTATTAGAATTGTTTACAAGAAAAATGCGCCCGCCTTATTTCCCGACAATCCCAGTATCACGCCGCGATCTTGCGGGGTAAAGTGAAAGCAAGCCAACTCAATTGGTTGCGGACGCTTCGTGGCGATCCTGATTTAGTGAAGACATTAGGGTGATTGTGAGCATGTCCAGGGAGCGCCGAATCGGTCTGTATCTGATCTTGCTAAGCAGCGGAATCTCCATCTTGTGGGGTCTCGCTCTTACGAAGCCCGCTTCTGGAGGGATGGCCGATTTTCAGGCAACTTATTACGGCGCCCGATGTCTGCTTGAACACAGGGATCCCTACAAGGAGGCCGAGTTTCTGCGTGTGTACGAGAAGGCCGGAAGAGGATTTCCTGCCGATCTCAAAGACTCCACTTTGCTGCGCCGGGCTATCCCCATTTGCATCAATCTGCCCACTGCACTGGTCCTCACCACACCTTTTGCAATTTTGGCCTGGGGACCAGCTCATCTGCTGTGGCTGACGCTGGAAGGCATCAGCCTTATCTTTGCCGCTCTCCTCTTGTGGGACCTCACAAGGAATAGTGCACCGAGAGTTTCCCTATTTCTGATTTGCCTTGTGCTTGCAAATTGCGAGGTCCTGCTTTCAAGTGGAAACTTGGCGGGCATCGCCGTGAGCTTTTGCGTAGTTGCGGTCTGGTGCTTTCTCAAAGAGCGGTTCGTACTCGCCGGTATCTTTTGTCTCTCGATCAGCCTTTTAACCAAGCCTCAAGACGCGGGGTTAGTCTGGCTCTTTTTCCTGCTCGCGGGCGCTCCCTATAGGAAACGCGCACTGCAAACGCTCGTCGTATCTCTGGCGCTTAGTGTTCCGTCCATTCTGTGGGTTTCGCACGCGGCTCCCCATTGGATGCAGGAATTGCACGCCAATCTTCTGTCGACCTCGGCACATGGCGATATCAGAGACCCGGGGCCCACCTCTTCCGCAATTCACCAACTTGAGATCGTGATCGACCTGCAATCGGTTGTAAGTGTTTTCCGGGACGATCCGCGCATCTACAATCCGGCCAGCTATCTCGTATGTGGAGCGCTTCTGCTGGTTTGGGCAATTCGCACTCTCAGGTCGCGCTCCTCGCAGGCGAGGGATTGGCTTGCCCTTGCCGCAATCGTGCCTCTGACAATGCTTGTGAGCTATCACCGGCCATATGACGCTAAGCTCCTTCTGCTCACCATTCCCGCATGCGCGATGCTGTGGGCCGAGGGCGGGCCGATCGCGTGGGCCGCAGTTTTGATCAATACGGCGGGGATCCTGCTGACCGCGGACGTCCCGTTGGCAATTCTACTCATACTCAATGATCACC
>CAVQZQ010000044.1:0-21700 GCA_963718435.1 uncultured Acidobacteriota bacterium | reverse complement strand
ATTGTCAGCGACGGTTCGAACAAGACGGGACTGACGAAATCGTGTGCGGGTACACGGCCGCACATCCCTGGATTGAACTGCTCAGGATGCCGGAACGTCAGGAACGGCACTTCGCGGGAAAGGTGCACGCTTTCAATGCCGGTTATGATCAGGTTTGAGGACATGCCTTTGACGTTGTGGGAAATCTCGATGCGGATGTCTCATTCGAGCCTGGGCACTTCGAGTTTCTCCTGGCGAAGATGGCAGAGAATCCACAACTTCGAAATCGTGGCCGGCGCACCATTCCGTGAAGGAGCCTTTCGAATACGACTACCGCTTCACCAACATCGAGAATGTGTGGGGCGGCTGCCAGTTGTTTCGACGTGCCTGTTTTGAATCGATCGGCGGCTACATGCCCCTCAGAGGCGGATGTATCGACCACGTCGCTGTCCTGTCCGCGCGCCAGCACGGCTGGAAGCGCGGACATTTACTGAGAAAGTCTGCCAGCATCATCGCCAGATGGGGACGAATATACAGAGTGGAATGATGGCAAGGTTCAAGGCCGGCGTGAAGGACTACTCGGTCGGCAACCATCCGCTCTGGCAGGTCTTCAGAACCTTCTACCAGATAGGCACGCCCCTGGATCGTCGGAGGTCTGGCGTTGGGAATGGGCTATGCCTGGTCGGCGGCTCGACGAGCAGAGGTGATTCCGCTGCCTTCGGGGCTGGTGGCCTTTGTTCGGCGCGAACAAATGGATCGGTTGAAAAGGCTCTTCTCGTTTGGGCGGAGAGATCGTATTCGGGAAAATGCGTCTTCGCAAAATATTGTTGTTCCAAAGCGCAGCGGCACTTCGTCGGAAGTTTGAAGAGTAGCTGAGATGCACGTTTCGCTGTTTTCCGTGCAGGAGTTCTTTATGGGTTTAGGGTCAACGAGTCGAGGCAAGCTGCGGGCAGGAATTCGCTCGACGCTCAAGAAATTCCTGAGCCAGGAGCGCCGCACTGACTTGAAGCGCCTTCAGGGCAACGCGCGGAAAAGGCTGGCTCCAGTGCTGTCGAAGGTTCACGGGAAGTTTGGCACAGACGAACTCATCGCGGAACTCTCGCGGCGCCTGACCACAGATTTCCAGATCCTGATGGTGCACAGTTCATTCGATTCAATGTTGCCGATGTACAAGGGCACAGCGAAAGAGCTCGTACAGGGACTGATTGAATTTTGTGGACCCAATCGCACGCTCGTCATGCCGTCGTTCATCATGGGTGGACGGACCTATGACGCCGCTGCCTACTACGAGAAAAAGCCCTTCGACATTGGAATTACGCCGTCAGAAATGGGATTGGTCGCAGAGATCTTTCGTCGCACGCCGAATGTGCTGCGCAGTCTTCATCCGACTTGCAGTGTATGTGCGCTTGGACCGTTGGCGAAGGAATTGACAACCGGGCATCATGTTTCCCGTACGGGGTTGAGCCCGGACAGTCCCTTCGGAGTTATGACTCATCGCCCAACTTCGATTGTGGGGCTCGGCGTCGAGTACTTCCGCTGCCTGACGCACGTACATACTGCAACCCACGAGATGGGGAATGACTATCCCATCAAGTTTGTTGAACGAACGACAGACGTCACGCTCGTCGACTACGACGGAAGCAAATATATACACAAATTGGGGCTCCCGGACCGGACAAAGAAGCTGGATCTCACGGTAGTTTGGAGCGTTCTTTCCAAGGACGAACTGCGCGAGTGGCGATTTCATGGAGTTCCGATGTTTGTTGTCCCGCAAGCAGGAGTTCTTACGCAGCGCCTGATCGAAGCCGCGCACAGAGGTGTCACAATCTTTGGGAAAGTCCCCGTCAACCAAACACCCGCTGTTTCTTCCAAATCGTGAAGAGCCAAGGATCAATAGAAAAAGCAATGAACCAAATGGAAGAAGCTGTTCGCCAAGTTCTGCTGGTGGGCGACACGACGATGGACCCGCTTGGTCGGCTGCTTGAGCGCGGGGATAACGAGCCTCGTTTGCGGACAAGTTCCGCGCCGTACGGCCAGGTATTTCAGATTCTGCTCGACGGGACCCATCCGCTTTGGGCGTCGAAGCCTGACATCCTTGTCGTTTGGACTGCTCCGAACCTCACGCTTCCTTCTGTCGCAAGATTGCTCCGATTCGAATTCGAATCAGCGACGGCCGAACACGAGGCCGCGTTGCGCGAAGTAGCGCAATTCGCAGACGCAGTGATCAAGGCATCCAAGCGAGTTGGGTTGGTGCTGGTGCCGACATGGATTTTGCCGACGCACGAGAGATGGATTCAGACGTTGACCTGGCGCCACGGTGTGGGCCTTTCGAACCTCGTGGCACGAGCCAATCTGACGCTTGCCGAGAAATTTGCGGCAGAACCGAATATCGTGTTGCTCGATGCGAGTTATTGGCAGGCCAGCTTATCCAGGTCGGCCTACGATCCACGCATGTATGCAGTCGCCAAGATTCTCTATTCGCAGGTCTTGTTTGAGAAAGCCGCGGCAGAAATGAAAGCGGTAATCGCCGGGTCTTTGGGTCGAGCGAAGAAGGTGATTATCTGCGACCTGGACAACACGCTGTGGGGAGGCGTGGTTGGCGATGACGGTCCGCAGAATATCAAGCTTGGAGGTCCGGATCCGCTGGGAGAGTGCTTTCATGCATTTCAGGTGGGCCTCAAGGGGTTGCGGTCACGGGGCATCTTGCTCGCCGTATGCAGCAAGAATAACGAAGAGCTCGCGCTTTCCGTTATCGACGAACATCCGGCGATGGCGCTGCGTAGAAGCGACTTCGCAACGTGGCGAATCAATTGGAAGGATAAGGCGGAAAACCTACTGGAGATTGCAGACGACTTGAACCTGGGGCTCGATTCGTTCGTATTCTTGGACGACAGTCCTCAAGAGCGCGATCAGGTTCGACAAATTTGCCGCAGGTCTTTACACCGGATTTACCGCAATCCGCATCCAGGTATGCACCGTTCCTCGCTTCACTGAACTGCTTCGAGACGTCCAATCTCGGCAAGGAGGATCTGGGGCGGAGCAGATGTACCAGGCTGAACGTGGACGCAAAGAAGCCTTGGAATCAGCGGAGGAGTTGAAGACTGGTTGGGCTCTCCGAGATAAAGGTCGAGGCAGCGCCATTGCGGCGCGAAAGCCTTCCGCGGGGCAGCACAATTGCTTAACAAGACAAACCAGTTCAATTTGACGCTTCGCCGGCTGGATGAAAAAAGCTTCTGGGATTGGGCGGAGAACCCGGAAAATTCCATTTATATCTTCAACGTTTCAGACCGTTTTGGGGATCTTGGGCTGGTTGGCTTGTCAAGCATTTCGATGCATGGTACCGAGGCGCGGATTGCCGATTTCGTGATGAGCTGCGCGTGATGGGCAAGAAGGTTGAAGAAGCGCTTCTGGGATATACGGTTGAACGGGCCAAGGCCGCGGGCGCGGATCACATCCTTGCCCCGCCCGTCGATGGGCCCCGAAATCAGCCCGCCAAATCCTTCTTTGCAGAAAAGTTTGTGAGCGTCGACAGCGCTTCGATTGATATGGCGCGCGTATCGATTCCATCCCATATCAGCATGAAGGAGGAAGTCTAAGACCCGGAACCTACCGGACAAGACTGATCTATGGAACAACTGACAGCAATGCTTTTAGAAATTCGCCCGGGACAGAATTATGCTGGAGCAGAGAACTTTTTTAATGAGGGCATGCTCGACTCACTCGATATGACCGCATTGGTCGCCGCACTTGAGTCGCAGTTCAATGTGTTTTTGGACGTCGATGAGATCGTTCCGGAAAATCTTAAGAACCTGAAAGCCATCAAATCCCTTCTTGAGCGCAAAGGCATAAACGTCTAGGGACGCCTGTTAGGCACGGATCATCTTCATTCATGAGCAACCAACGGCCACATATCGCGGTATGTATCTGTACGTATAACCGGCCCGTCTTGTTGAAGCGTTTGTTGTCAGATCTCGACAGGCAGGTAACGGAGAATCAATTTACGTATTCGGCAGTTGTGGCCGACAACGATCCTACAGAATCTGCGAAGGAAACAATCGCCAAGTTGACTTTGGGCTTCCCAGTGAAATATTGTGCGGAGCCGAGGCGCGGTATCGCTTTCGCGAGAAACAAGGTGATCGAAAATGCGGAAGGCGATTTCGTCGCTTTCATCGATGACGACGAGTTTCCCGTTTCGAACTGGCTTCTCACCCTATTCAACGTTTGCAAAGAATATAAGTCGGACGGAGTGTTCGGGCCAGTCAAACGGCATTTCGATGTGATTCCACCAGCCTGGATGGTCAAGAGCCAATTCTACGATCGCAGGGTTAATCCGACCGGCATGAGGGTCGAGTGGCCAGAGGCGCGAACCGGGAACGTTCTGCTCAAGAAAGAAGTGCTCAGTGGCGACGAGGCACCCTTCAGGCCCGAATTCAGGGTTGGCGAAGACCAGGATTTTTTCAGGCGCAAAATGGAGCAGGGCTTCGCGTTTGTTTGGTCGTCGGACGCGGTGGCGTTTGAAGTAGTTCCCCCGGCGCGCTGGAATCGCTTGTACCTTGTTCAGAAGGCATTGCTGCGAGGCGCCTGTGCCGCATTACAGCCGAGTTGCGGAGCAGCCAGCATATTGAAATCTCTTGTTGCGGTACCGCTATATACAGTCGCACTGCCATTTGGGTTGCTGCTCGGTCAGCACCGGTTTATGACGCTTCTCGTAAAACTGTGCGACCATCTCGGAAAGCTACTCGCTCTGGTCGGTATTCATCCCATTAAGGAAGCATATGTCTCGGAAGAAACAGGCGCATGAACAATCCTGACGAGAAGGACTTCATCATCAGCCCGGACGATTTGATCCTGGTGACCGGAGCCACCGGGTTCATCGGATCCAGGGTAATCGAGCGCTTGCTGGAACGTGGATTCAAGCGGATTCGTTGTTTTGCGCGCCCCTCCGCAAAGGCATCGCGAATGCGGGTTCTGGACAGTCATCGCGACACATCGGGATTGGAAGTATTCCATGGCAACCTTCTCTCAAAGGAAGAGTGCATTGCTGCGACGAAAGACGTTTCAGTTGTCATTCATCTGGCAGCCGGACGAGGTGAGAAATCATTTCCCGATGCGTTCATGAATTCTGTGGTAACGACCCGGAATCTGCTTGACGCGTGTGTAGCTCAGGGAATTCGTCGTTTTGTGAACATAAGCTCATTCGCCGTTTACACCAACACTGACGGCCAACATGGGAATCAGCTCGATGAAACCTGTGCTGTTGAACGGCGCCCCGAAGTTCGTGGGGAAGCGTACTGTTTCGCGAAAACGAAACAGGAAGAGCTGGTCACCGAGTATGGCGAGCAGCAGGGCATTCCCTATGTACACATGCGCCCGGGAGCGGTGTATGGGCCAGGGAACCTCGGAATTACCGGGCGTGTCGGAGTGGGAACCTTCGGAATCTTTTTGCATCTCGGCGGTTCGAATCCGATCCCGCTCACCTACGTAGATAATTGCGCAGATGCAATTGTGCTCGCTGCAATCACGCCCGGAGTTGATGGTGAGGCGTTTAATGTAGTCGACGATAATTTGCCGACGAGCCGGCACTTCCTCCGCCTTTATAAGCGCCGCGTGAAGAGATTTAGGTCCCTCTACATCCCGAAGCCGGTCAGCTATTTCCTCTGTTATCTTTGGGAGCGGTACAGCGCCTGGTCGGAAGGGCAATTACCACCGGCATTCAATCGCAGCCGATGGAACTCGTTCTGGAAAAAGACTCGCTACACAAATCAAAAGCTGAAGACGAGACTCGGGTGGCATCCGGCGATTTCGACCGAAGAAGGATTGAAGCGCTACTTCGAAGCATGCAGGAAAGAAGAGGTTCATGCTTAAGATTGCCATTGTCGGGTGTGGAAAGATTGCCGATTCCCACGCGGCGCAGATTCAAAGGATTCGTGGTTGCGAAATCGTCGGTGTATGTGATCGTGAACCTCTGATGGCCCGGCAGCTTTCTGAGCGCTATCCCGTAAAGGCCTATTATTCGGACCTTGCGACCCTTTTGCGCGAAAGTCATCCGGATGTGGTTCACATTACGACGCCGCCGCAGAGCCACTTTGAACTTGCAAAGCTCTGCATCAAGTCAGGAGCGCACGTCTACATCGAGAAGCCGTTTACGCTCGATGCACAGGAAGCAGAGACCCTGATCGATCTCGCCAACGAGCAGGGAGTAAAAATCACAGCGGGACACGACGATCAATTCAGCCATGTGGCGCGACGCATGCGGGCCCTTGTTGGCAGCGGTTTTCTGGGCAAAGGGCCCGTGCACATGGAAAGCTACTATTGCTATGAGATGGCAGCAACCGGCTACTCGGGAGCGCTGTTGAACGACAAGGGCCATTGGGTGCGGAGACTCCCGGCAAACTGCTGCACAATATCATCAGCCACGGCGTTGCCCGCATCGCTGAATTCCTCAATAGCGAGTCGCCCACAGTGATCGCCCAAGGCTCGATCAGCCAGTTGCTGCGGGAACGAGGCGAGACAGAAATCATTGATGAATTGCGGGTGATGATTTCCGAGGAGAGTGGATCGACAGCTTACTTTACGTTCTCCTCACAGATACGCCCGTCGCTGCATATGTTTCGTGTTTACGGAAGCAAGAATGGATTGATTCTCGATCAGGATCAGGAAACGCTAATTCGGCTCCGCGGGTCACGCTACAAGAGCTATGCGGAGAAATTTATTCCGCCGGTTAACTTTGCGAAACAATACCTGGCTAATCTACGAATCAACCTGGGCCATTTCTGGGCGCGTGATTTTCAAATGAAGGCCGGAATGAAGTACCTGATTGAGTCCTTTTACCAGTCGATCGAGGATGGGACGCCAGTGCCGATACCGTATCGGGAGATTCTGCTCACGGCGAGAATTATGGACGCCATCTTTTCCCAGGTGTACGCGAAGGTGCCAGCCGAGCCGAAGGGATTGTCTCTCGGGGCGGCGTACTTAGGTTAGTAACAAAGGAGAGGTCGCTGATGGCTAAAGCAGCGGCTAGCTTGCTGGCCGCGGTGGGTAATGCCACCCGGGGGTTCGAATCCTTCCCCTCTCCGCCAAATTCTATTGAAGAAGTTCAGCTGAAAAGGACCAGGGCACAGATCAGTGATCATTTGTGGCAAAGAGATTAAGACCAGCGGCCGAATCGTGCGAATAGGCCGCCTCGATGGTGAAAAGTTCCGGTTTCTGGAAGATCCGGAGTCAATCGTCGATGGTTTGCGAAAGTCGCGTGAACAGCTCGATCTATTTACCTTCATTCAGCGCCTGCCCGACACGACACCCAAATTCCAGTATCCGATGGAGTGGGATAACTTCGCGGCGATTCCTCTTTCCACTTTTGAGGACTGGTGGACGAAGCAGATCGGCTTCAAGGCGCGTAACAAGGCAAAGCAGGCCGAGAAGAAGGGTGTAGCTCTTCGCGAAGTTCCGTTCAGTGACTCACTGGTGCAGGGAATCTGGGAAATCTACAACGAATGCCCAGTTCGTCAGGGCCGGCGGTTTCCACATTTCGGCAAGGATGTCGAAACAGTGCGAAGGGAAGCGGCTACCTATCTCGAAAGCAGCATCTTCGTCGGAGCCTTTCTTGGCGAGAGATTGATTGGGTTTATTAAGCTGCTGATCGACGAGACAGGCACTCAGGCGGGATTGCTGAATATCGTTTCGCTGATCGCGGAGCGAGACAAGGCGCCGACGAACGCGCTGGTCGCCTCGGCAGTCAAGACTTGCACTTCGCGTGGCATCTCCTATCTGACTTATTCAAATTTCTCCTACGGCAAAAAACAGCGAGACAGCCTCAGCGATTTCAAAGAGCGCAACGCCTTTCAGCGTATCGATGTGCCCCGCTATTATGTCCCTTTGACTCCTCTTGGGCGTGCAGCGCTTCGGTTAGGTTTGCATCACAGGCTGTCGGAACGCATTCCAGAGTCGCTGGCTGCGAAGATACGTGAGTTTCGCGACGCGTGGTATAAACGCAGATTTCCAACGCTTAAGGAAGCTCTTTAGTCGACGCATGCCAGGGATTGTAGGACTGATTACTGAACGCCCGCGTGAGTGGGCAGAGGCGCAGTTGCAGCGGATGATGGCTGCGATGCGGCACGAATCCTCATATGCCACCGGGATCTGGGTCGACGAAACCCTGGGTGCGTATGTTGGTTGGATCGCGCGGGCTAACTCGTTCTCCGACGAGATGCCACAGAAGAACGAAAGGGGCAATCTTGTTCTCTTTTTCTCAGGTGAGGAATATCCCGAACCTGGAACCGCGGGCGGCCTGCGGCAAAAGGGGCACGCGGTCAGGGAAGAGCCCGCTGACTACCTGGTTCACATTGCCGAGGACGATACAAGCTTTCCGAGAAGCCTGAATGGGCGATTTCATGGCCTGCTGGTGAATCGGTCTGCCGCAACGCTGACCCTGTTTAATGATCGCTATGCAATGCAGCGCATGTATTACCACGAGGGGAAGGATGCTTTCTGGTTCGCTGCCGAAGCGAAAGCGATTCTCGCAGCCCGGCCAGATTTGCGAACCGCAGATCAACGCAGTTTGGGCGAATTCATCAGTTGTGGATGCGTTCTTGAAGACCGGACCATCTTCCGCGATATACGTGTCCTGCCGACTGCATCGAAATGGGTTTTTCAGAACCGAACTCTGCGTGAAAAGGGAGTTTATTTTGAAGCGACCGAATGGGAAAACCAGGGCGCGCTTGATTCCGAAACCTATTACCAGGAACTGAAGGAAGTATTTTCCCGCAACCTGCCGCGCTACTTTAATGGCAGGGAACCGCTGGGCATTTCCCTCACCGGCGGGCTCGACACGCGCATGATCATGGCGTGGCTGCGCGCGGCGCCACAAACGCTTCCCACTTACACCTTTGGGGGGCCCTACCGCGAATGTCACGACGTAACAATTGCACGACGCGTGGCGAAGGTTTGCCAACAGCCGTACCAAGTGATTGATGTCGGCGAGGAATTCCTTTCGCGTTTTGATCATTATGCCGAGCGAACGGTTTATCTCAGCGATGGTTGTTCTCCGGTAACCCGCGCTGCGGATCTTTACACGAACGAACTTGCGGCCCAAATTGCGCCCATTCGCATGACGGGCAATTACGGCAGTGAGATTCTGCGGCGCTTGCGGGCGTTTAAGCCCTCGACCATGGCGACGGATCTGTTTCAGCCGGAGCTGATGGCCAGCATCGATGCAGCCAGGCAAACCTACGGCAATTTGTGCCAGGGACACGCAGTTACCTTCACAGCGTTTCGCCAGGCACCGTGGTACCAGTATGGTCTGTTGAGTCTGGAGCAGACTCAGCTCTTCGTCCGGTCTCCATTTCTCGACAACGACGTGGTGCGGACGGCATTTCGAGCCCCGAAGTCGGAGATTTCAAAGACCGACATCTTTGAAGATAATGACGAATGTGGGCGGCTGATCGCCGACGGCAACGCGGCTTTATATCAGATTCCAACCGATCGCGGATTGGGCGGCGCGGGAGGATGGGCGGTACCGATTCGCCGTGGCGCCATGGAATTTACCTTCAAAGCGGAATACGCCTATGATTATGGGATGCCGCAGTGGCTGGCACGTATCGATCATGCGTTCGCGCCTTTGCATCTGGAGCGCCTTTTTCTTGGGCGTCACAAGTTTTGCCATTACCGCACCTGGTATCGGGACAACCTGGCGCAATACGTGCGGAGCATGCTGTTGGACGAGCGTAGCCTCTCACGGCCATACCTGAGACGAAGTACCGTGGAAAGCATTGTCTCGCATCATCTCAAGGGAGACCGGAACCACACGACGGAGATCACGAAGCTGTTGACGCTCGAGCTCATGTACCGTCTTTTTTTCGACTCTCTGTAATTCGTTCAGCTTGGCTCAGAAAACCGCAAGGTTCATGGACTCATCTCCACTATGGCAAATTTAACCCTTTTAATCGCGCTCGCTTTTATCACGTGGTTTGTCGTGCTTGATTGCAAACGGCGTCCAATGCTGAGTGCGGCCGTATGGATCCCCACATTTGTCGTCGCAATCCTCAGTTCACGCAGTCTCTCCCTCTGGTTACATGGGGGCGGCGGAGACCAATACTACGAAATGGGCAACGAAGCGGCAACCAGTCCGATCGATCTGGTTTATTTCGCGGGGGTGATTGTTTGCTCCGCCATCGTTACCGTGAGGCGAGGAGTCAGCTGGGCGAGATTTTTGAGGGCCAATTATGCAATTACGCTGTTTTATCTCTACTTCGCATTGAGCGTCGCCTGGTCAAATGACCCAATCGGATCGCTGAAACGAATCGTCAAAGATTTTGGCATGCTCTTCGTGATTGGCGTGATCTTCACGGAAAAGGATCCCCTTCAAGCAATGCGAGCCGTGTACATCCGGTCCGCGGCAATTCTGATACCGCTTTCGATTGTCTTTATTCGCTATTTTCCTTCCTTCGGCCGTGTCTACGCACGCAATGGAGACACCACAATCACCGGAGTCACAACGCAGAAGAATACTCTCGGCGAAATCATTCTCATATTCGGCATGTTCTTTCTATGGGATTACCTGGAGGCAAGAAAATCAAACACCAAGAGCCGATGGCGCAGCATACCTTGGGATCATGTGTTGTTGGGGATCATGGGACTTTGGCTGCTGCACGCCTCTCAGAGTAAAACTTCGGAATTATGCCTGTTAATTGGCGCTTTCCTGATAATCCGATATCGCTTCTTGTGCACGCACGTGATCAACACGGGAACGCTCATAGTGGCATTGTTTCTTCCATTGATGCTGTTTTTCTCGCAGGTGTTCAGTTCAGCAATCGCGCCTATTGTGGAAGCAATGGGACGCAATATGACGTTCACTGGCCGCGCAAGTATCTGGCAGGAGATCACCTTGCAAACAGTGAATCCGCTGATCGGATGCGGTTTCTGGGTTTTCTGGGGTGGTGAGGGTGGAAATACAATCAGCACCGCCTTGCGTACAGTGGTCCCGAATGCACACGATGGCTATCTGGATATCTATCTCGATGGTGGATTCATCGGTTTGGCAGTGCTGTTTGCTCTCCTTATTGCCAGCGGACGCCGCGTGGTTGCTCGGTTCGTGAAGCTCGGCACGGCAAATGGATACGCGCGCATCAGCTTCGCCATATTGATCGTGGGGATGATTCACAACTTGACTGAGTCATCATTCGGACGCATCGGTCTTTTTTGGTTCACCATTCTGTTGGTGATTGTCGACTTTCCACGCAAGGGACTCGATAAGAGAGTCAAAGTTGCGGTACCGCGAAGCACCACCACGGGTGTGGTTCGGAAACAGGCAGTTCTTGCGAACCGGTGACATTATTTTGCAGTAGTTTTCACGCGTTGGTTCTGTCTGAGGATCATAATGCTCCAGTTTGGTGCGCGATGGCAGAGGGTTGTAGTCTCTGTGGCTATATTGCACGTGGTTGCATTGTTTCTGCTGGTTCCAGCCGTCAGTGGTCGTCTGAAGACTTCCTATAACCAGAATCAATTTGCCGACGGGTATGACCTGTTGGCTGCCAACCTGGTCGCAGGGAATGGTTATCGATTCTATCCAGACACAGCCAGAACGCTGATGCGCGAGCCGGGGTTTCCTGTGTTTCTGGCTGGACTCCTGCTGGTTGCGGGAAGCAGTATGACTGCCGTAAAGATCGTCAATTTGATTATGGCCCTTGTGGCGTCATGGCTCACGATCCGACTTGCGAGACGAGTTGTGCCAAAGATGGAGGGGCCCCATGCGCTCCTGATCGCAATTCCACCCATACTCGTTCTTGTGAGCCCTGGGATGTTAATCGCGGAGAGCCGAGGAGGGGTCGAGATTCTCTTCGGACTTCTGGTTGTCTTGTTTTTGCTGACGGTGTATCGAGCGATTGCGAGCAATCGGCTTCTTGACTATGTGATCAGCGGGGCGGTTCTGGGGCTCACGGTTCTTGTCAGGAGCACGCCGATGCTCTTTCCGTTTTTTCTTCTTCCTTATCTTCTATTCTTTGAGGGTGGTCGAGTTTCGAGGCTGATAATCTGCCGAAACGTAGCGGCGATGGTTGTAACGATGCTCATCTTTCTTTCTCCCTGGGTCATTCGGAACTATTCGCTGACCGGGAAGATCGTGCCGACGGCAAGTGTTCTGGGAGTATCTGCGCAGGCCGGACAGTACATCAATACCCATCTTTTCGAGGGGCGCCCGTGGTGGCTGCTCGATCGAGAAGCGTCGCGCGAACGGGACAAAATCGCAGTGAAACTGGGCTACCCGTTCGAGGATGGACTGCAGGGATATTACCAGACGTTTTATCAATCCGGCGATGAGATCAAGTTCTCAAGCAGTCTCTTTCACGATGTTTTGAGCAACTACTGGAAGTCGCCGATGCTGTTTCTGCGCTGTATGGGGCAGAATGTGTTTAATTTCTGGTTTGCCGGAAAGACGTGGCAGGCGACAGGAACAAACGTTGTAGCGCAGCTTCCTTACCTGATCTTTCCTGGAATAGGAATCGCATTCTGCGTAAGACGCCGGCAGGTACGATCGTTGGGCCCCCTTCTTTTGTTCATTGGCTATTTTTGGGCGGTTCACATTCCAATTCTCGCGCAAGCCAGATACAGCATTCCATTGACACCTCTCTTGAGCATTCTCGGGGCCATCGGACTGATCTCAATCTTTCGGAGCGCGGAGAATGTCACAAGAATTTCAAATGCGGGTGTCGTAACCACTACGTAACAAGCGGAAGTTGGCCTCTGCTTTAAATGCTGGATGAAGAATACAGATGAGGATGGGCCTTGATGTCGATTCTTTGGGAACCGCTCGCGCGTTACACGAGGAGAAACTCGGGACGCATGATGTTCCGGAAAATGCAAACAATAAGTTTGCAGCAGCCGTTGATTTCATTTACATTCGATGATTTTCCATGTTCGGCGCTGTTGTCGGGCGGGCAGATTTTGAAGAGCTTCGACGCGGCGGGAACATACTACACATCCCTTGGTCTTTTAGGTAAGGACTCCTGTTCAGGGCAGATATGCACTCTTGAGGATCTTAAAAAGGCTTTGGATGAAGGGCACGAACTGGGATGCCATACGTTTTCTCATTGCGACTCGTGGTACACGAAGCCAGAGAAATATGAACAGTCGATTATTCAAAATCGGCTCGCTCTTCAAGACATGGTTCCTGGAGCTCGGTTCGAGTCATTTTCCTTCCCACTTAGTTCTCCACGGCCGGCAGCGAAACGCGCGGCCTCAAGACATTTTTTGTGCTGTCGCGGTGGGGGCCAGACGTTGAACGCAGGGAGCGTCGATCTCAATCAACTTTCCGCGTACTTCTTAGAGAAGGCGGGAGGCGATATTGAACTCGTAAAAGCCTTGATCGATAAGAACACGGCGCAAAGAGGATGGCTTATCTTTGCCACGCATGACGTAGCACCCGATGCGAGCCAGTACGGCTGCATCCCGGAGTTCTTCGAAAATGTCGTGCGGTACGCCTCCAAATCAGGCGCGAAGATTTTGCCGGTAGTCAAATCGCTCAAGGTTATTCAGGGAACGGGCTTCTCCGGATAGAGGTGGCGTCAATTGGCGCTGGATATACGGCGGAATCCAGCATTTCATGAGCGACGGAACTTAGCGCGCTAAATCCGGGCGTGCAAATTCATCCCAAGAGATAAGGTGCGATATGTACCACGCGAAGCAAAAGCGATTGGCAAGTAGAATCTGGCCGAAATTCTCCTTTATGGTTGAGACTCTCAACCGGAACGCCGATATGATGGCGACAATCAGGAGTTATGAAGCCAAGGCCGTGCAGCAGTTTCGCGATCGTGCCGAGTTGTACGCCGCGGTCAATAGAAGACTAAATAATCGTGCGATCGCGTACTTGGAATTTGGCGTTTGGAAGGGTGCCAGCCTTGGGGAATGGCTCAAATTGAATACCGATCAGACTTCAAGATTTTATGGCTTCGATTCGTTCGAGGGATTGCCGGAAGAATGGGACCACGCGTTCGGCAAAACGAAGAAAGGTGCATTTGCCTTAAACGGCAACTTGCCCGTCATTGCAGATCCACGCGTAACGTTGATCAAAGGATGGTTTCAAAATACTCTGCGGCAATTCCTTGACGACCACGAACTCGTGCACCCAATTGTGATTCATAACGACAGCGATCTGCACTCCAGCACGCAATACACGCTCAGTACCCTGGATCCATACTTGCGCGCGGGTGACATCATCATCTTTGATGAATACTCTTCACCGTCGAACGAGTATCTGGCATGGGAACAGTACAGGCGCGCATTCATGCGCCAGGCCGAATGCATAGGCATGAGCGACCAATGGACGCAGGCTGCGTTTGAGATCCTTTGATTCTGAGTTCGCCAACGCAATGCAGGAATCGGTTAGCCAAGCGATCCTGGCGATGCAACTCTACAAAGAATCCAAATGACAGATCAAAACGCGCGGATTACAAGTGAATGCTGTTTGAGAGCAATAAAAGAGCGCCGCCAGAGGTGGCGGCGCTCAAGTCCTTCTAGTTCTCCTGAGTTATTGGACAACAGTTCCTGTCAGGTTGGTTGGAGCCGAGGGGCCTGAAGACGATCCGCCGGTGGAAGGGTAGCAACTGTTTGGATCGAAGCTGAGGGGACCGCTCGATCCGTTCGTAGATCCTTTCATGACATTCAAGTAGCAGTTGGCTGCAGGATTGAGCCAGGCATGTCCCGCTGTTCCGCTAATGTTGCCCCCTGTCACATCGGGTCCGATGTTCGGCCAGGGTGACGCAGTTCCAGAAGGGAACGCCCACCATGATGGTTTCGAAGCCAGATAGAACGATGGCGGGAATGATTTTGCCGGTGAACTCACTCCGGGAAAGCCTGGTGCTGAAGAGGCTGTCTCGTTTGAGTTTTCCTGCACCGATCCATTCACAACATCGTAGTTGGCCCACCGCATGATGGTGCTGTTGACAAGATTGTCGTTGTCGATGGTGTAAGGAGAACCAATACAAGAAGGACTCCACGGTATCTCGTTCTGGTTGCCGAATCCCAAGCGATAAATCGAAGTCTGGTTGAAGCCGGGGCAAGAGCTTGGATTACCGCTGATTCCCACGTTTTGATAGGTGTTGTGATACCCCTGGGTCCCCAACACGTTGCCCACCAAGTTGGTATAGCGAGAGTAGGCCATATCCTGGAAGGCCGAGGTATCATCGTACTTCGCACCTGTTTCGGTCCCAGGATCGAAACCGCTCAAATAGGTCCGGTACCAGGTGTTGGCGAAGTGGGTGCCGTGGATATCATCGCCACCGGCGCAGATGCCGATGTTGCCTTCCCACAGAGTAAAGTAATCGCCGCCCGCATGGTGTAACTCGTCGCACTGTTGCCAACCAGAGCCGAAGTAGTTATCTACGGCGTAGTTATAGGCATAGACGTTTCCCGAAGCGGTCTCGGTGATATAAGAGGTCGCAACGTGTTGGCCGATATTGTTGTAAGCGAGCGAATCAGACGTCGCCGCATCCCAATCGATCCCATAGCCCTCCATCTGGGGATTGGATCCGTAGAAGTAGGAGCTGTCGACCGTGACGTGGTTCGACTGCCAGATGATCATGTGGTTGGTCGACGCCTGGCCGGTCACCGTTCCATTGATCTGGCGCAGGTTGTGAAACCATACGTTCGAGCAATCATGGCACTCGGTGAAGATTCTGGCTGTAGTACCGGAAACGTCGAAGCTCATATTCTGAACGCCGACATTGTAGATCGGCATGGTGTTTGACCACCATGCGGTTGGCGAGTTCGATGAGTTCCAATTCGTCGCCTTGATTCCCGGTGTAATTGTAACTGTGCCACTGCTGCAAGACGCTCCAAAGGTAGAAGTCCCGCAGCCTGTCACGGTGACCATCTGAGTCTCTGTAGCATTCACTCCACCGATGGTTGGAGCCGCCGCGCCTCCCTGTTGTGAACATGAACCGTTATACCCTGACGTCCCGCAGAACCAGGCGTTACCGTTGTCAGACGAGGAATCCTTCTGAGCGATCTCCACCTCGCTGCCGACCTTGAGATTAGAGATGCTTGAAAGATTCAAGGTCGTTGAGCCCTGGGGGAGGTTTCCGCTGATGGATGCCTGATTTGGCCAATGGATGCTTCCTGCATTGGTTGCACTGTCGCCATTCCATACGCAGACGTTGGTCGAGTTCAGGCCATTGCAATTCATCGAACCGCCGCCAGTCCAGACGAAGAAGGTCTGGTTCGATCCAGCGCCGTTCAAAACCACGTTGGCTTTGCCCGAATACTGGAGCACGATTGTGCCGGAGATGTTATAAGTGCCTGCAGGAATGTTGATCTGGCAATAGTTGGAACCGCCGGCGTCGGCGGAGAATGCCGCGCTAATGGCGGAGGGGGAGTTGGATGATGGCTGTTGGGGGCAGTTTGGGAGAGTCCCCGACGGAGTTGAAGCCCCCACATTTGGCCAGTTCGCATCAGCGCGTGTCGGGCTGAGGATGCCAGACCATGGCTGCTGTCCCTGAGACAAGCTGGGAAAGCACAAGATAATGGTAAGAAGCGAGAATAGGAACATCCGAATTCGCAGCAAGGTTTTCCTCCATTTGTGGCAACCAGAAAAGCCCAATCGTGCTGGGGGGCCGATGAATTAACCCAATGAGCCGGTGATGAACACCGGTCGATACACAAGGCTGTACCACTTGCGTAACGTCTGCCGTGACGTCGGTCACTGGAGTTGGTTACTTATGTATCATCTCCATGTGACTTAATGCAAGCCGTCGAGCGCAAGATTCGCCTCATAGATCAGGGTTCGAAATTCGAATGATGCAGTTGTGTTCAAGTTTACCGCCCCAAGGAACGAGGCGCAATACTCGATAAATGTTCTGCGGCGGGGACAGGCTGCCGAAAGGGCGCAACCATTCCGGGTAGAAGAAGATAAGTTTGTAGTTTTAAATGGTTTGATGCGATGATTCGTAAATGCTGCTGGGCCGGAAGATGAGCTTCTTTTTTCAGTGAATTCAACTGACAGCCGGTCTGGAACAGCGCATTCGCTATCGTAAGCTTTCGTAACAGTACTTGCGTGCGGATTGATGGTTACCAAAAGACCGTCTCGCGCAGGAATGGGAAAGGCCAACAGCTTCCGCTGACCGCTGTACTAGCGACAGCCAATCACTCTACCAGGGCGGATTTCCGCTGTTCCGCACATCGTTGAAGGATGCGCGCGATCAGGCACCACAAAAGTAAACTGCAACTCGACCCAATTCTTTCAGGAGTAAGTTTGAAGCCCTTTAATACGGACGGTTCGCTGCCTTCTCCATTCAAGAACGGGGCTGGCGAACTACGCCGACTTACGGTGCGCGGCGCTGGCGCGACATTGGCCGCCGGGGTGATGACGCTGTCGACCCAGATCATCGCCACGATGATACTGGCTCGCCTACTCACGCCCACTGACTTCGGCTTGGTCACCATGGTCACGACCTTCAGCCTCCTTGTGGCCAACCTCGGCTTTAACGGACTTACAGAGGCAATTGTTCAGTGTGATGAAATCGATCACGCCTTGGCCAGTACTCTTTTCTGGATCAACGCTGCGTGTGGAATCCTGCTCACCATCGGATTTGCCGAAGCCGGATCGTTGCTGGCGAGGTTTTACCACGACCCGCTGGTGCAGCGCGTAACCATCTTCATCTCTCTTACAATTTTTGCGACCAGCATTTCGACGGTACATTTGGCTTTGTTGAAACGCGCGATGCGCTTTTCCTGGGTATCGGTCAATGACATCTGTGCCCGCGTGTTCTCGGTATTTGTCTCAATCCTGCTGGGTTGGATGGGATGGGGATATTGGGCGTTGGTCGCGGGAGTCGTCGCGCTGCCGGTAAGCACGAGCGTGGGCGCCTTCATCCTGTGCCGGTGGATGCCTGGCTTTCCGAGGAAAGTTGCAGGAACCGGCCCTCTTTTGCGATTCGCGCTCAACACTTACGGGAATTTCAGCGTGAATTACCTGTCGCGTAATACGGATAATCTTCTCGTCGGTTGGCGTTTTAATGCCCAATCTCTGGGGTTCTACAAGAAGGCTTATGACCTGTTCGCGCTTTCGGCCAACCAACTGGTTGCTTCGATCGCGGTGGTTGTGGTTGCCGCATTGAGCAGGGTTCGTAAAGATCCCGTCCTGTATCGGCGTTACGTCATTGATGCGCTCGCGGTCATGGCTTTTGTGGGGATGGGCCTCGGAGCGGGTCTGACACTTGTAGGGAAGGACCTCATTTTCATCTTGCTTGGCCCCAAGTGGGGACCAGCAGGCGTGATCTTCACCTACTTCGGACCTGGTATCGGAATCATGATTCTATATGCCACTCACGGCTGGATCCACCTCTCCCTGGGCAGAGCGGACCGATGGTTTCGGTGGGCGATCGTTGAATTCGTTTTTACGTGTCTACTGTTCATCGGATGTCTGAGGTGGGGGCCAGTGGGAATCGCCACCGCCTGGAGCGCATCTTTCTGGATCCTGACCATTCCAGCGATTTGGTACGCTGGAAGACCCATCGGCTTGCAAATACGATCGGTTCTTTCTATGGCGTGGAGGTTCGTCGTTGCATCCCTTGTCGCCGCTCTAGTGGCCCACTTCGCGATGCATCAGATCCCGGCACTGTACGAGATACCCGGTATGGCGGGTGCGTTGCTTCGGATCGCCGTGGTGTCGACGTTCATAGCTTTCGTATACCTGGGCACAGTCGTTTTGCTGCATGGCGGATTTGCGCCACTGCTTCAGATTGCGGGACTTCTCGGCGAAGTAACCCGATCCGGGAGATCGGCCTCCAGCAATGAGCCGAGCGCAGCTGACGAAGGGGCGATGGTGCAGGCAATTCATGGCGAGCAAGAGCACTCCAAGGATTTGCCCTTGATCTCCATTCTTATCCCGGCTTACAACGCCCAGCAATGGATCGCAGACACAATTAATTCAGCAATTGCGCAAACATGGCCGCGAACGGAGATCATCGTCGTTGATGATGGATCGTGCGATTCAACACTTGACATCGCGCGAACCTTCGAGTCTCAGGGTGTCCGCGTAATCTCGCAAAAGAATCAAGGCGCCTCCGCAGCTCGAAACACCGCTTTCTTGCACAGCCGGGGTGACTACATCCAGTGGCTTGACGCAGACGACCTGCTGGCGCCCGATAAGATTGCCAAGCAAATGGAACTGGTGATGCAGGGACTGAGTCCTCGCATGCTTCTATCTTCGTCCTGGGCTCATTTCATGTATCGCCCGAGCCGGGCAGTGTTTATTCCGAGTTCGCTATGGTGCGATCTGACTCCGAAGGAATGGCTGTTGTGCAAGATGGAGCAAAACATCTACATGCAGACCGCTACGTGGCTGGTTAGCCGCGAGCTCACCGAAGCCGCCGGGCCATGGGACATACGGATGATTGGCGATGACGATGGCGAATACTTCTGCCGCGTGCTGCTTGCCAGTAACGGAGTTCGCTTCGTGCACGGAGCGAAGGTCTATTACCGGGCATTCCAATTTGCCAGCTTGAGCTACATCGGACGGTTTCCTCATAAGATCGAAGCTCACTGGGCTTCGATGCAGCTGCACATTCGGTATCTGCGCTCATTTGGCGATGACGCCAGAGTCCGCGCAGCTTGTTTGCAATTCTTGCGCGATTCCCTCATTTATTTTTATCCGGAGACGTCTCACATTGTCGCGGAAGCCGAACAGCTTGCCGCAGAACTGGGCGAGCCGTTGGGGGCTCCGCCACTGTCATGGAAATACGCGTGGCTTGAGGTCTGTTTTGGGTGGGGCGCAGTCAAGCCGGCTCAGAACGTGGTGCGAAAGCTTAGATGGGACCTGGCAACAAAGCTTGATTACCTGCTGTTCCGACTGGAAGAACGGCGACATCCGCATATTCCAAAACCTTCAACAGAAAGCGATGCGGCCGGAGGAAGTCCGGGGCCGCTTGCCGCAAAGGAATCTCGGACGATTTAGGAGCGAAAGTTTGAGTCGAGTTCATGTACTCGGTCGCGACCATAATGCGTCCTCTCTTATAGCAGTCCGGATGAAGCGATCAGGAGAATTCACATTTTGAGAATTAGTGTGTTTGGTTTGGGCTATGTCGGAACAGTATCCGCAGGGTGTCTCGCGATGGACGGGCACCAGGTGCTCGGCGTCGATCCGGTTCCGGCGAAAGTCGATCTGATCAATCGCGGCCAATCCCCCATTATCGAAACCGACATCGGCGATATCATCTCATCAACTGTCAAGGCTGGCCGTTTGTGCGCAACCAATGACCCGGCTCGGGCGATTTGCGAGACGGACCTTTCATTTGTTTGCGTCGGAACGCCCAGCCAGCCAAATGGAAATCTTGACCTCCGTTACATTCGGCGAATCTGCGAACAGATCGGCGATGCCCTGAAGAGCAAGGCCGGCCGCCACACGGTTGTTATTCGAAGCACCATTCTGCCTGGCACAATGCACAACATCGTAATCCCCGTACTGGAGGAGTTTTCCGGAAAGAAGGCAGGGAAAGAGTTCGGGGTCTGCAACAACCCGGAGTTTCTCAGAGAAGGTTCGGCCGTCAAAGATTTCCGGTCTCCGCCGAAGACAGTCATTGGCGAGATGGACCAGGCGAGCGGGGAAGTGTTAGCCGGATTGTTCAAAGAAATCGATGCGCCCCTGATCCGGACAGACCTGAAGACGGCGGAGATGATCAAGTATGTGGATAACAGCTGGCACGCGCTGAAGATCGGGTTCGGCAACGAGATTGGCAACCTTTGCAAGTCCTTCGGAATTGATGCCCACGAAGTGATGAACATCTTCTGCCAGGATCGTAAGCTCAATATCTCTTCCGCTTATCTGCGGCCGGGATTTGCCTTCGGGGGGTCGTGCCTGCCCAAGGACCTGCGAGCTCTGTCTTACTGCGCCAAAACCCATGATTTACATCTGCCAATCCTTACGTCCATTTTGCCGAGCAACGAAATGCAGGTTGCCAGGGGTCTGCAGAATGATTATGGACCGGGGCTACACGAAGGTCGGAGTGTTGGGATTCAGCTTCAAGGCAGGAACCGACGACCTGCGGGAGAGTCCTGTGATCGAAGTGATCGAGCGGCTGATTGGCAAAGGATACGACCTCAGAATCTATGACCGAAATGTCAATTTGGCGAGTCTCGTGGGAGCGAATCGGGATTTCATCCTTAACCACATTCCTCACATATCAAAGCTCATGGTTGGTGATATCGACACGGTACTGAATCATGCTCAAACCGTTGTCATCGGCAACAACGATCCAGAATTCAAACAGGTTCCGGATCGGCTGCAAGAGACCCAAAGATTGGTTGATTTCGTTCGGATCACCGAAGGGAGGAGCACAAATGGAAAGTATGACGGCTTCTCTTGGTGAGATACGTGCGGCGAGCAGCCCAAATCAAGCAGCGAAGGAGAGGTGCGTTCTTCGATTGAGCAGCTCTCTCGATGGTTAGAACAGAACGACTACCGCGGTTACGACACTTTCGATGGGCTCAAATAAAACTCAACCTCATACGCGTCTGTTTTAGGCGAAAATTACAGTTTTGGGATAGCGTAGTGAGCTTGACAGGGGTTGCACCGGTCCTCTCTTTCTTTTGTATATATTTTACTCGGGGAGGTGTGGTATTGTACGCAAAGCAATGTATCTAGCTCTATTTTCAAGAGCAAAAAATTAAGGTTCAAGGGTTTCAACCCCATTCTTTCTTCGCGGACGCAGAAATTCCCGTAGAGAAGTATACCGAG
>CAVQZQ010000043.1:0-13059 GCA_963718435.1 uncultured Acidobacteriota bacterium | reverse complement strand
CTTACACACATTTCCAGAAAGACAGCTACTTGGAAATGGCTGTAAGCGCGTGTGAACACATTGTTCGTGATCTGCAGACCTTTCCCGATGGAGAGGCACTTTGTATCACCTATATTCCCGGCAAGGTGGAACGGGTCCATAACGCCAACACGCTGGGAGCAAGCTTGCTTGCCAGGACCTATTTGCATACACGCAATGAGTCCTATCGAGCGCTGGCGCAAAAGTCTATTCAATACACGGCACAGTATCAACGGCCCGACGGCTCGTGGTACTACGGCGAGAAGGCCAACCTGCACTGGATCGATAACTTCCATACGGCATACGTCCTGGACTGTTTCAAGCACTACACGCAGAGCACGGGCGACCGGAGCTTTTTTGAAATGATGATGCGTGGATACGGATCTGGAAGGGTACGTTTTTTCTGCCCGACGGCACGCCCCGCTACTACGCACAGAAGACTCTCCCGCTTGATATCCAGTGCTGCGCGCAGGCAATCGACACGCTGGTTTTCTTCAAGGATTATGACGCGAAGAGCCTGGTGCTGGCGACCAAGATCGCACAGTGGACGATCGACAACATGCAGGACAGTACCGGCTATTTCTATTACAGACGGTACTCCCGTTAGGGCTGGTCAACAAAACTCCAACCTTGCACTGGGGGCAGGCGACGATGCTTTGTGCGCTTGCCGGGCTCTATAAGTCGCTTTGAGGACAAAGAAGCTCGTGAAGAAGAAATCCTGATCATCGTCGAGAACCTTCCCGTACCGTTCGACAGCCGTGTATGGAAGGAGGCCTGTGCGCTTCACGATGCCGGCTAAAGTTACAGGTTTGTCTCCGCGCGGAAAAAACTACCGCCGCAATCACGAGGTTCTGCAAGGCGTTCACATCTACCGGCATCCCACGCCCGCGGAAGGGAATTCCGCTGCTGGCTATCTCTGGGAATATAGTTGCTCGCTCTTCTGGCAGTGTCTGTATTCCTGGTGGATTTTCCTCATGCGCGGATTTCATGTGATCCAGGGTTGCAATCCGCCGGACGACATTTTTCTGTGGCAATGCCCTTCAAGCTTTTCGGAGTCAAGTACATCTTTGACCATCACGACGCAAATCCGGAACTCTATCTGTCCAAGTATGAGAGGAAGGATCTCTTCTACAAGGCTCAGGTGTGGCTTGAACGGCTGACCTATCGAACCAGCGACGTGGTGATGGCAACCAATGAAAGCTACAAGGCGCTGGCCGTCAGTCGCGGAGGCATGAGCCCGCAGGATGTATTCGTGGTGCGCAACGGCCCTGACCTCGCGCAGTTCAAGCAAGTTCCTTCGCAAACGGAGCTCAAGCACGGCAAGCCTTTTCTGGTTGGTTACGTTGGGACGATGAGCATTCAGGAAGGTCTGGATATCCTGCTGATGTAGCGATGAATATCAGAAATCGCGGCCGCAATGACGTCCACTTCACCTGTGTCGGGGGCGGTCCCTCGCTGGTGGCTTTACGGGCGATGGTGAAGGAAAAGAATCTGGATGAGATGGTCAACTTTACGGGTCGGGTGCCTGAAAGGAGCTGCTCGAAATACTCTCGACTTCCGATGTCTGCGTGAATCCCGACAAGCCATGCGAGATGAACGACATCTCAACGATGATCAAGGTCATGGAATATATGGCGTTGGGAAAGCCAATCGTCCAGTTCGATCTCAAAAGAGGGCCGCTTCAGCGCGGGAGACGCTTCTCTTTACAGCAACAATGACGATCCCGTGACGGACTTTGCAAACAAGATTCTGTGGTTGTTGGAACATCCTGAAGAACGTCAGAAAATGGGCGAGTTTGGCCGCAAGCGGGTGGAAGAACAGCTCGCCTGGGAATACTCAGTGGAGAATTTGCTCGCGGCCTACCAACGGGCATTTGAAAAGGGAACACAGCATGAGCTCAAAAAGATCTATGTCGAGCGCTGATATTTCACGTGGAGCAACGATATGAATAATTGTGATGTTGCAATGTGGGTGCGGGACCCTACGGCCTCTCCGTCGCGGCTCATCTCACCGCGATGGGTGTAAATTTTCGCATCTTCGGCAATCCGATGGAATTTTGGCTCAACCACATGCCGAAGGGCATGCGTTTGAAGTCGGAGGGGTTTGCCTCCTCTCTGTACGATCCCAAGTCAACTTTCACTCTTGGTGACTATTGCAAGGAGGCTGGGCTGCCCTATGCCTCCATCGGTAGCCCCGTCCCTCTTGAGGTCTTTTCATCTTACGGATTGGAGTTTCAAAAGAGATTCGCGCCCCAACTGGAGTGCGAGAAGGTCGCGCTGGTTCAGCGTTCAGCGGGGGGCTTTCAAGTAACCCTGCAGAATGGAGAAGTCTTCAAGGCACGCCGGGTTGTCGTTGCGGTCGGACTTACCTACTTCGAACATGTGCCGGACGAGTTGAAAATGCTGCCGGAAGAATAATGTAACTCACAGTTCCAAGCATAGAGAAGTTGACCAATTCAAAGGGAAGGACATTGCAATTGTGGGAGCCGGCGCATCTGCAATCGATTTGGCGGCGTTGCTGCATGAGGCCGGTGCGTCAGTTCAAGTTGTCGCGCGGGTGCCGAGAATCCGGTTCCACGATCCACCGGATAACCTGGAGCCGACCATGTTGAGACAAAATGCGGACCCGGTGACCGGTATTGGAACGGGATGGAAACTGTTCCTGTGCGCGAACCTGCCCGTGGTTTCCGGCTCATGCCAGAAAAGTTTCGCGTGGAAAACGTGCGCCGCATTCTTGGTCCCGCACCTTGCTGGTTTACCAGGGAGCAAGTTGTTGGGAAAGTGGGAATGAACTTAGGCTCGACAATCGCATCTGCATCAGTGAAGACGGCCGCATCAATCTTGAGGTGAAGGATAGCGCAGGGACAACGAAGATGCTCAGCCCGGATCACATTATCGCTGCCACGGGCTACAAACCGGACCTTCGCCGGCTGACTTTCCTGGACCCCGGCATTGTCTCCGCTTTACGATGTGTTGATAAATCCCCGGCACTCTCGTCGAAGTTTGAGTCATCTGAACCCAACTTATACTTTGTTGGCATAACCGCGGCAAATACTTTTGGGCCATTGCTTCGGTTTGCATTTGGCGCCGGATTTGCTGCGCCACGGCTCGCACGGCACCTGATGCGAACCGCGTCAAGCCATGCCGATGTGCACGTGACGGCGCGGGCAGTTCAACCGACCGCCCGGCAGGAATCGCCGGATTCGATGGTGCGATAAGCAAGCGGGCGTGATCGCGCCGCATGCGATTGTGCAGCATGCAAAGCGACACCTTATAAGCATTTTGGAAAGGGACCAAAACCGCAAATGAACACCAATGAAGCAGCGACCAAGAAGGTTCTGCTGACCGATACAAACCGGTGGGACCTGGCGGCTCGTCTAGCGATTGGTGCTAAACGAAGCAGGTTGCCAGGTTGCGGCGATTTGTCCAGCGCGTGGTCATGCGTTGTTGAAGGCGCGCGCGGTCAAACAAAATTTCCGGTATAGCGGTCTACGCCCAATCGAATCGCTCAAGGCCGCAATTGAAGCCATGGATCCTGATGTTGTTGTTCCGTCATGCGATCGCAGTGTTGAACATTTGCATGAGTTATACGATCAGGAAAAATCCCGTGGAGCGGCGGGCAGCAGGATTGTGAATCTCATCGAGCGATCTCTGGGGCTACCTGAGAGCTACTCGATCGTGTCATCGCGCAACGATCTCCTCTCAATTGCTCGCGAAGAAGGGGTTCGCGTTCCGAGGACAAGCCGCATCTGCTCGCCAGAGGATCTTCATAAGTGGCAGGCACAGGAGCCGTTTCCATGGGTCATTAAAGCCGATGGAACCTGGGGCGGCGTCGGTGTGAGAGTTGTTCGGTCAGCCGAGGAGGCTGAGCACGCATGCAGGGAACTAGCTCAGATATCGCGATTCACACGCGCCATTAAGAGGCTTGTCGTAAACCGAGACCCGTTCTTGTTGAGGCCCTGGTGGAATCGGCGGGAACGCAAAATCATTGTTCAATCCTACGTTCATGGGCGTCCTGCAAATTGCACGGTCTTCTCGTGGAAAGGCCGCGTCCTTGCGCTGATCGGAGTTGAGGTGATTCGCTCCGACGGAGCGACCGGACCCGCAAGTATCGTGAGAATTGTCGACAATCCAGAGATGAGGTTTGCAGCAGAGCGCATCGCGTCCCGACTCGGGCTTTCGGGGTTCTTTCGGATTAGATTTTATGGTCGAGAATGGGAGTGGCGCAGCCCACCTCATTGAAATGAATCCGCGCCTTGCGCCGCCTTGCTATCTACGGCTCGGAAAGGGAAGCGACCTGCCGGGAGCCTTGTGGGCGCAACTGGCCGGCCAGGCACTTCCCGATCATCCGCCTGTGACGCAGAACGACACGATTGCGTATCTGCCGCAAGCACTCAAAGGCAACGACGACATCTTGCATCAGTGTTATCAGGATATTCCGCGAAACGAGCCGGATCTGATAAAGGAACTTCTTAACCCGTTTCCCGATCGTACATTACTGTTTCGGCTGGTCCAACACTTTGCTCGGAAACATGCCACTGCCGGTGGTCCCGAGGGGTCATCGACATCCGTGCATGATAACCTCAATCAAGACAGGTGCGATGTCCCTGAAACAATCGAGGTCCCGATAGAACCACCTATTGAAAAGGTTCGAGCCCGCTCATCCTGACGATTTCTCGAGTACGATTAACAGGAACGCAAACGCGGTCTGCATTAATCGACCTATTTTCCCAGATCCTAATTCGGTTTTGCGACCTGTATTGAAGCTGGGTCGGGCTGGAATTCGCCGCGCTTCGGACACACGAGTTGTATTAATCCAAACTTAAAACACTGGGTGCATTACGCATGGCGCAATTGATTATCGAGGCTGGACGCACTGAACGGCTGTATTGGCAGGACCTTTGGCGCTACCGGGAACTGTTTTATTTCCTCACATGGCGCGATCTGCTCGTCCGCTACAAGCAGACATTTGTGGGGGTGGGCTGGTCGCTGATACGCCCGCTTCTAACCATGGTGGTGCTGACGGTGGTATTCGGGAAGCTCGGCAAAATGCCTTCCGGAGGCATGCCCTATCCGCTGCTGGTTCTTTGCGGCATGTTGCCGTGGCAGTTCTTCTCCTCTGCGATGACAGAAAGCGGTAACAGCCTCGTATCCAACTCCAACCTGATCTCCAAAGTCTATTTTCCAAGGCTCGCCATCATTGTTAGCAGCGTCATTACCAGTTTTGTCGACTTCCTTATCTCATTTGTCTTCCTCGCCTTCCTGATGGTTTGGTACCGTGATGTCCCTTCAACCGGCATCCTTCTGCTCCCGTTCTTTGTGGTCCTGGTCTTCGGTGCCTCCCTGGGGATTGGACTTTGGATTTCGGCCCTGATGGTCCATATCGGGACTTCCGCTTCATCGTTCCGTTTATCGTTCAGTTCGGTCTGTACATTTCACCGGTGGGCTTCCAGACCAGCGTTGTTCCGAGCCGTTTCGCCTGCTCTTCGCGTGAATCCGATGGTGGGAATCATCGATGGTTTCCGCTGGTGCTGCTGGGATCCACGGCAGCATTTACTGCAGGCCTGCATTCGATCATGGAAGTGATTGTCCTGGTTGTACCGGTATCTGGTATTTCAGAAAAACCGAACGGACCTTCGCGATGTAATTTGAGCGACGCTCGCGGGTACTTCCATGATAATCCTGCCATCGCGATCGAGAACCTCGGCAAGCTCTACACGATCGGACACAAGCGGGCGAATGGCGAGGGTATGCGTCACGCCATCGAACGTGCGGTGCGCGAGCCATTGCCTGGCTTCAATCACGTCGGCAGGAAAAGTCGACGTCCCAGGAGTTCTGGGCCTTGCGAGACGTCTCCTTTCAGATCAAATCCAGGGGAAGTGGTCGGCATCATCGGTCGCAACGGTGCGGGCAAGAGCACCCTGCTGAAGATCCTGAGCCGAATTACGATTCCCACGGAGGGCCGAATCCGCATTGATGGTCGGATCGCTAGCCTGCTCGAGGTCGGCACGGGATTTCATCAAGGAGCTCACCGGACGGGAGAATATCTTCCTGAACGGGGCGATCCTGGGCATGACCCGCGCGGAAATCGTCCGCAAGTTCGATGAAATCGTAGCGTTCTCGGAATCGAGGACTTTCTTGACACGCCGGTCAAACGCTATTCCTCCGGCATGTATGTGCGGTTAGCCTTGCGGTCGCTGCCCACCTCGAGCCGGAGATCCTGATCGTAGACGAGGTGCTCGCGGTCGGCGACGCAGCCTTTCAGAAAAAGTGCCTTGGGAAGATGGGGACGTTTGCGCAGAGCGGGAGAACGGTCCTCTTCGTGCAGCCACAATATGGAAGCTGTTCGGAGCTTGTGCCAGCGCAGGTATCTGGATGAAGAATGGCCGGCTGCACAAGGATGGAGGAGTCGATGAGGTCATCGAAGACTATTTCAATGGCATCACGAATGACCGCTCTTTTACGTGTGAGACCCGGAGTATGGGTTCAGCATTCAGAAGGTCGCGCTGAGGAGCCGGGGGGGAGTGGATCCATTCAGTTTCGCCCAGGCGACGATCTCGTGGTGGAGGTCTCGTATAATGCGCAAAAGCGTATTGAAAAGCCCATCCTGGCGCTGGGCGTGCTGGGAGCCACGGCTCATGTTTCACCTCTAATATGCTCCTGGACGGGCACAGGCCTGATTTTCTGGAAGGCTCTGGCCAGATCACGTGCACCTTCCGGTCCATTCCGCTACTGCCTCAAAACTACACCGTGAAATTGATCGATTCGGGCCGACAAGCATTAACGACCTGATTGTTCCCTTATCAGCGATATAGCCAGCTTCAGCGTGGTTGGGGATCTTGCCGACTACGGATATAAGGGAGATTCCTTACACTTGGGCCCCCGCTCCACACCTGTTGTTGTGCCCTATGAGTGGCATCTGCCTGACGGAACACCGTTGCCGTGGCATTGAACCGGTTGGCGGATGGCTCAGCGTTTAATCTCCTTGCTGACACTCCTATGGAACCCGTCACGTCGTCAGCAACCGACCCGTTCGCATGAAGGCGTTTTTTATAGGTGACAATCGCACCACGCCAACTGGGGCCGCGGGGCCAGCATCGCACTTCGGCAGTTATTGTCGAGCACATTTGAGATCAATGGATGCGTCACAGGGGATTTCTTCAACCTATCTAAGGCGGATGCCGGGTATGTGGAACACTCATGCCCCCTAAGTACCACCGGATCTTCCGGCGCTGCTGACCCGCCGTAGGCGACGACCGGTTGATTGGTATATCAAACTTGAAGGCTGTTTGGCGCGCGGGACTTCATCGATGAAGATCCCTCTGTGAGCATCGACAATTGCTGGCTCAATAAGCGCCGCTATCGGGCACTCGCTGACATCTACGACAGGCCGCCGGAGCCGACATGATGGTGCTCGACGGCGATGGCGATATCATTTTTTCGACTCCCCCCCGGCGACAAACTCTGTTCCTGCTTGCGCTATCGAGCTCGCCATTCGACTGAGAAGCCGGTCTTTCTGGTTAACTCGATGATTTCGGATTGTCCGTCGACGGGAAGGAACCGTAAAACGATCACGGCCGCAAAGCGACTGTTCGCACAGTGCAGGGCCGTTTCCCTGCGTGATCCGGAGTCCCTGGAATACGTAAAAAGGGAGATGCCGGAGACAAACTCCAGTCTGATTCCCGATTCGCTTTTTGCATGGCATCCACTGTTTCAGGACGACAGTTCTCATCCGCCGCCGGACGGAAATTTTCTTTTGCCTTATCCCGAGCAGAATCAATATTGGGACAAGCTTGATTTCTCGGTCCCTTATATTTGTCTCGGTGGCGGCGCCTTGGCAGGCTCGCAGCCGGATAAGGCGGTGGACTGCTACACACAACTCGTTGACGCGCTCAGACACTTGGTCTTCCCGTTTATCTAACGGAGAATGATTCCCCGGATTCGTTTCTTACACCGATTTGCAAGAGAAACCGGAGCCGGAATCGTTCCGGTGAATACACCTATTCTTATTTGCGGCGCTGTTCTGGCTCATGCCCGGCTTTTTGTTTCAGGTCGCTATCATCCTTCGATCTTTGCCTCGCTCGGCGGCACCCCCTGCATCTTTCTCGGCTCGCATGCGCATAAGATGGGCAGCCTTTCACGGGTGATGCAATACGAAGATCAAAGGGAATTCAATGGATTTCCGTGCCAATCGGAGATCCTTGCGATTGTGTCAACAGCCAGAGCGTATCTTGATCAGGGCGAGACTCTGCGAACGCGCATCAGGGATGTGGCGAAGCTGCATTGCGATGCGGCATCCGAGCTGCCGGCCTTCTTGATGCGGCACATGATGGGTTGAGAATTCAGGATCAATGTGGGCTTGGAGCCAAGCGGATTGAGCATGCAAGCGATTGTTGTTGTGGGTGGCGGCGGACACGCAAGAGTCGTCATCAGCATCCTTCGGAAGCTGGGGTGCTACCAGATTCTGGGTTATACCGATCTTGAAGACAAAGGCACGTTGTTCGATGCAAGCTATATCGGATCTGATCGCGAACTCGAAGCGCTTACTACGCGATCTAGAGAACTGAATGCCATCCTCGCCGTGGGCCAGGTCGGGTTGGGGAAACCGCGGTCTGAGCTTTGGGCGCGATTTCAGCCTTTCGCACTGCGGTTTCCTTTTATCGTCTCGCCTGACGCAATTGTCAATGAACGGGTGAAGGGAGGCGAAGGCGCAGTTGTGATGGATGGGGCGGTCATCAACTGCGGCGCGACCCTGGGCCGTGGGGCAATTGTGAATACCAACAGCACTATCGAACATGACGTGGTACTGGGTGACTGGGTACACGTTGCTCCGGGGGCTACCATCTGCGGAGGGGTCACGGTGGGCAGCTTTTCCATGATCGGGGCCGGGGCAACAGTAATTGAAGGTACTAAAATCGGGTCAAACTGCCTCATCGGCGCAGGAGCGACCGTTATTAATGACCTTGTGGAGTCCGGCGTCTACGTCGGCAGCCCGGCTCGCAGGATAAGGTAACAATTTCAAGTCGCATGTTTCGACCTTCGCGATAAGCAGTTAAACCGGCCTCTCTGCCGGCAACCGAACCTACCGGATAAACTTAAACTCTCATGTCGCACGTATTTGTTATTGCCGAGGCCGGTGTCAATCACAACGGATCGCTCGATCTAGCTTTGCAGTTGGTTGACGCTGCCAAAGCGAGCGGGGCTGATGCGGTCAAATTCCAGACGTTTCGCGCGGATCTGCTCGCAACCCGCTCTGCCCAAAAGGCAGCGTATCAAGAGCGAACTACCGCAAACTCAGAGTCACAGTTCCAAATGCTACAGCGATTGGAATTGGATGCCGCGGCCCATCGGTGTCTGATCGAACATTGCCGCGAGGTCGGGATACAGTTTCTGTCGAGTCCATTCGATGCCCAGAGTGCAGACTTACTTGATGCGATGGATTTGACGCTGTTCAAGATTCCTTCCGGTGAGATCACCAATCTTCCATTTTTGGAGCATCTTGCCGGAAAGGCCGGCCTTTGATCCTGTCCACTGGTATGTCAACGCTCGGCGAGGTAGAAGAGGCTGTGGCGCTATTGAAAGCTTCTGGCGCCACACAGTTGACTCTATTGCATTGTGTCACTGAGTATCCGGCACCGTATGCCGACGTAAATCTACGCGCGATGCAGACCCTCGATTGGCGTTTGGTTTGCCCGTAGGCTACTCGGACCATACTCCCGGAATCGAAATTGCGATCGCGGCAGTCGCTCTCGGCGCCGAGGTCATTGAAAAGCATCTCACGTTGGATCGTTCTCTCCCAGGCCCGGATCATCCTGCGTCCCTTGAACCCGGCGAACTCCAGCAGATGGTCACCCTATTCGCCACGTTGAGGCGGCCCTTGGCAACGGGATCAAGGCGCGGTCCCTTGCGAACTACCTAACCTTTCGGTCGCCCGCAAGAGCCTGGTAGCTCTTCGCTCGCTTGCCGGCCGGCATCGACTTACCGCCGGCGACCTGGAAATTAAACGCCCTGGCAATGGCCTTGCCTCCCAAATTTCTCGGCATTGATCGGACGCACGCTCCGGATAGGCGTCGACACAGACGAGGTGATTAACTGGGATCACCTGGCGTGAAGCGGCGCAAAATTTGCGTGGTTACGACCAGTCGAGCAGACTTCGGACTCCTTCGCGGACTAATGAAGGCGATTCGTGCCGACTCCGCTCTACGCCTGCAGGTGATTGCATCAGGGATGCATTTGTCCCGCGAGTTTGGCCACACTTGGCGTGAGATCGAGGCGGAGAAAACATAGAGATTGACCGGAAGATTAACTCCGGATGACGGGAGAGTCGACGCTGGCGGAATGTAAGCTCGATAAGTCTCGGCTTGAATGGATTCGCTGATGCCTTGCGGAGTCGAAACCTGAGATCGTTGTCATGCTGGGAGACCGGTTTGAATTACTAGCTCCTGCCGTCTCCGCTTTGATGCTCGGTATCCCGATTGCTCATATCCATGGTGGAGAGCTGACCGAAGGCGGCATCGATGATTCGGTACGTCACGCCATTACCAAACTGGCGTCGCTCCATTTTCCCGCGACGGAGACATATCGACAACGAATCATTCAGATGGGCGAATCACCCAGTCGAGTTTATAACTTCGGTGCTCCCGGTCTCGACCAGCTTTATGGCTCAAGCCTTCTGACCAAGTCGCAGCTCGAACAGGACCTTGGGCTCCGCTTGGATGAGCCGGTAGCTCTGGTACTTACCATCCTGTGACTCGGGCGACGGCAATGTAAGAACCCAGGTTCGCTGCTTGTAGATGCAATTGAGGCGAGCGGTCTCAAGGCCGTATTCACGATGGCGAATGCCGATGCACAGGGCGCACTGATCAATGCCCGCTTGCGAGCAGTGTGTGCTAACAATTCCGGAGCGCTTTAAATGGATACCTCACCTGGGCCATCGCCGCTACCTTAGCTGTCTCGAGCTTCTGGCGTCATGGTGGGAAACTCGTCAAGTGGTCTGACCGAGGCGTCCTCGTTTCGGATGCCTGTTGTGAATATCGGGGATCGGCAGCGAGGTCGAGTCAGGGCCGCGAATGTGATTGACGTACCGTGCGACGTGACCGCCATTCAAAAGGGAATCAAGCGGGCTAACTCTTCGCGGTTTCGCGCTTCTCTACGCAACATGCGAAACCCCTATGACCGTTTTCACGATGGACGCACCAGCGAGCGGATCAAGGATGTGCTGAAGGGCGTGAGCCTCTCAGACGACATGCTTAAGAAGCATTTTTATGACTTACACTAACTCCCTATCCGGCAGTTTCGCGCCGGCAGCCCAGTCAAGTCTGCTAGGATCACCCGAGATCACACCTATGAGCGTAGACGTTAAGCCATTTCTCGTGCCCCAGACGCATACCATCCGGCAGGCGATGGAACAGCTCGAGAAAACAGAAGAGAAAATTATCTTTGTGGTCGATGAGGAGTCACATCTGATCGGCTCGCTTACCGATGGCGATATTCGTCGCTGGATCCTCTCGGACGGCGATTTAAAGGCCCAGGTTCTGCAAATCTGTAATTGCAATCCTCACGTTGCAGAAGAGGGTTTTGAGATCGAGCAGCTCCGCGCGGACATGCTGAATGGCAATTTCGGCTGCGTTCCTGTAGTCGATCCCTCGCGGAAGATTGTCCAATTGGTTTTCTGGAAGGAGCTGTTTCAGACCGAAGTTGCGGTCAAGACCAAGCGCCAGCTTAGTCTGCCAGTCGTCATCATGGCAGGTGGGCTTGGGACACGGCTGGCTCCCTTCACCAATGTTCTTCCCAAGCCACTTATCCCGGTGGGTGACCGGACGGTGATTGAAATCATCATCGACCAATTCCTGCTTTATGGGTTGGATGACTTTCATCTTTCCATCAACTATAAGTCGAAGATCCTCAAATCATTCTTTGAGGAGCTTGCTCCGGTATATTCAGTCGCGTTCATTGAAGAAAAGGAACCGCGCGGCACCGCTGGCTGTCTGCGCGCTCTTTACGACCCATCGCCGGAAAATCTCATTGTCACTAATTGCGACATCGTGATCCAGGCGGATTTGGCTGAGCTGGTCTCGTTTCATGTGGACAACAACTACGATCTCACGCTAGTTGCCTCCCTCAAGGATTACCACATTCCTTATGGAGTCTGTGAACTCGAAAAAGGTGGCAGTCTCGCCCGCATTAAGGAGAAGCCGCAATACAGCTTTCTCGTGAATACGGGAATGTACGTTGTGCGCCGCGACCGGCTTGATCTGATTCCAGAAGAGGCTCGGTGCGATATGACTGACTTCATTGCGAAGATCAAAGGCGAAGGCGGCCGCATCGGCGTCTTTCCCATCGGTGAAAATGCGTGGGTCGATACCGGAGAATGGACTGAATACCGCAAGGCGCTTGACAGCCTTGGACGTTTGAGCGCACGGGCCACTGAATAAGGAAACGGGCAAGATATATTCATGCTGAACGGAAAAAGAGTTATTGCAGTCATCCCAGCCAGGGGTGGAAGCAAATCGGTTCCTGGAAAAAACATCCGGCCGCTCGCGGGCAAACCTCTAATCGCCTGGTCGATTGAAGTCGCCCAGCAGGTGAGCGAGATCGACCGCATCATCGTCTCGACGGATGACGCCCAGATTGCTTCGATCGGGCGTCTTCACGGGGCGGAGGTGTATCCGCGACCACCCCATCTTGCCACAGACGAAGCCCTGGTGATCGACGCCCTGAAGAACCTGCTTCAAACCCTTGAAACCGAGGGCGACTCGCCCGAATGGGTCATCCTGCTTGAACCAACCTGTCCGCTGCGCACTGCCAACGACGTGCGCGACTGCATCAAACTTATCGCCCAGGGTGGCTATGACTCAGTGGCAACATTCAAGGATGCTGAGTTGAATCCGCATCGCGCCTGGCGTCTGACGGATGGTGTCCCGGAAGTTTTTATTGAGGGGGCGATTCCATGGTTACCGCGGCAGAAGCTGCCGAAAGCTTACCAGTTAAACGGTGCGGTCTATGTTTTTCGTGCCAGCTTATTGGCGAACGAAGCGGGGCC
>CAVQZQ010000042.1:0-62677 GCA_963718435.1 uncultured Acidobacteriota bacterium | reverse complement strand
CAGGGTCCATGCGAAGCGAAAGGCGAAACTTCTGTTCCTGGCCGGCTCGCCAGTTCAACGATCAGTGAGAGTGATCTCCAATTCAGGAGCAAAAGCAGGTCCAGCGCCATCGGCACGGCGAGCATCGGTGAATCTGAAGAGAACGCCACATTTTTCGGCCGAGGTGTTGGCCACCGAGAGTGAGGCAGATGCCACCTCTCCGCGAGGAGCCGTGAGTTGAACCACCACCGGGGGAATGCGATCCGGCTTCTCGGCCAGGGCAAGCACGCTTTGAAAGTAGTCCCTCTGGTAATTTGCCCGCACGTCATTCATGCCGTTGAGCAGATCGAAATAAAGCTCGGTGATCTGCTGAAGAAATTGAGGGAACCGATTGGAAAGTTGATTGACGGCATTTTGCTGGACCTGCGCAGGAGTCTTTTCGCCGGCAGCTACCTGATCGAGTTGTTCTCGATATGCCTTGAGCGCGCGGTTATTGAGCTTTCCTGAATATTCCCCAAGTTGCTCAAACCAGCGCAGCGGACTGTCAGCCTCAAAGCGCGGAGGAACCAACTCCGGCTCGCCAAAATTGGGCGCTCCCGGCTCCGCTCCCTGCCGGGAATACGATGAGCTCAACTCCACGAGCCTGCTCAGGAAATGAGAGCCGATTTCGGAAAGGCGACTCGTGTACCGGCTTCCATGTGCCTGGATGAACTTGGGGAAATGCGTCTGGAATACAGTCGGCTCAAGTTTGCCTTCAGAAACGCGAATCAATGCCTGCTGATAGAGCTCAAGCGTCGCCGCAGCCTGCCCCGACGCGCGGGACAAGAAATTCGAATATGTAGTTGACCAATCCGCCGAAGACGTTCCTTGGGAACGGTCTTCAGAGACCGTAGCGTCAGTAGCCACTAACAATTCCCCTGGTGCGATCGGTTACGAATAGCCTAAGGTGGAGAAGTCCGGGTCTCGGACCGTTTGTTGTACCAACTATGGGAGCCCCTGGTCCGAGTCTCTAACGAACGGGTCTTCGTTCGCGGGGTGGTGATCCTGATTTTGGGACCTGGGAAAGCATGAACCAAAGCGCGAAATCACACGGTCAGAAGCCAAGTCCGGGTTGACTTAGACTGCCATTTAGCCATAACGCAAGAAGGCAAGTCAAATCAAATCTCCGCGATTCTGAAGGTGCAAGAACCCCCCGAAGGCGCGGGAAATTAGTGAGCAATGGACGAGTGCTGCCCCGTTCTCGTTTGCGATCGGTATCCCAATGACGAAGTCTGATTCAAAAATGCAGATTGCAGAAGACCAGATCCACGTTTGGGTTGTCGACGTGCGTGCGTCGGAGTTGCAGTGCGCGACCATGCGGAGCATTCTTGATCCGCTGGAGATCGAGAGAGCATCGCGCATCCCGCATCTGCCAAAGCGGCTATCTTTTGTTGTTGCGCATGGCGTTCTTCGCTGTTTGCTGGGGCGTTACCTCGGCTGTGATCCAACAGCAATGGAGTTGGATCATGATCCCCAGGGCAAGCCTCAACCCGCCTGCCCTGAAGGCATGCAGTTCAACATGGCGCGGTCGGGCGAGTGGGCGGCATTTGCGTTCTCTTCAAAATGCACAGTAGGTGTGGATCTGGAACAGGAGCATCCTCTGCCTGATCTGCCGAACATCATTCGCCGCGTGCTGTGCGCGGAGGAAGCAGCGGAGTTGATGCTCCTGCATGAAAGTGATCGTGAGCACGGTTTTTATTGCTGCTGGACGCGCAAGGAGGCCTACTCGAAAGCAGTAGGGTTGGGACTGTTGACGGCGTTCGATAAGTTCTGCGTTGCAATTCACCCCGATCAGCCTGCACGAATGATTCACATCGGCTCTGATGCCGCAGCGGCCGCGGCATGGACAATCGACGATCTGCCGATGCCGGCCGGATATGCGGGAGCCCTCGCGTATCCGGGTTCGAGGCGCCGCCTTTCGGTCTATCGGGTTGCAGATTTGGGTGAATTCGTGCGAACGTCAGAAGTTCCGAACGCAGAACCCCTCAAGAATACCCTCGCATGAGTGATCGGTAACTATACTCCAGTGCCCCACTCGCTATAATCTCGGATGAACCTAACCGAGCATCCTGATTCGTTTAGGCAACTTGAGTTCAACTCTCAAATCAGAACCGCAAGGTGGTGTCACGCGTGGTTGCGAACAAGCGAATGTCCCCGGAAAAGGCCGCCGATCGCGAGATTTCGCGAGTTCCAAAGCTTCCAGCAGCGGCGGGAGACTCGCGGGACCAAGCCTTCATTGGCACCTCTGGTTGGGCGTATGCGAGCTGGAAGCCGGGATTCTATCCTCAGGCGCTTCCTCAAAAGAAATTCCTGGAATACTACGCAACACAATTGAACTCGGTCGAAGTGAATTACACCTTCCGCCAGTTGCCGACCGAGGGCATGCTTAAGGGCTGGCTGGCCGCGAGCGGTGCCGGGTTCCGCTTCTCATTTAAAGCGCCCCAGCGGATCACTCACATCCTTCGACTCAGGGACTGTTCTGACACAGTCGTCGCCCTGTCGCGTGTACTCGCCCCGGTCGTGGCCGCTGGACGGATGGGTGTGGTGCTCTTCCAGCTTCCGCCCAATTTCAAGGCCGACGTGTCTCGCCTTGACTCCTTCCTTCGTGGATGCGAGCACGTTTGGGTTGCGGATGGCTTTCGAATTTCGGCACAGCACATGGTTTTGCGACGAAGTGTATGCCGCACTGCAGCATCACGGAGTCGCGCTCTGTGTAGCCGAGAGCGAAGATCTGGAGACGCCCGATGTTGTGACCGCTCCTTTCGCTTGCTACCGATTCCGTAAGAGCGAATACTCTGCCTCTCAGCTCGACGCGATTGACAATACCCTTCGCCGACGGTCTGACGAGGGCGAGGTCTTCGCCTATTTTAAGCACGAGGAGGAGCCAACCGGGGCTATCTGCGCGGTCGATACACTCCGAAGGCTCCGGCATCAATGAGCGTTCTTGTTAGCGACTGCGCAAACAAACATAGTCGTCGGGGCTGCCTGGATAATTCGCGCCCAAGGCGAACTACAAAAAGTCGCGCATCTAACTTGCTGTAAGTGAGTGAAATACGACATTTAGCCATGTCATCTGTGCGACTCCCTGAATCGCCACAGGAAATGTAACGAATCTTTAAGTCAAACCCCAGTTTTTCGTCTAATTGTTCATTGCTCGCTCCACTCAAATCGCAAGACCGGCATCTAGTCTCGGTCTCTGACCGTTTATTGTTGTGCCAAATATGGGTGCCCTAGATTCCGATTTTGGGACCTGGGAAAGCATGAACTAAAGTATGAAATCACGCGGTCAGAATCCTAGAAACCGGCCGACGAAATGCGCATAGTGCGTCAGTTCCCCCAAGAGCATTTGGGTCAAATTGATCTACTCCGGTGGATGGCCCAGCGGGTATCTGCCTACTCGATGAATGGTGAATGGATGCGCCGATATTTCAGCACTTTTTCTGCACTGCTTGCCGCGGGCATCCTCTTGCATGCGCCCACTCGCTCTCTTCTAGCCCAGGTTACGCCAACTGATCGGACGGGCGTGGCCGCGCAAGAACCACCTGACGCTCCTCAGCCGCAGTTTGAGCTCTCAAGTAGCGCACCCGTCGAACCGCAACCTGCCGCTGGACCTCATGAAGATCCGCAGGCAGGTCCCGTATCCGCGTCGAGCCAGGAAAGTTCCAGTTCACAGACACCTCCCGCCACACAGCCTGACGCGGGTCAGGCTCAACGCGAGAAGGCCGCGCAGCAGATCAAGGACCAGGAAAGCAGCGCGTGCTCGGCGTCCTTCCGGCGTTCAATACGTCATATCGCAGCGATGCAGTTTCGCTCACTGCGAAAGAAAAGATCAGCCTTGCTTTTCGCTCTGCGGTCGATCCGGTCGCATTCGGTACGGCTTTGCTCGTCGCCGGGTATGGCGAGGCCGCTGACTCCGACAGCGGATTTCCGTGGGGAGCGAAGGGCTATGGCGAACGAGCCTGTGCGCAAGTACCTCGATGCCTTTGACGGAACGATGATCGGCAATGGATTTCTGCCCGCTCTGCTGCACCAGGATCCGCGCTATTTCCGGCTCGGCCACGGCTCCGCGACCCACCGGCTGTTGTATGCCATGTCTACAAGCGTTATCTGCAGACACGACAACACCGGCAAATGGGAGCCCAACTATTCCAACGTGGGCGGCAACATGATCTCCGGCGCGCTCTCCACGTTGTACTACCCTCCGAACGATTCCGGCATTGGCTTGACAATCGGCAATGGTCTCATTGTCACCGCTGAAGGCACGATAGGCGGCGTCTTTCAGGAATTCTGGCCCGACATCTCGCGGAAGTTCCTTCACAAAGACCCCACGCGCGGTCTCGACGCCGAGGCCAAAGCCGCCGATCAAGCTGCCAAGCAAGCCAAACAGAAAGCTCACTAGAACCGGAAGCAATATCCGCAGCATTTTGCAGCCCAGTCCTGTTCCAATGGACGCGGCCCGCAATGAATCGCGTCAAGAGTTCCCTCCGACGTCGACGGTTGGCAGAATGTCGTTTTCCCGTGCCATCCAGACATAAAGAGTGGGCATAAGGAAGACGCCGATGACCAGGTTGGCAATCAGGCCGCCGACGATCACAATGGCGAACGGGCGCTGCGAGTCGGAGCCGATGGCATGTGAAAGAGCCGCCGGCAGCAGACCAAGCGTAGCCACAAGCATCGTCATCATAATGGGGCGCAGACGCTGAACCGAGCCTTCGACGGCAGCTTCGATTACGTATTCTTCACTGAACCCCTCCGATGCCTTTCGCCGAGCGCGCAACTGGTTGATGAATTCGATCATGATCACGCCTGTTTCTACAGACACACCAAATAGCGCGAGGAACCCGACCGCGGATGAGACTGAAAAATTGGTGTGTGTGAGAAAAAGTGCCAGGGGACCGCCAATGGATGCCATGATGACCGATACCATCACCAGCACAGACCACTTGTAAGATCGGAACATCGTGTAAAGAATCAGAAAAATGGCGAGCACGGTAATGGGGATGACGAGAGCCATGCGCTTGTCCGCGCGCTTCTGACTCGCATATTCGCCTGCCCATTCAAGGTGATAGCCGGTGGGCAGATTCACATTGCGCTCGACCTTATTGATTGCCTCCTCGACAGTGGAGCCCAGGTCGCGGCCGCGCACAGAATACTTGATGGCAATGTAACGCTGACCGCCCTCGCGATTGATTTGTTCCGCGCCGTCATCGGTCGACACCTTAGTCAGTTGCGCCAGGGAAACTCGTTCACCTGAAGGTGCCAGCAAGCGAACATCTCCGATCGCCTCCCGTGTATCGCGATATTGCTTTTGATAGCGCAGAGTCACATCGAATCGCGCCTCGCCCCGCTGCACCTGTGTCACCGTGTTGGCCCCAACCGCTGTCTGAATTGCGTCCTGAATGTCCGCAACATTGATGCCCCAACGTGCCGCCGCCTCACGATCCACGGTGAAGTTGAGGTTCGGCTGGCCAACAATTCTGAAGATGCCCAGGTCCTCGATGCCCTTGATCGTGGCCATCTTCGCCTGGATCAACTCAGCCGTATGCTCGAGCATGCGCAGATCATCGCCATAAAGTTTGACGGCAAGTTCTCCTTTGACGCCGGAGACGGCCTCTTCCATGTTGTCGGAGATCGGCTGCGAATAGTTCCAGATCACGCCGGGAAACTTCTCCAGTTGTTCGTTGATCGCGGCGATCAGCGCTTCTTTATCCTGGCGGAAAACGGGACGCCACTGTTCTTTCCTCTTCAGATCGACAAAATACTCGGTGTTGAAGAAGCCGGCAGTATCGGTGCCGTCGTCCGGGCGGCCAGTCTGGCTGACAACTTGTGTGACCTCAGGAAAGGACGCCATCACCAGCCGCGCTTTGTCGGTGAAGTCGATGCTTGCCGTTGGACCTTCGCTCGGGGGCAATGTTCCGCGCACCCAGATGGAGCCTTCATCAAGGTGAGGCAGAAACTCTGATCCGATCGGCCCGCCAAACGTGAGGTAGATCGCGATCACAAATAACAGCAGAGAAATACCCAGGGTCATCTTACGATGCAGAATTGCCGAGCGGACCGCGGTGCGATAGTGCGTGGTAAGCCAGCGCAGCAGTGGATTTTCCCACTCTTTCGCACCTTTATTAAAAGCAATGCCTCCCATCACTGGAGCCACAAGCATGGCAAAGATCAGCGCCCCGATCAGCGCAAAAGTGACAGTCCACGCCATAGGCTTGAAGAGGCGGCCCTCAACCGATTGCAGCGTGAAGATCGGCAGATAGGATGCAATGATAATCCCCCGGGCAAAGAACACCGGGCGCTGCACCTCGTGCGCCGCATCGCGAATCTTTTGTACTGGGGTGCGAGGATCGTTTTCTAAACCCAGGTGTCGGACGATGTTCTCAATCATCACCACCGAGCCATCGACCACCATGCCAAAATCCAGCGCACCAAGCGAAAGCAGGTTTGCGGGAATGTGGATGAGGTCGAGGCAGATTGCAGCGAATAGCAGCGCAAAAGGAATGGTGAGCGCAACAATAACAGCGCCGCGCACGTTCCCCAGAAAGAGGAACAGAATGACGGAAACAAGAATCACGCCTTCAGTCAGGTTGCGCTCGACGGTCTCCACGGTGAATTTAACCAGATCGGAGCGGTCGAGGAAGGGAACGATCCTGACACCCTTGGGCAGAATTCCGCCATCCAGTTTCTTGACCTCATCGTGAATACCTACCAGGACGGGGTCTGAGTCGTCGCCTTTCTGCAGCAGCACGATCCCTTCCACGGTGTCCGGGTTGTCCACGATAGCGCCGTCGGATCGATGTATTGCACGCCCAATCTGTCCCAGCCGAATCTTGGGGCCTTGGACGACAGTGGCGATATCCTTCACGCGAACGGCCGCGCCATTCACGGTTTTGACGACCGTGTTTTCTATGTCCTGCACACTCGTGTAAAGTCCCAGCGATTGCACATTGACCTGCTGCGAGCCTTCCTCGATGAAGCTGCCGCCGCCGTTGGTGTTATTGTTGGCAATCTGCTGCTCAACTTGGCTGATCGAAAGCCCATAGGCCACAAGCTTCTCGGGATCGAGCCTGATCTGATACTCCTTCGTCGGACCGCCGAAACTGGACACATCCACCACGCCATCCACGCCTTTGAAAGATTTTTCCAGTGTCCAATCTTCAAGCGACTTCTTCTCCATCACGTCATACGCTGGATTTGTGCTTTCCAGCGTGTACCAGTAGATCTGCCCCACAGGACTCCAGTCGGTGCCCATCTGCGGAACGAGACCTGCGGGCAGGTTGACCTGGCTCAACCGCTCCAGCACATGTTCGCGGTTGGCGTCGCCGGTGGAGTTGTCGTCGAAGATGAGCATGAGGCTCGATAGCCCGGCCAGCGTAGTCGACCGCAAATGCGTGAGATGAGGAATGCCGGCCATCTGTATTTCAACCGGCACAGTCACCTGGCGCTCAATCTCCTCCGCGCTGCGCCCCGGCCACTGGGTGATGATCTGAACATAGTTGTTGGCCACGTCGGGATATGCCTCGATGGGCAAATTGCGGAACGAGATGACGCCCCAGGCCGTGAGCACAATGACGCCCCCAAGGACGAGCCAGCGATTGGTAAGCGCGAAGTCAACGAGTGCGCGAATCATCTACTGGTTCCCCGCTGTTTCAAGCAGCAACGCGTTCGTAACGACCTGTTGGCCAGGCGCAACGCCAGAAAGAATCTCCTGCCGGTTGCCGGGGAGCATCTCCCCGGCACGAACCTCAATGCGCCTGAATTGATTGCCGCCCGCCGGTACATACACCCAGTCGCGATCGTGCAGGTGAAGAACGGCATCAGATGGAACCGCTGTGAAATGCGCTTTTTTCAGACTTGAAAATGTGGTCGTAGCAAACATCCCAAGCTTGAGAATCCCGGGATTCGCCACCTGAATGCGAACTTTTGCGGTGCGAAGCGATGGATCGAGCACCGGGCCAATGTCACTGATGTGGCCCATCAGAGGGCGATCGGGATAGGCCTGCAAATTGATTCTCGCCGCCTGACCGAGTTGAATTTTGGGAATGTCATTCTCGTAAACGTCGCAGATGATCCAGACCGAACTCAGGTCCGCAATGGTGAAGGCAGTCGCTGAACCCGATAGAGTCACACCCGCGGCAGCTGCATTGGTCACGTTCTGCCCGATAATGACGCCGGTCACAGGCGCATATACATTGACCACGCTGCTCGGGTGATTCTTGTCTACTCCGAGAATTTTTAACTGTTCATCCACCGCTGCCAGGTCGACCTTGGCATCTTTTTCAGCGTCATCCGCCTGTTCCACCATGGCCTCCGAGATTGCGCCATGCTTGAACAAGTCCTGCGCGCGAATGTCCGCCTTGTTGGCGAGCTGCTCATCGTTGACAGCCTTCAAATACGCATCGAACGCGTTGCTGATGTCCGGGCTTTGCACACTGAAGAGCAGTTGCCCTTTCTTCACGTTGTCGTCCAGACGCGCTTTAATGTCAACCACCCGGCCGTTGGCGAGCGAGATGACCGGTACCTCGCGGCTGATGTCGGGAAAGACAGTTCCGGTGGCCTTCAACTCGGCGGGCGCTTCGATTTCGCCGGCCTTGGCAAGCGGGAACTTGGCTACATCGTTGCTATCGATGGTGATCGCATTCATGTCGGATACGCGAATCACCTGGGCGGGAGGCGGCGCGTCATTGCCCTGGTCTTTGTTCTGGCAGCCCGTGAGAACGATGCAGAGAAAGGCTCCGGCAACAAAAGTGAGCAAGCCTTCCTGCGGGTGGCTGAAAAGAAAGTCGGCTTTCATTGGATCACCTCGCGACCTACTGCAAGATTGAGTTGTCCGGCGGCTGTCAGGTATGAGCCGATCAGTTGCAGGTAGGCAAGTTGCACGGCGCGGTATTCGCTCTGTGCATTGAGGAAGTCCATCAGCGAGGCACCGCCGTGCTCGTAGGAATACGTAATCGTGTCGCGCACTCGGGTGGCCTGATCGCGGTACTGCGCTTTGTATGGCTTGAGCAGAGCTATGTTGCTTTCCACTTGTGCGTAGGCCGAATCCACATCGCTGAAGACCTGTGCGCGCGTGGCCTCGCTTGCCTGCTGAGTGCGGCTGATGTCAATTTGGGTTCGTTGTTTCTCGCCCTGGTTCCGATCGAAAATGCGCAGCGGAATGTTCACGCTAGCACCGAGCGTCTGAATCCCATTGGGATTGTTATTCGACGAATTGTAGGTATACCAGCCGCTGAACGTCGGGTCGGTGGATCCATTCGAAACGGCTAGTTTGTGGTTTGTCTCAGACTGCTGAATCGTCTGCAATGCAGCCCGCAAATCAGGCCGGGAATCCAATGCGATCTGGCGAAAATCGCCCAATGGCTTGAGTGATTCAGAAAAGTCAAACGTCCCGGTCACGTCGAATTCTTCCACCGGCGTGCGGTCGTTGAGCAGTTGAAGTAGTTGAATCTTTGCCGTGCGCAGGTTCACGATGGCCGTCTGAATTTCCGTCTCATATTGCACGCGGAGTAACTCGATCCGATCGAGATCGATCCGGGCGATATCTCCCGCCTTGAAGCGGTCGCGGCTGATTTGGATAATGCGGTCGTAATAATCCAGATCAGCTTTTGCCAGCTCGAGCACGGCCTTGGCTTGAAGAGTGTTCACAAAGGCTGTACGCAATGTGAATTCGAGCGTTCGTTTCAGGTCCCCATGCTGCGATTGGGCAATCTGTGTGCCTTCCTTCGCGCTTTCAAGCCGTAAATCGCGTTTTCGATCGCGCTCGTGCAGATAACTCAGACTGGAGACAAAATCCGTACCTTTCAGTGGCTGCCAGACTCCGTTGTGTGGTGCGATTTGCGTGCCGTCGGCAGACTGAGTGAACTGCGGGTTCGGACGCAGATTCGCCGTTATCTCTTCCGCATGCATCTCGTCCACGCCGAGTGCATCGGCCTTTAGCGCAGGATTGGCGGATTCAAATTTCGCCTTCGTCTGTTCCCAAGTGAGGGTTTGCTGGGCCGGGCAAAGCACTGCCACAAAGAAGGCGAATGCAGCCACAGCCGGAGAAAGGCCGGAGCAGAATATCTGCTTCATACGCATCCTTTACGCCGTCTTTCACACGGCGACGATCGCAAGTAAAGGAAAACTACGGAACCAATTGGAGTGGAAACGGTGCGATCAGGCTGCGGGAGGAGGGCGGTTCTGGATGATGAGGAGAGCGGGATTGTCGACAGCGCGTGAGGGGGAGTCAACCAGCGCATCGAGCCGGCGGAACTCGAAGGTGAACTCGGCAAAGGCAGCCCGCGGCAGAGTCGCGATTACCGGGAAGAGACTGTTGTGATTCGAGGCCAGGTGATTGCGACGTTGGTAGGTGTCGGTTTCCGCCGGATTCTGGACGGACCATAAGCCATCGCTGACCGAAATGACGGGGAACAGGATGACGATCAGCATCACTAGGCCAACGAATGATGTACGTCGTTCCGTAGTGGCGCGCCGCCCCAGCCGAAGCCAAAGGCAAATGCTGACTAGCGCCACGATTGCCCAGGAGGAATTGAGGAATAATTCCATCTTGCCAAATTCTATACCAGTCAGACGGAGCTCGTTGAAGGCAAAGGCCTCTGAGGACGTCGGCGAAGCCACCCGGTTAAAGCGCCGCCTGCCTGACATGTTGCACGAGGAGCTTCTCTACTCCGCATCTAAATCTCTACCGCTCCGCGCCGCTCTCCCGAGGCGTGGCCGTCCCATTTTGAGCCGCGACGAGTGCGGAGCGGGATTGAGTCAAATAGTGCCGACCTTAGCCCACCAAAAACAATGACTTAACCGATACAAATTCCACTTTAATGGATCGTCTATTGCACCCGAAGCGACGGATCGAGCGGCCTAAGCAACCCCTAAGCGCCTTTTATCAATCGAACGATGAGTACGAATTCTGAAAGTCACATTCATTTAGCCGAACTGCAACCGATGCGAAACGACACTGCGCTGATAGAGCGATTCCCAATTTAGCGAGTGAGAATCCAAATGCTTTTGGTGAGGCAAACGTGGAGAAGCCAGACTCGATTGCACAGGTATCACGGCCTATACCCCTGAACGTTGTCTTAATGGCGGCTTTGGTGGTTCACCTGCCGCTGTTGCTGATGAAACTGCCTCTAAAATCCTACGACACGAACTTCCATATCTTCTTTGCTTCCAATTATGCTCCATCACTGGTTCGATCCGTGGAACTTGAAATGGTATGCGGGCTTTTCGCAGACCACCTATCCGCCACTTCCGCAGCAATGGGTCGCGCTGTCTCGCGCGTTACTCGGTTTAGACCTCGCCTATATGGCCGTACAACTGGCGGCCATTCTGCTCCTGGTCGTTGGTGTCTACCGGTTTTCCCGCCTTTGGGTCAGCCCGCGAGCCGCTTCATATTGCGGCGCTGGCAAGCGTGTTCTTGGCTCTGAGAGCTTTCTGGTCTACTCCGCCGGACAATTGGGCACCACCTTCGCGGCACCGGTATATTTAAACGCACTTCCTTATCTGTATGAATGGGTCCGCTACGGCAATTGGCGCTCTTTTCTTAAAGCCATCGTGCTCTTCGCCGCCGCGGCCGCGGCGCACCACGCGACGCTCCTCTTTGGCTCATTCTTTTTTGCGTTACCCGTCCTGGCATTGGCGCTTCTTGATCGTGAGGGTGGCGAGCGGGTTTCCACCGCGGCATTTCTGGGGCGCACGTTCTGCATCATCGTCGTTGTTGGCGCTGCGATCGCAGTGGTGCTTCTTCCGTTCTGGATCGCGCTGATCCACTATCCGGTCACGCAGATCCCCATCCCCCACCCAAGCCGGGCAAATTACATTCTGAGTCCTCAGTGGGGACTGAACTACTTCATTGTCCCGTATGGAGCTCTGATTCTGGCGTTGCCCTTATCTTTGTGCGCGGTTCAAGCATTGCTCGGCTTCGTCCTCTCTTCTCGGCTTCTGGGTTGCATTTCTCGTGGGACTCGGTGGAACCACTCCAGTGGTCCGATCTGCTGCTTGGACGCGCATTTGAAGTGTTGACCATGGAGCGATTCAGCTATTGGGCAACTTTGCTCGCGCTGCCGTTTGTGGGACTTCTCGCCACGGAGCTCATCGATCGATATCGTTCATGCGGCGCTTGTGGGTTTAACATCTCTGGCAGCCTGAGTTGTGCTCTGGCGGTTGCGTGGGCCACCTATCGACCCGGCGGATGCCGAGGATTTCAAAGTAGATTCGGTTGCCGCATGGCTCAATCGCGATGGCCACGACCAGTATCGCTACGTCACGCTGGGATTCGGCAACAAGATTTCGCGACTGGCCGATGCTCACCGACGCCAGCAGTGTCGATGGCGAATGGAACTCAGGACGAATGCTGCCCGAATTGACTCAGCTACGGCGGGGGCGCTCTGACCAGTTCAAAGTACTTTGGCAAGCCAGGACTCGACGCACTCCGCGCCATGCTGTATCACGCAGACCACTACGGATTGAAATGGGTTTTTGTACGGGACCGCTATTACGATCCGCTCTTGTCTTTGCGGGCTGGCGGCCCGTAGACACTCTTGACGACAAGACCATCACCATATGGAGCAAGGATGGAGTACCGCCTGGCCACCGTGAACGCGCCACAAATTCCTCCTCACTGGCAGGGCCTCATGTGGGGCACTCTCCCGTTTGGCAGCAGCATTCTGGCCCTGCTCGTGATCCTGATTCCGGAAGAGCGGCGCGCAGAGGGCGAGCAGCGTATCCCCGCTGACGCATGAAATCTCGTCCCAGGGAGGTTGGTCTCGTGAACAAGGGACGTCTACTCGCGGCATTCTTGCTCGTTGCAACCGTGGCTCTTGGTTGTGATGGGAACACTTTGGCCCGTGTCAACCGCGGCCGCATACGCCGGCGGTGGCGGGTTCGCTGACATTCATCGTCAACCCCGGAAGCAGCAGTCACGAATCTGGCGAAGAAATTCGCAAGCACGATTACGAACAGGCGTATTGCAGTTTCGCCAATAAGGCTGAATTCACCGAACCGGACTTCGTGCACGACTTGACTGGATATTATCCCAGCCTTCGTACCTATGCGACCCTCCAGAACTTTGACGTAAGGCCGCTTCACTCTACCGATGACGAGGCAGAGGTGCAGCTTGAGTTGCATTGGTCCACCGTTGTCGGCTTTTCGACCAGCACGCGCGATCTGCGTGTAGTGAAGAAACGGAGATCACTGGGAACCGGTGTTGGCCCTGGTGAAAGAAGCCTCGCGTTCCGCCACAGGTAATCCCCGTGAATTATTTGCGCTGGGATGTCATCTATCGCGGTGCCGGGAGATGACTGGGGAGTTCAAGATGTGGAAGCGCCTCATGTGCGCATCGTTGACATGCACCCCGTACAGCGGGCGGACGGGCTGGTTCTTCTGGGTGAGCTCCTGAACGAGATGTTGTGCCTGCGTACGTATCGGTTTCAGCGACCCTGTTGTCAAAGAACCAATCGCCCATTGCGACCGAGGACAGCTTTGACAAGATCTCTCACCTCCTCTTGCCGAAACAAGTCACGCCATTTTTATTTCTTTCCCGACGTCGAACTCTCTCAGGTTGGCAGTGTTCGCATGACGCCGATCTTCAAGCCTTGTCTCAGCTTCGGCGGATCCGGTGATCGAGATCGACAATGAGAAGTTGAATCCGGCGCCGGGTGCAACCTTGACCGGCCAACTCATCAATCAAAGCGGACAGATGGTCAACGTCGCTCATGTGCTTGGACCTTCTACGACAAAACTGGCCAGGTGGTCTGGGTGGCTGACCAGTTTGCCGACCGCGCGCTCCTGCCCCAGGCCCCGGTTTCATTCATCGATTCACATTCCTGAGGACCTCGCAAGGAAGATCAGCAGTGAGCGCGCGGTGGTTGCGATCTACAGTTTCAGAGGTGCCCAGTGAAGTCTGCATTGGCACACTTCGTTTTCGTCGGGCTTGCGATCGCCGCAGCACAGGTGGCATTTGCCCAAGGCGGCCTGCGCTCGCCCAATAACATCCAGGCTGGCGATGGATTCTCTATTCAAGCACGGGCAGCGGGAAAGCGAGCCTGCACATCGCAGGCCCCGACCAGGCCTCAAGCGCGATATTCACTTGGGAGAAACGGCATTCCTTCCGGTAGGAACACTGGACAACGCCGGCGATTACCAGGTTTTCCTGCGGGGACATCCTCCTCTGAGAACGGCTTATCGACGTTCCGCCCGCAAAACAACCCGAGAGTCCGAGCTTCCTGGCCAGGCCTTCTCGTCTTTAGGTCGGGCTTCACCAAGGCATCACCGGTGCCGTCTCTCGTCTTCGATGCCTATCACAATCTCATTGACACGCCGATGCCGGTGTCGTTCGAACTGTCGAGTCAGTCCCAGCCCCGCGCAAACGCGCACTGTGCCACCCCCCCGACGGCGCGGCCTGGACAGCGATGGACTCGACGGCCCACCAGGGCGTCGCTCGCTTTGTAGCCCGGGTTGGTGGAGTTTCCAGCACGCGCGTAATTGAACAGGTTCCGGAAGATCCTTGTGGATTGAAGATGAACGCTCGGCAATCCGGTCCGCAGGTTCAACTTGAAACGGATCCCGTACGCGACTGCAGCGGCAACGCTGTACCGGATGGAACGATCGTTACGTTTACCGAAGCTTACGACAACTCGCAATCGACGGTGGATGTGCCTCTCAAGCGAGGTGTCGCTAAGGTCGACATGCCCGCCCGTCAAGGTGCAACAATCTCCGTCGCGAGTGGAGTCGTGTTGGGAAATCAGATTCGCTGGGAGAGATGAAGTAGCTATGTCAAGATCCCTTCTGATCCTTTGCGCTTTCCTTGCCGCGACTTCTGGCTTCGGAAGTCCACAAGATCACGTGCGCGTAGAGCCAGACAGCTTATTTGCCAAGGCCCGGCCACATTGGGAGAACAGCACAGACCCAGCAGCTGGAGCTCGGTGACTGATCGCAATCCCTGAAAGGATTCAAGTGTCAAACTTAATAAGATAATCGCGGCGCGGATCTGCTCGACGGTGGGATTTGAGCTAGAAGGAAGAAGCTCGCGGCCGAGCCATCGTCAACAACTCACTGGAGTTTAAATCGACGATATCAGGATTTGTGCGCATACCTTCTTCATGAAATTGACTCCGATTCCCGAACCGCTTCATCCATTAATATTGAAAACAGTATTGTTCATTATCAATGCAAGCTGATCCGCATTATTACAAAAAATCCGAGATCAGCATAGATGCATACCAATCGATGACAATTGCCGAATCATGGTCGTTGAAGGCTGGATCCACCGAGGGAGCCCGTAGGGTTTGAAGTCAGTCCGATCAGATCGCACTGCTTGTTTGCCATACAATTGCAATGTCATATCGCAGAACCCATAGATAGGGTATGAAGGCCACTTCATCCACTTCTCCATACTCAGAGGAGTTGCATTGATGGTCTAGGTTATTTTTATGTCCCCATAACAGGAAAGATAGCTCTATCTCGTTTGGTTTCCATGATGCGCCAACGCCCGCCAATGTGTTGCTGACAAGTGGGAGGTCTGATGAGAGTTATGGTTCTGCGTGGCATTTCTCTCATGAAAGGATTTGCATGCCCTCACTACCCATATGAGTAGTGGAGAGAGCTCTTCATCATATCTGTTGGTTTATAGTCAAACACGCCCGCCCATCGCAGAAGCCGTGGCCGGGGAACAGGTGATCGCGCACCGGACCGTCACGCCCACTATCCTCCAAGCTCCCACAACTGCAGACCCATCATGTTTAAAGCCGCGACATGGTCCAAAAACCAGTACCGTCGAATAGGTTTACAAAGTGGCTACAACCTCCAGATTCTGGCTGCTACTTCCAGGTCCTCCATCGCCCGACCCTTCTCTCAAATCTTTTCCACTATCCATTTCCCGCTCCAACGCCAAAACCTCACCAGATGGATTCGAAGGTTGTCCATCGTCACTGCATGTGAACAAATAGATGAGCACTTACCGGCTCATACCACTGGTGCACCATATGGGGCGAAACACTGCCAAACCCGCATTGAAATATTTGCATCGGCACAACTGCTGTGATAGGGTTACTGGAAAACTTTTGCTTTCACTGCAGCCGCACCAAGTACTCGTTGAGCACCGTGTCGTCAACATCCATAGCTCGGCCTGTTTCCGAGAGCTTTTGTTGTTATCGGTTTTTCTTGTCCGGACTGCTGCTGATCTTCTGAGCAATTCTCCAAGTCGTCTCCACCAACAGTGGGCGGCCATCCGCATATCCCCGTGTGCTGTCGGCCAGGCAGTTTCTTTTGCTGGTTTTTGCTTCTGGTTGTTCTGGAGGCTGCTGCTGTCTTCTTGCTAGATGGCTTTGCCGAACTCATGATCAAGGGTGGTCAGAGCCGTCCAGGCTTTTTCATGACTCATCAGCATCATGATGCACTGTTTCAATACCACATCGTAGGATGGATGTCCAGTGGCCGACATGTGTGAATTCATGTCAGGCCTTTAACCATAAAGCGGCATCAAAACCATATTCATAGGACAGCATGTCGCCATAGTGAAACAAAAATGAGGAAGTTGTTTTATAGTGGATGATTGCTTGGTTGCAGGGCCACAGAAGCGATGATTTTTCCCTTCTTCGTTTGCCCCATCCTTGTGCATCTGCCTTGCCAGAAGACATGCACACAACAAACTCCATAGGAAGCTCCTGCTCACGGAGCACCGACATGTCTCCCTATCCCTGGCCCCATTGCTGCACCCTCTTGAAATTATTTCCAGGTTCTCCACCATCACAACCTGCCACTTTACCTGTTCATGTCAGCCTTGAACAGAAGCTTCAAGTTATGTTGTTGCTCATGCAGCACATGTGATTCAGTTCTCCATCAGCTTTTGCTGCTTGAAAAGGATTTAATGCCTCTTCATTTTATAGCATATCAATACCTTCCCGCACATATCTGTTTTTTATTGTCTTTTCATAGAGTTATTTAGACATTAGCTTCTCCCGCATTGTTTCTCATTTGTGTAGTTCAGTTTTCCCCACTGCACTTTATTTTTATTCCATGCAAGAAACATTTATAGGTGACTCCGTCACTGCTGTGCAAAGGTTTTGTCATAAATTTGGCAATTCATCCCCAACTACTTCATAGGGCTGAGACTTGTTCCAGGCTGGGTGGCGCTTCCTCTGGAACAGCAGATGGCATGAGGACTGCCTTGAGGCACACAGCCTTGTGCGGCGTGAGTTTGGTGACAACAGAACACGACGTTGTACAAACTGGATTGCTGCTCATCGTTTACCTGCTCCTGCTGGTCGCCGCCACATCATATCGCGCATGATCCGAAACTTCTTCCTCTTGCGCATCCATGAGCCACACAGCTGGATCCATAGTGGCCCCATCCCCTGATGTGTCAGCTCCACGATCACAAATGACATTCTGGGCTGCGCCTGAGCCTGGTCGTTAGACCAGCCCGCACCAGGACAAGGCCATTTTGCAATGGTTCAAGGGGTCCCTAAAACGCTGCTTGCAAACCACTGCTATGTTGTCATTTTCTGGTGAACATTTTCTTTTTTTTTTTTCCTGTCGCGCTGTACCGTAGGCGCGCTGTCTTGCGCATCCATGGCGCACCATCACGTGTGTGTGCAAGAACAAATCCAACATGTCATCAACATTGGCTGTCAGCATATCACTTTAGATTTGAAAATAAAGGTTTCACATCCCCCGTACTGGTTTAGTTGGAGCCACCATGAAATTCCCGTCCCTCTGGATCCTGGAGCCACTGTGCTGGCGGATCTGAGATTTGTGATGATAAGCACTAGGTTGTTCATATCTCCGCCGCCATTCATAGAACCCCGTTTGCCTGCTGGAAATTGAAGTGAATAAGGCCAGGAGGAGAGCGTTGACTCAAGGCGAAGCATGACCAATCACTTGAAGCCGGTCACTCGGCCCACCAGCTTTGTCATCCACCACACCACCCGGCCTACAAGATACTGCTGATTCAACCATCGCTGGTTGTCCCACTGTCTGTGCTCGAAAAAGGATTTTTGGAAAACCAATGTTGACGAAGACACTCGACCCCCTGATGCTTTTTGGATACGTGTGGGTTTCATTCTCATTGAAATCGATTTTCTTCATAAATATAAAGCTGTAGCAAGTCAGCATATGCTTGATCTTTCGTTTGAGGAGGAGAACAAGGTGTAGTTCATATAGTCGCCGTTCCCATTGAAGGGCTGCGCGTGGCATGTGGGCTTGTTGCTGTGGTTTGTGTTTCTTTTTAGTGACCTCATTGTCATCTGGAATGGTCGGTGATTCCTGGTCTTGTTGCCACTCCCGCTGCTATTTGGGGGTGGGGAGAAGCTTGTCCATGTTCCAGTAGAGTGTCGTGGACATATTCCAGGGCACAGACCAGCGCATCGTGGGCGTCGCACTGAGCTGCGCCTCTACCGCGGAGGGAGCTGTTCATGAAGGGCTGGTGCCGTATTTCTTTTTATTTGTTGTGGGGCCCTTGCCATCGAGGGGAGGAATGCAGTGTGACTGTGCCACAGTCGGCGCTGGCTTCACCTTTACTATCTCCAACTGCTGGTTCCAATTCCCAATGCCCTGGCTCCACAACCTCTCTATCTGTTGGCGATGAGTTCAGTGTGTTCTGTGTCTTGTTGTCACGCAAACTCGATCATAGTACCTGCTGATGACATTGCGGAGAAGTCAACATGGCCCTTAGTTGTCATGACGAAGGGCTATGCCGCCCGAAGGCAGAATCGTTGTATGGTTTTGCCGGAGGCCATCTCGCTCTTTGCCCTTTCCCCCTTGGGCTTGTCAGAACGGAGAGGCCACCTCCTCCTCTTCTGCCAGCACACCCTGCAAGTCAGAAAACAGTAGTTATAGACTTCAGGCCTGTATCGTCAGCACCCGCCGAGCCATAAATCTGATGCTACAATTTGGGCACAGTGTTGGCCTCGATTTCAGTCCTGTGCTGCCGTCCCGCCACACCTCAGTGCTGCTCGCCACATGTTCTCTTGGCCACTGTGCTATTGGCATTGGCCTCCATTTATAGGAAGACAGCCTTCCAGTATCTTCTTGTTGGCTTGCACCCGTCTCCCACCACCCTTGCCCCACTCCTGAAGATTGTTGTCATCACCACAGACTTTTCAGCATGTTCACAACAAGATTTTGATTAGTTGGGTGGTATCTGGCCTCAGTGGCGCGGCCCCATTGGAGGCCATTGGCTCATTCAATTTTGTCTTCTGCCACCAGGCATTGTTGCAAGTGAGTCCTTCATGAGCCGCTCCGCTCAGGGCCATATCCGCTGTGGTGCACATAAAACCATGTCTCCTTATTCAGTCTCCGACCCTAAACATTTATCTTAAAGGATTCTCGTGCACATAGGCTGGCATTTTAACTCTATCAACTTATTTTGAGGTTTTGCCTGAACCCTAAGTTATTGCTAAGTCCTTAAAAAGGTTACTCATGTCACCGCTGCTTTTGCATACACATAAATGTCACCATCATAGTTCCTTCTTCGTTATTGTTTCCTCAGTGGCCGATGAATCTTGCGCTCATAGCGCTTGGCAACAGGAATCAACACCTGTGCCTTGCGTCCATTTGCCATCCAGCCCGCGCGAGCCTCAACACCGCTTATGAGCTGGGTACTCGATGAGAAGTTGAGGTGACGATGATTTATTTCACCGGAAAACCGTAGTCAGCATCTTCCCTGATGCATACCAACAGCTCGGCACACCCGACGCAGTCCCTCCTCCATCACCCGCGGTGCCCACATCCACTAGTGCAGCCCCAGAAGAATGTGTCCAGCTTGTTCATATGAACCGTTCTGTCTGAGACATCTGATGCATTTGGCACTCATTTGTTTTCTCCTTGTTGAGCATAAAGGCCAATTCCTTGGTGCTGAACTCATCGTTGGGTCATGAGTCAGCACAATTGCTCACTGTCCAGGGCAACTTGGAGCCCATTGCCTTCGTCTCTGCATGGTCACCTTTCACATTTGCATTGCTGCATCAAGGCTGTCCATGTGGCAGCACCATCTCCATGTTGATGCTTGCAGCTCCATATAGATTACTTTACAGGTACTCTTCATATGCATACAGCAAAGGGATGACAGAGGGCTGTTGTTCACGGAATCCCAGGCCGAGCGCCCTCATGCTTTTGGGAAACCTGTGGCCTGTACATGTCACCTTCTTCTTCTTGAGAGGCATACACAGTTCCCCCATTACTCCTTGAGACCCTTGTACTGTTGCTGTCAGAACACAGAGGGTTGCAATTTCACTTTGGAGAACACTACATATGCACATCAACCTCCATGCAATGTAGTGATTAAGACTGAAGTTGATGTCTAAGTTATATTGGTGATTATAGAAATGATATGCTTTCATGGTCAACCACCAACTAGTGTGCCATCCACATGATTGCCGCATGTTGGGGCTCCTCTATTGTTTTCAAAACTCACAAAGTTCAAAGTGGAGAATGGAGCCAACCCAACCTCCTGCTGCATGCTGAAATTTTTAGAAGCTGATCCAAGTGCTGCAGCTGCTGGCCGTGTCAGGCTTAGTGGCATTCCCCCTGCCAGATCCACAAAGCGTGTCTGGAAAAGAGCTCAACAACCGCGGAGCATGATTCAGCCCTTGGGTAGACATTCTCGGTTCATATGCTGAAGGTGATTCAAAATAGCTTCATGCCCCACTCCCCGCAAAACCGTGTGCACAACCTGTACGAACAAATACAAATGCAGCGCCATGCACACACGCGGCAATTGACAACTGCTCATGTTGCTTCTGCCAGGAAAATGTCTCCATCATGGCACCAAAAGAAAGGAATTGGTTTTGAAGGCATGATCACTTTATAGCTCATTCAAGCTCCATAATCCTGGCTTCCTCGCAGCCCTTGTGCTGCCATCGCAGCTGCATAAGGCCAGTTTGACAGCAAGAGCTCTTCCTCGCCGTGCCCCTGCCAGCCTAGTCGTGCCCGTGCCACAACACAGCAAGTGGGCCATCGTCCCGCATAGATTTGCTCGATAGTACTCAGAACGGGTGGAAAACGGGTGCCAAGTCTCCATATGCAGCCAGCAGGGTCTGCAGGTCACTAAAACTTGGGACAGCGCCACAAAACCTCTGTTGTGCATGTTGGGCCACAAAGCATCAGATCCAGGAAACAAATAGCAGCAAAATCTTAAGCGCAAAACCAAGTAGTGGATGGCCTCTGCAGTCTTCTCCATGCTGAGATGTTTATCATGGTCAGTTGAGAGCCCATGACCAAGCTGTGTGGCTGACATGACCATATCATATTCATATGCATACACGTGCCGCGTCCCTCCTCCTCATAGGAAATATTGAGCATCATCAGCGTGTTGCATTTCAGGATAGTTGGCGCACACTCCTCCACAATGCACAGCCGCAGATATGGACATCCAGATCACAATGTCTGATTTTTGAAAACACTGTGGCCTAGAATGGGCAGGACGAGGTGATCCTCGATATGGAGCATACGCGCATATTGATAAAACTGTTTCCAGTTTCTCTTCTTGCATTTATAAACTGCTCGGGTGCCTGGCATACAAGAACAGTCCGCCAAATCCAACAACCTTTTGTGACCACATTACTTATAAGGTTTGTCATTTCAAAGTCTCGTTTGGCACCCCATGATTTTTGGGACCGTATGTTCTGATGTTGCTAGCGTTGTGACCAGTAGAGTTTGGTGAGAGAGGAGACAAGGACCATTATGATGTCTTCCACTGGGCGACAGGTGGGGTGGATCTCTCTGTGCCTCATCATCATAATGTGGTCACGAGAAAATGTTAGAAATCGTCTCAGGTTTCATGACTTGTGTTCTGGTTTTTGCTTCTCCGACTGTTGATGTTGCCGTTTTTCTGTGTGTGCGCAGGCAGAACGACGAGAAAATATTACTTCCAGGGAACGTGTTCAACTACGTTGTCACGTCTTCATCGGTCGAGCTGATTGTCACTGTTTACTCGTAAACCTGGCTTTGCGAAATCCGGCTATGCGAGCCTATGTCTGGCTGATCATGAAGATTGTTCCCAGGCCGCATGTCAGCTTTTTACTGGATGCGGATCCTGTTCAGGCACGCGCGCGGAAGCCCGAGTATCCACTCGAGTTTCTTCACAGTAATCGCCAATCATATCTGGCCTTGTGCGAATTAGTCGGCGGAATCACGATCATTGCCCCGATGCCGATTCAGGAGGTCGAGCGAGAGGTTCTGCGATACGCGCTTAAAGAACTTGGGACCTCATCAAACACTCCAGTCCCTTTACACCTCTCCCCCGAATCGGCCGGCCTCTTTGCGTCGCCTCACTCGCCACGTTCCTCGCCTCCATCAACTCGGAGTAGTTGAGCCGTCCAGACATCAGCACGACGCATGAGAAAAATCGCTGGTTTCTATCGGCTCTCCGCATCCAGCAATTGCCGTTTGCGTTCAACTCCCCAGCGATAGCCGGTAAGTGAGCCACTCACGCCCACCACGCGATGGCATGGCACCACCAGCGCAACGCGATTGGTCGCGCACGCGCGAGCCACTGCGCGCGTCGACTTAGGATCGCCTAACTCCCTGGCTAACTGGCTATAACTCTTCGTCTCGCCGCGCGGAATCTGGCGCAACGCCTGCCACACCCGCAGTTGGAAGACAGTGCCGCGCAGGTCCAGCTCCGGAGTGATCCGGTTTCGGTCCAGGTCTGTTCCATCGCGCACAATCTCCAACGCCGCATCCACAAGTCGTGACAGTGACGGATCGCGGCGCAATATCGCCAGCGGAAACTCTTCGCGCAGGCTGGTCTCCGCCTCGGCGGACGTAGACCCGAGGGCAAGCCAGCAGAGACCGCGCGCCGTAGCCCCCACGACCACCCAGCCAAAAGGTGTGCGTGCAGTAGCCCAGCCAATCTGTTCACCTTTGCCTCCCTTGGCAAAACGCGCGGGAGTCATGCCCAGTTGCGCACCTTCATATGCACGGCTCGAAGAACCGAACCCAGCATTGTAAATCGCATCTGTCACGCTGCCTCCATTCTTCAGCGCGTCCCGCAAACTGCCCGCACGCAGCGCTCTCTGGTATTGCAGCGGGCTCACTCCCATCGCCTGTTTGAAGAGCCGCTGCGCGGTGAAGGGGCTGACTCCCGTCACACGGCCGAGCTCCGCCAGCCGCACGGGCTGGTCGACGTGAGCCTCAATGTAAGCACGAATCCTGTCCAAAGGCCTGCCCTGCTCGTTCATAGGTCGGCAGCGTTTGCAGGCACGAAAGCCTGCGGCCTGCGCTTCATTTGCTGATTCGAAGAAACGCACGTTGGCCCTGAGGGGTCGACGACTCGTGCAGCCCGGCCGGCAGAATACGCCGGTCGTAGTGACCGCGTAGAAGAAGCGCGCTGATGGATCGCGGCTCAAAACCTGCCGCCACGCCGCCTCGGAATCAACAGCGGGGCTGGCACTTTGAGTATTTGCGAATTGGAGTTTGTTGTTCACGAAAACCATCGTCGCCGATTGCGACTTGGTGCGCCATCCGGTTCTTGCGCGCAATTCGGATTCTTCCATGATTCTGTCAAAACTAGATGTCTCGGCTCAAACACGCGCCCGCAGCACCGCCTCTGCACGTCCGAGATCCTCTTCAGTGTCCACACCAATCGAGTCGCCCGGTGCTTCGGCTACATACACAGAGATCCCATTTTCCAACATCCGCAACTGTTCCAGGCGTTCCACTTTTTCCAGGGGCGATGGCTTCAGCGCTGCAAACCTTTCCAGCGCGGCCTTTCGGTACCCATAAATTCCCAGGTGCTTGCGATAGCCGTCAAAACCTGTGGCATCGCGGTCAAACGGAATCGTAGCTCTCGAAAAATACAGCGCCCGCCCATCCACGGCCGTCACAACCTTCACGGCGTTGGGGTCAGCGAACTCTTCTGGAGTGCATCGCACCGCGAGCGTAGCCACATCCGCTTCAGGACGATCAAAGATTGCCAGCAGCCGCCGAAAAAACTCCGTCGTGAGCGTCGGCTCGTCGCCCTGGATGTTTACGTAAATATCCGCGTCAATGGCGCAAGCCACTTCCCGAACTCGGTCAGACCCGCTGGTGCAGCTCTCCGAGGTTATCCGCACCGGAACACCGCGCGCCCGGCACACAGCAGCTACTTCTTCTGAATCCGTCGCCACCACTACTGGGTCCATCAGGCCGCTCGATTCCGCCGCGCGCCAGACCCATTCCACCATGGGGCGACCAGCAATCTCGCGCAGCACTTTTCGGCTGAGCCGTGTCGAGGCGAGTCGTGCCGGAATAACCCCGGCAATCCGCAACTTGCTCATGCTAGCGAGTCTATCAGCAGGGGGCGCTGTGCTCATTTTCGCAGCGTGCTGGTCCCCCCAATTCGTCCCTCTAGGTTTGACCCCAAATCCAACCCCCCGTATCATCTAACTTGGTGTGGCCAAAGTGCCAAGGCCCCTCTCGGCGGAGTAGCTCAGCTGGTTAGAGCGTGGGATTCATAACCCCAAGGTCGGCAGTTCGATCCTGCCCTCCGCCACCAGGCAAAACAAGCGCACCGAGTCTGTAGAACCATTTGAAGAGGCATTTCCCACACCCCTTGCGCTATCATTGCGTCTATAGAGTGAGTGGCCTGTTCCCCTGGGGCCGTCGTCGGTGGTGTGTGTGTCTCGATTCTTTCAGCGATTTATCTTCGTTCTGGCTGTAGCCGTGTTTGCCGCCCTCGGCCTCGGCTTCGCCCTCGGCGAATTCGGCTTCTTCGGCGTTCACGCCGGTGGCGAACAGGATGGCGCCTACCGCCAGATGCACGTCTATGCCGAGGTGCTCAAGCGGATCCAGAGCGACTACGTGACCGACCCCAACATCAACAACGTCACCACCGGCGCGCTGCATGGCCTGCTTGAATCGCTGGATTCCGACTCCAGCTATCTGACCCCCACCGAATACAAGATTTACAAGGACCGGCCCGCCACAGGCGTCGCCCAGATTGGCGTTACCGTTTCCAAGCGCTTTGGCTATGCAGACCATCGTCAACGTGATGCCCGGCTCGCCCGCCGATAAAGAGCATCTGGCCGACGGCGATGTGATTGAATCCATCGGCGATCAGTCGACGCGCGAGCTATCGCTGGCGGTGATCCGCCTGATGCTTGAGGGCAAAGCCGGGCAGCACCGTTACCATCTCGCTGGTTCGTCCCCGCAAAGCCGACCCGGACAAGCTCACCCTGACTCGCACCATGCGATCTCCGCCCCGGCGCTCAGCGAGCAGCAGTACGAAAATTCCAGCATCCTCTATCTGAAGCCCGGCGCGCTCACCAACGGCCCGCGTCGACGAGATTGCCGCCAAGATCAAGGCCGCCCGCAAGACCGCAAAGTCCTGCTCGACCTGCGCGACGCTTCCGACGGTGAGGCCAGCGAGGGCATTGCGGCTGGCCAATTTCTTCATCAATCAGGGCACCCTGGCCACGCTTGAGGGCCAGAAGTTCCCCGCGCAGACCTTCAGCCGCCGATCCGTCGAAGTTCCTTACCGCCGCGCCCGTTGCGGTGCTGGTCAATCGCGGGACCTACGGCGCGGCCGAGCTGACTGCCGACGCCATCGAAGGCGCCAAACGCGGCGACGTGTTGGCGAGCGCACCTTCGGCGAAGGTTCGGTGCAGAAGACCATCGACCTGCCCGACGGCGCAGCGCTGCTGCTGACCGTGGCCAAGTACGAAGGCCCCGACGGCAAAAAGATTCAGGATGATGCCGTTACGCCCAATGTTCGTGGTCGGCCAGAGCCTCGGATAGACGATCTGGCGACGAGACCTGAACGCCGCACAGCCCAACACCAGGGTTGCGACGAGCCGCTCTACCAAGGCGCTCGGCGTCCTCTGAAAGCCAAGAACAGCCTAGGACTCGAGGGTTCAGACAATCGCCGCCTCGATCTCTTGCATCGGTCGTGGTTCCCGCGGCAACGTGTTCAGCGCACTGTCGGACTGCCGTTGCATCTCAATCATGCTAGCCTTGAGTAAGGCATCTCTCGTTGCGTTCTCTGCAGAGATGCCATCGAGAGGATGCCAGAGGCTCGTGTGGCTGCCCCTCCCGACACAGCCTGTTGAACCGCGCGGCCTTGGCCGCACCATCGGCTGCGCCCGAGCCGGTTCCGCCCCAGTCCGCGGCGCAAACTTGCCGGCAAACCCCTTCGCCATCCTGCTCCTTCTGGCCATCATTACCGGCTCGCTCGCCGGCCTCATGCTCGTCTATCTCCGCCAATCTGCCCCAGATCCACGACCTCGAGCGCTACCGCCCCTCCACCATGACCGACCTCTACGACCAGCAAGGGCCGCGTCATCGGCTCCTTCGCCCTGGAACGCCGCATCGTCGTCAACTACGACGACTTCGCCCCGGTCCTGCGCCAGGCCGTCATCTCCATTGAAGACAAGAACTTCGAGTCGCCACTGGCGGCATCAACGTCTTCCGCATCGCCGGCGCGCTCTGGCACGACCTCCGCAGCCACGGCCGCGCCCAGGGCGCCTCCACGCTCACCATGCAGCTGGCGCGCAATCTGTTCCTCTCCGCCGACCGCACCGCGGCCCGCAAGCTCCAGGAAGCCTACCTCGCCATCCAGATCGAGCGCACCTTCACCAAGGAGCAGATCTTCACCCTCTACGGCAACCAGATCTACCTCGGCAGCGGCATGTACGGCTTCGAGGCCGCCTCGGAGTTCTACTTCAGCAAGCACGCCAAGGATCTCACCCTCACCGAGGCCGCGCTGCTCGCCGGCCTGCCCAAGGGCCCGGTGGCCTACTCGCCCCTCCTCAATCCCGAGAAGGCCCTGCGCCGCCGCAACCTCGTGCTCAGCGAGATGGAGTCGGACGGCGCCATCACCCACGCCGCAGGCCGAGCGCGGCTCGCAACCGCGCCGCTCGGTCTGCACATCGCCCAGCCGGAGATGTCCGTCGCTCCCTGGTTCCAGGAAGAAGTCCGCCGCGAACTCGAGAAGCGCTTTGGCTCGGAAGAAGTGCACGAGGCCGGCCTGCGCGTCGACACCACGCTCGATCTCGATCTGCAGCACACCGCCAATCAAGCCGTCGCCGACGGCCTTGCCGCCTACGAGCGCCGCCATGGCTGGAAGGGCCGCATCCAGAACGTGCTCGCCGACGGCATCAGCCCTCGAACGACTACAAGCATCCCGACTGGGCCCTCGCTACCCACCCCGGCGACTACGTTCATGCGCTTGTCACGCGCGTTCTGCCGCTGGAGATTCACGCCCGCGTGGGAGCCAGGACGTCGTCCTGACTCCCGACGACTGGAAGTGGACCGGCCAGCGCTACGGCGACGCTCTCGTCAAGCCCGGCGACATGATCTACGTGCATCTCGCCGACCACGTGGAAGGCAGCTGCACCGCCGCGCCACCCTGGAGCAGGACTCCGGCGCGCAGGGCGCCCTGATGGCCATGGACAACACCACCGGCGATGTGCTCGCCATGGTCGGCGGCCGCGATTACGCGCTCTCCCAGTTCAACCGCGCCACCCAAGCCGAACGGCAGACCGGCTCCAGCTTCAAACCCTACGTCTACACCGCGGCCGTCGAAGACGGCGCCAAGCCCGACGACATCATCGTCGACGCGCCCGTCAGCTTCGGCAGCTACACCCCGCACAACTACGAGAACGACTACAAGGGCGCGATGACCCTCATCAACGCCTTCGCCGAGTCGCGCAACATTCCCGCCCTCAAGCTGGCCGCGCACGTCGGCATCCGTAAAGTGATCGACATGGCCCACCGCTTCGGCGTCACCTCCAACATTCCCGCCTATCTGCCCATCGCGCTCGGCGCGGCCGAAATCACCCTCGCAGGAACAGGTCGCCTCCTACTCCGTCTTTCCCAACGACGGCATCCGCGTCACGCCGCGCCTCATCCGCAAGGTCTCCAACGCCGACGGCATCACCCTCTGGGAAGATCCGCCCGCGGTGAACGAAGTCATCAGCCAGCAGACCGCCCGCACCATGATGACACTGCTGCGAGCCGTCACCGCTCACGGCACCGGCGCCGCCGCCGCGCAGCTCAATCACCCCCTCGGCGGCAAAACCGGCACCACCAGCGACTTCACCGATGCCTGGTTCCTGGGCTTCTCGCCTTCGGTCACCTGCGGAGTCTGGGTGGGCTACGACAGCCGCGAATCTCTGGGCGAAAAGGAGACCGGCGCCCGCGCCGCCCTACCGATCTGGATGGATTTCATGAGCGTCGCCATCGTGGGCAACCCCGACGAACAATTCCTTGGTGAACAGGAAGGCATCCCGATGGACGAGGCCATCGCTGCCCCTCCGGTGAAACCGGGGCCCGCCCCCTTGCCGCTCCCACTGGCGCAGCCCCCGAAAACCGTTGCAGTGAAACAACTCGCTAAGCCAGTCTTGACTCTTGTTCCTGCCTCGCGAGGAACTGCGCCCACCGTCAAGCCGGTTATCGAGAACTTGTCTTCTCCTGCAAAGAAGAATTAGAGCAGTTCTCCTGTGGCCGTAGAGCAGTTTTGAAAGGGCAAGGCTCTTTGAAAAGGCTCGTCTCCAGCCGTGCCGCAAACACCTCAAAATTAAGGTGGGCTTTAGTCCCTGTGGGAATTGTTCACCCACTACACCATCAGGAGAAATGCCCTGGAGAGACGGGAAGTCACAACTGCTGACCGCGGGCCCCATTCCCATTTCCTTGTGACTGCGCAGACGACCATTAACTTAACCGTCCGAAATCACCCGGAAATACCGCTGTGCCCGCCCCACATCCTTGAAGATCTGCGCCTTCAGCGCCTCCGGCGACGGCCATTCGATCTCCCCGCGCAGCCGGAAAAGAAACTCAAGTTCAACCGGCGTCCCCTTTGCACCTGTTCCCGGGGTCCCCGCGGACAGGTCTTCGTTCGCGGGGTGGAGTGCCGGGGTCCCCGCGGACAGGTCTTCGTTCGTGGGGTGTAGATCCACCGGCTCGAAATCCAGAATGTGCGACTCCACGGCAAAAGAAGCCTCGCCAAACGTAGGCCGGTTGCCCACGTTCGTCACGGCCTGGAAACATCGCCCGCCCACCGTAAGCCGCGTGACGTAGACGCCGAACGCCGGTAGCAGTCCCTCATAAGCCGCCAGATTCACCGTGGGTACCAGCAGTCGCGTGCCGATGCCGCGTCCACGGGCGGGTGTTGAACGCACCGCAAACGGCCGTCCCAGCATCCAGCGTGCGCGCTTCATATCGCCCGTCGCCACCAATTCCCGCACCGCGGAGCTGGAAACCTCCATCCCATGCACCCGCACCGCCTCATGCAGATGTACCGCGAACCCAAATTCCGCGCCAAACTTGCTCAGCTCCGCAACTCCGGCCTCGGCACGCCGGCCGAATCGAAAGCTTTGCCCTTCGTGAAGACTGCTCACGGCCAGCGCGTCCACGAGCGCCCGCTGCACAAACTCCCGTGCCGATAAACCAGCCAGCGCGCCGTCAAACGGCAGCACCAGAACAGCGTCCGCTCCGGTCGCGGCCAACAGTCGCAACCGCTCGTCGATCGGGGTCAGCAACTTGGGTGCAAGAGCCGGGCGTAAGAACTGGTCCGGGTGAGGGTGGAACGTAATCGCCAGCCCCTTCGCTCCGCACTTTCGCGCCTCAGCCACTACGGCTGTGAGAATCTGCTGATGTCCCAGATGCAGCCCATCAAAGTTGCCAATGGCCGCGACGCTGGGACCAAAATCCGCTGGGATCTCGGCTAGTGAGCGGTAAACGGAAGTCGAGCGGCTCGTGCTTTCGCTCATAGGTTCGCAGACCCCATATCAATGGGAAATTCCAGGCCGTCATACGCTAGCGCCATCCCCTCCGGCAGCGAGCGGTTGGTCGCGGCGTGACCCATCTCGTGAGCAATGTGCGTGAACCAGGTCTGGCGCGCGCCAATTCGCTTCGCCCAGCCCACTGCCTGCTCAAGCGTTGCGTGGCTCGGGTGTGGTTTGTGCCGCAGTGCGGAGACGATCAGGCTATCCACCCCTTCCAGCAGCGCAAAACTTGATTCGGGAATAGTGCTCACGTCAGTCAGGTACGCAGTGCGGCCAAATCGAAATCCAGCGATCTTCATCTCTCCATGCAGCAGCGGAAGGCAGATGAATTCGACGCCGAACAACTCAGTCACGTCAAGCAGCGGTTCAATGCGCACGCGCGCCCGCGTGGGATAGGTTGCCTTCGGCGAAAACGTGTAGTCGTAAACGCGCCGCAATACCTCCGCCGTCGTCTCAGAGGCAAACAACGGAATCGTGCCGCCTTCGCGGAACACCGCAAAGCTCAGCGGCCGCAAATCGTCCAGTCCCAGAATGTGGTCGGCGTGGCTGTGGGTATAGAACACCGCATCCACGCGATTTAGCCCGGAGCGCAGCGCCTGCTCGCGGAAGTCGGGGCCGGTATCGATCACCACCACGCGGTCATGCCCCTCGTACTGCCAGCGCAGCAACACAGACGGTCTCAGCCGTCTGTCGCGCGGATCCGCCGAGGTACATACCGCGCAGCCGCACCCCAGCGTCGGAACCCCCATGGAGGTTCCCGTCCCCAGGAATGTGAGCAGTCCCTCCATGCGGGTTCGTCGCGGCCTTTAGCGCTTGCCCGGCGGCGGTGGCGCCGGAGGTTGCATGCCCTGCAGCGTGATCATGCTGGTCAACTCCAGGAAAGCCATCCGCAATTCGAACAGCACCGTTTCCAGCGTGCGCTGTTCCGCTTCGGTGAGGTTGCCCTTCGTCTTCTCGGCCAGCATCGCCCATCAGGTCGATGGTCTGGCGAGCTCCCAGAATATCCACGCGCGGGCGCTGGCCCTCCTGGGCCCCGGCCCCCATTTGGATCATCGCCGAAACGTACAACTGCTGGACCAGGTGCTCAAAGCCCACAGGTGGTTGAGCCCCAAGGGCCGGGTTCTGCGCCCGGACCAGGTCTTCCAGCCGTTGCGCGGAGGCGTCGTATGCGGATTTCTGTTCGCGACTCTCTTCTGCCGTCGGCGCAGGAGGCAGATCCATACCCCCCTCGGCAGCACCCGTATCAGGCGCCTTTTCGGGAGCCGTCTCATGCTTGCTTTCGGGCACTACCAACCGTGGACCGGCGGGCGGTTCCGTTGAGGCCGGCTCGGGCTTGGACGCGTGTGCAGGTGCCGATGCCTTGGCGCTCTTCTTCTTCCGCCTTGAACTTGCGGCGGTCAATCACTTCGAATTTTGGAGTATCGCTCATGTTTCAGATTTCCAATCGTTTTCAGGTCAAAGATTTGGCGGTCCCGCCAGAATTCGGTGCAATTCCTGTCGAACGTTTCAGCGCTGTACTCCAGTGGCTCATTGCCCGGTTTCCGCCTCGGCGCGCAACATACCCAGCGCAAAAACCTTATGCCGCCGCGAGCGGCAGCTCCGCCGCACTTGTAATTTGCCCCGCCGCTGCACCACCAGTTTTCACCGGACTTTGCGCCGGTCCCGTCTCATTGAGGCGGAGTTCCGTTCCTTTCACAGGCACCGGGCCTTCAAGTCCAATGAGCTCAGGTGCTCGTGCACATTGCCCCGTGAGCGGATACGCTCCACGATCTCCTGTCCCAGGTAGCAGCCCTTGTTGAAGTGGAGCGCCCGCGTCTGCGATGTTTCCTGGGGCAGATCTTTCTCCACATGTCTATTCCATAGGCCGGAATTCCTTCGGCGATCCGAAAAGCTTCGAGTGCCGCATTCGCCCACTGGGGTCGCGCCTGCTGTCGACAGCGTCCGCCATAGCTCGGGTCACTCCTGCAATAGGCGTCCAAAGCTCATAATGCGGCGCCAGCGCTCCGTATCCGCGCAAGATCCTCACATTAAGCCCGTTCCATTCCACCCGCGTTCCGGTCATCGCTTCCGCCAATGTGGGCAATCCCAAGCGCTCCAGCACTTCGCCGGCAAGAGGCCCCGTCAAACCCAAGGCGGTTTCAGCCCCGCCCGGTTCCAGGCCGAGCGGAACCAGTTCCACGTCGTCCATGATGATGAAGTGTTCAAGATGCGCGAGCAGCCTATCATACTGGTCAGCAGCAATCTCCAGTTCCAGACCTCTTGCCCTCGCGCCAAACCGTCAAATCGCCCTGGATTCGCCCCTGGGCATTCAGCACCAGGTTCCAGGCGCCGGTATTCGCGGCCAGGTCAATCACCGTGTTGGTGACCATCCCGCTCAGCCAGCGAAAACGGTCTTCGCCGCGAACCTCGACGCGCCGCAGCCATCCCAGGTCGTGGACCAGCCGCGCCTGAGTCAGAGCCTCTATTTCGCTCTGCCGCACGTCCAACTCACCAGGAGTGAGCGCGCCGCGATACGCCGTCAGATGCGGCTTTTGGCTGCAGATCCAAGCACTGTCGGCAAGCACGGTAGCCAGAGGGGTTGCGGCAAGGTCCATTGAGTCATAGGGAAGCACTTTCAGCGGTACCGCGGGCACATTTCCTGAGCAAGCGCACTGCACCGCATCTTGATTATAGCCTTGATGGAGCATGCAATGCCCGCACCCCAAGCCCATGAAATCTAGGGAGATTGGATGACCGAAGCACTTTGTAGCAGGGGACATGGCTGGAATCGGTGGATTCTTGCTGCATCCCTGGGCTTTGCCAGCATTCGCCGCGTCAGCCCAGCAACCGGCAGGTGCCGCCCCGGCGTCCTCTGCGCCTGGTGCCCGGCTCAGACTCCCGCTCCCCTCCATCCAGGGTAAGCCCTAAACCCGAAACCCACATCACCCCCGAACAGGCCAAACAGCTCTTTCGTTTGGTCGACGACTGCTCAAGTTCTCATCGCAGGAGACCGGGTTGCCCATCAAGAGCGAGGTCAAGCGCCAGCTCACCACCCGCAATTGCCGTCGAGTGCTACCTGAACGAAAAATTCAATGAGGACGAAGGAGCCAAGCGCATGCAGCGCAGCGAAATCGTTCTCAAGAAGTTTGGACTGCTCGATCGCGACTTCGACCTCAAACCATTTCTGCTCGTCCTTGTTGAAAGAACAGATCGAGGCCTACTACGACTCCAAAACCAAGACCGTCAATCTGCTCGATTGGGTCAGCATTGACGAGCAGAAGCCGGTACTGGCCCATGAGCTGACTCACGCCCTTCAGGACCAGCACGTCGACCTGGATAAGTGGAGCGACCAGCCACGCCCCCGGACGTCTCGATCAACTCCGCGACGACACCACGCATCTGGCGAAAGATGAGATCGACACCGCCCGCGAAGCGGTCACGAGGGCCAGGCTACCGCTGTCATGATGGATAACATCCTCAAACCCATGGGCAGCAGCCTGCTCAAAGACCCTGAGGTGGTCGACCTCATCAAGCAGCAAATGGCAGGCTCAGGTGACTCGCCCGTCCTCGCCCGCGCCCCCTTGCTTCTCTCTGAGATCGCTCATGTTCCCTTACCGCGAAGGCCTCAGCTTCGAGCAGGATTTGTGGATGGATCAGGGCCAGGCTGCGGCCTTCACCGGAGCACTCGATCGCCCGCCCACGTCCACATGGGAGATCATCAACCCCCGGGAGTACGAAAAGAGGTCACCTACCTCCCGTACCCCTCTTGCCCGACATTCATCCCCTCGTTGACAAGCTTTACCGCCCCTATGACATCGGCCAGGTCGGCCAGCTCGATGTGCACATCCTCAGCCGGCTCTTTGGTGGCGACACGGCTGCGCGCAACCTCACTCCCGCCTGGGATGGCGGCCTCTACTGGGCCGGCCAATTGCGCAGCGCCACCACTCCCGCCGAGCAGGCCAACACCGCTTCGATCGCGCTTTTTTTATCTTTCCGCCTGGAGAAATGCTCGCCTCTGCGCAGGCCTTCGCCCACGTCTATGCCGATGAACTCGGTCGCAAATACTCCGGCCTCAAGCCCGATAAAGGCTCCGAGAACTCTGCCCCGGCAGCAGGCGCCCAACCCATTTCGGAGGAGCGGGTCTACACCACCAACGAAGGTCCTGTCGTCATCACCACACGGGGAAAACTGGTCTTCGTCGCGGAAAGCTTCCCGCTCGATACGGCCCGCAAATTGACCACTCTTATCCTCGACGCGCAGGGTAGCGGCGCGATGCAGACGGCCTCAGCAAAGCGGCTTGCAATTCCGCCCGTGACACCGGGGTTGGTTGCATCGCCAAACGAACCGCTCTCCGCCAGCTTTGTCCGTTTCCTCGCCAATTGCGGAGTCATGAAAGCGGCTGCGGAAGCCGCACTGACGGCCGGACGAAGATAAGCCTCAACATCCCCGCGCTTAGGCTGACTTACGTCGACTCCTTGTGAACCAGATACTCCTGTGCCAGCTCTCCCACTAGAACCGCCGTGGGTACGGCCACCAGGGCACCCATGATTCCCGCCAACGCAAAGCCCAGCAGCAGGGACACGAGGATGGCCAAACCGGGAAGGCCTACGCGCTGTTTCATGATGTGTGGGACCAGGAACGAGTTCTCAACCTGCTCATAGACCGCATAAAAGATGGCAACGCCCAATACCCGTCCCCAGGAGTCAACCGCCGCAACCAGCAACGCCAGCACAATACTCATCGCAGCGCCTAACACCGGGATGAAGTTAAGCAAGCCTGTCAGTGCGCCCAGCGCATACGCGTAGCGAACATGCAGCAGGGAATACACGAGCGTGCTCGCCACCCCCAGGATGAGCATCAGGGAACCCTGACCAACCAGCCATTGACCCATGCGAGCTTTTGCGCGCTGCAACGTTCTGTCCAGGCGATCGCGGCTATCCGGTCTGAAGAAAGAAAGAAACCAGCGATAGGTTCCTTCGCCCTCCAGAATGAAGTAGATGGTCAGAATCACCCCCGTAACAAATTCCATGAGCCTGCTCGCCAGGTTTTTTACGGAAACCAATAGGTAGCCCGCTGCCTGGCTGACGTAGTCCTGAATCTTGGAATTCAGATCATCGGTATCCATCCGATCCAGGAAGGGAATATGCCTGAATCGCTCCAGGAGCGCAGGAGATCGCGTCGGCGTCTCCATGCCAAACTGCTGAAGATCCCGGATGACCGGAGGGAGCGCCAGAAAACCAAAGGCTGTGAGCGCTCCTGCCAAAGCCAGCAGCATCACTAGAACAGCCCAGCCCCTGAACGGCCGGCGATTTCCAATCTGAATCCGGGAGACCCAAACCACCGCCGGCCTGAGCACGACGGCAAACAGCCCGCTCACGTAGAGCAGTACCAGGTCATCCCGGACAAGCCACGCAACATAAAGAGCCAGCGCGATTGCGAATGCGAAAACAACATTGCTTCGGACACTCGGGATGCTGCCGAAAGGCTCGCTCATTCGCAGGATTCCTGTCTTCCTGGCTCCGCCGGGCGAACCATGGATCGTTTCTGAGAAGGAAAGACTGCCTTATCCCTCGTCGTTTTACTGATCCCCGCCGAGAATCGAACCCACGATCCCGCCCAATAACGCTCCACCTGCCGCCGGTGCCACTTGCCGGCTTTCGCCGCGCGGCAGGTACTCACTGATCTGATGCGCCAATCGCGAAATCGGCAGCGTCTGCAGCCACACGGTTCCCGGCCCCGTCATCACCGCCAGGAAAAGCCCGTCTCCCCCGAAGATCGCATTCTTGAGTCCCGGCACCATCGTGATCTGAAAAGCGACTGACGACTGGAACGCTCCGACATGGCCCGGATGCACGCGCAGCATCTCGCCGGGCGCCAGGTTTTTCAAGATCAGCTCGCCCTGAAAGCTCCAGCCACGCGGTACCCAAGCCGCTCAATCTTCTGCAGCAGAAATCCGTCGCCGCCAAAGATGCCCGCACCCAGCGACTGCTGAAAGCCGACGCTGATCGTCACCTGCGGCGTCGCGCATAGAAACCCGTGCCGGTGCACCAGGTAGTCTGCACCCTGCCCCAACTGCACAGGAACAATGTGTCCCGGCACCTTGGTGGCAAACGATACCTCGCCGGGATACTGGTACGCCCTGTATTCGGTCATGAACAGGCTGCCGCCGCCGGCCACCCGCTTTAAAATGCCAAACAGTCCGCCGCCCCCACCCATCTGGGTGTGGGTCGTCATCTGGATTGAAGCGGTCATCCACGAAAGCTCGCCGCTTTCTGAAAACACGCTCTCGTTCGGGTCGAGCTGCACATCGAGTACAGGCATCGTCGTGCCTTGAATCCGCGTCTGCATCGGAGAGTCCTCCTGTTTTGGGAAGTGTACAAGCAGCGGCCAAAACTCTATAGCCGAAAAATCAGGTTCCCGCGAGAAATCCAGCCAACGGTTCCGCAATCCGCGTTCCCCGCGTCACCATTTCTCAAATACCACTTTCCCCTCACTGCCCGCCTCCCGGCGAAGAATCGAGTGCTTGAGAAAATTCTGGTCATCCCGCTTGGGATAGTCGTTGCGAAAATGCGCGCCGCGGCTTTCTGTGCGAGCAAGGGCTGAATCCAGGATGGCTCGCGCAACGCAGCTCGTTGCCAATGCCTCAGACAACCGGCGACTCCGTTTCCCCTGTTCCACCCACTGCGCCAGCCTTGCTTCGCCCTCCATTTGAGCGCTCATGCCCTCAAGTAGTGCGGATTCCGACCGCAACAAACCGGCACTCACCCACATTGAGCTCTGTAGGCCCGCAATCAGAATCTCGACCAGTTCCTCCTCTTGGGGGGACAGGTTCATCACTGAGCTTGGCGGCTCTTCCGCAACCGCCAACGGCAATCCGTCCGACAGCATCGACTGTGCGGCGCGCGCTCCAAAGACCAGCCCTTCGAGCAACGAGTTTGAAGCCAATCGGTTGGCTCCATGAACGCCCGTACAAGCCGCCTCGCCTGCCGCGTAGAGTCCGCGCAAACTGGTGCGGCCCGAAAGGTCAGTCCGGATACCGCCCATGAGGTAGTGCGCAGCCGGGCGAATGGGGATAAGGTCGCGCTGCAGGTCAAGTCCATAATGGACCAGGAACGCGCTGATACCGGGGAAGCGTCGATGCAGGTCGATGTCTTTCACGTGGCGCATGTCGAGGTGTACCTCGCGCACCGAGCCGGCTTCGGAATCAATCCCTTCGCGCGCGATGGACCGCGCCACCACATCTCGCGGAGCAAGTTCGAGCAGCGGGTGGTATCGCTCCATGAAACGCTCGCCGCGATCATTGCGCAGGTAGGCGCCCTCACCCCGCAGCGCCTCTGACAGCAGAAAGCGCGGCGCTCCCGGCAACGACAGAGCCGTCGGGTGGAATTGATAGAACTCCATGTCCGCCAGTTCAGCGCCCGCAGCGGCAGCCAGCGCAATCCCGTCGCCGGTCGCCACGCCGGGATTGGTCGTGTCGGAATAAACTTGTCCCGCCCCGCCCGCCGCGATCAGCACGGCTCGTGCGCTGACTCTTTGCGGGTGGTTTTCCCGGTCCATCAGATCGGCCGCGATCACCCGTCCATCGACAACCACGAGCCCGACTACCGTCGTCCATTCCGCAAATCGAATCCGCTCGTGGGCGCGCGCAAACTCCACCAGCGATCGGCTGATCTCCGCCCCGGTTGCGTCTCCATTGGCGTGCAGAATGCGAGGCAATGAGTGCGCGCCCTCGCGCGTGCGCAGAAGGTTGGCTCCTTCCCGATCAAACTTCGCGCCCCACTCGATCAGTTCGGCCACACGCAGCGGCCCCTCAGCTACCAGCGCCTCCGCCGCCGGCACGTAGACAAGGCCATCGCCCGCCGCCACTGTGTCCTTTAAATGGAGCGCGACATCCTCGTCGCCCTCCATCGCCACGGCGATCCCGCCCTGCGCATAATGCGTGTTCGATTCGCCCAATGACTCCTTGGTGACGACAAGGACATCGCCGTGATCCGCGAGCTCTACAGCCGCACGCAGCCCAGCCACCCCCGCGCCCATCACCAGAAAATCAACCCGCCGCGCCAATGCCATAACCCTTGAGGCTATCACCGGAGGGTTGCCGCAGAGGCAAGTTCAAGGGTCCGTTGAGGTTGAACGGCCGCCAACTCGGAAAATACAACATGGTCTCTATTGCTCAGACCTCGGCGGAGACATGCCGCTAGAGTGTGAAACGTAGGGATAGATAGAGTTCGGACCCCGCTCTTCGAGGGGCACACAATAGCGGTTCAAAGTCCTTATGGTTGCTGATGTTGCTGATGTTGCTGGGTTATTCTTCACGGCTGCACACAGCATCCAACCCATTCCCACGAACCGCAGCGAACGTAAGGGGTAACACATGCGCGGACTCAAGTCTCTACTTTCAGCAACGGCACTGCTCGCGGGACTGGCCATGGCGCCAGCAGCTCAGGCCCAGATTTCCATTAACATCGGCGTCCAACCCACCTGTTCGTACGGCTACTACGGATATGCACCGTACCAGTGCGCTCCCATGGGTTATTACGGCTCAGGTTATTTCTATAACGGAATCTTCGTGGGCATGGGCCCATGGGCAGGCTACGGCTATAACCATGGCTGGGGCGGCCACCGCTTCGTGAATGACGGTGGCGGCAGATATCACGGCGGCATCGGCCGCGTGACCTACCGTGGAAATGAAGGCCGTGGGCAATCGGAACGCGGTGGCGGCAATAACGGCCACGAGGGCAGGTCGAACAGGGAGCAATCTCACTCGAATGATGCTCGGTCTCGCGATAACCATGGCGCGTCACACGATTCATCGCAGCATGGCGGCAACCCCCATGGCGACGGGCAATCCCATGGTGGCGGTGAACACCATGGCGGCGACCACCAGTAATCGTTAGGCGTTATATCAGTTTGAACGTTGTACCATGGCGGCGGAGCATACCAGCTCCGCCGCTCGTTTGTGCGAACGAGTTCTCCCGCCTGGTCGAACTCCAGCGTCTCGCCGGTGCACTCCCATTTCCCATTCTCAGGGACAAAAGGTGCGACGCCTAGCCCTGCCAAAGTGTAAGCTGGCTGGCAGTTTGGTCCGTAGTAGGAGATACGGCGACCCGATGCCAGGTAAAGAGAAGGACAGGGAGGGAAGACCGAAATGATCCTGCACACGCCAAGAAGCCGGCCCGCCCCGTGGAAGGTAAGAAAACAACGCACCCTGCATCGCTGGCTCATCCCTTTCATTGCTCTTGAATGGATCTTTGAGTGGGCCGCTTTCGCATTGAGCAATTGGAGCTTCCTCGAGGTCCTCGAATACCTCGGAACTTTCTCCGTACTGATTGCCGTCATCTTCTATTTTTCCGAGTCGGGTGACCGTGTGAAGCAGCGCCACTACCAGGCGTGGCAGGTCATCAATACCGCACAGGGAAAGGGTGGCAGCGGCGGCCGTATCGAAGCGCTGCAGGAACTCAATGAAGACAGGGTTCCCCTCGTTGGCGTCGACGTCTCCTCCGCCTTTCTCCAGGGCCTTCGTTTGCGAAATGCGAATCTGCTGCGCTCCGATTTCAGCTCCGCCGACATGCGCAACAGCGATCTAACCGGGGTCAACTTTGCGCTCGCAAATCTCAACTCCGCCAACCTCCGCGGCGCCGTGCTGGACCATGCGAAGTGCGATCAAACCGATCTGCGCAACACCGATCTCAACGGCAGCAGCCTGCTTGACGTTGATCTTTCTGGAGCATCTTTGGACGGCTCGGACCTCCGTTCCGCGAATCTCCAGAACATTGCATGGCAGCACATCAAGAGCATCGCAGCAGCCAACATCGCGGCGGTGAGAAATGCGCCCGCAGGATTTGTGGAATGGGCGTTAAAGAATGGGGCGGTCGATCAGCCCAACGCGGAAGAATGATTCGAGCACCCTGCGCTCGATAACTCGATAATGGACCAATTGAAAACGTACCTGCCGTTCGGACCTGCGGCCCATCCCAAGCTCAAATCGCGCTTCACGACACGATCATCCGCGTTGTTCGCTCCTTTTCACCTGGAGCCTTTCGGATGAACTTGGCGATCTGCACACGCTTGGCGAGACCAAGCTTCTTCAATATCCAAATGCCATAGTAGTTAACGTCAAACTCATACCACGCGAGGCCATGGCGCGCGGAGACGGGATTCGCGTGGTGGTTATTATGCCATCCTTCGCCGCCAGTAAGCAGCGCGACCCACCAGCTGTTGCGCGATTCATCGCGTGTGGCAAAACGGCGTCCCCCGTGAATATGCGTTGCAGAATTAACCAGCCATGTGGCGTGCAGGCCCAAAGTGACGCGAAGGAAGATGCCCCATAGGAGCATGCCGGCGCCCATCTTGATGCCGCCAACCAGGGTTCCCGTGACCAGCAAGCCGATCGCCAGCAAAGTCAGCGGCACCCAATGGTATTTGCTCAGCCACACCTGAACGCGATCTTTAGCGAGATCCGGGGCATAGTGGGCCAGTGCGGCCGTTTCAGCATTGAGCGCGCGTCCTGAAATGATCCATCCCACGTGCGACCACCAGGCTCCCTCTTGAGGAGTGTGCGGATCACCCTCATGGTCGCTGTGTTGATGATGAACGCGATGAGTTGCTACCCACGCAATCGGTCCTCCCTCCAGAGAGAGCGTGCCACAGACTGTGAGAAAATATTCAACAGCCTTCGGCACGTGATAACCCCGGTGCACCAGCAGGCGATGATAGCCCATCCCGATGCCACAATTGATTGCGAGCACATACAACACGGCGGCAATAATTAGGTTGGTCCAACTGAAAAAGAACAGCGCGGCAATCGCACCGACATGGAAGATCACCATGAAGATAAACGTGATCCAGATAAGGCCGGACTCGTTCTGCGAGCGGCCCATCATGACACCCGCTCCACTCGTCTTCGAGGGCCGCGATCCGGCATCCCGATCGCTTTTGGGATCCACATGTAAGGGCGTGTCGATACTGGAAATGGGGATTGTGCTTTTTTGAGCGACGCTGTTTTTGTGTTCGATGGGGTCATCTCCGCCATGGTGAACCTCTTGATCGCAGGTTCACCTCGGCTTGCGAATGCTTTCAAAACAGGATCGATGCTCTTGGACGGCCGGCGGAATGCCGTGTGAGTGCAGGTCAGAAGTTTGGGAAGCTCTCTATATCAATCATTTCACGAATTCGTGTTTCGAACAATAATAAGTGACCCGAATCAGTGACTGGTTTGCGCTCAAGTCATATCCGATTCCGACGTTCCGGGTCGGCTGTCCACCGCAGGCAGTGCTTTAGGATAAGAGCAGCGTGCAAACCATACGAGTAGATACACCATCGGCCAGGTATGACGTAATTGCGGGCAGCGGCCTCATCGCGTCGCTTGCGCCCCGCATTGAACGGGATGCTGGCCGGCTGCCGCGGCGGGTTTTTGTGCTACCTCGCCCGAGATATGGGCGCTTTGGGGCGAAACCTTTCTCAGTTCCTTTACCGAGGAGCCGATTGCTTTGTTTCTCGCTCCGGGCGAGAAACACAAGACCATGGCCAGCGTGGAGAAGCTGGTACGCCAGATGATGCGTGCCGGAGGCGACCGCGGATCTCTGCTTATTGCCTTTGGCGGCGGCATCGTGGGGGACGTCGGCGGGTTTGTGGCTGCGATTTTCATGCGCGGCATCCCGTATGTTCAGGTACCCACGACCTTTCTCGCGCAGGTTGACTCGTCGGTCGGCGGCAAGACGGGCGTGAACCTGCCCGAGGGCAAGAACCTTGTCGGCAGCTTTCATCATCCTCTGGCCGTCTTTGCCGATATCGACGTACTGGGCACCCTCTCCGATCGCGAACTGCGCGCCGGCCTGATGGAGAGCATCAAAGCCGGCATCATCCGCGACCGCACCCTGGTCCGGTTCATGGAGGAGCACGCGCGCGATGTGTTGCGGCGCGATCCAAAGCCCTGGAAAAAGTGATCGCCGCATCCATCCGCATGAAAGCAGGCGTGGTAAACCACGATGAGCGCGAAAATGGATTGCGGATGATTCTGAACCTGGGACACACGTTGGGCCACGCCATTGAGCAAGTCACGCGCTACAAGGCGCTCCTTCACGGTGAGGCGGTCGGTTGGGGAATGATTGCTGCACTTTACCTGGCCAGAAAGCGTGGGACCCTTTCCAGCCAGCAGGCCGAAAGGCTGGAGAATTTGATTCATGCTCTACGGGCCCCTCCCGCCGCTCAAACTGCGCGCAGCCAAGCTGGTTGCAGCCACTGGCGGAGACAAGAAAAACGTGGGCGGCGTTCGGCGTTTTGTGCTCCCCCTGGGCATCGGCGATGCCGGCGTGGTGGAAGACGTAACACCTGCCGAGTTGGATGCGGCAGCCCGGTTCATGCTGGCGCGCGCCGCGGAAGGACTCTCCTGATGCCGGCAACCGGAGCCAAGCCGATCGGTGCGGAAGACGAAGCCAGCGCAGCCCGCAACGTGCGCCAGATGTTCAATTCCATCGCGCCCCGCTATGACCTTTTGAATCACCTGCTCTCTGCCAGTGTGGACAGGCTTTGGTGGTGGCAGACCGCACGGCGGTTCCGAACGATCCTCGCGGATCCCGATGCCGCCGTGCTCGATGTCTGCTGCGGCACGGGCCACATGACGATGGCGCTCCTGAAGGGCCGCCCCAAAGGAGCGCGACCGATCCTGGCAGCCGACTTTGCCCGCGAAATGCTGAGCCGCGCAGCCGATCGATTCTCATCTCGCAGGTCCGATCTGCCCAGTGCCATCGCCCTCGAGGCCGATGCGCTCCATCTGCCCCTTCGTTCCCAGTCCCTCGACCTGATCGTGACCGCTTTCGGATTCAGGAATCTGGCCAACTATGAAGCCGGCCTCCGTGAGTTTCACCGCGTGCTCAAGCCCGGCGGCCAATTGGGCATTCTCGATTTCAGCGAACCCAGCGGGCTTCTGGGCAAGCTTTACTCGGTCTACTTTCGCCGCGCGCTTCCGGCCATCGGCCGGATGCTTTGCGGCAAGGACGGTCCATACCGCTATTTGCCCACCTCCGTCGGCAACTTTCCGCCTCCCGGGAAATGCTCGCGCTCATGCGCGCAACGGGCTACGAAGGCCCGGCATGGCAGCCCTATACCTTTGGCATCGCCGGGTTGTACACGGCAACGCGCCCCGCTGTAGCCTAGGTACGGATGCCTTCCGCCGTTTCCAATCCGTCAGCTTCCCGTCTGACCTCGAACTCCGCAGCCAAGCGGCGCGTGGCGTTGCACTCCATGATTGCCGCGGCAGCCATGACACTGCTTAAACTGGCCGCAGGCCTGCTTTCTGGATCCCTGGGCGTTTTGTCGGATGCTGCCCACTCCGCCCTCGACCTCACCGGCTCTGCGCTCACCTTTTTTTCCGTCCAGCTATCCGACATTCCGGCCGACGAAGACCATACTTACGGCCACGGAAAAATGGAGAATATTTCCTCTTTTGGCGAAGCCGGACTGATGGCCATCTCCTGTGCCTGGATCATCTGGGAAGCGGTCGAGCGATATCAGGCACAACACCGTGGAACTCCGCCACTCCGTGTGGCCGGTCCTCGTGTTGTTGACCTCAATCGGCGTGGACTTCTGGCGCTCGCGTAAACTGGGCGCGGTCGCCCGGCGCACCGGTTCTCCGGCTCTCGCCACTGACGCATTTCATTTCGCCAGCGATATCTGGGCGACGCTCGCGGTTCTCGTTGGGCTTGGCGCCAGTTGGGCAGGAACGCACTTTCACATTCAATGGCTTCGCTTTGCCGATCCCTTCGCTGCCGTGATGGTTTCGCTCATGATCCTTCGCATCACTGCGAAGTTGACCCGCGAAGCGGTTGGCGTGCTCATGGACCAGATTCCCGCGGATACCCGCCGGCAGATCGTCAATGAAGTGGAGCAGGTCGATGGGGTTCTCGCCGTGGAACAGGCGCGGGTACGCCGCTCTGGCCCCACCTACTTCGCCGACCTCACCTTGGCGCTGCCGCGGCAATACACGTTTGAGCACACCGGCGAATTGGTGCGTGAAGCCACTGACGCGGTGCATCGCGCTCTGCCCCAGGCCGACGTTGTCATCCACACAGTTCCCCGGCAGGGCCGCGCGGAAAGCATCTTTGATCGGGTGCGGGCAGTCGCTGCGCGCAACAATGTCAGCGTCCACGATCTCAGCGTGCAATCGCATCACGGACGCCTCCGCGTTGAGCAGCACGTGGAACTCGACGAGACGATGCCGCTCCTTCAGGCTCACAGTTTTGTCTCCGCAATGGAGGCGGAGATTCTGCGCGAGACGCCGGAGATCGATTCTGTGCTGACCCACATCGAGAGCCAACCCGCCACCATCGAGCAGCCCGAGGAGATGATCGAAGAAGATCGCAGAATCGAGCAGGCCCTGCGAAATGCCGCCGTCTTCTCACCTGAAATCGCAGATGTGCATGAAATCACCGTTGGCCGCACCGGCGAGCACATCTCCGTTTCCTGTCATTGCACGTTGCCCGACGCGTTGACCATGCAGCACGTCCACGAGGTCATCACCGCACTTGAGGACCGCTTCAAACTGGAGTGCCCCGAAGTGTACCGGGTGACGATTCACCCCGAGCCTGCGACGGATAACTGCCGTTAACGCGAGGAGAATTCTGAAGTCATGATTGCGCACAGTGAATGGACGCAGGGCGACGTTTTCGAGGGGACCGCGGAGAATGGCAACAAGATTATCTTCGACGCGAACTCCGCGCACACCCATGGTCCCAGCCCGATGGAGGCTGTCTTGATGGCGCTCTGTAGTTGCACATCGGTCGACGTGGTCAGCATTCTCCAGAAAAAGCGGCAACCGCTCGCCGGTCTGCGCGTCACAGCCACCGCCACCCAGGCCCCAGCCCCGCCCCGCGTCTTCACTCACATCAAGCTCACCTACGCCGTTCGCGGACATTTAAGCCGCAAAGCCGTCGAAGATGCCGTGTCTCTTTCGAAAAATAAGTACTGCTCCGTGTCGCTCATGCTCGCGAAGGCGGCGCCCATCGAATACGAAATCGTCTATTCGGACGGTGAGCCGGAACCATGAAAGGCCATCTCCTCATCCGCTTTTTTCGAACCGCTTCGCTGGTCATGCTGCTGGTTGCGGTCGCGCTGCTGGCCGCCATCACCACGATGCACTTCGCCATTCATGGCGCTGAGGTTCAGGTCCCGGCGCTCAAGGGAATGACCGTCACCGATGCGCGCAGCCAGACCGCCGGAATGGGGCTGAACCTTGATGTCGATAACCGCTACTACTCCGCCGAAGTGGCGGCCGGGCACATCTTGTCGCAGTCGCCTCCGGAGGGCACCGTCGTCCGTCGCGCATGGCGTGTGCGGGTGTCCGAGAGCCTTGGGCCGCAGAAGGTCGATGTGCCCGACACGGTGGGCACCGATGATCGCCTTGCCGCTCTTCGTCTGCGCCACGTGGGCCTTGAGGTCGGCGCGACTGCGCACCTTCCCGACGACGGTGTCGACGAGGGCACCGTGCTGGCCCAGGACCCGCCCGCGCACGCACAAGGCATCGAGCGCCCCGCGGTGAATCTGCTCGTGGCCGCGCCAGACAATGAGATTCCGGACGGCTACGTCATGCCCGATCTCGCCGGCCTGCCTGTGGTCACTGCCCAGGCCGACCTCGCCAAAGTTGGAATTAAATCCGCCCCACCCACGTTTGTCGATGTGCCTTTGCCACCTGTTGGTTCGGGCAATGCACCCCCCAAGGCTCCCGTATTGCCCGGGGCAGTGATCGCTCAGCAACCGCCCGCCGGGGCCCGCGTAGATCAGACCATGGAAGTGAAACTGATCGTGGCAAAATAGCCTTCGCTCCGTTTTAACTGCCTGCCGCATCCAAGATCAGGAACGAATGACGCCGGAGCCCGGGAAACCTCAATTCGAGAGCGCTGCAACATCCCCGGCGCGCGATTTTTCGCACGCATGGCGGGCCATGCGCCATCGCAATTTCCGCCTCTTCTTTGCCGGGCAGAGCATCTCCCTCATCGGCACGTGGATGACGCGCATCGCTACTTCGTGGCTAGTCTATCGACTCACCAAATCGGCTCTTCTGCTCGGTACCGTGGGCTTCGCTGGGCAGATTCCTACATTTCTGCTCGCCCCTCTCGCAGGTGTCCTCGTTGATCGCCTCGATCGCCGCAAGGTTCTCGTGTGGACCCAGTCGCTGGCCATGGCGCAGTCGCTCGCATTGGCGTGGCTCACGCTGTCTCATCGCATCACCATCGCCGAAGTGCTTGCGCTGAGCGCGTTGCAGGGCGTCGTCAACGCATTCGACATGCCCGGCCGCCAGTCCTTCATGGTCGAGATGGTCGAGGACCGCGCCGACCTCTCCAATGCCATCGCCATCAACTCCTCCATGGTCAATGCGGCGCGTCTCATCGGCCCGTCCCTGGCGGGGATGCTGATCGCGGTCACCAACGAGGGCTGGTGCTTTCTCATCGACGGCATCAGTTACATTGCGGTCATCGCCTCGCTGTTGATGATGAGATTACCGCGCGCGAAAGAACTCCGCGTCACAGCCACTATGATTGCGCAAATGCGCGAAGGCTGGGCTTATGTATCGGGTTTCGCGCCTGTCCGCACCATCCTGATGCTGTTCGCATTGCTGAGCCTCATGGGCTGGCCTTTCATGGTGCTCATGCCGATCTTCGCCGCACAGGTCTTGCACGGTGGTCCTCACACGCTTGGTTTCCTGATGGGCGCGGTGGGTGTTGGCTCGCTGGTGTCGGCGCTGTCCCTCGTGATCCGCCGCTCTGTGCGCGGACTCACCAAGATGATTCCCATTGCTGCCGCCGTCTTCGGCATAGGACTGATCTGCTTTGGGCTTTCGCGAGTTCTATGGCTCTCGTTGCTGATGATGTTCGTCACGGGCTTTGGCATGATGCAGGGAATGGTTGCCAGCAACACCATTCTCCAGACCTTGGTCGACGAGAAAATGCGGGGTCGCGTCATGAGCTACTACACAATGGCCTTCGTCGGTATGGCGCCCTTCGGCAGCCTTCTCGCCGGGGCCCTGGCTCACGCCATCGGCGCTCAGCGCACAGTGATCGTCAGTGGCGTTGCCTGTATCCTCGGATCCCTGTGGTTCTGGTCGCGGCTCAAGGCCGTGCGCAAGGAGATGCGCCCGATTTATGAACGGCTAGGGATCGTTCCGCAATCCAATCTTGTGATCGAGGAGAGCGGGAAAACTTAGGCCAGTGATCCGACGCGTTCGAATAGCTGATTGCTCTGCGCTACCATGGCAACGATGGAAAGGATGAATTCATGGGATTGAGTGAAGATATGGAAAAGATCGCGCTGCAGGAAAGCGAGCTTGTACTGCCGCGACTGGACGCACAAACGGCGTGGGAGTTGGGTCGCCCGTTTGCGCGCAATGGCCGTCGAACGCGGTCTTGCCGTCGTCATCGATGTGCGCCGCTTCGGCCAGCCGCTCTTCTATACAGCCATGGAGGGCACAACGCCCGACAATGTGGAGTGGGTGCGGCGCAAGAGCAACGTAGTCGCGCGCTTCCACCACAGCTCCTACGCGATTGGCTTGAAACAAAAATCAAAGAACGAGACCCTTCTCGAGTCGCAAGGTCTGCCGGTGGCCGACTACGCTACGCACGGCGGATCGTTTCCACTGGCCGTGCGTGGTGCGGGCGTAGTGGGTTCCGTAACCGTCTCCGGCCTGCCGCAGCGCATGGATCACGAGCTTGTAGTCGAAGCACTCTGCGACCTTATCGGCCCCGACTACGAAGCCTTGCGCCTGTCTGCGGAGTAGCCCACCTCCGACTCAACAGTTCAGCGCATTTCAATCGATCAAGCAGTTCGCTCGATCATCGCGATAAAGAATCCATCCGTTCGAAAGACCCCGGGCAGCAGGCGCAGGAAGCCCTCCGGCGTAGTGCGCCTCTGCAACTGCTCCGCGCCAGAAGCCGTCAAAACGCCTTCGCCGACCATCACCTCGATCCGCGAACGAATCGGAACCACATGCGCAGTCGGCATCTGCGTGAGCACCGCGGCAATCACCTGCTCATTCTCCTCAGGCTCGAGCGAGCAGGTGGAGTAGACGACGCGGCCACCTGGGCGCACGCTGCGCAACGCGGCCGCAAGAATGCCATGTTGGCGCTCGGCCTGGCGGCCCAGGTCCTCAACACGCAGACGATGGCGAATCTCCGGATTGCGGCCCAGCGTTCCCGTGCCGCTGCAAGGCACGTCGGCCAATACAAGGTCATATGCAGAGACTTCATCGAGCGATGTTGCGTCCGCGAGACGGCATTCGACCCTGTCGCCGAGCAGAGCCAATCGCTTTCGCATTTGCGCCAGCCGCTGCGCGCTCGATTCGCAAGCCATAACGCGGGCCTTGGGATTGCGCTCCGCCAGAATCAGCGTTTTGCCCCCCGGCGCCGCGCAGCAGTCAAGAATTACGCCGTGGCTTTCTGACCGCCCCACATGAGCACGCCCCGCGATCTCCGCCACCAGTTGTGATCCCTCATCCTGCAGCCAAACACGCCCTTCACGAATCGCCGCAGTGTCCGCGACCTCGCCGAAAACAACGGTGCGCGCAGCGCTCAGCAACTCGCCCGTCTCCAGACCGACTCCCGCCGCGGCAAGTTCTTCTTCCAATCCAAAGCCCACCACCCGCGCCACCATTGCTGGCTGACTCTGCCCATGACGGCAAATTGTGCGCGCCGCCTCCAATCCGTAGAAGCCGGCCCAGCGTTCGACTATCCATGCGGGATGCGCGGTCGCCAACGCCAATTCTGTCGCGGTCTTCTCGGAAAATTGCGCCTGCGGAGCGACTGCCAATTTGCGTAACACCACATTCACCATCCCCGAAGCGAAACGATGGCCGGCCTGCTTGGCCAGTTCTACACTCTCGTCGATCGCGGCGCGCGCAGGGATGCGGTCCAGATGCAGCAGTTGAAATGCGCCGAGACGAAGCGCAATCCGAATCTCGGCATCGAGCTTGGCGCCAGGCCGCGCGAGCAGCTTTTGAATCTGATCATCCAATTGGATCTGCCAGCGCAACACGCCAAGCACAAGTGCCGTGGCGAGGTTTCGGTCGGGCGCCGAAAGAGCGTCAACCGACTTGCCGCGCAACAGATCATCGGAATGCGACTGACCGCGGTCAACTGCCGAGAGAACCGCAAATGCAGCCTTGCGCGCCGGGGAGACTGCAGCCATCGTTCTCAACCCAGCCGCGCGCCGGCATGGAGCTGCAGCCCGCGCAAAAACTCCGCGGCTCCCAGGCGCTTCTTGCCTTCGAGTTGAAGCTCGATCAGTTCCAGCCACGTATTCTGGGCGCAGGCGACCACCAGCCGATGATTCTTCACTCGAATTTCACCAGGCTCAGCCGAGCCCTCCTGCGCAACGCCAAATGACTCGACCACTGCCATGCAATGCACAATCAACTTCTTGCCATCAAGCATCGTGAAAGCCCCGGGCCAGGGCTGAAAGCCGCGCCAACGATTCTTCAGTTCCGCGGCCGTGCGTCCAACAAAATCCATCCGCCCGTCTTCTCGCTCGAGAAGGGGAGCCAGAGTGGCCCGCGCGTTGTCCTGTTGCCGAGGCTGAATGCTTCCGTTGCCCAAACCGGCAAGCGTATTGACCACCAGCGGCGCGCCTTCTTGCGCCAGCACATCAAAAAGATCCGCGGCAGTTTGTTCCGCTGTGATCTCCACCCGTTGCTGCAGCAGAATCGGTCCCGTGTCCAGGCCTTCTTCGAGAAGCATCGTCGTATTGCCCGTCACCGTCTCGCCCATCGCCACTGCCCACTGGATGGGCGCTGCGCCACGGTACTTCGGCAGCAGGGAAGCGTGCAGGTTGATGCAGCCGAGTCGTGGTAACGCCAGCATCCACGGCGGAATAATGCGCCCGTAAGCCACCACCACAATCGCATCCGGTGCAATCGCTTCCAACCGCGTTCGAAACTCGGTATTGATGCGAATTTTTTCCGGCTGAATGACTTCGAGGCCGGCGTTGAGCGCGGTCTGCTTCATCGGCGGCGCCACGAGCTCCTGTGTACGGCCGACCGGGCGATCCGGCTGCGTCACCACCAGCGCGATCACGTGACCCTCCGCAAGCAACGCCTCAAGCGTGGGCACTGCGAAGCGTGGGGTCCCGCAAAAGACCAGCTTCACAATTACCAGGTTCCTTCGCGCTGCAGCTTGCGAATCTTGCGCAGTACCAGGTCCCGCTTGAGCGTGCTCATCCTGAAGATGAACAACATGCCGTCGAGATGGTCAATTTCATGCTGAAAAGCGCGCGAAAGCAACTCTTCGCCGTCCATTTCAAACCACTTGCCCTTTTCGTTCTGGGCGCGGATGCGGATTTTGGCAGCACGTGAAACTTTCTCTCGAATTTCGGGAAAACTCAGGCATCCCTCTTCCTCGTATTGCTTGCCCTCGCGGAGAATGACTTCGGGGTTGACGAGAACCAGTTTCTGGGCGGGATCCTTGCCCATGCTGAGGTCAATCACCGTGACGCGTTTTGATACGGCCACCTGCGGCGCGGCAAGCCCGATGCCCTGCGAGGCATACATGGTCTCAAACATGTCGGCCACCAGCTTCTTCAATTCGCCGTTGAATTCGGTAACCGGTTCGCCGGGCTGCTGCAACACCGGCTCGGGATATTTCACGATCTTCAGAATCATCTCGTCTTCTTAAAAGCTCCGTATCTGTTCGATGTATCCGTCAAAGTTTCGTTTCATTTCCAACGCTGAATCGCCGCCGAATTTCTCATGCACCAGGCCTGCAACCGTAAGAGCCACCATGGCTTCCGCGGCCACCCCCGCCGCAGGCACCACGCAGATGTCGCTCCGCTCGTAGCTCGCGCTGGTGGCCTCACGCGTGTCAAAGCGCACCGACTCCAGCGGACGGCGCAGCGTTGAAATCGGCTTCAGGTAGCCGCGCACCACCAGGTCCTCGCCGTTTGAAACGCCGCCCTCGATGCCTCCTGCATTGTTCTGGGAACGCGTAAACCGCGTCGGCCGGTCAATGTCCGTGCTGGCGTAGTGGATCGCGTCATGCACCGCGGAGCCGAAGGATTCGGCCGCCACCACACCCCGGCCAATCTCGACCGCTTTCACCGCCTGCAGGCTCATCACCGACCAGGCCAGCAGTCCGTCGAGCCTCTCGTCCCAGTTGGCATATGTGCCCAGGCCCGCTGGCACATCGTGTACCACCACCTCAAACACGCCGCCCACGGTGTCGCCGGTGCGGGAGGCGAATTCAACCTCTTCTTTCATCCGGGCTTCGGTCTTGGCATCCACGCAGCTCAGCAGGATTTCGTCGCGAGCGGCCACGGCGGCAATCTCTTCCCACGTCGCGGCGCGCTCCAGTTCCGCCCGGCCCACGCGGATGACGTGACTCGCCACCTCGATTCCCAACTGGCGCAGCATCAACTTGGCAAAGGCCCCTGCCGCCACTCGCGCGGTCGTCTCGCGGGCCGATGCGCGCTCCAGCACGTAGCGGGCGTCAGGAAAGTTGTACTTCAGGGCTCCCGCCAGATCAGCGTGCCCAGGCCGCGGTGAGGCCACCGGCTGGTGCTTGGCTGCGTCCCCCGCCTCCACCGGCAGCTTCTCCTCCCAATTCTTCCAGTCGCGATTCGCAATCTGGATGGCGATGGGTGCGCCAATCGTCTTGCCATGCCGTACACCACTGAGAACATGAGCTTTGTCGGTCTCGATCTTCATGCGGCCGCCGCGGCCATAGCCCTGCTGACGCCGCCACAGTTCCCGGTTCACGAAATTGAGATCGACGGGCACTCCGGCAGGCAGTCCGGAAATCATCGCAATCAATGCTTCCCCATGCGACTCCCCGGCTGTTGAGAAACGGATCATATGTCTTTGATTGTAGCGGCCAAAGATCAAAAGCGGCTGCTCGGAGACCAGAGAGCGTTTGAGGTTTGAGAACGGCGATCGGGAGAACATGCGCCCGACCTCGAATTCCGTGATCAGAGATCAAGAAAAACCCGCTTGAACCCTATTCCCTGTTTCCCTCCAGTCGCTTACGATGGAGCGGATGAGCTACTTTCTTTTCAAGACCGAGCCCGATGCGTACTCCTTCGACGCCTTCCTGCGCGACAAGGAAACGGTGTGGGATGGCGTCACCAACCCGACTGCAGTGAAGTTTTTGCGCGAAATGAAGCCGGGCACAAAGTGGATCTTCTATCACACCGGCGACGAACGCACTGCCGTAGGCACAGGCTCGGTGGTCAGCGTTGACGCCGGCAATTCAAAGGTGCCGGTTGTGCGCGTCAAGGTGGGCCAGCGGCTTAAGGTCCCTAAAACCCTCGCCGAGGTCAAGGCCGAGCCTTTATTCGCGGATTCACCACTGGTCAAAATCGGCAGGCTCTCCGTGGTGCCGCTCACCGAGCAGCAGTGGAACTGGTTCCTATCCTGAATATCGATCTTTCTGAACGCAAAAATCAGAGCGGAGCACCTGCCGACGATCTCTTCTAAGCGAGAAGCGGAATCACGCGACGGAGTAGACCTCAACTTCGCGCTCGATCGTCTTTTTCATTTCAAGCCGGGCTTTTGAGAGATCGTGCATCTGTTGAAGGTTGAGCCAAAACTCCGGGCTGTTGCCAAAGAAGCGGGCGAGGCGCAGAGCGGTATCCGGGGTGATGGACCGCTTTCCATGAATAATTTCGCCGATGCGCGTTGCAGGTACGCGAATCTTCAAAGCCAAAGCATTCTGTGAAATGCCGAGAGGGACGAGGAACTCCTCACGCAACATCTGCCCGGGGTGCGTGCTCACCCTCTGGAGATTCCATCCCGAAGGGGGTCTGTAGATGGTCATATGCGCCACTCCATTGGCTCCGTGTTCAGTGGTAATCAGTAATCTCAACCTCGTGCGCTCCGTCGACCTTCCAAACAAAGCAGATGCGATATTGGTCGTTGATCCTGATGCTGTGTTGTCCGAGACGCTCGCCTTTTAACGACTCCAGGCGGTTACCGGGCGGAATACGCAAGTTGGCTAAATTAACCGCCGCCTCAATTTGATCCAGTTTTCGAAGGGCCACCGACTGGATCGATGCCCAGCGTCTGCTCGTGCCTGTTTCATAGAGCTTCTTGCTTTCGGCATCTTTGAAGCTCTGAATCATCTAAGGAAATAATATAACGCATTGCGTCACATGTACAGCGTTATCTCAAAAACAGCCCCTACTTCCCGCCCTCCAGCCACCCTCGCGTGTTCAGCAACTGCCGCTGATCCAGCGCCCACACTTTCCCCGTCAATTCATCGGGCGCCTTCCCCTCCCGCGCACACTTCTCAAACTCCCCCGCAACCGCTTGCATCTTGGCGTCTAGATCATCGAGAAAATTGAGCACCAGCGCCTCGGGAATCATGGGCAGCTTGGGCGACCCGAACTCCAGCTTCCCATGATGCGACAAAATCATGTGCAGCACCAGCGTCTTCAATCGCGGCGGAAAATCCGGCAGGCTGTCGATGGTTTTCTCCACCATCTCGATTCCCATTTGAATGTGTCCGAGCAATGTGCCTTCAACCGTGTACTCGAAACCCACGTCCCACGCCAGTTCGCGCACTTTGCCGATGTCGTGCAGGATCACGCCGCTCAGCAGCAGATCGCGATGCAGCATGGGATAGTTCGGAGCGACGCGATCGCCGAGATTCAGCAGGCTCACAACGTGTTCCAGCAGTCCGCCGAGCCACGCATGGTGCAGTTGGCGTGCAGCGGGCGCCTGGCGATAGAGCCCGGCGAGCAACGGATCGTCGAGCAGCGTTTTCAGCAGCAGCTTGAGGTTCGGCTCGGTGAAGCTCTCTACATAACCTGTGAGTTGACGCCAAAGCTCATCCACGTCATATGTGGTAGAGGGCAGCAGGTCGGCCTTGTCCACCTCGTCTGCTGTGGCCTTGCGCATCTGCTCGACTTTCATTTGCATTCTGTCATCAAAGCGCGAAACGCAACCGCGTGCCTTGACGATGTCGCCGCGCTCAACATTTTTGTAAATTCGTGGATCGCTGACGTCCCAGACACGGCCCTCGAGCTGGCCCGTCTTATCGCCCAGGATCAGGTTCAGATAGGGCTTGTTCGCTTTGGTCGTCCGTTGTTGTCGCGACAACAACAGAAAAAAGCCGTCAAAAATCCGCGTTTCATCGAATCCCGCGAGATCCGCAATATAAATGTCTTTCATGTGAATACCCGTTTGAAGATAAGAAGCTAACGCTCACCCAAAATGTTCATTCGCCGAAAAGACGCCGAAGACGTACTCTCTCGCCTGCCCAGGCTGGACGGAAGATAGAGGTGCAGGTTGGAGGGAGTCTGAGACCGGGAAGCCGTCAAGTTGCCGACCAGGAGCCAGGGCCTTCGCCATGCGGGTAAAGAATATCACTCTTACCGAAACGCTCAGTCGATCGATAGTGGGCCACGATTCGTGAACCGGTGCGAAGCAAGCCGGAGGAAGAAAAGGCCCGCGACCACACTGCCGCGAGCCGCAGTTTTTTCGAAAACCTAAATAACTAGAACGTGAGTGAACGCAGAGAATATTTTGGCACTGTCAGAGCGCCTGCAATTTCGGTTATCATCGTTTCTTAATAAATGAATGTCGACATTTAAACGTACGAATATCGTCCGTGGAATCCAGTTGGGGCGTCCCGCAAACGATCTCCCTCTCCTGATGGGTATGCAGAGCCAGCGCAAGCTCTTTGAGAGCTATCTGAAGATGATCCTCGAGCGGCCCGCCGAATGCGTCATCGTGATCGCTCTGCAAGTCCTTGATGCAAGAGAGCGCGGCGTAGGGATGAATGCGGAATTGCACAAAGCCGCGCCGCAACTGGTCGCGCGGATGTCTACGAGCGCTCCCACGAAACGAAGAACCGGCGCGGGTGCCAGCCGATGATTGCCCGTGACCGTTGGCAGAGATTTTCCGAGGGTTTGGTGTTGATTTGGTCCGTCGAAATGCAGTCCGCTCGGGGAAATTCATTTCGCAAACTACGCTATGGTAAAACATCCATTCTCACTCCAGAACACAAGGATCGCCGGTGCCTCTCATGATCAGAAAGTTCGCGCTTTGTCTCGTAGTCATTTTTCTGCTGCCGCTCACACTTCGGGCTGAGACCGTGACGCCTCTCCGCGATGGCTGGCGCTTGCAGTCGGCCTGCAAACTCCAGGCCGATGGTGCCGCAATCGCTGTTGACGGATTCGCGGTTGAAGGTTGGCTCAAGACCTCTGTGCCCAGCACCGTGCTGGCCGCGCAAGCTGCCGCCGGAGCGGTTCCCGATCCCTACTTCGGCGACAACCTGCGCAAGATTCCCGGCACCACCTATCCCCTCGGTCACATGTTTTCCAACCTGCCTATGGCTCCTGACAGTCCGTATCACTGCGGCTGGTGGTATCGCACGGAGTTCACGGCGCCGCTCGCCTCCGCGCCGGACGGGCGCTTCTGGCTGCACTTTGGCGGCGTCAATTATCGCGCCGATATCTGGGTCAACGGACACAAGATTGCCGATGAGCAGGCAGTGGCTGGAGCCTATCGCACTTATGACTTCGATGTGACGGAAGCACTGAAGCCCGGCAAGGCAAACGTGCTCGCGGTGGAGACCTTCGCGCCCACCGATAAAGACCTCGGCATCAACTGGGTCGACTGGAACCCCTGCCCACCCGACAAGGACATGGGCCTTTGGGGCGCAGTGAACCTGGTTGCCACTGGCCCGGTCACATTGCGCTCGCCCCTCGCAGTCACGCACTTTCGAGACAGCACTCTCAATAGCGCCGACCTCACCGTGTATGCCGAATTGCACAACGCCTCGGATCACCCGGTGAAAGGCATTGTCTCCGGTTCGGCCGCCGGAGCCGCCATTGAACAGCCGGTCGAACTGGCCGCACACGAAGATCGCACCGTGGTCTTTTTGCCCGAACAGTTTCCCACTCTCCGCATTCACAATCCAAGGCTCTGGTGGCCCTACCAGATGGGCGAGCCGCATCTTGAACGCCTCACGATGAAATTCACAGATCAAGGCCACGTGACGGATGAACAAACCATCGACTTCGGAATTCGCGAGATCACTTCGGAACTGACCACCGCCGGCAATCGCTTGTTTCGCGTGAACGGCAAGCCGATCCTGGTGCGCGGCGCCGGCTGGTCGCAGGACATGCTGTTGCGCACCAATGAAGAGCGCCTGCGCAACCAGATCCGCATGGTGCGCGACATGAACCTCAACACCATCCGCCTCGAAGGCAAACTCGAAACCGAAGACTTCTTTCATCTCACCGATCAACAGGGCATCCTCGTAATGCTCGGCTGGTGCTGCTGCGACCACTGGGAGCACTGGAAGAATTGGACGCCGGAGGATCACGCAATCGCTACGGCGTCGCTACGCTCGCAGATGTTGCGCCTGCGGCAGCATGCCAGCTTGCTTGTCTGGTTCAACGGCAGCGATAATCCTCCGCCCGCCGATGTCGAAACCGCTTATCTGCAAGTCGAATCGCAAACGCACTGGCCCAACCCCATCCTCTCGTCCGCCACCGCCACCCCCACAACCGTGACCGGCGACAGCGGCGTGAAGATGACCGGTCCCTACGACTATGTCGACCCCAGCTATTGGTATTACGGGATTCACTACGGCGGAGCCTTCGGCTTCAACACTGAAACCAGTCCTGGGCCAGCCATTCCGTCAGTCGCCAGCCGCGAAAAATTTCTGCCCGATCCCGAAGCGTGGCCGGCTACACCCACCTGGAGTCTCCATAACGGTGGTGGCGGGTTCGTGAAACTCACGGTCTTCGACGAGGCCATGAGTGCCATGTACGTCAAACCCAATTCAGCCGCTGACTACGAGCGTATGGCGCAGACCATGGAGTACGACTCTGAACGCGCCATGTTTGAGGCCTACGGCAAGAACAAATACCTGTCCACAGGCGTCATTCAATGGATGCTCAACAACGCGTGGCCGTCCATGATTTGGCACCTCTACGACTACTATCTCGATGCGGGCGCTGGATATTTCGCCACCAAAAAGGCCTGCGAGCCCCTCCATATTCAGTACTCTTACGACGACCGGTCGATCGTGGTCGTCAACAGCACCTACCAGCCTGTTGCAGGGCTGCATGCCAGCCTCCATGTCCACAACCTTGCATGGAAGGACTTGTACAGCGCGGAGACACCGGTCGTTGCGGGACCCGACAGTGCGCAGAGGGTCTTCGATATACCGGACAGCTTCTACTCCGGAGCGGATCGGATTCTCTTCATCGACCTGTCGCTGACAGATGCTGCGGGCCATGTCGTCAGCCACAACTTCTACTGGGTACCCACCGCGCTCACCACGTTTGATTGGGATCGAACGGACTATACGCACACCCCCGCGGCGCGCCCCGTCGATCTTGCCGCGCTCACCACTCTGCCGCCGGCCCTGGTCGCCTCCAGTGCGGAGATTGAGAACACTCCGAACGGCCGCGAGATTCGCGTGCATCTCGACAACCGCTCCACTGTGCTGGCCTTCCAGATTCACGCTGCTGCGCGGACCGCTTCCGGAGGGCTTATCGCGCCTGTCTTCTGGTCAGACAACTGGATCGAACTCACTCCCGGCGAATCCACTACGCTGACTGCGCTGTTGCCGGAGAACGAAACCGGCACACCCAAGATTCAGATCGAAGGCTGGAACGCAGCCGCAGTCACCATCACACCCACAACTGCCGTTGCGGCTCGCTAACTGAGGACGCGCATGGCAATTGCTCAAAGGTCCGTCTACTGTTGCGGCTGGGGAGCGGATGCTGGCGCGGGCGCTCCCGGCACAGGAGCGATGGGCGTAGGTTCCTGAGGTTGCTGCGGCTGCGCCTCAGTTGAAGTCTTTTTCTTCTCGTCGCTGTAGCGCGTTTTTTCACCGGTGGTCGCGGTCGATTTCTTCTTCTTCTTTGAAGCTGTGTCTCCCGCCAGACCCAGCGGAGCTGACTGCTGCTGGCGGTCTGCAATGTCGGCGGCGTCCGGAGGCGCGGGGGCCATCGGATCCTTCTTCAGACCCTTCGTTTTGGATGCCTTTGGCTGTTTGGCTCGTTCACTGAAACGGGTCCTCTTCTCCGGCCGGGTAGAAGTCTCCAGCGGATTGTCGGGCTCCGCGGCAGCACTTACCGTTTCCCGCGGCACCGCTCCGGCGTCTTCCGTCTTCAGTGCGGGCGAATCCGGCAGCGTCTCCTGCGGCGCTTTGCCAAACCGGATCTTTTCTTTCTTGCCGGGCTTCATTGAAGCCGCTTGGGCGGTGCTATCCTTCTTCGTCTTCTTATCAGGCTTGGTCGCCGCAGGCTTGGTCGTCGTCGCAGAAACCGGCTCCAGTTGCGGGGATTTCTGGCGGAACGTGTGAGCCGTCTCCCGGAAACGGGTGCGCTCTACCTTCTTCTTCTTCTTCGAAGCAGGCGGCGTGTAAGCCGAATAGGCGATAGGGAATACCCGCTTGTTGGGGCTCGCGCCAGTGTCAATGAATCCTGGCTTTACCTCGAGGTAAGCGTCGTCCCGCATCTGCGTCAGGTAGTCCCGCATCGCGGGCTCCATCTTGCTGACGTAGTAGGCCTGTTCCACATCCTGCTCAACATCCTTGAACGCCGGAACGCCGCCGGGGGTGTGTTCCACCACCTTCAGAATCACGTACCCCTGCTTGGTGCGAATGGGCTCCGTGTACTGCCCGGGCTTCAAGTTAAATGTTTGGTCCTCCAGCACTTTGGCTAAGGCTGGCGAACCGCGGTGGAACTGACCCAGATCGCCGCCTTCGGCAGCCGTTTGACCGTCGCTGAAGGTCTTAGCCAATTGGTTGAAATCTGTGCCGCTGTGCAGTTTCGCCTCGATATCGTCTGCCTTGGCCTTGGCCGCCGCCACCTTTTGCGGATCGTCCTGATCCGTTCCGGTGCCGGTGGAAACCAGAATTTCTCCCAACCGCACACTCTCAGGCTGCGCATATTCCTGCTTGTGCTGCTCAAAATACTGCTGCACCTCGCCCGGAGTGAACGAAAGCTTACGTCCAACCTCCTGGCGCATCACCTCCTGGGTGATGATCTGGTTGCGGATATTGGCCTTGAAGTCCTCAAACGAGACGCCCTGTTGCTGGGCCGCCTTCTCCAGGTCCTCGAGTGAGGCAAGATTGTATTGTTTCCGGATATCGTTGAGCTTGTTCACCAACTCGGTTTCGCCGTTGATGTTCAGCTCTTTGCCTTTTGAAAGCCAAAGCTGCTGGTCAATCAAGTTCCGCAACAGATCCCGGTGCGCGTCTGAGATCTCCTGCATCGATGCGCCCGCCTGGTGCTTCTCCTGGTCCAGTTCCTTCATCGCCCGGTCATAATCCGACTGGGTAATGATCTGGTCGTTGACCCGGGCAATGATGCCTTCCACCGTTGTGCCGCCGTAGGGGCTTGCCGCTGGAGTGGTGCGCGTTTGCGCCAAAACGGGAACTGCGAGCAGCGACGTGCCAAGCACGAAAGCCGCGGGGATGCGAAGAAGAGTCAGGGTCATAGGTCGGCACAATCCAGGCAGCGAATCTTCCCCACCTGAAGCATAGACGTCATTGTAAATGCCCGGATAGCAGCCCGGATAGCAGCCCGGATAGCAGCCCGGATAGCAGAAGCGCGATGCAAGCCCGGTCGCTAGGTAAAATCGGAGATTTCCCGAAGCCACAGTACCGGGCCGATTCACCTGCGGGCCAATACCGCCGTGGGCCGCCACCCGGCAAGGCAATCGCATGAATTCAATTCATTGACCACACTGGTTCCGATTTCTATCGCGCCGGAGGCGCAACGGTCGTTAGCCCCGCGCTTCAGCGTGGAGAAGGGGGCCGCCAAAAGCCAGTTAGCCCCGTAGGGGCGGCGCAAACGGCGAAATTGTCATCGAGTTATCCTTCGGCGATTGCCCCCGCTATCCGAAGCGTCGCCGAATGCGTCAAACAAGCCGATGGTATACTTTATCCCAAGACCGCCTTGCGAGGCTCCCACAAGGTGCCTGTCGCACCTGCTGCTGTCTGGAGGTTCCTCCCGCCTATGACTCCCCCCGCCCGAGGGCACTTTTCACCCTCATCCTCTTCTTTACCGTTTGCGCCGTCGTGGGCAGCGTCATGCAGCGCAAGTGGGGCGCAGTCGTCCGAAGACGAGAGCCAGATCCGCGACAGCCTCAAGACTTTTACCGACGTGTACGCGCTCGTTGAGCAGAACTACGCCGAGCCCATCAACGGCGATAAGGCGGACGCAGCCATCTATGATGGCGCCATTCCCGGCATGCTGCGCGTGCTTGACCGCACTCCAACTTCTACGATCCCAAGGCTTACGCCCGATGCGCGAAGACCAGCGCGGCCATTACTACGGCGTCGGCATGGTCATCCAGCAGCAGGGCAATAAGGTTTATGTCATCACGCCGTACGAAGATACCCCGTCGTTCCGGGCCGGTATTCGCCCCGGCGACGACATTACCTCCATCGACGGCAAATCGGCTGACGGCATGATTCAGACCAGGTGGCCAAAGCGCTCAAAGGCCCTAAGGGTACCACGTTCAGGTCACCATGGTCCGCGACGGCCAGGCCAAGCCGCTGGACTTCGACCTCATCCGCGACGAAATTCCTCACCCCTCGGTGGACCTTCATTCGAGATTCACCCCGGAGTCGGCTATATCCACCTGACCCAGTTCCAGGAGACCACCGGCCAGGAGATCATTGAGGCCTTAACAACTTCGGCAACTTGAAGGGTTGGTCCTTGATCTGCGCAATAACCCCGGCGGTTTGCTGAGTCAGGCCGTTGAAGTTTGCGACCATCTGTTGAAAGGGACAACCATCGTTTCCCAGCGCGGCCGCGCCTATCCCGATCAGGTCTATACCGCCACCCACGGCAACGACGGCAAAGACTTTCCCATCGTCGTACTGGTAAACCGAGACACGGCTTCGGCGGCGGAGATCGTTTCCGGCGCGCTTCAGGACCATGATCGCGCCCTGATCGTCGGCGAAACCACCTTTGGCAAGGGCCTGGTACAGACCGTCTACAACCTCAGCGAAAACACCGGCCTGGCTTTGACCACCTACCACTACTACACGCCCTCCGGCCGCCTGATCCAGCGCAACTACCAGGCGTCTCGCTTTACGACTACTACTAAATCACGCTGGCGCATGCCGCCAACTCCACCAACCGCGAAGTTAAGCTGACTGACGGCGGCCGAACGGTATACGGTGGTGGCGGCATCACGCCGGACGAAAAGATCGACAGCCCGAAGAGCAACGATTTCCAGGATGAGCTGCTCTTCAAATCGGCATTCTTCCACTTCGCTCCTTCTACCTGGCGAACCACACCGTCGACAAGAACTTCCAGGTGGATGACGCCGTGCTGAAATCGTTCAAGGAATTCCTGACCACCAGAACATTCCCTTCACCGAGGCGGAACTGAATGGCGTCATGGATTGGGTGAAGATCAATATCAAGGAAAAGATCGTCACCAGCCAGTTCGGCGAACTGCAGGGTTTGCGTGTCCTGGCCGAATGGGACCCGATGGTTCAGAAGGCGATGATCTTCCTTCCTGAAGCCCAGGCCCTTGAAAACACCGCCCACAAGGTGCTGGCCGAGAAAGCCCAAGCGCGCAACGAAGCAGGCGAACGCGCGCCGGCCCAGTAGCAGAGCCTTCTCTCATCGCAAAACAGGCGGGTGGCCACGGTCTCGGTGAATTTGTCCCAACCCAGGATGAGGGTGCCACCGGTCCCTCGCAGTTGGGGACCGGTGATGACAGTACGATGATGTGGTCTTAAGTATCGCGGTTGTGTGACCGCCAACTCGGCAATTACTATCTAAGCAACATTTCTGAATGTTGTTCCGCGCCATCGCCCCTCAACAAAATTCTCTCCAGACGTTGCAGATTATTTCTTCGAAAAGCGCACAATCGAATCAGAGCCTGGAGCAATGACCATGTGTTCCGCCCGATTCAGGTGGGAAACCGGGGACGAAAAAGCCCTGAAGCCTTCCCTTTTGCCACCAAAAGCGGTCAAAACGCGCTAAATGGTCGCTAAAAGCCAAGCAAATCAGAGCAAATTTGAGCAAATTACCATTGCAAAAGAGCTAAGCTGCATTCTTTAAAGCAGATAAGTAGCCGCATCAACCGGCATTTTTTAAGGCTGTGAAGCTGTAAAACTGTAAACTGCAGAGCTTCAGTGATCCGTCCAAACCTTCAAACGTACAAAGGCCATCCGCGCTGGAATGTCGTTGCGGCCGGATTTCCAAGCTGATTCCGATGAACACTGGTCCCTCACATGGGATCGATAACCCGCGCTTGCGCCGTGCCCCTCCGTCTTGTATCGTTTTTCTGCTCGTGATCCATCTCGTTCCTCCGTGCACTGCCGAGAATTAAATGGGAGTCTACCATGGCAAAAACCCCACACGAGAATTCGGCAATCCAGGCCACCGAGACCGCATCGATGCAGCAGCAAGACCGCCGCCGATTCATCTTCGCAACGATGAGTGCGTGCGGCGCCGCAGCTCTTTGGGCATTTCGGCGACCCCGGTTGCTGCTGCAGAGGCGAGTGGGCGCGGCTCCGGCTCTGTCACCATCGTCGAGTTTTCTGACGTCGGCAAATTGACCGGCAAAGCAACTGTGCCCCGGGTCGTCAAGTCGGATGCGGAGTGGAAACAGCAGCTTTCGCCGATCTCCTATCAGGTGGCGAGACACGCTGGCACAGAACGCGCCTACACCGGAGGTTGGCCCAGCCGCGGGGCTGGGGACCACGCTGAAACTGAACTGCTCGGGTGGCCGTCGCGCCTGGCGCTGTCGGCCGCCCGGAGGGTGAATGACTCCGTCCCCGGCGTGGCCGGTAGGGTGCCGGAGACCAGGCCGGACGGCGTCAGCGTCAGTCCCGAAGGCAGCGGGCCAACCGCCGACCAGGTGTAGGGGGCGGTTCCTCCGGTGGCCGAAAAGGCGGCGGCCCAGAAGTTGCCGGTGATCTGGGGCGAGCCGCCGGTCGGATCACAGCCACCCGCGCTGCAGGGCATGCCCGGGGTGGCGATGGCCAGCGGTGTCGGGCCGCTGCCGGTGCCGCC
>CAVQZQ010000041.1:0-58245 GCA_963718435.1 uncultured Acidobacteriota bacterium | reverse complement strand
GAACAGCGCATGGGCCTCATGGCCGTAGGGCGAGACGATCTCACCCCGATCCGACCTACCCGGCGTTTACTCCCTTAGTCCTTATTCTGAAGACGCCCGTGTTTGGATCCACGTTCTCAAGGTCAGACGCCCGGTATATCCTACAAGCCCGATGCGTATGCTGGTGCTTGATTCCCTGCATCTTGACGCGCCAGCTCATGCTGGCCGCGCCCTGTCCTCGCGCTCGGGCCTGCCCACCCTGGCGCTGCTCAATATGAGCGACCTGATGGAGTCCCGCGGCGGCTCCACCCCCCCCCCGAGCTAGCCCGTGAACTAGCGCCCCGGTAGCTGAGATCAGCGCTGTTTTATAGAACTGGCCTCGTTTTCTACGCGTCCTCAACCAGCACGCTGGACCAGCGCTCGCCAAGCGCCGAGCCTGCCTGTGCTGGGCAATGCGGCCAGCACGCACTCCTGGGCAGCTCAAATCAGCCGCCGCACCGAGGATGAAGCACCGCTTTCAGCGGAAAACAGCCGTAGGATCCATAACATCCTCCTCCACCGTTGGTACTGCTCCCGTCCCTCGTCGTCGTTGTCGGCGTTTTTGGGGTTTCCCCCATCGGCCAGCCTCCCCGACGGTTTTGCGATATCCTCGCCGACGCCCGACCTGGCTCGGCCGCTGTTGCCCGTCGGCTGGCTCCAATCTCTCCTTCTCGATGGCGCGTGGAAGGGCATTCTTCGGTCCTTGTCCCCCTCCCCCAGATTCTGCTGCAGTCTTCGAGCACTCCGAGTTATCGAAGACTGCAGCAGAATCTGGGGGAGGAAGACAAGGACCGAAGAGATGCCCTTCCACGCGCCATCGAGAAGGAGAGATTGGAGCCAGCCGACGGGCAACAGCGGCCGGACCAGGTCGCCCATGCGGGCGAGGATATCGCCAAAACCGTCGGAGAGAGGCTGGCCGATGGAGAAGACTACCTCAAAAACGCCGACAACGACGACGAGGAACAGGAGCGGTCCCCAGATGCGGTGGAGGAGGATGTTATCGATCCTACGGCTGTTTTCCGCTGAAAGCGGTGCTTGGTAGCCGGTGCGGCGGCTGATTTGAGCTGCCCAGGAGTGCGTGCTGGCCGCATTGCCCAGCACAGGCAGGCTCAGCGGCTTGGCGAGCGCTGGTCCAGCGTGCTGGTTGAGGAACAGCGTAACGGATTCGAGGCCAGTTCTATGAACGGCGCTAATCTGGGCTACCGGGGCGCCTAGCTCACGGGCTAGCTTGAGGGCGTCAATGGCGCCGCCGCGGGACTCCATCAGGTCGCTCATATTGAGCAGCACCAGGGTGGGCAGGCCGAGCGCGAGGACGGGCGCGGCCAGCATGAGCTGGCGCGTAAGATGCAGGGAATCAAGCACCAGCAATACGGCATCGGGCTTGGGTGTGCCGGGCATCTTGCCCTTGAGAACGTCAATCGAAACACGGGCGTCTTCAGAATAAGGACTAAGGGAGTAAACGCCGGGTAGGTCGATCAGGGTGAGATCGTCTCGCCCTACGCCAGCCATGAGGCCCATGCGCTGTTCCACGGTGACGCCGGGGTAGTTGGCCACCTTTTGCCGAAGGCCGGTCAGCCGATTGAAAAGGGTGGATTTGCCGGAGTTCGGGGGGCCTATCAGAACGACGGTCCGGAGCGTGCCATCGGGCGCAGGGTGGGCAGGCGGCTCGAACGCCGGGGTCGTGCAGCAAGTGCTCATTTGGCTGCCTCGGTGAGTTCCTGGTCGTCCTGGCCCTGATCCTCGTCCTGGGTGTTTTCGAAGTCGCTTGCCTCGAAGGTCCGCACGCGAATGGCGCCGGCGGTCTCAATCCGAAGGGCGATTTCCATGCCGTCGATGCCGTACACCGTAGGATCACCGGCCGGAGCGCGACGCAATGCCTTCACATGCGCATCGGGCAAGAAGCCCATATGCATCAGGTGGTTCTGGACGGATTTGGGGAGGTCGAGGGCCACCAGCACCCCACTTTCGCCAATCTTCAACTCACTCAGTACGCTGAACCGCCGGATTCCCGAGTACCGCAGAAAGGGCAGCACCCTCAAACTACGACCGGAATAGTCGGATTTCAGTATACGACCAATTCGGTCTGAGTTGCAAACACCGGTTGGTCCGATCTCCGCCTTGCGCAGACGCATGGGCTGACCCCCTGGGAAATGGCCAGCGGTTGGAACTCGCCCGCCGTACCTTTGACCCCCTGGACCTCGTGCTCTTCATATCGGAACGTTGTTCACTTTTTATCAGTGGATGACCCTTGAAGGATGTGACCTAAATCACCTCATGCTGGAGAAAATGAGAGACGCCCCTACACGAGGCATTTGCGAGCGGTCTCGCGTCACCGCAATTGCCGCGGCGCTCGTTGTAGACTCCTAGCGGCCTCATCTATTTTCAGCCGCTTGGGCATTTTCTTGCTCATGCAATTGCCGGGAGTTCCATGACTACTGCCTTCTTGTTCGATTGGCGCAGATTGGGATTTGTATCGATTCTTGTCGCAGCCCGGGTGCTGAATGGGGGTTTTGCATTTGGCGATGACGGGCCGCTGCACATTCCACGTGTCAACCGTCCTCCCAAGCTGGAGGACTTTATGAATGGCACGCCCCGTGAAGCCGAGGCGGTGGTGACCGTTTTCAAGCAGTTTGATCCGCACGATGGCGATCCAATCAGCCAGCCGACTGCGGCCTATCTGTCGTATGACAGCAAGAATCTGTACGTGGGCTGGATCTGCAAGCAGATCCGGCCAAGATCCGTGCCCGCGTGGCGCCCCGCAAGGAAATCGACACCGACGATCGCGTCACCATCAATATCGATACCTTTAACGATCACAAGCATGCGTACTGGTTCGACGTGAACCCCTACGGCATTCAATATGACGGTCGCACAACGGACGGAATTGGGGACGATCCCAGTTGGGAATCGCTCTGGTATTCCGAGGGGCGCATCACTGAAGACGGCTATGTTGTGCTGGAGACAATTCCTTTTCGCAGCCTGCGTTTTGCTCGCGGTTCAAAGCAGATTTGGAATATTTGCCTGGCCCGATTCATTGGGCGTTCGAGCGAACTCTCCATCTGGCCCTTTATCTCGCATCAACGCATGCCGCAGTTCGTAGGCCAGTTTGCACCCATCGAAATTGACGAGGACATCTCGCCAGGACGCAATATCCAATTGATCCCGTATGGTCTTTTCTCACGAGACAGCTACCTGGATCCGTCGAACGGCTTCCAACGGCAGAATGAGCATCATCCGGGGCTCGATGCGAAAGCAGTAATCGACGACGCCTTAACGCTGGATGTGGCTTTGAATCCCGACTTCAGCGAGATTGGATCCGATGACCCCAGGGTTCAGGTGAACCAGCGCTTTGAGGTGATCTTCCCGGAGCGGCGGCCGTTCTTTCTGGAGAATGCGTCGATCTTCACGATGCCGGAGCAACTGTTCTTTTCGCGGCGCATTGTTGACCCGCAATTTGGAGTCAAGCTGACCGGCTCAGTCGGCCGTTGGAGCATGGGCGCGCTGGCTGCGGATGACAGGGCTCCGGGCGAAGTGCTCGCGGAAGGGGAAACCGGTCACGGCGATCGCGCGTACGACGGTGTTTTCAGGGTAGAGCGGGAATTTGGGCACCAATCGCATGTAGGGCTTTTCCTGAGCGATACATCCTTTCAATCGAAGTCGAACCGCGCTGCGTCGGTTGATTTGCGCTATCTGACTCCAAGTAACTGGAACGTAGCTGGGCAGGCGAGCACTACGCAGACTGAGCAGAATCCAGGCGGGTATCTCGCGGGCCCCGGGTACGTACTGGGCTTGAGCAAATACGACAATCACAAGTCGTTCGAGTCGGATTATCTTGATCGCAGTCCTGGCTTGTCCGCGACGCTTGGGTACCTGAGTCGCCCGGACATCCGCTATTGGGAGACCTCTTACAGCTATAAATGGAAGCCTTCAGAGAGCCAGACACTGCTGGCCTTCGGCCCGAGCATCGACACCGTCTTGAATTATGACCATGAGAGTCGACTGCAGAACTGGTCCGCGACGCCAGGGTTCTCTGTGACATTGCCCCGCACGACCATTCTGAGTGTGGCCTACCAGGAGGCTTTCGAACTTTACGACGGCATTGGCTTTCGCGAGCGCTCCGGCAAGCTGTCACTTATGTCTTCATGGTTCAGCTGGCTTGACTTTACCGGGGCCTATTCGCAAGGTAGCCGGCCGAACTACTTTCCACCTATGGGTGTCGAGCCATTTCTGGGGGATTCAAACAACGTCTCCGCCACGGTCACGCTGCGGCCGCAACCGCATCTGCGATTGGATGAGATTTATTACTACACACGGCTGGCCACGCGTCCGGGCGAGTTGCCGACGGAGTGTGAGCCGGGGGGCGACATCTTTACCAATCACTTGATTCGATCGAAGATCAACTACCAATTCACGCCGGACTATTCCTTCCGTGCAATTCTGGATTACAACTCGCTTTTGCCCAATAACACCGATGGTCGACAGCAGTTACTCCAAACAGGCAGACGCGACGCTTCTGTTTACTTATTTGCCCCATCCCGGCACCGCTTTCTACATGGGATACGCGGATACGTTTCAAAATGTCGATTACGAAGCGACGGCGACGCCTGAATATGCGCCGACCAGCGTGCCTGCTACCTCCACCGATCGCCAGATTTTCGTGAAGTTCAGCTATTTGTTGCGCTTCTAATTCCGAAGAAGATGACGCTCTCGCTCGGTCCCCAGGCCCTGTTCGATCGTTGCGTTCCAGCCGCATCAAATATGTCGGCGAAAAAGGCACAACGGGGGCGGGAAGTAGTGATAGAAGAGTGTCATGAAGATGACCGCTCACGAATTGCAATCGTCACTGAGCCACGAAGTGCCACCCGATGGGCTCTCTATCCCTCTGACTGCGCTGTGGTGGGACGCGAAGGGAGACTGGACGCAGGCGCACGCGCTGGTGGATGAGTTGGAAACCACGGATGGCATGGCCGTTCATGCCTATCTGCACCGAAAGGAAGGATCGCTGTCGAATGCGGAGTACTGGTATGCACGAGCAGGCCGACGATTCCATCGACCCACCCTGGAAGAAGAGTGGACCGCGCTAGTGGATGGATTGGAAGCGGGCGGTTAAAGACCGGACTGACGTGCGCTGGATCGGTCGCCGGGGCCGACGCTCAAATGACGGATTCATTCCCCAAAGGGCAACAGGGGCTCGCCAATCCAGAAGCAATTACTGCGGCGCGTGAGCAGGCCGGGTTTTCGATGGGCAAGGCGTGCACAGGCTTCGTGAAATGGCCCAACGAATCGGACCGTTGAGGGAAGTCGCGAGTACACCTTCGGCAGCCATTCGCGGGCTCGCTGCGCAGCGCGCCGATCTGCAGCGGCAAAATCCAGCTGGAACTCCTGCCGGAAGCGTTCCGGCAGCCAGGCGGCCGTCAGTGCGCGATACCAACGCGGCGGATGGATCCACGAACCCGCACCTTTGAGCAGGCTCTGCGCCAGAAAACGTGAGTGCGCATCGACGCCAAGAGCATCGGAGGCGCACATTTCGGAGATGTAGGCGATAAAGGCATCCCAGTCCTCGGGAAGCGCTGCTGCGGGGAGGCCGAAGAGCGCAGCGAGTGTCTTGGTTTCGGCGTAATATGCGGCGCGTTCAGTGGCGGTCAGCGGCGGCAGCACACATTCGTATGCCAGAACAGCGCTCTCGACAAGCGTGGCGTATACCCAGCGAACGCGGGAATGTAGCTTGCGGAATAGCCGGAACCTGTCGTACCAGCGGATGGGGCGATGGGAGCTCGCCGCGAATGCGCGTGTGGAGTTGGTGAAGCCAGCGCGCGGCGGCGAAGGCCTGCGGCGCCATGCCAAAGATCATGGTGAACATGACACGGAATGTATTGTGAAAGTGGGCGATGGGGTTGTCTGAGAGGGACGAGTGCTGAGCGAGGGCGACGGTGACCCAGGGATGCGCCAGCTGCAGCAGGGCGGCGCGACCGGCCCCGAGAAGATAGCGGACTCGCGGTTGATCTTCCAACTTGACGGAGTCCGGGCCGAAGATGCCGGCGAGAGGGTTTTCGCGACCCTTTGTTCGACCGATACGAGAAGGGATTCAGGTCGCCCCGTGTGACCGTGTTGTTAATTTCCGAGCTGGCCGCCGGCTCCATCCCTGTATTAGACGGCTTCAAGCGTTGGGTCAGTTGAAAATCTCCAGCGAGAGCACTTAGATGGCCGCCGGGACGGCTGGATTTGCGTGGGGCCGGACGCGGGAGTCTCTATACCGCATTGTGAATCATGCCTGTCTGCATGTGTCTTACATCACTGCGACTCAACACCCCCGAGAAGAACACTCAGCTTAGCGGTTTTTTCCGTGGCCGCGCTATGAGGCAAAGCGAATGAGCGAACAGAAAATGGTCATTATGGATGGGAACGAGGCGGCGGCTTCGGTTGCCTATCGACTTTCGGAAGTAGTCGCAATCTACCCCATCACCCCCTCGTCGCCGATGGCCGAGTGGGCGGACCAGTGGCGCTCGGAGGGTAAGAAGAATATCTGGGGCGCGTTGCCCATTGTGGAAGAGCTGCAGAGCGAAGGCGGAGCGGCGGGCGCGCTGCACGGCGCGCTGCAGGCCGGCGCGTTTGCGACCACATTTACGGCCTCCCAGGGCCTGCTGCTGATGATTCCCAACATGTTCAAGATTGCCGGCGAACTGACCCCGGCGACGATGCATGTGACGGCGCGCACTCTGGCGACGCATGCGCTGTCGATCTTCGGCGACCACAGCGACGTGATGGCCTGCCGCTCGACGGGCTGGGCGATGCTGTGTTCGAACTCCGTGCAGGAGGTGGCCGACATGGCGCTGATTGCGCAGATGGCCACGCTCGAATCGCGCATTCCTTTCATTCATTTCTTCGATGGCTTCCGCACTTCGCACGAAGTGGGCAAGATCTTCCCATCAGCGACGAGACGATTCGCGCGATGGTCGACGACAAGTACATCATCCATTCCGCAGAACGCACTGACTCCCGACCGGCCGATCATTCGCGGCACGGCGCAGAATCCCGATGTTTTCTTCCAGGCGCGCGAGGCATGCAACCCGTTCCATGCGGCGGTTCCGGGATCGTGCAATCGGTGATGGATCGGTTTGCGGCGCTGACAGGCCGCGCGCTATCACTTGTTTGACTACTGCGGCGCGCCCGATGCGGAGCGCGTGATTGTGATGATGGGTTCGGGCGCGGAGGCCGCCGAAGAGGCCGTGGACGCGCTGAACCGGAGGGCGAGAAGTGGGCCTGCTGAAGGTCCGGCTGTATCGGCCATTCGATGCTTACGCATTCCTGGCCGCGTTGCCCGCGACGGTGAAGTCGATCGCCATTCTCGACCGCTGCAAGGAGCCGGGCGCGACGGGCGAGCCGCTCTACCAGGACATCGTGACCGTGCTGGCCGAGAACGCCGGAAGGCTGCCCTTCGCGCCAGCCGAAGGTGATTGGCGGACGTTACGGCCTTTCGTCGAAGGAATTTACTCCGGCGATGGTGAAGGGCGATCTTCGACGAAATGACAAAGCCGCGCCGCAAGAATCACTTCACCATCGGCATCGACGACGATGTGAGCCACACGAGCCTGGACTACGATCCTGAATTTTCGACCGAAGATCCGAAGACGGTGCGGGCGCTGTTCTATGGTCTGGGCTCCGACGGCACGGTGGGCGCGAACAAGAACTCGATCAAGATTATCGGCAGCGAGACGAAGAATTACGCACAGGGCTACTTTGTCTACGACTCGAAGAAGTCAGGTTCGATGACGACTTCGCACCTGCGGTTCGGGCCGAACCCGATCCACTCGACTTACCTGATTACGCGGGCAAGCTTTGTGGCCTGCCACAACTTCAGCTTCCTCGAGAAGATGGATGTGCTGGAAGCGGCGATGCCGGGAGCGGTCTTCCTGCTGAACTCGCCGTATTCGGCGGCCGAGGTGTGGGACAAGCTGCCGCGGACGCATGCAGGAAGAGATGCTGCGCAAGAAGATCGACTTCTATGTGATCGATGGCTACAAGGTGGCGCGCGAGGCCGGCATGGGCACGCGCATCAACACCATCATGCAGACCTGCTTCTTCGCGATCAGCGGCGTGCTGCCGCGCGAAGAAGCAATCGAGCAGATCAAGAAGTCGATCAAAAAGACCTATGGCAAGCGCGGCGAAGCGGTGGTCGCAGAAGAACTTTGCCGCCGTGGATCACGCGCTGGCGCATCTTGAGAAAGTGCGAACTGCCGGCTGCGGTCACGTCGGAATTCGATATGACCGGCGCGATCTCCGCCAAGGCGCCGAGAGTTCGTTCACGACGTGCTGGGCAGATTGCCGCGGGGAAGGGCGATCTGTGCCCGTGAGCGCGATTCCTGCGGGCGGCGCATTTCCACGGGCACGGCGCAATGGGAGAAGCGCAACATCGCGCAGTTCATCCCGGTGTGGGACAAGGATCTGTGCATCCAGTGCGGCAAGTGCGTGATGGTGTGCCCGCACGCGGTGATCCGCGCCAAAGTGTACGAGCCCCGACTGCTGACAAAGCTCCGGCGACCTTCAAGTGGGCCAAGCCCAAGTGGAAGGGCATGGAGCAGGAGCGCTACACGCTGCAGGTGGCTCCGGAAGATTGCACCGGCTGCGCGCGTTTGCGTGGAGGTTTGCCCGGTGAAGAGCAAGAGCGACGCCAGCCACAAGGCCATTAACATGGCGCCGCAGGCGCCGCTGCGCGAAGCAGAACGAAGAACTGGGATTTCTTCCTGGGGCTGCCGGAAGTGGACCGCAACAAGCTGTCGCACACCCAGGTGAAGGACCTGCAACTGCTGCAGCCGCTCTTCGAGTTCTCGGGCGCCTGCGCGGGTTGCGGCGAGACGCCGTACATCAAGCTGCTGACGCAGCTGTTCGGCGACCGGCTCTATATCGCGAACGCGACAGGCTGCTCGTCGATTTACGGCGGCAACCTGCCCACGACTCCGTACACCACGAACGCGCAGGGCCGCGGTCCGACATGGGCGAACTCGCTGTTTGAAGACAATGCCGAGTTCGGCTTTGGCATGCGAGCTGGCGCTCGATCAGCAGAAGGAGTTATGCGGAGACGTTGCTCACGCGCTCGCGCCGGCTGTTGGCGATGAGCTGGCGGCCGCTTTCTGCACGCGTCGCAGAAGACGGAAGCCGAGATCAATGCGCAGCGGGAGCGTCGTGAAGGAATTGCGCGAGAAGCTGGCCGGCAACGATTCGCTCAGATGCGCGCAACCTGCTGGCGATCGCCGACTCGCTGGTGCGCAAGAGCGTGTGGATCCTGGGCGGCGATGGATGGGCTTTTGACATCGGTTTCGGCGGCCTGGACCATGTGCTCGGCTCGGGCAAGAACGTGAATGTCCTGGTGCTCGACACCGAGGTGTACTCGAACACGGGCGGACAGATGTCGAAGGCAACGCCGCGCGGCGCGGTGGCGAAGTTTGCCGCCAGCGGCAAAAAGAACAGCCAGAAAGGACCTGGCCATGGAAGCGGTGAGCTACGGCTCCGTCTATGTGGCGCAGGTGGCGCTGGGCGGCAATGACACGCATGTGGTTAAGGCCTTCCAGGAGGCCGAAGCGCACGACGGACCCTCGATCATCATTGCGTACGCAAGCTGCATCGCGCACGGCTACGACCTGGTACACGGCCTGGAGCAACAGAAGCTTGCTGTGCAGTCGGGCTATTGGCCGCTGATGCGCTACAACCCGGGCTGCGCGAAGAGGGCAAGAATCCGTTCCAGCTCGATTCCAAGGCGCCGTCGATCCGCTGAAGGAATATGCGTATCACGAAGCTCGCTATACGATGCTGGCGCGCAGCAATCCGGAGGTGGCGGCGGAGTTGCTGAAAGAAGCGCAAGACGATGTGGAACGCCAATGGCGCGTTTACTCGGCCAGGGCCGCAATGCCAGGCCGCGGCGAAACTCCAAACATTGCTCCCGAAGAAAAGCCGGAAGTGAAACAGGCAGCCGTGAGTGCCGGAGGTAACGAATGATCGACTTCTCAACCAACTATCTGGGTCTCAAGCTGAACGGACCCATCGTGGTGTCGTCCACGCCTCTCTCTGAGTCGTTGGACAACATCCGCCGCATGGAAGACGCAGGCGCCTCGGCGATCGTGCTCACATCGCTCTTCGAGGAACAGTTGGCGCTTGAATCACGCGCGCTGGATGACGACTTGTCGCGCGGCACGGAGTCGTTTGCCGAGTCGCTTGCCTACCTGCCGGAACTGGCCGACTATCGCATGACGCAGGAGGTTTATCTTGAGCACCTGCGACGGGCTAAAGCGGCGGTCAACATTCCAATCCTGGCCAGTCTCAATGGCGCGACGCTCGGCGGTTGGGTGCGCTTCGCCAAGGAGATGGAAGAGGCGGGTGCCGCAGCCATCGAACTGAATACCTATGCTCTGGCGACCGACCGCAGCCAGACTTCCACCGAACTCGAGTTGCAGTTGCTCGAACTGGTCGAGGGTGTCTGCCAGGCGGTCAAGGTTCCGGTTTCTGTGAAGCTTTCACAGTCTTTCACCAGCCTGCCACACCTGGTGGCCCGGCTGGAGGATGTGGGCGCCCGGGGCGTGGTGCTCTTCAACCGGTTTTATCAGGCGGACTTTGACATTGAAACGTTGGAAGTGCGGCCCACGCTGCACTTCTCTACGCCTTCTGAGTTGCTGCCGCGGCTACACTGGGCTGCGATTCTCTATGGCCACCTGAACATCGACCTCGCGATTACTGGGGGAGTTCATTCGGCGGAGGACGTGCTGAAGTGCATTATGGCGGGAGCCAGCATGTCCATGATGGCTTCGGCGCTGCACATTCACGGGATCGAACACATCGGCAGGGTGCTCTCCGACATGCGTTACTGGCTTGAGAAGCACGAGTACGGCTCTCTGTGGGAGACGCGCGGATGCCTCAGCCGGCGCTCTGTGCCCGACACATCGCCGTTCGATCGCGGCAACTACATCAAGACGCTCAGCTCGTATAGCCTGCGTCAGACGGTGGCTGCTTTCTAGGCAAAAGCGGTTTCTGGAATCAAGCGGCGGCTGCACTTCGTGTAGCCGCCGTCGTTTTTTTGAAGGCCGTTGAATATTCTAGATTTGAGGATCGCGGACTATGCCTTCCGGGCGACCTTTGAAACCGGCGCTTTGGCCAGCAGGCGCAGGACGGTCCCTTCAAGCACGCCTTTGGCATCGGGCAGCGCGGCCTGAACGGGAGAGCTGAACCCTTCGTGCAGGTCGAAGGCGCCGCCGCCCACCGTAAGCAGGAATGCATTGTGGGGCAGGGAATCGTAGAAGGTTCGGCAGAACGTCATGAGGTCAGATGCGGTGAGGTTATGGGTGAGCAGCCGCGGCAATTCGGCGGATGGCTTGACCGGTACCAGGTGGATTTCTCCGGGCGCTGAGTTGGCGGCGCAGTCAATGAAGATCACGGAGGCGGACTGGGAGATCTCTTCTGCCAAATCCGGGGTCCATTGCTGCCGGGCCACGCAGCGCACGCCGGCTTTCGCGCTGAATCGATCCCGGGCCCATTCAGCCAGCCACGGGCCAACGCCATCATCTCCGCGCAGCGTGTTGCCGCAGGCGAGGATGAGGCACTGGCACGGGGTCAGGTTCATTGGTGCTCCGGAGCGGGAAATCCACGATGCCGCATTCGCTCAATACGCGAAGGTTGGGTTCACAATTTGCAATCACCGCATGTTTAGCGCACGACCGTGTCGACGACTTCGCCGTCGGTGGAAAGCAGTGACAGTGCGAGCGGCATCTGGCCGAAAGCATGCGTTGAGCAGCTCAGGCAGGGGTCAAAGGTGCGGACCACAGCCTCGACGCGGTTAAGAATGCCTTCTGTGAACTTGCCATCCTTCACATAGTGCTTTGCGGCCTGCAACACGCCTTGGTTCATGGCGTTGTTGTTCTGACCCGTGGCGATGACGAGATTGGCCCAGGTGATGAGGCCGTTTTCGTCGACTTTGTAGTGGTGGTGCAATGTGCCGCGCGGAGCCTCGGCCTGGCCTGCGCCTTCGAGGCGGTTTACCCCGGCGGTGGCGCGGACATGCTTGTCGAGGATCAGCGGATCGGAAAGGATCTGCTCGATCTTCTCGATGCCGTAGAGTATGTCGATGAGGCGGGCATGGTGGTAGTGGAAGGAGCTTTGCACAGGTCCTGTTGCCAGTTGTTTGAACTCGATCAGTTCCTTGTCGGCCTGGGGCGTGCCCATGGTTTTCGCAATGTTGAGGCGGGCGAGTGGGCCAACGCGATAGCTGCCTTCCGGATAGCCGAGAGGCTTGTAGTAGGCGAACTTGGTGTAGCTGTAAGGCTCGACGGCTTCGCCGATGACTTCAGTGAACCGGTTGGCGGTAATGCCGTCTTCAACGATGTTGCCCGCGGCGTCGATGAGGCGCAGTGCGCCATCGGTGAATTCGACGGATTCGTCTTCGTTGATGAGGCCGAGGTACTTGGAGGGGAAGTTGGCAAAGACTTCGATCTCCGCGCGGAACCTGTCAGCGATCTGCTTGTAGGCGGCGAGGGCGAGGCCGATGTTGGCGTAGGCCTCGGGTATCATGGCCAGGATCTCGTCGCGCTTGGCTTGAGCCAATGGCTCGGTGACGCCGCCGGGCACCACCCATCCGGGATGGATGCGCTTGTTGCCGAGCAGTTCGATGATGTGCTGGCCGAAGCGGCGCAGGGCGATGCCGGCCCGGCCCAGTTTCGGCTCGGCGGCAACGACGCCGAAGATGTGGCGTGTGGCCGGGTCGGACTCCATGCCGAGCAAGAGGTCGGGTGAGGCTAGATAGAAGAAGCTGAGCGAGTGCGACTGCACCATCTGCGCCAGGTTCAACATGCGGCGCAACTGCGCGGCCGTATGAGGAATCCGCACGGACATGATGGCTTCGCATGCCTTGGCCGAGGCGATCAGGTGAGAGACGGGGCAAATGCCGCAGATGCGCGCCATCAGGCTGGGCATCTCGTAGAACGGCCTCCTTCAGAGAAGCGTTCGAAGCCGCGCACCTGCGTCACGTGGAAATGCGCGTCTTCCACCTCGCCCTGGTCGTTGAGTTGGATGGTGATCTTGCCGTGGCCTTCAAGGCGGGTGACGGGATCGATGGTGATGGTTTGGCTCATGAGTTAATCTCCAGACGAGTCAGGGGACTTTCAAACGCTTCTCAACTCGAAGTTCGCATTCCCTCAGGGGCTAAAGCCCCGGCGTTTTTCGGCTTCCTCGTGGCACGACTAAAGTCGTGCCCTTTCAAACAAGCGCGTTGTCTTCTTTCTTTCGGGAGCTCAAGTGGAGCTCTTTCAAAACTGCGAATTTCTCTGATCCCGCTTAAGCTCCAAAGCGTGTAAGGGCTGGAACATCCAGCGGTTCACCGGTAACCAGTGCAGTCAGCGCTGTGTGGAAGGTGTCAGCCGAAGGCGGGCAGCCGGGAAGAAAGACGTCGACTTTCACAAATTCGTGAATGGGGCGCACAACCTTGAGCAATCTGGGGACGACAACGCAGGGAATCTGCTGCTGCACGTCCGCGTTCTCAATGTAGGCTCGCTCGAGAATTGCTTCGGGCCCAATCGGATTGCGCATGGAGGGCACGTTGCCGGCGACCGCGCAGTCGCCCATCGCAACGAGAAGCCTGGAGTGGGCGCGAACCTTTTTGATCTTCTTTTCGTCGTCGACCGAAGAGACCGCTCCCTCGACCAGGGCGATGTCGACCTGATCGGGAAACTCCTTGGCGTCGACGATGGGACTGTAGACCACGTCGACAAGTTCGGCGAGATCAAGGAGACGTTCGTCCATGTCGAGAAAGGACATGTGGCAGCCGGAACATCCGTCCAGCCAGACTGTTGCCAGTTTCAGTTTGCTCATTGCGCTTCCCTCATCAGGTTCAGGTAAGGCAGAAAATCAGGATACTTGGGGTGATCGACGCCGACCTTGCTCTTGTCGAAGAGCGCGCCGGTGGGGCAGACCTGCACGCATTTTCCGCAGCGGGTGCAGGCGGATTCGCCCCAGGGCTGGTTGAGATCGGAGATGATCATTGAGTCGATGCCGCGACCCATCACATCCCAGATGTGCGCGCCTTCAATCTCCGCGCAGACACGGACGCAGCGCGTGCAGAGGATGCAGCGATTGTGGTCGAGGGTGAAGCGCTCGTGCGAGGCATCGACGGGCAAGTCAGGGTTGCGATAGGGCAGGCGCGACGTGGGTGACACCCTGTTGCTGACCGAGAGTCTGCAATTCGCAGTGGCCGTTGGAGACGCAGACCGAGCAGATGTGATTGCGCTCGGCGAAGAGCAACTCGAGTATGGTCTTGCGATGTTTTTTGAGGCGTTCGGTTTCGGTGGTGACCTCCATGCCTTCGAACACGGTGGTCACGCAAGCGGGGAACAGCTTGGTGTTGCCCTTGATCTCGACTACGCACAGCCGGCATGCGCCCACATCGCTGAGTCCGTCGAGATGGCAGAGTGTGGGAATGTCGATGTTGTGTTCGCGTGCGACTTCGAGGATGGTCTGGCCAGCGCGGGCGCTGACTTCCTGGCCATCGATGGTGAGTGTTTTGACGTCGACGGATGCGCTCATGCCAACACCTCCAGGGGAGACTGCCGGCACGGGAGCCTGGATGTTGCAGACGCCGGCCGGACAGCGTTTATTTACGATGTGCTCGATGTACTCGTTCTTGAAATACTTCAACGTGCTGAGTACCGGGTTGGGCGCCGTCTGGCCCAGGCCGCAGAGGCTGGTTTCCTTGACGGTGGCGCACAGGTCGACCAGCAGATCCAGGTCGTCCATGGTCCCGGTGCCCGAGCAGATGCGGGTGAGGAGCGTGTGCATCTGCGCTGTGCCTGCGCGGCAGGGAATACATTTGCCGCAGGATTCGGTCATGCAGAACTCGATGAAGAAGCGAGCCACGTTGACCATGCAGGAGGTGTCGTCCATGACGATCATGCCCCCGGAGCCCATCATGGAGCCGACCTTGACCAGTGCGTCGTAGCTGACGCCGATGTCGAGCAGTTCGGCGGGAAGACAGCCGCCGGAAGGACCACCGGTCTGCACCGCTTTGAAGGTGTGGCCGTCGGGAACGCCGCCGCCGATGCCCTCGATGATCTGGCGCAGGCTGATGCCCATGGGTACCTCAACCAGCCCGGTGTTGGTGATTTTGCCGGTGAGCGCAAAGACCTTGGTGCCTTTGCTTCGCTCCGAGCCCATGCTGGCAAACCACTTGCCGCCCTTGCGGATGATAGGTGCGATGTTGGCGAAGGTCTCAACGTTGTTGATGAGGGTGGGCTTGCCCCACAGGCCGCTGACGGCGGGGTAGGGAGGCCTTGGTTTGGGCGTGCCGCGCTTGCCTTCGATCGACGCGATGAGGGCAGTTTCTTCGCCGCAAACGAATGCACCCGCGCCCAATCGAATCTCTACATCGAAATTAAACTGCGTGTTGCAGATGTTGTTGCCGAGCAGGCCGCGGCGCCGCGCATCGCGCAGGCAATTGGTGAGGCGGGCGACGGCCAGCGGATATTCCGCGCGAACGTAGACATAGCCTTTGCTTGCGCCGACCGCATATGCCGCGATGGACATGCCCTCAAGCACGCGCTGCGGATCGCTCTCAAGGACGCTGCGATCCATGAACGCGCCGGGGTCACCCTCGTCGCCGTTGCAGATGACATACTTCAGGTCGCCGCTGGCCTTGGCCACCGTGCCCCACTTCAGACCGGTGGGGTAGCCGCCGCCGCCGCGTCCACGCAAGCCGCTTTCGGTGATCTGCTGGATCACATCGTTGGGCGTCATTTCTGTGAGCGCCTTAACCAGAGCCTGATAGCCGTCGTGGGCGATGTAGTCGTCGATCTTCTCGGGATCGATGTGGCCCGAGTTTTCCAGTACCACGTGGACCTGCTGGTCGAAGTGCTCGCGTAGATTGCACTGCAACTCTGCCACGGGCTTTCCGCCCAGGCTGTGCAGCCACCGCCTCAGCGTGCTCCGCTTTGACATGCTGGTAGAGGGTCTCTTCGGGGTCCACAAGAACCAGCGGCCCAGCGGCGCACAATCCCATGCAGCCGGTACGGCGCACGAAGGCTTTCTTGCCCGACGCCTCGACCGCCTTCGCCAGTGCTTCCTTCATCTTGTCAGAGTGCTGGCTCAGGCAACCGGTGCCCATACAGACGTTGATCTCGTGATCGTACTTCGCATTTTCCGCGCGCACTGATTCGGCAATTTGTTCAAGCTCTTCGATGGTCATTCGACCGCCCACCTTTCCAGTTCCGCCAGCATAACTTCCTGGCTCATCTGGCCCTGCAGTTCGCCATCGGTCAGCACCACTGGGGCGCGGCCACATGCGCCGACGCAACGAGCGGTCATCAGGCTGATGTTGCCGTCTTTTGTAGTCTGGCCCTGGGGAATGCCCAGGCGCTTCTCTGCCGCGGCCACCAACTTGTCGGTGCCCTTGATGTAGCAGGCGGTGCCGGTGCAGATGGTCATGGTGTGCTTGCCCGGCGGCTTGAGGCTGAAGTAGTGGTAAAAGGTCACTACACCGTAGGCCTGGCTCAAGGGCACTCGCAGCGAGCGCGCCACGAAGCGAATGGCATCATCATCCAGGTAGCCAAAGGACGATTGCACGGTATGGAGCGTCTCAATCAGGGCGTGACGGGCAAATCCATTCTTGCGCATGGTGCCGTTCACGATCTTCCATCGTTTGTCGTCGCTTGGCAGCGGCGGGGGGGTGAATGCTGGCACGTTTCCTCCTTGATGCAACCACAAGTCACGGAGCGGGCAAGCTTTAGGTCGCCGCCTCGTGTCTACCACCGTTTTACGCGTGGAGGACCTAATTTCTCGTGACCACGGTCACTAGGTTAGGTAACGAATTCTACCTGACAACAAGACCTGTAAAGGTGAAAAAGGCACAGTCTCGGGTCGCCGGTGTCGGCGAGTTTGCGCTCTCGATTGGAGGCGCGGAAAAAGGCAGGATTGCAGACTGGCTCTTTGGCGTTTTCCAGAGATGGGCCGGAGGGATCCCGGTGGCTAGCCAAGCGAAGGAAGGTGATCGGAGACGCCAAAGAGAAAAATCAGCCCGATTGCGAAGCTGTAGACAGCTCCGGTCCAGGCGATCGCGTGGTAGAAACGCGGATGATGCCCACTGGTGCGGAATGCCCCACCGATGCACGCGGTCATGAGCGCGTTCATGGCCACCAGCCCCACGGAGAATGCGGCCAGACCCATCATTCCCCGCGACGTTCCGCCCAGATTTGCAGTGAGGAAGAAGAGCGCCAATTGGCTGGGAGTCTCGGCGCCGACACCGTGCAGCACTCCGATCAGAAAGACCGACTTTCCGTTGTACATCCACTGAAACCGCTCCGGGCGCGGGGCTTCTCGATTCCAGGTGCGGCGTATCTTCCAGGCAATCCATAGCACGCCATTGATGGCAATGGCCAGGCGGCTTTCAATCCGGCCGTGGGTGTGGCCGTGCACGTCCTTGCGCAGAATGCCCGCCACAACGCCAATCGCCAGCACGATGAGGGTGAGGCCGATCAGGCGCTCCGTCCAGTGGTCAAGCCCCTGGGGAAGGCCCATGTGAAGTTCGAGAACAGCAACGCCAAGCGCCGCCACGGTGAACGCATGGCCCAGGGCGTAGGTCATGCCTAAACGCAGGCCGCTCCACCAGTTGCGCTGCACGGCTGTGATGTCGGAGATGGCTGCGAGGTGATCGTAATCGAATCCATGACGCAGCCCCAGCAACAGGCAGGAGCCAAGAGCGGCATCGAGTTTCCAATCGCCGAAAATCGGTGTCACAGTGCCCAGTATAAGACAGTTAAGGTTTGGCTGGAGAAGCATTTGTCACTGATCGAGCCGATGGAAGCTGGCGGCGCCTAATGTAGCTGGCTCAGTTGGAGGTTGTAGTTCGTATAGTCGATGGTTACGACGGTCTGGCCGTAGAGAAATGTGCTCGATTCGGCGCGAGCATGGGTGGCCATTGAGAATCCGTCGACGTTGGCGTACTGGCGCGTCATGTGAGTTGTTCCGGCGAATACCGAGGGCGCTTTCGAGGCCACGCCTTCAAGCCGCACGATTGTGTAATCTCTCGCGTCCACCCAGATGGTTCCGATGATGAGGTTGGGGGCCTTTTGCCGGGGATTGATAGAGAGAACGAGACAGTCGCGCCCATCGAGGTGTTGAATGCCGCCCGGCTTCAAGGTCATTTCATAATTGGCGGATGTGATCCACGCGCGCTGTACGTTGCTGGGGAGATTGATCTCCTTTTCTCGTTCCAGGATGGGATCCAGACCGAGCTTTCGGATCACCGCGGAGCCGCTCTCAGAGAGGATGGCGTAGCTCTTGCCGGTTTCTTTGCGATAGGTCGTCTTTACCGTTATACCTGCGACGGAATGAGCCTGATCGTTGCCGCGGAATACCGCGTAGTTCTCGGTAACCGTATATCCGGCGATGGAATTGACTCGAGCAAGCACTGCATTGTCAATGCCCTGAATGACGGAAGCCTGGTCTACCTGCTGTGCCGCAGCCGGAGCCGTTCCGAGCAATGCCAGGCCGGAGATCAAGACACCTGACCAGGCCAGGGCCAAAAGCTTGAAACGGATCACGCTGAAAGAAGCCTCCCGACCCTGAAGGGTCAACAATTCCATTATCGTTGTTCGTCCCTGCTTTCTCCGAGCAGACGAAGGCGGAAACGCCCGCGAATCAGTAGATGCCAAGAGTCTTGACCGACGCATAGGCTATTCTTGTGACCGATGTGAGGCATGTTTGTGAGCAGAGAAGCCCACCCAATCCGAGAACATGAAACGACCGTGACGCGGCGGGGGGTGCTGATCCGCGGAGTCGTGCAGGGGGTGGGGTTCCGGCCTTTCATCTATCGATTGGCGCACGAGGAATCCCTGGCTGGATTTATCGGCAATGATACGGACGGCGTGACCATTGAGATCGAGGGGCCGGGAGCGCGGGTGGAGGCGTTTCTTGAGCGGATGCGCACGGAGACTCCGCCGCTGGCGCGGATTGATTCGGTCGCAGTGCGTGAACTGAGCGCTGTGGGCGAGAAAGAATTCTGCATTGTTTCCAGCCAGGTAAAAGGCCAGGTGAGTACCGGCATTCCGGCTGATGCCGCGACGTGCGTTGATTGTCTGCGAGAGCTGCTTGATCCGGCGGACCGCCGCTATCGCTATCCATTTCTGAACTGCACCAACTGCGGGCCACGGTTCACCATTACGCGGCGCATTCCGTACGACCGACCGCAGACGTCGATGGCGAAATTCCCCATGTGCCCGGCGTGCCAGGCGGAATATGACGACCCGCTGAACCGCCGCTTCCACGCGCAGCCGAACGCCTGCCCGGTGTGCGGCCCGCATGTCTGGCTGGAGTCGCCGGACGACGCGGTGATTGCCACTGAAGACCCCCTTGCAACAACGGTTGAACGCCTTCTGGCGGGCAAAGTGATGGCGATCAAAGGCATCGGAGGGTTTCATTTGAGTGTGGACGCGACGAATGATGCGGCGGTGATGCGTCTGCGCGAGCGCAAACGTCGCTATGGAAAGCCCCTTGCGGTGATGGTGCGTGATCTGGAAGCGGCGCGCGCATTGTGCTCGCTGACGGCGGATGAAGAATTGATGCTTCAAACGCCGGCGCGGCCGATTGTGTTGGCGCGATCGCGCGCGGGCAATTGCATTGCGACCGCTGTAGCTCCGGGGATTCCGTGGCTAGGAGTGTTTCTGCCGTACGCCCCTTTGCAGCATCTGCTCTTTGCGGATGCGCGGGTGCGGGCACTGGTGATGACCTCTGCCAATCTGAGCGAAGAACCGATCGCCATCGACAATGACGAGGCGCGAGCGCGGCTTGGTGCGATTGCCGATGCATTCCTGATGCATGACCGCGAGATTCTGCAACGCTGCGACGATTCAGTGTGTGCGGTTGTCGATGGCGCGCCCCAGTTGATTCGCCGCGCAAGAGGATACGTGCCGCTGGCAGTGGCATTGCCGCTCGATGCGCCGCCCCTGCTTGCTGTGGGCGGGCACCTGAAAAATGCATTCGCACTGGCGCGCGGACGGTTCGCCTACCAGAGCCAGCACCTGGGCGATCTCGAGAATCTGACCGGGCTTGAGTTTTTCAAGGAATCTTTGGAGCATCTGATGCGCACCTTCGAAATCAAGCCGGAAGCGGTTGTGCATGATATCCATCCGGGCTATCTCTCCACTCTGTGGGCGAAGGAGTGGGCCACGGAACGCGGCTTGCCGTTGCTGGCGGTGCAACATCATCACGCCCATAGCGCAGGGTGCATGGCCGAGCACGGACTCGCTGGTCCGGTGATTGGATTGAGCCTGGATGGAACCGGCTACGGAACAGACGGCAACATCTGGGGCGGGGAAGTGCTGATCTGCCGGTTGGATGGATTCGAGCGATTTGCACACCTTGAGTATGTACACATGCCGGGCGGAGAGGCAGCCATTAAAGAGCCGTGGCGCATGGCGCTTGGGCATCTGCATGCAGCGGGCTTTGATGTGAGCGACGCTGCGACACTTGGATTGCTCGGTGCTACCGAACGCGATGCCCGGGTGCTTGTGCGGATGATGGAACGGGGTTTGAACTCTCCGCTCACGTCGAGCTGCGGAAGGCTGTTTGATGCAGTGGCGGCAGTGGTGCTGGAGCGACGCGAGGTCGACTACGAAGCGCAGGCCGCGATCGAACTGGAGGCGCTGGCAGTCGACGAGGCATACGAACTTGGACCGGAGCACGCATATGAGATTGAACTGGTCGGCGGAGATTGGTCGCGGCGTGAGCCGATTTTGATGAGCACGCGACCGCTATGGTGCAGATTGCTCGCAGAGCTAAGGAGCGGAGAGAGCCGGGCGCGGATCGCAGCGAGATTTCACGCGGGCGTGGCGGTCGGGTTTTTGAAGACAGTGATGCGGGCGCGCGCCGCCATTGGGATTGCGCAGGTTGTATTGAGCGGCGGGTGCATGCATAACCGGCGCTTGGTGCAGTTGCTGCGCCAGGGTCTCGTGGCGGAGGGGTTTGAAGTCTTTCAGCATCGGCAGGTCAGTCCTGGTGACGGCGGACTGAGTTACGGGCAAGCCGCTGTCGGAGCGGCCACACTGTTACGGCGGAGCGAGGGCACGGCCGAGATCTCCGCGACAATTCATCCATAATTGGAGGCGTCGAGTTGCAAACCTTATCTTTGCTGACATCGATATGCCGGAGAACTGCCAGACTGCTGAGTTTCGCTGTCTCAATTTATGGCCTCCTGCCCTTTATATCCGCGGATTTTCGAAGCGACACCCTACTCGTAAGCCTTTATTGCATTTTGCCCGTTCTCAGTTTTCCCGTGACTCTAATTTCATTTCGATCTTTGCGTTTGTCTGTGGCGCTCCATTGGTTGTTGGTGTTTGCCTACTTGGCGGTATTTTCGATGCTAGCCTGGAGAACCTGCGCAGAAATGGGATATTGCCACGGAGTGTTGTCAACTGTATTTGCAACGATGAGCACGTGGCGGGTGCGCGGCCTTTTTCTGGTCGCCATTCTCAATCTTGCGCTCCTGATACTGAAAGAGAACCTGCAGCGCAAGCATGAGAAAGCGACAGGCATTCCGGCTGCACTCTAGCCGGAGAGTCGCACCAGTTGTTGGGCTTCTTCGCGCGGGCCGAGGATCGACATGCGGGGAATGCGGCCACGGACCATCGCGACTTCGTCGCAGCGATGAAGGCGCGGGCAGATCTGGCAATCCTTGAAAATCTTGTCAGGCAATTCCGCCTTATCCTCCACCGTGCGAAATCCAAATTTGAAAAAGAAATCAGGAATGCGCGTAAAGAGGCAGACCGACTGGATGCCGTGTTCTTCCGCTTCCTCGATGAGCGCGCCGAGAATGCGCCCACCTGCTCCCTGGCCCTTGGCTTCGGGCTTTACGACGATGGAGCGCACCTCAGAAAGATGCGGTCCGTAAAGGTGCAGCGCACCACATCCAAGAAACACGCCGCTATCGGACTCGGCCACGGTGAAATCGCGGATGTTCTCGCAAATTTCGGCGAAGGCGCGCTTGAGCAGCGTGCCGTCGGTGGAGAGCGAGTTGACCAGGTCGTAGACGTTGGAGGCGTCCGGGAGCCGGGCTTTACGCACCAGCATGTAGGGCCTCCTGGGTCAGATTTGCAATGCGATCTGATGCGCCGGCAAGTGCCTGGCGCACACGGTCGACTGCGGTTCCGCCGACAACGTCGTGACAATCGAGCGTTGCCCGAAGCGTGATGGCGGAGAAAAAGTCCTCATCAAAATCGGGACTAATCACACGCAACTCATTGATGGTGAGATCGCGAAACTCAACGCCTTCTTTTAACGCGAAACGCACAACATTTCCAATCTTCTCGTGTGCGGTGCGGAATGGAACGCCCTTGTGAACCAGGTAGGTAGCTGCGGCCATGGCATTGAGATAGCCCGTCTGCGCGGCTTCTGCCATGCGTTCGCGATTGAACTGAAGGGCGGCGGTGAAGCGAGCCACGAGAGTCAACATTTGCGGTACAAACTCGACTGCAAATGCCGGCTCCTGGGTCTCCTGCATGTCTTTATTGTAGGCCAGAGGTAGTCCCTTGAGTTGCAGCGTCACCGCCTGGGCCGCGCCGTTGATGCGGCCTACCTTGGCGCGGATCAATTCGGTCAGATCTGGATTCTTCTTCTGTGGCATGGCGCTGGAGCCGGTAGAAAATGCTTCAGGCAATGTAATGAATCCGAATTCCGCCGTGGCAAAGAGAGTGATTTCTTCGGCAAACCGGCTCAGATGAAGACCAACCACGGTGAGCGCCTGAAGATACTCGAGGAGGAAATCGCGATCACTTGTCGCGTCGATGGAGTTGGCGGTAGGGGCGGCGAAACCCAACTCCCGCGCCGCAATGGTGCGGTCGAGCGCGAGGGTTGCTCCGGCTACGGCGCCCGAGCCCAGCGGGCACTCGTTGAGCCGCGTTGCGCAATCGCGCAGCCGGCTTGCATCGCGAAGCACCATCTCAACATAGCCAAGGAGCCAGTGCGCGACCAGGACAGGTTCCGCGCGCTGCAGATGCGTGTAGCTCGGCATAACGGATTCGCCGGCCGCAGTCGCCTGTTGGACAAGAGCACCGGCCCATGCGGCAAGAGCTTCAATGACGTGTTCGATCTGCGCGCGCACGTAGAGGCGCAAGTCGGTAGCGATCTGCTCATTGCGGCTGCGGCCGGTGTGAAGTTTAAGGCCCAGGGAGCCGACGCGCTCGGCGAGTGTCAGTTCCACGAAATGATGAATGTCTTCGGCCGAGGGATGATTGCGCACCAGGGCCTGTCCTTCTTCAGACCGATGGTCGGCTGCGATGGAATCGAGGGCCGCGCGCAATTCCGTTGTTTCAGCTTCGGTTAGAATTCCAGCCGCACAGAGAGCGGACGCGTGGGCTTTGCTGGCAGCCACTTCATGAGGAAGGAGCCGCCAATCAAAGACAATGGAGCGCTGCCACTGTTCAAATTCGCGGTCCAGCGGTTCGCGAAAGCGGCCAGACCACATCTTCCCGGATTGTTGTTCGTTGAACATCGCTTTAAGCGCACCTCATGCTAATTATTCTCTTTGCTGCTGTTGAGCTGGGGCATTTCACTGTCTTTGCTCAGCGTGAGGAGCCCGGTTTTGGCGTAGGTGATGAGCTTCTCCCGCGTGTCGGTGATGTCGAGATTGCGCATGGTGAGCTGTCCGATGCGGTCGCGCGGCGAGAAAGCGGATTCAGTCTTCTCCATACTGAGGCGCTCGGGATGGAAGGTGAGGTTGGGCGACTCGGTGTTGAGGATGGAGTAGTCGTTGCCGCGGCGCAACTCGAGTGTGACCTCGCCGGTGATGGGTTTGGCGACCCAGCGCTGGGCGGATTCGCGGAGCATGATCGCCTGCGAGTCGAACCAACGGCCCTGATAAAGTAGACGGCCAAGCTTGCGGCCGTTGTCGCGGTACTGCTCGATGGTGTCCTCGTTGTGGATGCCGGTGATGAGACGTTCGTAAGCGATAAAGAGCAAAGCGAGGCCTGGGGCCTCGTAGATGCCGCGGCTCTTGGCCTCGATGATGCGGTTCTCAATCTGATCGGACATGCCCAAGCCGTGGCGGCCGCCGATGCGGTTGGCCTCGAGGAGAAGGGCGACGGGCGAGTCGAATTGCTGGCCGTTGAGGGCGACCGGTAAGCCCTCTTCGAAGCGAATGGCGACCTCTTCGCGCTGGATTTCGACATCGTCGCGCCAGAATGCCGTGCCCATGATGGGGACGACGATCTTGATCGATGAAGAAAGATGCTCCAGGTCCTTGGCTTCATGGGTTGCGCCAAGCATGTTGGAGTCGGTGGAGTAGGCTTTTTCAGCCGACATCTTGTAGGCGAAGCCGGCGCGTTGCATGAAGGCAGACATCTCGGCGCGGCCGCCTAATTCGTCGATGAAAGCGGCGTCGAGCCAGGGCTTGTAGACCTTGAGGCCGGGATTGACGAGCAGGCCGTAGCGATAGAAGCGCTCGATGTCGTTGCCTTTGAAGGTGGAGCCGTCGCCCCAGATGTTGACGTCGTCTTCCTTCATGGCGGCTACCAGCATAGTGCCGGTGACCGCGCGACCGATGGGGGTGGTATTGAAATAGGGGACGCCGGCGGTGGTGATGTGGAAGGCGCCGGCCTGCAGTGCGGCGATGCCTTCGCGCACGAGCGGGCCGCGGCAATCGATGAGGCGCGCTTTTTCGGCGCCGTATTCGAGGGCCATGCGCGGAATGGAGTCATAGTCAGTTTCGTCGGGCTGGCCGAGGTTCGCTGTATAGGCATAAGGAATCGCACCCTTCTGCTTCATCCAGTGCAGGGCGGCGGAAGTGTCGAGCCCGCCGGAGAAGGCAATGCCGACCTTCTGGCCGATGGGCAAGGATTCGAGAATTACGGACATGCTTGCGAAACCTCGGAAGCAGTGAACAGTGAACCGTGGACAGTGATCAGTTTGTCCTTGCCACTGTGAGCTGAATTCAAACCAGTTGATGCAAATCGAAAACGCTCTGTGCTCTGTCCGATCACTGTACGCTCTGCCACTGATTCGCCAGTGCCGCCGAGCAACAGCAGCAGCAACGCCTTCTGCGCGTGCAGACGATTTTCTGCCTGGTCGAACACGATGGACTGCGGCCCGTCGAGCACTGCGTCGGTGACCTCGGCGTTGCGACGCGCGGGCAGGCAATGCATGAACACCGCATTCGGCGAAGCCTTCGACATCAGCGCCTCGTTCACCTGAAATGGCCGGAAGATCGGCGCGCGCTTGGTGGACTCGTGCTCCATGCCCATGCTTACGCACACATCGGTGTACACCGCATCCGCATTTTCAGCAGCGGCCTGCGGATCCTGCAGCAGCCGCACTTCGCAGTTGTTCTGCCTCCGCGATCTCGCGCGCCTTGGTCACGATCTCAATGTCGGGCGAATAGCCGCGCGGCGTTGCTACGGTAACGTTTGCGCCCAGTTGCGCGCCCGTCAGCATCAGTGAGTGGCATACATTGTTGCCATCGCCGACATAGGTGAAGTTCAAACCGGCCGACGTGCCAAAATGTTCTTCGCAGCGTCATGAAGTCGGCCAGCGCCTGGCAGGGATGTTCGAAGTCTGAGAGCGCATTGATTACCGGAACGCGCGAGTTCGCCGCCATCTCGGTGATGGTGTCATGCGCATAGGTGCGCAACACGATCACGTCCACCCAGCGCTCCACGTTGCGCGCCACGTCGGCAACTGCCTCGCGCTCGCCGAGTGGCGAGCTGGTCTGGTCGACGAAGATTGCATTGCCGCCCATCGTGTTGATGCCTGTCTCAAATGCCAGACGCGTGCGCAGGCTCGCCTTCTCAAACATCAGCACCATCTGCTTCGCGTCCAGCGCATGGCGATACTCGCGCGGATTGCAGCTTCACGTCATGGCCCAGCTTGAGGATGGCGCGCACTTCGCTGCTCGAGAGGTCGGCGATCGGAGCACATGTCCTCGCCTGCCAGTCGCGCTGCGGCGGCAAGAATGTCTGGGTCTTTTTGTACGGGAACCGCCGGCCGCCGGCGCTCCAATGGTTGCTCTGCTAGCCATGGCTGTTTCCTCCTGCGTTCTGGTGTGCGGCAGCTGACTGCCGCGGCCTTCTCGGTGAAGATTTCGTCCAAGGCCGCGATTGCCTCATCCACATGCTTGCGCTCGATGATGTAAGGCGGCAGGAAGCGCAGCACCGTGTCGCTGGTGCAGTTGATCAGGATGTGCCGCTTCAGCATTTCGGCCACGGTCAGCTTCGCAAGGTCCGCCGAGTCGAGTTCGGCCGCCAGCATCATCCCTTGCCGCGCACGTCGATGATGCACTCGTGCCGCTTTGCAAATGCGCTAAGTGCTGTTGGAAGTAGTCGCCAACTTCTGTCGCATGCGCGAGCAGACCTTCCTTTTCAATCGCATCGATCACCGCGATGGCCACCGCGCAGGCCAGCGGTCCGCCGCCGAACGTCGTGCCGTGCATGCCCGCGTGAATGGCGCGCGCGGCTTCTTCTGTGCACAGGACCGCGCCGAGCGGAATGCCGCCCGCAATCGGCTTGGCAAGCGTGGTCACATCCGGCTGAATGCCGTAATGCTGATACGCGCACCACTTGCCGGTGCGGCCCATGCCGGCCTGAATCTCATCCGACGATCAGCAATGCGCCGGTTGAGTCGCACAGCTTACGCGCTTCCGCGAAAAACTCTTGCGTCAAGCGGCCGCATGCCGCCCTCGCCCTGGATGGCTTCGACCAGAATGGCGCAGACCTCATTGGAAAATTTCGCGCGCAGGTCGGCCACGTCGTTGAAGCGTACGAACTCAACGCCCGGAACGACCGGACCGAACGGCTCGCGATACTTCGCCTTGTAGGTTGTCGACATCGACCCGTAGGTGCGGCCATGGAAGCTCTGCTCAAGCGCAAGAAACTTCGTCCCGATCTGCTTGCCTTCGCTGCGCAGCAACCCGGCATGCGCGCGCGCCAGTTTCAGCGCACCTTCCCATGCTTCGGTGCCGGTATTGGAGAAGAAGACGCGATCCAGGCCGGTGCGCTCGGTGAGCCGCAGCGCGAGCTCCGCCTGACCCTCGTGATAGAAGAGATTCGAGGTGTGGATGAGCGCGCGGCTCTGGTCGAGCGATGGCTTCTTCGATGGCCGGATGGCCGTAGCCCAGCGCATTTACGCCGATGCCGCTGAGCAGGTCGAGGTACTTCGTACCGTTCTCATCGATGATGTGCACGCCTTCACCACCAACGAACAGGATGGGGTTCCGTTCGTAGGTTGAAAGCAGCAGCCGCGATTCGGCGGCGCGGATTTGATCAAGTTTCGTCAATTCATTTCTCCTCAGGCCACCATCACTTCGGTGCCATGGGCTACGCGGGAGCTGCACAGGTCGGGAAGGGAAGCGGCAGCTTCCGCGGGCAGTATTCGTACGCGTTTCACGCCGTTCAAAAGCGCTTCGCGGCAGGCACTGAGTTTGGGCAACATGCCGCCGGAGATGATCGCGCTCTTGGCCATCTCCGCAATCTGATCGATGCTAGAGCCATCGCAGCACTTCGCCGTTGCGCCCTTCACGCCGGGCACGTCAGTAAGAAAGACCAGCGCATCGGCGTGGCAGGCGATGGCGCAGGCCGCAGCCATCTCATCGGCGTTGATGTTGTAGTACTCGCCGTCGAATCCCAGGGCCATCGACGAAATCACCGGCACGCCATTCAATTGCCAGATGGCTTCGAGCCAGCGCGGATCGCTGGCTGCGATTTCGCCAACGAACCCAAGATCCGGCGCTGTTCGCTTTTTGCGCGCGCGAAACAGCAGGCCGTCGCCGCCCGACAGCCCGACTGCCGGCTGCCCCAGCGCGCCCAGAGCAGCGACTAGCCCCTTGTTGACCTTGCCGGCAAGCACCATCAGCGCCACATCGCGCGTCTCCGCATCGGTGATGCGCAGGCCGTTGATGAACTCGCTTTGCTTGCCCAAGCGCTTTCAGCGTGCGGGTCAACTGCACGCCGCCGCCGTGCACCACGGCCACCTGATTGCCGTCGCGCACCAGGTCGGCAATCGCGCGCGTGCAGCCCGCCAGCAGCGCCGGAGTTTCAAGGCCCGCTCCGCCGAGCTTGACGACATACTTCATTCCGAGCCCCTCCGCCTCGTCCCAGCCCAGCATCACGTTTAGATTCTGCACGGCCTGAGCGGACGCGCCCTTCAACAGATTATCGAGACAACTCACGATCACCGCGCGGCGGCCGTCGGCTGCAAGTTGGAAGCCGATGTCCGCATAATTGGTGCGGACCGAATACTGAATCTGCGGCAACGTATTGTCGTAGAGCCGCACCATCGGGCTGCCGGCAAAAAACTCGCGGTAGATACGGGCGACGCTCTCGTTTGTCTGCGGTTCGCTTGAAAGCGCACATAGATCGTGGAGAGAATTCCGCGCGGAATCGGCAGCAGATGCGGCGTAAAGACGATCTCGCTCGCGTCGATGCCGATCTGCTCCAGCAATTCGCCGGTTGGCGATGCGTGAAGACGCCGTATGCGGAGAGATTGTCAGCCGCGTACATGAAATGCGTCTTCGCGGTGGGCAGCTTTGCCCGCGCCGCTCACGCCGCTTTTCGCGTCGGCCACGATGCCGTGCTCGAGATCGACAATCCCGGCAGCCACCAGCGGCTGCAGCGCGAGAATCACCGAAGTCGCATAGCAGCCAGGATTGGCGACCAGGCGCGCTCCGGCGATCTGCGCACGATGCAGCTCAGGCATGCCGTAAACCGCTTGCGCCTGCATGGCTTCGGCCTGTTTAGAGCCGTCATCCTCAAATGCATAGACGGCGCGATTGCTCCGCTTCGTTCAGCCGCCATGCACCGCTCAGATCGATCACCCGAAGCCATGCGCCAGCGCCTTGGGCACCCATTCCCGCGATTGTTCGTGGGGCGTGGCAAGGAAACAGCACCTCGACGCCGCGATCGGCGAGCAGTTCCCATGAGAATGGCTCGAGCCGGAGACCGCCGCTGCCGTTGTTGTCGGCCAGTTGCGGGTGAATCTCGGCGAGGGGAATTCCTCCGCGCGCGGCATCTTTCTCATCGACACGGCCGGCAAAAACGGGGGCCTGCCCTTGAGCCGCGGATGATGCAGCAACAGCCGCGCGAGCTCGGCGCCCGCGTAACCCGTGACGCCCACCACTGCGGTTTGTACCGTCTCCGTCATGATTCCAACATCGTCCTCAGCCGGCGATTCCACCTCGCCAGCACGGCGCGGATCCGGCGCAGATTACCAGTACCGTGTCGTCGCCGGCGATAGTACCCACCACTTCCGGCCATCCTTCGTAATCCAGCGCCGCGGCCACGGGCTGCGCTCCGCCCATTACCGTTCCTACGACCACCTGGTTCATCGCTTGGCGTACGCGCAGGCCAAAACTTTCAATCATCTCCTCCACTGAAGGAGGGCTGTCATCCTCGATGCCTGTCGCTGCGCCGTTCCCATTTCCGTTTCCATTGGGAAGCGACATAGCCGCCAGGGCCTTTTGACAGGCGCATTTCGTGGATGTCGCGGGAAAGCGTCGCCTGCGTCACTTCAAAGCCGCGGCGCCGCAGCTTGCGCCGCAACTCATCCTGGTTAGCCACCAGCGAGTGCGCGACCAGCTCCCGTATTGCATTGTGTCTTTGGAACTTCATACGTAGTCCGTGCAAATTGAAAGCGCGGCTCACAGTGGGCGGCCGCGCATGTATAAATATACAACCTTCCTGCATAAGTATACAAGATCTGTTCGCACGCCGGTAACTCAAGAGGGTTGAGTGGATTGCGCAGGGCGGAGAAAGGCCTCTGTGAGAGAGCGCGATTAGGCGGTTTGACGTTTCTTCTGGCGCTTCTGCTGGTACATGGCTTTGTCGGCCTTGCTCACCAAGTCCTTGAGGGACTCCCGCGAGCCGACTCCACTTGTGACGGAACCCATGCTGAAGCTTAGAGGAAATGAATGACCGGGCTTGCGGCTTTGCAGCTTGGAGGCCTCTTCGAGGCCTTCGGCGATGATTGAAATCTCTGATTCGCTGAATTGGCCGGCGACGGCGAATTCGTCTCCACCGACTCGCCCAATGACATCTGTCTCACGAAATATTGAGTTCAGGAGTGCGCCTGTTTCGGCGAGGAAAGCAGAACCGGCCTCGTGCCCTAATTGATCGTTAATTTTTTTCAGGTTATCCAGGTCAATAAACAGGACAGAAAACTCCGCTTTCGCACGCTGAGCCAGGCGCAAGGATTGTCCCGCCAGCAATTGGAATCCTCTGAGATTGTAGAGGCCTGTCAATTCGTCTCGGAGGGTAAGGTCATGGATTTCCATTTCCATGCCTTTAATGCGAAAGGCGAGAAAAAGAAGCAAGGCGAATGAGATCACGGTGGCCATCGAGGAAAGGAGTGCGGTGGCATAATGGACCGGAATCATTTGCGAGTTGATCAGCCGGGCCCTTCCGACTTCGCGAAGGAATGGCAGCACGAGAAGGAATGGTGCGAGAAATCGGGCAATTCTGCTTCCGATGCCGTGGCCGAGAAAGATGGAGAACATTCCGTACTCGGCTCGGCGAAGGATGGCTACCAGGGTCAGCAACACGAGGCAGGCCAGAGTCGGGGGCGAAGTGAGGCCGGTGATGGAGGAGCCATCAACGTGCAGGGCGACGAAGAGGTACTCGGAAACGATGATGAGCACCATCAGGCAGAGGAAAGAAGCAATCACATCTGCGATGAGGCTGGCTGCACCTCGAGTGGTCCGGGCGAGAATCGCGACCACGGCCAGGAAGACGAAGGCAGTGGCCGGCCGCAAAACTGTGCTGCCAAGGCTCGAAGCAGGCAGACCGGTGAATATGGAAAATCGGAATGCCGGCGGCAGCGTCGGCCCCAGCAAGATTGATGCGGCGATAAAGGCCGTGAAGATGGCAAAAGCTCGGCTGAGGTGGAGCACCAGTCGAGATCGTCCGGGCTCAGATAGAAACAGACTTAGAGCACAGCACAGCGCGGCCATCCCGAGTGGTGCGTTCAAATCCGCGAAGGCGGCGGGGAGAATTCGGGTCAGTAGAGGGAAAAAGTGGATAGACAAAGCGATAGCTGCAACCTGGACCACGAGGGCCAGGCAGACCTGCTGGACGAAGAACAGCCTGTACAGCAGAGACGGGTCAGGCTGGCCGGAAAGAAGAGCTGCAGTTCGGTCGCGCATGATTCAAGGGCGACGGAGCGAATGCGGAGGGGCTCCCATTGCATGGCGCCGTCACTTCCTTATAGCAGGGGATTGGAATCAGACGATATGCCACTTTCGTCCAAAGTACCTTTGGAACAACGAGGGTACGCGATCAAAGGGTGTTCGGTTTTCGCTTAGTCGCGGACTCAATCAGATCAATCATCGGAAAGGCTGGATAACCCCATCTCGCCGTCGGCGCTGATACACTCTCCACTGGCCGGGTTTTGGACCCGAAAGTGCTGGTTCCGCTGAAAAACATGAAATCAAATTCTCCTCTTTCTACCATCAATGATCTTTTTCGCCGCGTCGCCGATGCGGCTAACGCTCGCGCCATAATGTGGCAGGACGAGTTCGGCCAGTGGCAGCCTATCTCGTCCGACCAGATCTATCACCGGGTTCGGGTGCTGGCCGGGACGTTTCTTAGCTGGAATGCTCGAAAGGGCGACCGCATCGCCCTCATTGGCGAAAATCGCTGGGAGTGGGCGGTAACGGATTTCGCTACGCTGGCAATCGGCGCCGTCAACGTACCCATCTATCCCACCCTAACCGGCGAACAGATCGCCGTTTTGGTCCAGGACGCAGGCTGCCGCATCGCCGTGGTTTCAACCCGGCAGCAGTTTGACAAGCTGAACGCTGTGCGGAACCGGACGTCGCTGGAGCGGATTCTCATTATGGACTCCGCCGCACCGCCCGAGGGCGCGATTGCATTCAGTGAGTTGTTGACCAACGCAGACGCAGGCGGTGCCGAACGCGACCCGGTTTTCGATGCCTTGGTACGCGCAGCGGAGCCAAAGGACCTGGCCACGCTGATCTATACCTCGGGAACGACCGGCGAACCCAAGGGCGTGATGCTGACCCATGGCAACATTGCGTCAAACCAGAACGTCGCAGCGGCCGATTTTTCTTTCAATTCGACCGATGCATGCATTTCGTTCTTGCCTCTTTCGCATATCACGGCCCGCGCGCTGGATTACGTGATGTACACATCTGGGGCGCAGGTCTGCTATTGTGCGCACTTCGACAAGCTTCCGCAGGCCATGCGAGAGATTCGGCCGACCGTCTTCGTGGGAGTTCCGCGTGTCTACGAAAAAATTCGCCAGGCAGTGGAGCAGAAGTCTTCGGTTTCACCTGTTAAGAGGCGGATTCTCGCCTGGGCGCTGAAAGTGGGTGCCCGCCATCGCGATCTTGTGTACAGCGGGAGACAGCCCTCGACGCTTAGTTGGAAAATGGCCCGAAAGCTGGTGTACGGGAAGGTGCAAGAGGCCTTCGGGGGCAGAGTCAGGATCTTCGTTTCCGGCGGAGCTCCGCTGGGCATCGACACGGCGAAGTGGTTTGCTTCCGCCGGAATTGCGTTATGGGAAGGGTACGGGCTTACCGAGACGTCGCCTGTGATTGCGCTGAATACGCCTCTGAGCCAGCGAATGGGCTCAGTGGGCCGTCCCATTTCCAATGTCGAATTGAAATTTGCCGCAGACGGGGAACTGCTGGTGCGGGGGCCCGCCGTTTTCGCAGGCTATTGGCACAAACCTGCCGCCAACGCCGAATGTTTTGACGAGGAAGGCTGGTTCCGCACCGGCGACATCGCTCACCTCGATGAAGCAGGATTCCTTTTCATTACGGATCGCAAAAAGGAACTGCTGAAGACTTCGGGCGGCAAACTCGTGGCGCCGCAGCCGATTGAGAACAAGCTGAAAAATAGCCGGCTGGTGTCGCAGGCGGCGCTTGTGGGCGATAAGCACAAGTTCATTTGCGCGCTTATTTCGCCCAACTTCACGGCGCTGGAAGAGTGGGCACTGGGTGATGGAATCGTGGCGGGATCGCGCGCGGACACTGGTCGCCGACAGCCGGGTGATTGCACTGTATGGGGAGATCGTCCGCGAAGCGAACAGCAGCCTCGCCAATTTTGAGACCGTCAAACGGTTTCGGGTTGTGGCGGAAGAGTGGTCCCAGGACACGGGTGAGCTTACGCCATCAATGAAGCTCAAGCGGCGCGTGATTACGGGGCGATACTCGGCGGAGGTCGACGCGTTTTACGCGGACGAAGCAACCTCACGCGGCGAATAGGGAAAGCCAGGCCCCTGCCAATCTCCTTGCGAAACAGAACGTGCTTGTCCCACATCAGGTGAAGGCCGCGAAAGAAGGGCGCGCCCCATGCGCCGATGGCGAGGATGCTGCCAAACAGAATAATGGCATCGATATTGAGGCGTCCGGCGCGCGACCAGTAGGCGTCCGGCTCCAGGTTCAGCCAGAGGGCGAACTCATCCAGCGTCAATGCGGCGCCGACTCCATAGCTCACGGCCATTAGTCGGCTGAAAAAGATCGAGAGCGGCGAATGCGAGCGCCCCAAGTCAAGAAGCCATCCATAACCCACCAGCAGCAGGATGAGGATGCCCCAGACGAGGTGGTGAATGTGGAGGCCACGCACCATGACCCATTGGAATGGTCCTTGGTTGCGAAGGACAAGGCTGACGAGGAGCCGGACGCCCAGGAACGTGATAAAGAACGATACCGATGCAATGAACATGCGCCGCCGTGGCCGGTCGCGAATCGTGGTTCGCACCACGAAGCCAAGGCGGGTCAACTGCAAGAGCACCAGCAAGACGACAACCACCAGGCTGGCGAAAATCAACAATAAGATCGCACCGGTTCCGGGCATATCCTTATTGAAACATCGCCGCACGCTGTTCCGGCGAATGAATTGCAATCCGAAGGCGGAAGTTGATTGCCGTGAGCGCGGTCACGATTTTCCTTTACAGAGTCGGAGTAGACTGATTAAGGCGTCGAGGACGGCGATTCTGGGCGTCTTCATTCCCAGTTCAAAGTGTGAACTGCGGGCCGGCTTTGAGCCGAGCCAATTCCACCAGGAGATTTTGACGATGCGAGTTGCTTTGCTGACCGGCGGCGGCGATTGCCCCGGGTTGAATGCGGTGATTTATGCTGCCGTGAAAAAGGGAATTCAAACCTATGGAGATGAGTTCATCGGCTTTCTCAATGGCTGGCGCGGCGTGCTCGACAACAACTGGATCCCGCTGACCCTGGAGAACACGGACGGCATCCAGTTGAAGGGTGGAACCATCCTTCACTCCTCGCGTACGAACGTGAAGAAAATTCCGGGCGGCATTGAAAAAGTGCAAGAGGTTCTGAAGATCAACAAGATTGACGCGCTCATCGCTCTGGGCGGGGACGACACGCAGTCAGTCACGCTCTTCCTGAGCGAGCACGGCGTACCGAGCGTGGGCGTGCCGAAGACCATTGACAACGACATTAGCGGCACTGACACCACTTTTGGATATGACACTGCGGTGTCGATCGCGACCGAAGCAATAGATCGCATCCATACCACGGCTGACTCTCACAATCGCGTGATCGTTGTTGAGGTAATGGGCCGTGACGCCGGGTGGATTGCGTATGCTTCCGGCATCGCCGGCGGTGCGCATGTGGTTCTGGTTCCCGAGCAGGAGATTGACATCGATCATGTTTGCGCGCTGCTGAAATACAACTACGATCACGGCAAGCACTATGGCGTAGTGGTGGTGGCCGAGGGTTGCCATCTTCCCGAGGTTGGGCAGGTAACCGGCTCGGCCAAGGTGGATTCATTTGGGCATGCGCGGCTATCCGGCATCGGCGAGGCACTGGCTGAACTGATCGAAAAGAAGACCGGCTTTGAAACCCGTTCGGTCAACTTGGGCCACACCCAGCGCGGCGGCGTTCCGACTGCGTACGACCGCCTGCTCGGCCAGCGCTATGGTCTGCACGCAATCGACATGGTGCATGAAAAGAAGTGGGGCCGCATCGCCGTGCTCAAGGGCCTCGACATTACCGACATCACGATCAAGGAAGCGATTGCCAACAATCGCCGTCTTGATGAGCGCTTCTTCAGCGTGATCCGCGACTTGGAAGCGAAGGTCTAGAGACTCTCAGGCCGCTTGTTGTTGTACCAACTATGGGTGCCCCAGGTCCCGATTTTGGGACCTGGGAAGGTATGAACTCAAAGCACGAAATCACGCCATCGGGGATCCGGCATTTGGTCAGCCGGTTTCCTGGGGGTTTCAATTGACGGGTGCCTGCAAGATTATTTGGGCCGCATCACAACTTTTCCCGTCATAGATGCCGGCACTTGCGTCCAGGCCCACCTGCTGTCTCCAGACGAGACGAGCCGACAGATCGCCGGTTTTCCGGAGTGCTCTACCTCGATCGAAGTCCACGACGGATCGAGAGGGCCAAGCCTCAGCGAAATCGAGGCCGCTGCATCACTGAAGGAATAATCAAATACCTGTTCTGTAGCCGAGCGCTCATAGGAATAGGTCAGATGCTGGCGCTTGCTTCCTGTCAGAACCGGAAAGCCGGAAATCTGTGTTCGTGTCCACTCTTTTGGATACCGCGGCACGAGATGAAGTTCGCCAATCCGATTGTCATCCACACCAAGCATGAGGCGGAGAGCCTTCACGCTATCGGCGAGATGAGAGTCCTGGCCTGCATAGCCATTCATCGGCATCCAGAACTTGCCCGAGGGATGCTGCAGAATTCCTTCAGGCGCGCACCATCGCGCCATGTGTGGAAGGTAAGCACGCGTCACCATCAGATTTGCCAATTTGGTTGCATCCTTCATTTCATCGAGCAGGAGAGCCGCTTGAAGCATGAATCCCTGGCCATAACCGTAGGCCCTGAGGAAGTCGTAGTTCCCGCTCTTCAAGAGGCTCATGTAGGAATTGATTGTGGTGTCTAAAACTGCGCGGACCTCTGGCGATTCCTGCTGCCAATCTTCCCTTGGGGTAAAAGTATCTCCGTCGCTTGCCAGATGGATTGGAACCAGCTTGTGAGCATTGTCTTGCCAATCGCATGTTGGATCGGTATGCCAGATTGGGCCGTCGGCAGAGTTTTCAACCAGTTCTTTCAGAATGCCTACGCGAAGACGCTGTTCCAATTGCTCCCATTCATCGGCCTGCCGACCGCGTCCCGTGGCGCGCGCCATTCTTGCTGAAAGCCGTACCCCATGCAGACAGTTGTAGGTGGAGTAGATGTCGTATCCCTGGTGCGCACATTCGCTCTCTGTGTAGAGCACATCTTTGCGGGTGCCTGGATAGACGGAGTCAGTGTCGAGTTGATACTGAATCCATTTGACGGCAGCTTCAGTCTCATTGAAGTGGGTTTCCGCCCACTCCTGAGGCTGTCCTTTCCAATGCCAGGCCATGTAGCGGCCCCACATGCAGATTCCGTGGCCATCGTTCTCGCGGTTGCCCGATTCTTTCAAATTGCCGTGAACCACGACACGGTAATCCGGAGACTGATTGCCGGAGCCCGGTGCGCGAACCCAGTGCGGTGGCGTTGCATCATTAAACAGAGACCTGTCCAGCCAGCCGATATAGGAATCGATGAATTTGTCATACCCGAAAGCCATGGATTCGCGCATCAACTCACCGATGCCTCGGGACCAGGCCTCCCCAGTGCCGGGCAGTTCGCCTGGATTGCGGGACTGATAGAGTTCAAACCACCGTTGCAAACTGCCGTACATGGAATCGATGCCGACCCAAACGCCCGTGTTGTGGGTGTACCAGGCGGTCATCCTGTTAGCGGTTTTTGAATTGCACGCTGTGCCGCTGTCTGCTACGTGCGTGGCGCATTCGGGTCCGTTGCGATAAAGGTAGGTCGCCGCGTAAAGCGCCTCCTGTGTACCTTCGAATGAATAGTGCGGGCCAAAATATTCTTCCGGAACCTCAGGCTCACTCATCTGAGGAAGCTGCGATTCCGATACATAGATGGTTTCCTGCAGTTGCTTGATTGCGTCGTTCCATCGTGCGCTGCGGACATCGGAGAGCGCGTCGCCCGGCGTTCGATCCCACGGCTGCGCGACGGCGGGGAGAGTCGCAAGGCCGTCAGGTGACTCGGCCGTTTCCAGCGTCACCGCTGAGATCAGTGGATAGTCGTGGAGCTTATCGTTCCCAGTCACGCGAATTCGCCGCAGTGGGCGATCATCCAGTTGCAGTGAATAAACAAACCGGGCGTTGCTGCCGGAGACCATGGGGGATCTCAGGCCGTCTCTCAACTTCAAGCTGTTTTGCAGCACGGTGCGGCCTTGATCGTTCCCGGCAAAGAGTTGCGCATCATAGTTCGTGACGCGGTTGACGGGACGGCCCCATGGCGCAAAAAACCAGAAGAGGTCCCACGGCTTCGAGAACCAGATGTTGTAGCCAAAGACGAGCGGTACTTCCTCTGTAATCCCACCATCGAAATCCAGCAGGATTTGGCCGGCGCGATCACCAACGAAGTGCGCGTATCCTGAATCGCCATGTTTGCAATACCAGGATGCGCTGCCCAAGTCGATGTTATGAATCATTCCGAGAAAATGCACAGTACGCGCCCGCGCGCCTTTGCAGTCGAGAGACATGCCGCCGCGCCATTCCGCAAGGGACCCGCGATCCATGCCCAGCTCCCCAACGGTAGATTCGAAGAAAGTGTGTTTGCGAAGGAGGAAGGGAATGCCGCGAATCGCCATGAGTTCTCCATCGCCCGCCGGCGGCAAAGCGTGGAAGCTTGGATGCGTGTTGAAGCGCGAAGTGAGGATCCGGGTCACGGGCGCCCTGGTATTGAAGAAGGCGAGTCCGAGATGAGTGTGATCTTCAACAGCCGTGAATTCGGCCTTGGCTGTATAGACGTCGCCCTTCTTCAGAAAAGCCAAGGAAACTACCTTGCCATTGATCGACAGGCCTTGGTAAGTTGCAAAGTTTCCTTGCAGGGAGCTGCCGAGATCTGCATCCCGGCTCGGTGAATAATCTATTTCGATCACATAGGGCCCGGGGACCGTTTGCAGAATTTGCTCGAATGTCCGTGGATCGTCTCTTGGTATGGGAGGCTCCCTGACAATGATTCGACCGCTATCGTCGGTAGATCGCCAATTGCCCGTGATATCTATGGTTGTAAGCGGCGGCGATGCGCCTGCTTTCTTAGCCGCCAGGTTTAGAGTGGCACTACCTATCAGCGAGAGGAACTCACGACGATCAATGCTCGTGCAATTTATCACGTCAAAAAACTCCAGCAGCCAGCATAGGGACCCGACCCTCGAGGCGCAAGTCGCGCGAGGATGTCTCTGTGCTGGGATCATTGAGCGATCATCGTGATCTATCGTCTGTACCGCCCGGAAGATTTCACGGCTCTTTATGCGATTGAGCAGCTCTGTTTCCAACCGCCCTTCCGATTTGGTCGCGGCTATGTGCGGTATCTCGTCGATTCTCCGAACACGGCAACCTGGATTGCCGAAGAAGACGGACGAATGGCCGGCTTTGCCATTGTCGATTGGAACCAGGAGAAGCCGGGGCTGATTGCCTACCTTCAAACCATCGAAGTGACTCCGGAGCAGCGAGGTTGCGGCGTGGGCCGGGGGCTGCTGGCGCGTGTCGAAGCGTCAGCGCGCGGTGCAGGCGCTGTGAGTATCTGGCTCCATGTTGACGAGCAGAACAGCGTGGCTGTGCGGCTCTATGAAGCGCACGGCTATTCCTTCGAAGGCCGGCAAGAGGATTACTATGCTGAGGGCCGAGCAGCCCTCATCTATCTGAAGCTAATGGCTTCCGAGCCTGCGACCTAACAGTCAGTGGGATACATCACAGCTTCTCATCGCTGTTTTGCATACAATGGATGTAACTCATGTCTATCAGCAATCCGAACGTGCCCAAGTCGATCTTGGCATTGCGTTCCTATTCCGCGCAGACTTTTCTGCATGATTTGCTGGCCGGTATTACGGTCGGCCTGGTCGCGTTGCCTCTGGCGATGGCGTTCGGTATTGCCTCGGGAGTGACTCCGCAGGCGGGCCTGTATACGGCGGTTGTGGCTGGATTTCTGATCTCCGCTCTCGGAGGGTCGCGCACCCAGATCGGCGGACCCACTGGGGCTTTTGTCGTCATTGTTGCCGGAATTGTGGCGCGCTTCGGCATGAGCGGCCTGGCCATGGTGACACTTGATGGCGGGCGTTTTGCTGGTCGCCATGGGCCTCACCGGATTTGGCTCGGCGGTACGTTTTATTCCTCGCCCGGTTGTCATCGGATTCACCAACGGCATTGCGATTCTTATCGCATCCACACAGATCAAGGACTTTCTTGGCCTCCGTACCGGCGCAGTGCCCAGCGAATTTTTGCCACGAATGAAGTTGCTTGCTGCGCATTTCGCAACGGTCAATTTGGCTGCCTTGGGGCTTGGCCTTGGCGCGCTGGCGATCATGCTGGTCCTGCCGCGATTCATCAAGCGAATGCCGGCGTCGATCATTGCCGTTTTGGTCTGCACTGGAGTCAGTCTTCTGTTTCACCTGCCGGTGGAGACGATCGGTTCGCGCTTTGGCGGGATCCCACAGGGCCTGCCGCCATTTGCGATTCCTGACTTTCACGCAGAGCACATTCTGCCGCTCATTCCTTCGGCGTTCACTGTGGCCCTGTTGGCGGCGCTCGAAAGCATGTTATCGGCAGTCGTGGCTGACGGCATGACTGGCGACCGGCACAATCCGAACGTCGAACTTGTTGCCCAGGGAATCGCCAATATCGTATCGCCGCTGTTTGGCGGCATTCCCGCTACAGGTGCTATTGCCCGCACTGCGACGAATATCCGGTCGGGCGCACGTTCTCCTGTTTCGGGGATGGTACATGCACTTACATTACTGGGCATCCTGGTCGTGGCTGCGCCGATAGCCAGTTACATTCCGCTCACTACGTTGGCCGCAGTGCTGTTTGTGGTTGCGTACAACATGGGGGAGTGGAACGAGATCGGCGCCATCCTGCAATTGGATGCGGCGGCCATTTCGGTGTGGCTGGTGACATTTGGGCTCACAGTGTTTGCTGATCTTACGGTTGCCGTGGGTGTGGGACTGACGCTGGCCGCACTGCTCTACATTTATCGCGTGGCCGATACCACCACAGTTGTCCCGGTGACAGACGACTACATCCGGGATGGTTTGCCCCACGTTCTGCAAGGGCGCATTTTGCCACCTTACGTGACGCTGCTGCGCATCCACGGGCCATTTCTCTGGGGCACTACGGAAAAGCTGGTGGAAGCGACGGCCAACCTTGAGGCCTTTGCCCCAATCGTCATTCTGCGCCTGCGCAATATGACCGCCATCGATGCCACCGGTATTCACGCCATCGAGAGCTTTGCGAAGCAATTGCGCGCGTCAGGTCGCGCCTTGATTTTGTGCGGAGCCATGGAGCAGCCTTCAAAGCTGCTTCAAGGCACACGCTTCGTTGAGAATCTTGGAAGCGAAAACATCATGGCCAACATCCAGGCGGCTCTGGATCGGGCCAAAGAGATCAATGGGGTACCTGCGACTGCGTTAGTGCTATAAGATCCCGATGATAGGCAGACCGAATTATTTCCCGGCACCCTCGGTGCTCTTGATAAACGCGGCTACCCGGTCATGGAGTTGCTTGCGGCACTCGTCGCGCACATACACCATGTGGCCGGATTCGTACCAGTCGTATTCGATGTTTTTGGCCAGGGACTTCGGAATGGGCAGATGTTTTTCTTCATACTCTGCCCCGAAAAACGGCGTGGCTAAATCGTAGTACCCGCCATTCAACATGACTTTCAAACGCGGATTGGTCTTCATCGCGTCTGCCAGATCGCTCGCAACATTCACGCCAAAAGGACTGTTGTCGTGCTTGAAGTTCCACTTTCCGCCCTGCCACACGTCGATCTCGGGCAGGTAGGTCTGTCCTTCACCGTATTTCAGGTCGCGACGCATGTAGTCGTTCAAAAGAGAAATATAAGCTGACGAAATGGCCGCGCTTTGCGGATCGTAACCCGCGCCTTGGCTGAGCGGGTCGAGCGTCGGGCCGAGAAGCGGGAATCGTATCGGCCGGTCGTCAGGTCCGCGTCGTCGGCGAAGGTCTTCTCGAATTCGCCGCCGGTTACGCGCAGATTCGCCTTGGTCAGGTAGGCTACCGGCAAGCCGGTGTAGTCGTGGAGCTTTTCCGCGACCGACTGCTTCTCCGCATCCGTCAGGTCCGTGCCCAAAGCAAGAGCGTGCGAATAGGGACCGGTGGCGAACTCTTCCACTTCTTTCAGAAAAGGCTCCAGCGCCGACGGCTGTTGCGGCAATTTCTTGTGATACCAGGCCGTGGCGGCGTAGGTGGGCAAAGCCAGAATGTACGGCAAGTCCACGCCGGGGTTGGAACTCGCGGCGTCGATAAAGACGCTGAAGTTCAAGATTTGCGAAAGCAGAATCACGCCGTTCAGGTCGATTGATTTCCGATCACCCAGCATCTTGGCGAGCACGGCCGAACGGGTGGTGCCGTAGCTTTCCCCGAAGACATATTTGGGTGAATTCCAGCGGTCGTATTTAGTAATGAAGCGCGCGATGAAGCGTGTAAATGCACCCCCGTCCTCATCGACGCCCCAGAAAGCTTTCTCAGCATCCTTGCCGATGAGCCGCCCAAAGCCTGTGCCGGGGGCGTCAATGAATACGAGGTCGCTCGCATCGAGCAGTGAGTCGGGATTATTGAGCAATTTGTACGGAGCAGCTGGTTGGTGCTGGTCGCCGTCGGTCTCCACATATTTCGGTCCTAACGAGCCCATATGCAGCCAGACAGTCGAGCTGCCCGGGCCGCCGTTGTAAAAGAAGGTAATCGGGCGGTCCTCCGCCTTGGCGTCTCTTTTGAAGTAAGCCACGTAAAACATGCGTGCCACGGGAGGCGCATCCGCGGGGTCCTTTGGCTGGGACAGCGCAAGCTGAGTGCCGGGCAGGGGTTTTCCGTCGTTGCCGAGCTGCGCATCCTGCGCTTCTGTGGCGCCCACGGTCAATGTGCCGGCGATCGCGCTATACGCGATGTGCTGCCCGCCGGTGTCCACCTCGCCTTGCGTTATGACGTCGGACGCAGCCGGCTCGGCAGAGTTTTCAGAGGCTGCGGTCTTTTCGGCCGGCTTATCTTTCTGTGCGCTGATGGGCCCAGCGAAAAGGACCAGGGCAACCGCAAACACTGAGGCCGTTAGGCGACAGGCTGAATTCATGTGGGTATCTCCGGAATGCGACTTGCGTCAAAAATCAGTATAGAAATTGTCCGCGGGTACCCGCGGTGAAATTGTGATGGCCTGAAGAAATAATGCGGGCGGGCGCGTCGGAAGTTGATCCAACGCGCCGACGGCTGTCCATCTCCGTCGCCGCGCCTCTGACGGGTGTTCGTTACTTCTGAGGCTTGTTGAAGGGCTGCTTTGCGACGATGCGAGGCCGATTTTCGGCCTGAAGCTGCTTGCTCACTACCTCTACTTCGCGAAAGACCCGAAGTAAATTCCCGCCAAGAATCTTGCGGCAATCTGCGGCGGAATAACCGCGCTCCATCAGCGCCGCGGTGATTTTTGGCAGGTCGGCCGGAGAGTCGATGCCCTGCGGCAACTGCCCGTCCACGCCGTCGAAGTCCGAGCCAAGACCGACATGGTCCACACCCGCCACCTTGGCGATGTGGTCGATCTGGTTGATGAGATCTGACAGCGGCGGGCGGGGAATGCGGTCGCCAAACTGGCGCTCCAGCTTGTCGATCTCAGGCTGCGGAGCTTCTTTTCCTTCAGCCTTGTACTTGTCCTTCAAATCCTGGACGGCTTTTTCGACTTCGGGCTTCTGCGCCTTCGCCGCGTCACGGTAGGCCTGGGAGATAAATCCGGAGAAGAAGTTTACCTGCACAACTCCGCCCTTGGAATCGGGTCCACCGGAGTTGGCCACGGCGCGCAGCATGTCATCGGTCATGTTGCGGGGCGCGTCGCACAGTGCACGCGCGCCGGAGTGGGACGCGATGACGGGCGCCCGCGTGATGACCAGGGTGCGGAAAAAGGTGCGGTCGGAGACGTGCGAGATATCCACCATCATGCCGAGGCGATTCATCTCGTAGACTACGTCTTTGCCGAACTCGGTGAGGCCCTCCTTGGTGTGCGGAATGGTGTTGTCGTCGATGTCGCCGGAACTGTCGGCCCAGTTGTTGGAATTGGACCAAGTGAGCGTCATATAGCGTACGCCGAGCTCGTAATAGATTCGGAGCAGGCCCAGGGAGTCCTCAATGGAATGGCCACCCTCAATGCCCATCAGAGCCGCGAGCTTGTGCTCTCGATGGGCTTGCTCGATGCCTCGGGGTGACGTGACCAGCATGATTTGGCCGGGGTGTTTCGCGATCTGTTGCTTGACCGAATCGATGAGGATCAGAGTGCGGCGGGCGAAGTGGCCCTGGTTGGGGACGGGGTCGACCCAGATGGAGAAGAATTCCGCGCCAAGGTTGCCCTTGCGAGCCGATTCGAGATTGAAGTTGCCTTCTCCCAGGGGATCGCTGAGATCAAAGCCTTCATCGGCAAAGCGCTGCGGGGTGTCGGCATGTGTGTCAATGACAATGGCGGAGCGCTGTACCTGTTCCGGGGTCAGCTTTCTTGTGGATTTTTGAGAAGTTCTGGCCGAAGCGTTGGCATGGGTCTGGGCGCACAGCAGCGCCGGAATGCACAGGAGTAGCGAAGCAGTCAGAACAATCGGCGAAGGAGTCCGCATAGGCTTGAAAAAAGTGTATAACGGGCGACGCGGCAGACAGCGGTCGGGAAACCCACGGCGAAAAGTGCAGAGTCCACAGCCGCGCGAAGGCCCGACGAGTGCGATTTAGCGGGCGAAACGCTCGATGGAGGTAGATTCCTCGGCGTCGGCGGGGTCTCGCGGGTCGATGACAAAGACGTCGCACGCCTTGTGCCACTGACCCATCTGTTCCATGCCGCCGCCGTCGATGGCGATCTTGTAGGCCTTGAGGCCGTCATCTCCAGTTGCACGTTCAAGGACGTAGCCGTTGTAGGCGATTCCTTTTTCCGAGATGACCATAACTTCCTGACCCACCTTGAACATGGAAAGCCCCTCCTTGTTGCGGTTGTTCCTCACAGGCTAACTTAGTTTTTCAAGGTTCTTCATTTTATTTAAGAGGATTTCGAGCTTACGGTAGCGCCGGTTGCAGGCGCGAGCGCAGGCCCTCTTCAGCTTGAAGCAGATTTTGATGTGGCGGGAATTGCTTTCAGAAAGATGGCTATTTGCGGTGGGAGAATCGGTTCACCGACCTGTAGGGACGGCAATTCGGCAGACCGGCGCGGAAAGAAGTCGCCGGCAGCGGCCTAGCGTCGCCCGAAGCTTCTCATATAAATGGGCGCGGGTGCCTTGGCCTGCACTGGCGGATCCATTACGAAGACGTCGCCTGCCTTATGCCATTGACCCAATTGCGTCAGACCGCCTCCCTCCAGGGCAATTTTGTAAGCTTTCTGCCCGTCGTCACCGGTGGCGCGAGCCATAACCACTCCGTTATAAGCGACTCCCTTATCGGTGATGACTGTAACTTCCTGACCGACCTCATACATAGCGATGATCCTCCCGGGGTTTTATTGCTGCCTAATTGATTGGTTGCGCAAATGGCGCCTAAAGGTTGGTCGCACGCGTGTTTTTGCAGAGGCCGACCACGAACCTTGCCGGCCAGGTCGCCGGGCAACTGTGACTTTGGCGCATCGAATAGGATTGGGCACAGCGGAAATCCACCACGCCCAGAGGAGAGACGATGGCTAATCGAGCGCCACTGACGTACACGTTTTATATTGCCGCTACGCCGGAGAAGGTGTGGGAAGGATTTACTTCGCAGGAGTCGAACCGCGTGATTTTTATGGGCGCGGAGCTTCAGGCGGATTTCAAGCCCGGCGGAACGATTGCCTGGATGGGGCCGGGGAAAGACGGAAAGATCATTCCGTATGTTCACGGAGAGATTTTGCGGAGTGAGCCGCCCAAGGTTCTTCAGTACACTTTTGCGACGGCACAGAGTGAGCGCAACTCGCGGGCGATGATCGAACTGACGCCGGAGACGGAAGCGACGAAGGTAGTGGTGACGCACGACGAATGGGCAGACGATGACGTCAACTACGATTTTTGCGCGGATGGATGGCCGCGCATTCTCTCGCGGTTGAAGACGCTGATCGAGACCGGCAAGACCTTCAAGCCGCACTAAAGAGCATCGCCTGCCTGGAGTGCCGAGTCGGAAGTCCGCATCACAAATGCGTTGTCATCCTGAGCGGAAGTTTGGCCCGCTTTGGGCCAAACGGAGTCAAAGAACCTGCATTTGGGATGCTCGATTTCTGCAATGAACCTCTTACTCACGACACTAGAGGTTGACAGGCGTTCCGCCCCAGTCATTCGGATCCACGTCGGCAATGGTCTGGGTGAAGTCCCAGCGATGGCCGGCGAAGTCTTCTGCGTTGTACTGGCGCTCGCCGTACATATGGTCAACGGGTTCGGTGAGGATGCGCGCGCCGTGCTGGCGTGCCCTTTGGCAATGAGCGTTAGCATCTTCGATACGAACCTGCGTGATGTGCGAGTTGTTGGGCTTGACGTTGCCTTCGGCAACGGTGATGCACCCGTCACCGGCCTTCATCTGAATGCGGTGGTTGGCGATGCGCAGACGGACGGTGAATCCAAAGGCGGCTGAGAGCCAGTCGGCCGCAGCGCCCGGATCGGGGTAGATGAGGACAGGGATGACGGTGCACGGTGGGACGGAACGGTTGAAGCGCATGACAACTCCTGTGGGCGAACTTTCGTCGACAGGGTAACAGGCGGGTTTGGGTTTCGATGCCTTCTTTTTATCGCTTATCGAGTACGGCCACGATCCTGTATTTTTCGGATTCGGTCTTCTTGCTGTCCGGACCTACGGGCCACTCCAGTTTGGCGGTCGAGCCTTTGAATTCCGCTTCGACCCGCTCTACGAGAGGCATGCCGCAGTTGCGGCGGACGATGTAGGTCCCTCGCGACGAATACTTGTTGAGGCAGTTCACTACCGCGACTCGTCCGCTGGGCAAACGCAGCGACAACGTGGTGCCGACAACGTTGTAGGAGACTGTTTGCGATGTCGAGCCGGCTTTGATTGGCTGGGATGGGTCGTAGCAATCGGCATTGCCCAGGTCGGCGGCACAGTCCGGGCTGCCTGGGTTGGAATAGCCGGGGATCAGGGCGCTGTAATCGGTGTCGCTGTTCTGGCGGTAGAGTACGGTCGCTTCCAGTTTCTGCGCGGAGGCCGAGCCAACGCAGGACGTTAAATAACAAATTGCTACAACGATAGCCAACCAGTGGGGCTTGCTCATGCACGCTTCCTCTATTTAGCCGTTCTTCATATTTAGGTGTTTTTCAGAGTCTACGGGTGGTTTGAGAATTCTGATAGTGAAGAATCGCGCGCGGGCCCTCCGAGGTAACGTGAGGCGTCTCTGATCCCTGACAACTGATCCCTGATCGCTGATCCCTTGGGGTGCACCTCACCTCCTGTCAATCCCCCCGCCGCAAACTATCCTCCCAACCCCCTCATTTCATTCCCCAGGATCTTGCAATCGATTTGCGTATTAATTCGCGCAACAGCCGACACTAGGAAATGGAGAACCCACCATGCCCGAACAACTCGAAGACGCATCCGAATCGATTCCAGAAGAAGCCTCCGCTCCGATCAATTCCGCAGTCGTGTGCTGTGACGACGCGTGGCAGCGAGCCTATAAGGCCGCCCTGGCCAGCGAAAAGCACCGCGTCGCCGCCCTCATGGACGCCAACCAGGCCTACTGCCGGGCCATGCCGCCGCTCTCCGGTGCTCAGAACATACGCGACTTCATTGCCTGCGTCGCCCATGGAATGTTGATCAACGTCATCCACGAAAAGAGCGCCCCCAAGCTCCTCTATGCCGCACAAATGGCGCATAACACGCTCCCAAAGCGCACTCCAAGAGCCAAAAGACCTTCCGCATGAACGAGTTGCGCATGTTTTTGCGCACCCCACCCCCACTTCTCTTTTCCTTCGCCGTGCGGCGTGACTCGCTCTTGGATCTGAGCCTTCCGCCCCTGGCAAATCTAGTCTAAGATGGACAACCCGTTTTCATTTTGTTGGTAAACCTTACGAGATCCGAGCCACCAGGCCACGCTTGTTCGTGCGGGGCCACCCGCTACCCCGGTCGAATCAATGGTATTCTCATCCACATCATCCCCGATTGGCGCTTTGCGGTCGTACTGTTCGGCGAGAGAATATGTAGTACTTCTATGGCCTTCTGCAGGCCGAGTGAAGGTGACAATGGAGCGTATCCGAGACTGCCTCATACCGCGGCGACCCTTCCAGCCAGACCAGCCAAGCTGCTCCTGGCCGGTCTATGCGAGGCTTCTTACTGCTGTTCTTGGCGAGTTTCCTGGCGCTTTACTTTGAGCTCACCATCATTCGGTTTATTTCAACCGAAATCCGAATCTTCGCCTATCTCAAGAATGTGGCCCTCGTCGCCAGCTTCTTTGGAATTGGGTTGGGAATGTTACTCGAGAGTGCCCCCCAAATCTCTGAAGAGGCTCTTCCCGTTGATTGCCGCAGCCCTTCTGCTTCTCATCAAATTCTCAACTTTCCTCAGGCTCACCCATCTGCCGATTCCTACTTTCGACTATGGAATGTTTGTGGACCAACCCAATGTGCCCGCGGGTTCCTGGTCGATCCCGTATGTCATCTCGATGTTCCTCATCTACCTCACTATCGTTCCGGCCATCATGTACCTTGTCGTGGCCTTTTTCTGGGTCCTAGGTGGCTTTGTTGGGGAATATCTCAAGCCGCTGCCATCTCTTCAAGGCTACGGAGTGAACCTGGCGGGAAGTCTGGTGGGCATCCTTGCTTTCACGGTGCTCTCGTTCCTCGGCTCGCCTCCAGTTGTCTGGGTCGCTCTGGGGTTCCTGGCTCTCGTTCCTTTCTTCCTCCGCCAGCGGTGGACAGTCGTTGCGTTTGCCTTGATCGTGGGCGGGATGGCCATCCCCGAGCCAGCACCTTTTGGTCGCCCTACTATCGGATTACCTTGACCGAGGTTCCGCCACCACCAGGGTGGCCTAAACCGGCCGCTTACGAAATCATCGTCAACCACGACTTCTTTCAGAGGATTGTTGACCTTTTCGCCAATTCGCTGCACGTTTTCCGAATGCAGAGCCGAATCGAACCTGGCGTCCGCACTACGAGATTCCTTACCGATTGGTTACGAATCCCGCGCGGGTGCTGGTAGTGGGCGCAGGCACGGGCAACGATGTCGCCGCGGCCCTTCGGCACGGAGCGACACACGTGGATGCGGTTGAAATCGACCCCTTCTTGGTTAACATTGGCAGAAAGTACCACCCCGAGCACCCGTACGATTCTCCGCACGTGAGCGTCTATGTAGATGATGCCCGAGCCTTCTTCAAGAAGACACACGAGAAGTACGATCTGATCATTTTCGGATATCTCGACGCTCACACGATGCTGACGGGCCTCTCTTCTATCCGCCTTGACAACTACGTCTATACGCTGGAAAGCTTTCGCGAGGCTCGAGGCCTGCTCAGCAATAACGGCACATTGGTGATGGCTTTCACCGGGAGATCGTACCTCAGTGAGCGGCTCTATGCAACTCTCGCCGAGGCCTTTGGCACGCCGCCCCGTGCTTATTTCACCAACTGCAACAAGACCGGAGTCGTATATCGAAGGCAAAGGGTCAATCGACACAATTCAGGTTATCCGGAAATAACCAGTCAACTGAAATCAGTCGAGCGACGCCGCTATCATCGCGACGGATCACTGGCCCTTTTTTGTATCTGCAATCCCGGACAATCCCTTTCGCTATCTGGAGCGTTCTTGCCCTGTTTCTTTACTTTCGCCACAACCGTCCTTCAGCGAGAAGTGCCACTCCGGCGTCTCGCTAGCCGTCAGGGTCTTCACCTCTTTTTTCTGGGTGCGGGATTCATGCTCTTGGAAACCAGGGGAGTCACCGAACTTTCACTCTTGTTCGGTTCCCACTGGACCCAGTGAATGCGGTGATGATTGCCACGTTTCTCACCCATGGGCCTCCTGGCCAACAGCTTGATTATGTTTCGGCCTGTTTCCCGAGCGGCGGCGTACGCCCTCCTGTTCGTAACTCTGGCTGTCGGTATGTTTGTTCCGATTTCGCTCTTCGCGGCTCTTTCTACCGCCGCAAAGGTGTTGGCCTCCGCCACGCTGGCAGGCCTCCCTGTGTTCTTTTCGGGACTGATCTTTTCGCGCAGCTTCCGGGACGTCGAACATCCGGCCCAGGGACTCGGCATTAACCTGCTCGGTGCGGTCGTCGGAGGGATTCTCGAAAATCTCGTGATGGTTGGTGGCACACCGATCCTGGGACTATTAGCGTTTCTTCTCTACGGGCTATCGGCAGCCTTCGGACCTACGCTCTCACCACAGGGAGATGTTTCAGCGGGGTTGCCGAGAATGTCCCTGAATCCGCCAGCCTAAGGTAATTCATGAGGCTGCGTGGTGGCTCATCTTGGCGACAACCTCGGTTCTCGGTTTCTCGGAGGACCGAAGCGCAGATGCCATCAGGGGTTGTGTGCGCGAATCACTTGCAAACTGGTGGGTGGTCCATCCTGAATACCGCCATGAACCACATCTTGTTTAGCGGCGAGAACTCGGGGATATAATTGCGCGCATGTCCCGATGGATAGCCTGTTTGATGATCGCATGCGCGGGTACCTTGTATGGCGCCGTGAAGCACATCCCGGTTCGATCGGGTGTGGTGTTGAAGCCGGACGCGGCGTACACAGCTCAAGTTGAAAGCACCAAGCCCGTGGAAATCGGGCTGGACGGCCGTTCAAGCGCAACGTTGCACCATGGATTGCGTGCAGATGACTCTGATGAGCGGAACTTGGCACCAACCGTTCGCGGCGGCGCTGGGAGCCGAAGAGATGACACCCCACCGATGGGAAAGTCGTAGTGGAATTCAGAGAACGTTTCGCAGGAACCGGTCACAATTGACGTAATCCGCGTCGAGCGGAATGTGCGCGCCTTCCGCAGATTGACAAAGATTGACAAAGTCTGTTATCGCCTCCACCATTGGAAATCGGAGACTTCCGCATGAATGTGTCGTTAACGCCTGAACTGGACAAGTTCGTCGCTGCCAAGGTCGAGTCGGGGCGCTACACCTCTGCTAGCGAAGTGGTGCGCGAGGCCCTGCGCCTGCTGGAAGAGCACGAGCGCGCGCGGGCGGCCCAGCTCGCCGCCTTCAATCGGGAGGTTAGGGTGCGGCTGGCCTCCCTGGATCGGCGCGAGGCTGTCGAGCCGGATTCGGTGCGGGAACGGATTCGGCAAAGGTCCCGTGAGCGGAGAAAGCGCGGCGCATGAAGAGATACGTCTTCGGCGTTGGAGCCGAGCAGGATCTGAACGAAATTTGGGAGTACATTGCTCAGGACAGTATCGACGCCGCTGACAAGTGGATTGCCAAACTCTTCGCTGCATTCGCGACGCTGGGGCGCAACCCGCGGATGGGACACAAGCGACCCGACCTGACAAGTTCCCAAGTCATGTTTTGGCCGGTCGGAGCGTACATCATCGTCTACCGCGTCAAGGAACGCCGTGTGGAAATCGTGGCCGTAACTCAAGGGGAACGAGATATTCCGTCGTTTTTGCACCAGCGTATCAATAACATCGGCGCGGATCGCAGAATCCCGGAGCGTGTTCGCCTCGTGAGATGTGGCCGATGTTGCGGCGATTAAAATCAATCTAGACATGGCTGAATTTACGCATTTGCATCTGCATACGGAGTACTCGCTGCTGGATGGGGCATGCGACGTGACACAAGCTCGTGGACCGGGTTGCGGCGCTGGGGCAAAAGTCTGTCGCGATGACGGACCACGGGAATATCTATGGGGCGGTCCACTTTTTCAATGCGGCGAAGGCGAAGGGGATCAAGCCGATCCTGGGGTGCGAGCTCTACGTGTGCAAGGCCGGGGATCATCGCGCGGACACTCCCAACGACAGTACAACCACCTGCTGGTGCTGGCGGAAAACGAAGAAGGCTATCGCAACCTGATCCGGCTGACGAGCGAGGCGAGCCTGCATGGGTTCTATCGCAAGCCGCGGGTGAGCAAGAAGTATCTGGCGGAAATGCGAAGGGGCTGATCGGGTTTTCGGGGTGCCTGAGCGGGGAGCTGTGCGAAGCAGCTGATGGCGGGCAACTACGAGAAGGCGAAGAGCGCGGCTCTGCAGTATCAGGACATCTTCGGACGCGGGAATTTCTACCTGGAAATTCAGGACCAGGGGCTGGAGCAGGAGAAGAAGATTCAGGCGGACCTGTTCCGGCTGGAGAAGGAGCTGGAGATTCCGCTGGTGCGACGAATGACTCGCATTATCTATGCGGCGAGGACTCGCATGCCGCATGACGTGATGCTGTGCGTGCAGACGGGCTCGAAGATTCACGACGCGGAGCGCTTCCGGTTTGACTCCGACCAGTTCTTTGTGAAGAGCGCGGAGGAGATGGCGCGGATTTTTCCGACTCGCCGCGCCGTGGCGACGCGCGACGATGGAGATTGCCGAGCGGTGCAACTTCAAACTGCATCCGGTGGACAATCCGTTTCCTGAGTTCGCGGTTCCGGCGGGGCACACGATCGACAGCTACTTTGAAGAGGTGTGCCGGGAGGGCTTGAAGAAGCGGCTGGAGACGGCGGTACGGCAACTCGAGTTGCGCGGCGTGCGGCGGCTGCCGGTGCATGAATATGAATCGCGGCTGAACTTCGAGATCGGCATCATCAAGCAGATGAAGTACTCGGGCTACTTCCTGATTGTGTGGGACTTCATTAAGTATGCGCGGGATCATGGGATCCCTGTGGGGCCGGGCCGCGGGTCGGCGACCGGTTCGCTGGTGGCGTATGCGATGGAGATCACGAATATCGATCCGATGCAGAACGTGCTGCTGTTCGAGCGGTTTCTGAATCCGGAGCGCGTGACGATGCCGGATATCGACGTGGACTTTTGCCAGAACCGTCGCGGCGAAGTGATCGAGTACGTGACGCGCAAGTACGGGCGCGAGCAGGTAGCGCAGATCATCACGTTCAATACGATGGCGGCGAAGGCGTCGATCAAAGACTGTGGACGCGCGATGGACATGCCGTATGGCGACGTGGACCGGATTGCGAAGCTGGTTCCGCCGACGGTGGGGATGACGCTGGAGCGGGCGCTGGAGGAGTCGCCCGATCTGCGCAAGGCGTATGACAACGACAAGCAGGTGCGCGAACTGATTGACACGGCGAAGAAGCTGGAAGGGCTGGTGCGGGGGGCGGGCGTGCACGCGTCGGCGGTGGTGATTGCGCCGCGTCCGCTGACGGAGCTGGTGCCGCTGAACCGCACGAAGAACGACGAAATCGTCACGGCCTACGACATGAAGTCTGTCGAAAAGATGGGCCTGCTGAAGATGGACTTTCTCGGCCTGGCGACGCTGACGGTGATTGACGATTGCGTGAAGCTGATTGAGCAGGCATCGCGGCGAGAAGCTCGATATCGAGATGGTTCCGCTGGATGATCCGGAGACATTCAAGAGGGTGTTTCACACGGCGCTGACGTCGGGGATTTTCCAGTTTGAGTCGAGCGGGATGCGGGACATTTTGCGGCGGTACAAGCCGGACACGGTGGAGGAATTGACGGCTCTGAATGCGCTGTATCGGCCGGGGCCGATGGCGATGATCGACGACTTCGTCGAGCGCAAGTGGGGACGCGCAGAAGGTGGAGTTCCTGCTGCCGGAGCTTGAGGGGATCCTGAAGGATTCTCTGGGTGTGATCGTCTATCAGGAACAGGTGATGCAGATTGCGCAACTGCTGGCGAGCTTCAGCCTGGGCGAGGCGGACCTGCTGCGGCGGGCGATGGGAAAGAAGGATCCCGCGGCGATGGCGAAGCAGCGGGACCGCTTTATGAAGGGCGCGGCGCAGCTGGGACATCCAAGGCAGTGGTGGAAGAAATCTTCGAGCAGATGGGGAAGTTCTCCGAGTACGGGTTCAACAAGTCGCACTCGGCGGCGTATGCGCTGGTGGCGTACCAGACGGCGTATTTAAAGACGCACTATCCGGTGGAGTTCATGGCGGCGCTGCTGACGAGGAAACGTCGAAGCCGGAGAACGTGGTGAAGTACATCGGCGAATGCAAGGAGATGGGGATCGCGGTCGAGCCGCCGGATGTGCAGGCTTGAGCGGGGCGCAGTTTACGCCGATACGGCGAGGCAGCGATTCGGTTTGGACTGGCGGCGGTGAAGAACGTGGGCGGCAACGCGATTGAGTCGATTATCAAGGCGCGCGCAGAGGTGGGCGGCCGGTTCAAGAGCTTTTGGGAGTTTTGCGAAAAGGTCGATCTGCGGGTGATGAACAAGCGGGTGATCGAGTCGCTGATCAAGGCGGGCGCGCTGGATTCGCTGGGCAAGCGCGGGCAGCTTGTTCGACGCAGTGGACAAGGCGATGGAGAGAGCGGAGAAAGCGCAGCAGCGATGCGGCGCAGGGACAGACCGGACTATTTGGAATTTTCGACGAAGGCCCGGCGCATGGCACGGCGGCCGACGACTCTGCCCAACGTGCCCGATTGGGAAGAAGGCGAGCGGCTGGCCAATGAGAAAGAAGTGCTGGGGTTCTTTGTGTCCGGGCATCCGCTGGACAAGTATGCGGAGAAGCTGCGGAATTTGACAGGCGTGATTTCGATGGCCGAAGCGCTGGAACGCAAACCGCCGGAGAGGCGGTGGGGAGGGCAGACGGACCCGGCGGACGAAATCCAGGTAGCGGGTATGATTCATGGGCTGCGCGTGCAGAAGAGCAAGCGCGATCAGAAGCTCTACGCGCAGGCGGCCTGGAAGATGCGACGGGCAAGATCGAGCTCATCTGCTTTCTCGCGGGAGTACGAAAGGCTGGCGGAGCAGTTGAAGATTGAAGCGCCGGTGCTGATTCGCGGGGTGCTGATGGGCGAAGAGGATGCGGCGCCGAAGATTTCAATCAGTACGATTCAATCGCTCGAAGAGGTGCAGGTGAAGCTGCCGGGCGGAGTGCGGATTCGCATCAATATAGAACTCGCAACGGAGGAATTGCTGGCGGCCTTGAAGAGTGCTGCCGATTCGGCGCCGGGACCGGGCAAGGTGATGATTCATCTTAAGAAGAACGAGAGTACGAGGTGATTCTTGAGCCGGAGGGGATGAATGTGGCTGCCGACCGCGGCTGGGTTGAGCGCGTGGAGGCGCTGGTGGGCAAGGGATCAGTGCAAGGGGTGGTGTAGCCGGGGCGAAATGCCTCTGACCTAATGCGCAATTTTCGTCGGGCCGCAGCCCCCGGTCCTTCCGAACAACGAGAGCCGCTTGCTCCTGGCTTTATATGAAGATCTTGAATTCTTAGACGACGATCACGGCCGATCCGTTTCAGTCTCATGCTTCACGGCTTCGAGGGCTTTGTTGGCTTCTTCGAGTGGGAATGTGACGATACGAGGATGGAAGTTGAGACTGTGCACCAGGGCGATGAAGTCGCGCGCATCCTGGCGCGTCATGTTGGCGACGCTGCGAATCTGACGCTCTCCCCAGAGCAGCTTGTCGTAATCGAGGCCGGCATCTGGTCGAGGTGGATGGCATTGATGGCGACGACCCCGCCTTTTGCGCAGGGAGATAATGCGCAGGGACGACCTTGCCGCTGGGTGCGAAAGTGATGGCGCGATCGAGCTCGACGGGAGGCCTCGCGTCTTCGGCGCCGACCCAGGTTGCGCCCAACGTCTCGGCGGCCTTGCGATGCGACTCGCCGCGCGTGACGACGTAGACTTCGCAATTCCATGATTGCAGAACACGGATGGCGAGCGACGCGGAGCTGCCGAAGCCGAAGAGGCCAACGCGCTCTCCGCGCTCGGTTCCCGCAACGCGAAGACTGCGAAAGCCAATGATTCCAGCGCAGAGCAGAGGGGCGATGTGGGAACTGTCGGGACCGGGCGGCAAAGGGATCGTGAAATCAGCGCGCACGGACACATATTCCGCATAACCGCCGTTTACGGAGTAGCCGGTAAATGTGGGGTGATCGCAGAGGTTCTCCACGCCGTACGACAGCTTGCCGTTGCTGGGGGCGCGAAGCCGCAAGAAAGCGCCGCGGCCGGCGAGTGCCGGCCGTGATCGATTGGAGCTACAGCCTGTTGAGCGAGGACGAGCGGCGGTTCTCCCGGGCGCTCGGCATCTTCAGCGGCGGGCTGACGGCCGAGGCCGCCGCGGCCGTGGTCGACGAAGCGGAAAACACAGGCTTCAACTCGATAGACCGCTTGGCCGCATCTGGTGTCGAAATCGTTGGTTGTCGCGGATGTCAGCGGCGCCAGCCTCCGGTTCCGGCTGCTCGATACGACGCGCGCCTTCGCAATCGACAAACTCGGCTCGAGCGGCGAGCTTGAGCGGATCGCCCACGCGCCCACGCCCAGTACTACCGCAGTCTTTTCGAGCGCGCTGAAACTGAAGTCGCGGTCGAGGCCGACGGGCAGATGGCTGGCCGACTATGTCCGCGAGATCGACAATCTGCGTGCAGCGCTCGACTGGGGGTTTTCGCCTCGTGGCGATGGATCGATCGGGACGGCGCTGACCGCAGCTGCCGTTCCCCTCTGGATACAGCTGTCGCTGCTCGAAGGAATGCCGAAGTCGCGCCCAGCAAGCGATTGACGCTCTCAGAACCTCAGGGACCCGGGGCGAGCGGGAGGAAATGCGGCTGTACGTCGCGCTGGGGCGTCGCATCCCGGGCGCGCGAAATCGGCGCAGCATTCGCGAAGGCGCTTGAGATAGCGGAGAGGCTGGGCGACGCCGACCGCCAACTGCGCGCTCTCTCGGGTCTGAACTTCTATCACACAGGAAGCAGCGGATACCGTGCTGCGCTGCCATTTGCGCAGAGGTTCCATGATCTGGCGACGAGAGGGTCCAACTTGGACGATCGGCTGTTCGGCGAGCGCATGATGGGCGTCGCCGAGCATTTTCTCGGCGACCAGATCGGGCGCGCAGGGCGAGGCCTGAACTCGAGTGCTCGACTATATCCACCATCGACTCGAGACGGGATATCGTTCGCTTTCAGACCGACTTATGCGTGTCGGCGCGCGCCTATCTCGCGAGGGTGCTATGGTTGCAAGGATTTTCGGAGCAGGCGGCGCACGCTGCCGAGACGAGCATAGCGGAGGCGCGCGTGACCGGTCATGCAGTCTCGCTCTGTTTAGCCCTCGCTCTGGCGGCATGTCCGATCGCCCTGTGGGTAGGAGATCTGGCCGGCGCCGCGCATTACACGCGAATGCTCGTCGACCATTCGAGAGAGCACAGTTTGCCCCTCTGGGCCGAGTTTGGCGCCAGGTTTCAAAGAGTGGTTGTCATCAAAGGGGGCGATGCCGACGATCTCGCCCAGCCCAATTTCAGCTTTCGATCTTTGACCGGCGTGAGCGAGTTGGCGGAGGCCTTGACCGGCGCCGGGCGGATCGCCGAGGCGTTTGCGGTGGTGGAGGCGGGGATCGAGCAGTCGGACGGAGGCTGGATCACGCCGGAATTGCTTCGCCTGAAGGGTGAACTTTTCTTAGCGCAAGGCGCTCCCGCAGCCGCGGAGACGGCGGAGGGCCTGTTCCGGCAGGCGCTCGACGCAGCCCACCCTCAAGGAGCCTTGTCTTGGGAGTTGCGCGCCGCGACGAGCCTCGCCCGCCTATTGCGTCGTCGAGGCCGGCCGGCCGACGCTATCGCGTGCCTCCAACCGATCTACGGCCGGTTCACGGAGGGTTTCGACAACGCCGATCTGAGCGCGGCGAAACGAATTCTTTGTGAATGTGCGCCGAAGCCGGGCCTTTCCGAGGGGCATGACAGGCTCGAATAACCGCAACAACGGCAACGCCCAAAAACAAAGATATCGGTTGGACACGTGGCGCCGCGACCGTCATTGCGAGGAGCCCTTGCGACGAAGCAATCCATAGCCCGTCGAGAGACGGGCGTTCTTGCGAACGCCCTATGTGGCCGCGTGCTGTGGCGCCTGGATTGCTTTGGTGTGCTCGCATTGACGGTGGAGTCGACACAACGATTACTGGGCATCGCCTGAGCTCGCCGCAAACTCGCGGCTCAGACGAACGCGCCGACCCCTGTCAGGGCGCGACCCACGATCAGAGTATTGATCTCTCGCGTGCCCTCTATGAGTAGATGGCCTCGGCATCGGCGACGAACGCCCGACTTGTTCCTCCAAGAGGATGCCGTTGCCGCCGAGCAGCTCGCGGGCGAGACCGACGGTCTGCCGCGCCGAGACCGTGCAATAGGCCTTGGCGAGCGAGGCCGCTTCCTCGCTGCCCTTGCCCTGGTCTTCGAGTTGGCTCAGCCGGTGGCAGAGCTCATCGAGGTCGTGACGCCGGCGAGCATCCGGACCAATTGATCCTGCACCAGTTGGAAACCGCCGATCAGCCCGCCGAACTGCTTGCGACGCCTGGCGTAGGCGAGGGCGTGTTCGAACGCGGCGAGAACGCAGCCCGTCGGCTCCCAGGCAACGAATCCGCGAGTAATGCGGAGAACCTTGGCGGTGTCGGCGAAGCTGTTCATCTCGCCCCGGGGGGTAGTCGAGGGGCGGGACGGAGTAGAAGCCGAACCTGTGCATGTACGTCTGCATCGTGTGGCGGCCGAGTGCCAGGCCGACCTGAGCCCAGACCGTGTTGATCGAATCCGTGAGCGCCTTCGTAAGCGTCACCGGCCCGTAGTTGTCGTTGTTGTCGTTCTGGAGCGGGACGCCGGAAACGGTGATCGGCGACTTGCCGTTGATGATCGAATTGGGCGTGTACTTGCCAGAGTCGAGCGCGGGCTGCCCGCAGTCACGACCTTGAACGTCGATCCGGGCGGATAGAAGGCCTGGAGCGATACGGAAATGGACTTCGCGGGCGCCGGCCTCGCGCATCATCTGCACGATCTTCACCGACGTCGTACCGCGCACGATCAAGTCGTCGATCAGGACGATACGCTTGCCGCTCACCACCGCGCGGTTGGCGCTGTGCTTGAGCCGCACGCCGAGCTGGCGAATGTGCTGGGTCGGTTCGATGAAAGTGCGGCCGACGTAATGATTGCGGATGATGCCGAGCTCGTAGGGAATGCCGAATTCCTGGGCGTAGCCGATCGCCGCCGGCACTCCGAAATCGGGCACCGGAACGACTACGTCGGCGGCGGCAGGCGCTTCGCGGGCCAATTCCGCGCCGCTCGACTTGCGCACGTTATAGATGCTGCGGCCGCCAGCACCAAATCAGGCCGCGCGAAATAAATATATTCGAAGATGCAGGGCCGCGCCGGGAACGGCTTTGC
>CAVQZQ010000040.1:0-16960 GCA_963718435.1 uncultured Acidobacteriota bacterium | reverse complement strand
ACGGTTGTTGAAGAGCATGTTTCGGTAGCACGGCCCGTTGTCGGTGAGCACGCGCTGAATGGAGATGCCGAAGCGGGCGAAGTGGGCCTGAGCCATATGGAAGAAGCGGATCGCGGACTGGTGTGTCTGATCGGGAAGTATGGCCGCGAAGCTAAGCCGTGAGTGGTCGTCGATGGCGATGTGCAGATACTCCCATCCGGCGCCGCGGGATCTTTTTTGCATCAGTCCGGTAACGCGGTAACCGGGCTGGCGGATGCAAGCCAGGCACTTGATGTCGAAGTGGATCATGTCGCCGGGATGGTCGCGCTCATAACGGATCACGGGAGGCGGCGGTAGTAAGGGAGGGGAGCCGGTGAAGCCTGGCACGGCGCAGAACCCGGCTGACGGTGGCCCGACTGATTCCCACTTCGTGCGCGATGCGCCAGCCATTCCAGCGCAACCGGCGAAAAGCAAAAACCTTTTCCAATAAGGTGGAATGGGTTTGGCGAGGCGACCGATGTGGCTTTGAACTGAGATCGCCGAGCCCGGCCTGACCCAGTCGGCGATAGCGAAGCACCCATTTGGCCGCAGTTTTGGGACTGACGTTGAACGCCAGGGCGGCGGCCTTCAGGGTACAGCGTCGATCGACAACCATTCTTGCCATTTGCTCTCGACTGTGAACCGTGAGTCGGGCATTCTTGTGATAGTCCATTCGGTCTCCTCGGAAGTTCTGATTGCTCGTCACAACCAGCTTCTCTCGTTCAGATCGAATGGACAACCTATTGCAACATCACACCTATTCCCTGTTTCTCATCAGCGGAAAGAGAATCACGTCACGGATGGATTTTGAGCCGGTGAGCAGCATGGTCAGGCGGTCGATGCCAATGCCCTCGCCGCCGGTGGGGGGCAAGCCGTAGGCCAGCGCGCGCACGTAGTCCTCATCCATCTGATGGGCCTCGTCGTCGCCGCGATCGCGCTCGGAGATCTGCTGCTCGAAACGCTTGTGCTGTTCGACGGGATCGTTGAGTTCGCTGAAGGCATTGCCCAGCTCGAACCCACCGGCGAAGAACTCGAAACGCTCAACGTGCGCGGGTCGTCGGGCTTGGCCTTGGAGAGAGGCGAGACTTCGACCGGGTAGTCGTAGATGATGGTGGGCTGAATGAGAAAAGGCTCCACAACCGCTTCGAAGAGGTTGTAGACCGATTTGCCGATCGGGGCGCCCTTCATGAATCGTAGTAGACGGCGGTGACCGCGCCATGGATGGTTTTCAACTCAGCTATGCGCTCGGGTGTGATGCGCGTGGTTTCACAGGCCGCCTTTTCAAGCGAGCTCATGGCAGCATGAAGGCGCACCTGCAGGACCTGCGGCGACTCGAAGGATGCGAGCGCAGGCTTTGCACCAGCCTCTTCGGGCCAGAACTCGCGGATGGCTTCGCGCATGGTCAGGCGACGCCATTTACCCAGGTCCATGGTGTGCCCGTTGAACTCGATCACTGTGGTTCCGTTGACCTCGCGAGCGACGAAGTCCATCAGCTCTTCGGTGATTTGCATCATGTCGTAGTAGTTGGCGTAGGCCTGGTAGAACTCGAGCATGGTGAACTCGGGATTGTGCTGTGTGCTTACGCCCTCATTGCGGAAATTGCGGTTGATCTCATACACGCGATCGAGGCCGCCTACGACAAGTCGCTTCAGATAAAGCTCCGGCGCGATGCGGAGGAAGAGATCGAGGTCGAGCGTATTGTGATGGGTGCGAAATGGCCGCGCAGCCGCTCCACCGGCGATCTGCTGCATCATCGGAGTTTCCACTTCAAGATACTCGCGCTCATCAAAGAACTGGCGCAGCGCCCGCAGCACTTTGGCACGCTTGACGAACACGGCGCGGCTGTCAAGGTTGGCGAAGAGATCGACGTAGCGCTGGCGGTAGCGCAGTTCGACGTCGGCGAGGCCATGGAACTTCTCCGGCAGGGCAAGCATGGCTTTGGATAGGAAGGTTAGCCGCTCTACATGCACTGTGAGTTCGCCGGTGCGGGTGCGGAAGAGATAACCCGTGACGCCAATATGGTCGCCGAGGTCGAGTAGTTTATAGAGCGCAAAGCCTTGCTCGCCGACGGCATCGAGGCGAACGTAAATCTGCATGCGTTCGCCGCCTTGCTGCAAGGTGGCAAAGCCGGCCTTGCCCTGGGCACGGATGGCCATGATGCGGCCGGCAATGGCCACCGTAACCCGATTGCCCTGGAGAGCCTCAGCGGTCGCCTCGCCCCATTTGGCGCGAACGGCAGAGACGGTGTGCGAGGCGGGGAACTGGTTGGGATAGGCGGCTTGCCCCAGCTTCTCGATTTCTGCAAGCTTTGCTCTGCGCAGGTCAAAAAGGCCGCGCTCAAACTCAGAATCAAACACTCTGCTTCCTTCCCGTTGTGGCTCAAAGGGAAGTATACCCGCTGGTTCGACGACCCTGTATGCTTGTGATGAGCTTCAATGCCCTACAACGACCCCATCCCGGATCCCAAACCTCAAAGCAAGCTTGCCGCGGGAGTAAGTAACCTGGTGCAGGCTGAAAAGCTGCTGCAGATCGCGTTGGTACTGCCTTCGGCGACGCTCATCGGCTGGGGGGCGGGGGCATGGGCAGACGGTCATTTTCATCAATCGTGGATATCGATTGCCGGGATCATTTTTGGAAGCGTCTCCGGAATGGTTTATGTGATCCGGCAGGCATTTGATGCCGAGCGGAACTCCGGATCGGGGAACGGTTCCGGAAAGGAAACTTCCAGCCCGAAATGACGAGTCCGGAGACCCACCCAATCGTTGATCTTACCGATGAGGCTCTTCAAATCATGCTGCAGCGAGCCTTGCGGAATACGCTGATTCTGGGCGTGTTTTCGTCGTTGGCGGTGTGGATTGGCTCGGGTTGGCGCAATGGCGCCATGCTGCTGACAGGCACGGTCATTTCCGCGGCCAGCATTTTGGAATGGCGGCATTTGGTGCGGGTGGTGAATGCACGGCTCGACAACCAGCGGACTCCGACGAGCGCCACAGCGGTGGTGCTTTTCTTTGTGCTCAGGCTCACCATTTTTGCAGGGGTGATCTATGGTAGCCTTAAGTGTTTCCAGGGTTCGGTAGTGGCGCTGCTGTGCGGGCTCGGCCTGGCCGCATTGGCAGTAGGCTGGGAAGTGATCCGGTTGCTCCGCGATTGACAAAGCTCAGAGGCGGACGCGTCGAATCCGGCCCGGAGACAGAAAGACTCAAGGATAGATGCAGGATTCTCTTGCAATTACCCGCTTATTGAATCAGTTGTTCGGTGGCATCGTGGCTGCGGCGATGCACGCCGTGGGCTTGCCTGCCAATCCGGCAACGGCCATCAACGACACCACCGCGCTGGAAATCCTGGTGGTCGCAGGTCTGATCGCGTTCTTCATCGTGGTCCGGCTGTCGTTGTCGGTTGAGAAGCCGAAAGCGCCCCAGCAGATTGCCGAAATGATCCACGAGTTTATCGGCGACCAGGCAGACCAGATCATCGGCCATGGATACGAACGTTTCCAGGCCTTTCTGACCTGCATCGCGCTGTTTGTTCTGCTGAATAATTTTCTGGGCCTGATCCCCGGCGTGGTACGCCCACCAGCCAGCCCGTGGTTCCGCTGGGACTCGCAGTGCTGACATTTCTCTACTACAACTATCACGGGATTCGGACGCAGGGACCGATTGGTTATATCAAGCACTTTGCGGGACCGGTGTGGTGGATGTCCTGGCTGATTTTGCCGATTGAGGTTGTGTCGCACCTGGCCCGCGTGCTCTCACTGACCATACGACTTTATGCCAACATGCTGGCGAGCGACCTGGTAACGCTGGTCTTCTTTTCGCTGATTCCGATTGCCGTTCCTACAATCTTTCTGGGACTGCATTTTGCGGTCTCAATCATTCAGGCATTTGTATTCATGCTCCTGACCATGATTTATCTTTCACTGGCGACAGCGCACGATCACTAGCGCCGAGCATTCGCTGAGTTGAAAAAGGGATTCCGCCGGAGAGTGCTTCCGCTTCGGAACAACGGATGGCTGCAAGCGTGAGGGGGCCAGCACGGTGAGCTTCAACCACCCACTGGCGGCCAATTCAAAGGGAAGATGGAGAAATATGCAGAAGCTTCAATATATGTTCATGGCGCTGGCGGCACTTTGCTTCGCCATCCCGGCCTTCGCTGACGGGGGTTCGGGAGTTGTCAGTCTGGTGCCGATTGGCGCTGGAATCGGTATGGGACTGGCGGCCGGCTTATGCGGCCTGGGTCAGGGCAAGGCCGTTGGCTCAGCGGTTGAAGCGTTGGCCCGCAACCCGGGCGCACGCGCGGGCATCTTTACCTTCCTGGTGTCGGCCTGGCTCTCATTGAGTCACTCACCCTGTTCACCCTGGTGATTGTGTTCGCCAAGGTGAAGTAGGTAATTGGCAGTACGAGGCGGCTCCGCCCGCAATGGGTGGGGCCGCACTTCGTTTGGGTTGCTGCGCTCTATCGGCTGGCCTTGCCCGCATCGTCGGAACCGGCACGCATCATGTGAATGGCCTGCGTATAACTCAGATCAACGGGGAGCGGCTCGAATTGCGATTCCTGTTCCTCGGTATCAAAACTCCTGGTCTTGAAGAGGACACGGCCGCTCATAGCGAGCTGGAAGTGCACGATACGCCAGCGGCCGTCGCTCACCTCAGCCTGTTCGAGCAAGATTGACCCGCCCTTGTTCAAGCGCCCCAGGATGCCCCAGCCAAAATCGACATCTTGTTGCAAACTGCCCTCAAGGCGGACGATGTGTCCCTGATCGGCATCGACCCAGATTTCGCCGGCCATGGCGGTGAGGACCTGGGTTTCGAGGTCGGGCGGGTTGAAATCCGGATTGGGCCAGAAGCTGAACTTCTCCAGCTTTCCTGACGGCCCGACCCCGTCGCCGACAAACTTGAAAAAGAATGCGCTTGGAAAGGCACCGAGCACTTTGATGGCGCGCGGGCATCCTGGTCCTCGCTTTGTTTGCGATGCCGCTGCCGACTGGGGTCTTTGAGCAGGGTTTCGAGGCGACCCTGTTCCTTTTTGCTCATCCGCCTGGCTCAAAGGCCGGCCATTGGTTTCAAGCAGGCGCGCTACGCCGCCGTCCTTGGTTTCGTAAATCTCCTTGGTCGAACTGAAGCGGGGGCTTGATTTCCGCAGGCGATAGCGCATCGGATGTTGCGTATCCTGGGCCGCGTTTACTTCGAGGGCCAAGGCGTGTTGACCGCGGCAATATCAGGTGAATCGGCGACCGGAGCCTGCGCAGACGTTGCTAGATGGCGCCAGGAGCAGAAGAGAGAAAACGCTGCGCATAAGCAATCGTCTATCGGCCATTCGATTTCCATGCTGCGTTGCTCGGTCTCATGCAGTTATTAGACGCTTTGATCACGGTCTGGATTCTGGAATTGAAGTTAACGGGTCTGGTTGCGTATAGTTCGGGCAGGGCCTAGACATTCTCAGGAATCGCAACGTCAGAACGAAAGACGATGAACCGCTTGCATTCGCATAGGCGCCGGTGCTGTAATCGGCCGGCACTTTGTGTTCCCTGAGAAATGCTCAAATGAATGCCTCGGAAGGAAACTGCACCATGGCAACGGAGAATGGTTCTGCTCGGATTGGCAAGACGGTCGTGATTCGCGGCGAACTGAAGGGCAGTGAAGACTTGATTATCGATGGGCAGGTGGAAGGGACCGTCAGCCTTGCAGAAGGCCGGTTGACGATCGGGCCCGATGCGAACGTTGCCGCCGACCTCAGCGCGAAAGAGGTTTTGATCCTTGGCCATGTCAAGGGGAACATCGTGGCGACCGGTCGGGTGGAACTGCGTGCAGGCAGCAACGTGGAGGGCGATGTGAGAGCTCTTCGCCTGGCCGTGGAGGACAATGCGGTGTTTCGCGGCAAGGTCGACCTGACTCAGGCGCAAGAGGCGGTGAAGGTTCCGGTGATTAACGCGCAAGATCCGTTTTCCGGGGTGGGAGCAGACAGGAAAGAATTCAGTTGAGACAATACTGGGGTGATTGTATGCGGAGGAAACTCTGCGCGACGCTGCAGCTTTCGACTTGTCGCAGATTTCGTTTTGTGATTAATCCACGCTCTAATCTCTGGCCTCGCGCCAAGCCATTTGGGAGACTTCAGGGTGCTTCGCGGTTGGTTTGACAAGAAAACTCGATCACAGCGCATCGGCCTCGGGTCAGGGCTTTGGACCTAAAATCCCTCGGCACTCAGGTGGTTGGTCGACGCTGCGCAAGCGCCTGCAGGCGGAACCGGGGCTCAGGGTCATGGATGCAGGCGGCACGTCGCCGACCAATATCAATTACCTGACGAGCCTCGGGCACAGCATCTTTATGGCCGACCCGGTGACTGAGGCTTCGACGGGTAACTGGCAGACCGGCATTGACGAAGATGAAAATCCGATTTGGAACATCGAAGGATATCTCGACCAGGCGCTTCAGCTTTCCGGGCGCACTTACGACATAGTTTTGTTGTGGACGACTTTGGATTACCTGCCAGAGCCATTCGTTGCGCCGGTTGTGAATCGCTTGTATACCTCGATGAACCCCGGCGGCCAGGTTCTCGCCTTTTTTCATACTCGCGCGCAAGGGGAAGAGACGGCCTACTGCCGGTTCCATATCACGGAGGGCGATAGCGTGGAGATGCAAATGGCGCAGTCTTTTCCGATCAAGCGCGCCTTCACGAATCGCAGCATCCAAACCCTGTTTTCGCGTTGGTCGGGATTCAAGCAGTTCCTCGCGAAGGACAGCGTCTCGGAAGTCATCATCACGCGCTGAGCGCAAGATCTATTCTTGAAATATCCAAAAAAACTGAATAACTGCCGGAGGGAGCATGAGTTCATTGAAGGGAACGCGCATCACATGGCTGGGACACGCAACCGTGCTGATTCAAACTGCGCGGGGAACCAATGTTCTGATTGACCCGTTCATCACGCAAAATCCAAAGTATCCGAAGGGCTTTGAGTTGCCGGAGAAGATTCAGTACATTCTGCTGACTCACGGGCATGGGGATCATATGTCCGACGCCGTTCCCGTAGCCACAAAGCATGGCTCGACGGTGGTGGCCATCTATGAGTTAGCGGCCTATGTCGGGGAAAAAGGCGTAGCAAATACGATGGGGATAAATATTGGCGGCACCGTGCAATTGGAGGATGTAGCCGTAACGATGGTGGAAGCGAAGCACTCGGCAGCCGCGGAGGACGAGCACGGGACGCATTATGTGGGAGTGGCGACCGGTTTTGTGATGAGTATTGCCGACGGGCCAGTCTTGTATCATTCGGGAGATACGACCGTATTTGGAGACATGAAGCTGATCGCCGACCTATATCATCCTGAGGTCGCCATGCTCCCGATCGGGGGCTACTACACCATGGGGCCGAAGGAAGCTGCACTGGCCACGCGCCTGCTCTCGCCGAAGATGGTTCTTCCGATCCACTTTGGCACCTTCCCGCCACTGAAGGGCACGCCGGAGGAACTGGCCGCGCTGGTCGATAAAGATGTAGAGGTGGTGCGATGGCATCCGGGGCAAACCATCTAGGTTACTGACCGCATAATTTCGCGCTTTGAGTTCATGCTTTCCGGGCCCCCCACGAACGAGGATCCTGTTCGTGGGGGGCCCGGGACCTGGGGCATCCATAGCTGGTACAACAACAAACGGTCAGAGACCTAGTGACAAAAGTGAGTCACAGAAAGAAAAGGGCTGGCTTTTGGCCAGCCCTTCGTAATTGCTTCCAAGCGCCCCCTACTTCGAGACAGCTGCCTTTTTCTGTTCTGCCCAACGCCGCTTTACGGCTTCCGCAATCCGCTTCCGCCCTTCCGGCGTGAGATTCCTCTTTTTCTTTGCAACCTTCTTAGCTGCCGGGGCCGCAGCCTTCTTTGAGCTTTTCGCGGCGGTTCCAGCCAGGAGCCCCCGCGCCTGTTTCAGTTGGGCAATCTCGCGATCAATCTGTACCAAAATTTCTGAAACTCCCACTGTTCCTCCTCTTACTTTCTGCTAAGTGGACAGACACCTGTTCATACCATCCATCTTCGACAGAAGTTCGTCTTCCTTTGCATCACAATACGCACCTATAGACTAATTTACAAACAAAAAAGCGCGTGTATTACCGGAAGACAGCGAATGACGGACATGTGGTAACCAATCCCCTCGCGGGTGGGTGACTATGGCGGTATATCGGTTGAACGTATTAGCCGGAGCACCCAGATCATCGAGTTTCTGCCCACGTCCTGGTTACATTCGCGGCAAGCAAGTGGTTGCACTGGCTATCGCCTCCTGACAGTGCGCCGACCTGTTTCCGAGGTAACTTGTCTTATGCAGATTTTTGAAGGCTACCTACCATGGGGGCCCATTTCTTAAAGGGATCCGGTAGCTTGGAGGAGCGAGAAGATGGGAATTCCGTATTACCACGTTGATGTATTCACGAGTGAGCTCTTTCGAGGTAACCCGGCGGGAGTCTGCATCCTTCCCGCATTTCTTACGTCTAGCACCATGCAGAAAATTGCGGCTGAGAACCGGCACAGCGAGACCGCTTTTATTGTCCCCCGCGCGGATGGTGATTTCGACTTACGCTGGTTTACGCCGACAGTCGAGGACGACTTATGCGGGCACGCGACCCTGGCATCCGCCTATGTGCTCGCGTTGCGGAAGCACCCTAACGTGTGGCCGATTCGCTTTCACACTTGCAGCGGATTGTTGACTGTATCTCAGGACACGGTGGCTCAGGACCAGGACGGGTTTGAATTGGACTTTCCTGCCAGGCCACCCCAACCTTGTAAGACACCGGTCAACCTGTTACCGGCCCTAGATTTGAAGACAGCGCTCGTCATGAAATCGCGAGATTACCTCGTTGTGGTGGACCGGGCTGAACAAGTGCGAGCGCTCGCGCCGGACATTGCAGCTCTTGCCAGAATTGACATGGGGAACGGCGGAGCGATTGTTACCGCTCCCGGCGCGGATGATGTGGATTACGTGTGCCGATTGTTTGCGCCGGCGGAGGGGATCGATGAGGACCCCGCAACCGGCTCGATTCACTGCACCCTCGCTCCCTATTGGGCGGCGCGGTTGGGTAAGGACACCTTGCGTGCGCAGCAACTCAGTGCGCGCGGTGGAACCATCCGGTGCACAGTCAGTGGAGATCGGGTGAAGATCGGCGGCAAGGCGCGTTTGTATCTTCAGGGCACAATCGAACTCTAAGGAGTGCGGGCTTGTTTTAGATCGCTGGAGAACTTACCAAAAAGAGATCAGAGGCTGCGGGGAGGCTTAGCCGGTTGTTGCGACTGATCTGGCGGAAGCGCGGATGCGGGCCCGGCGGGTGCTTCCTGACCTCCTATGCGGAGGCTGGGAGATTCGGCGGAGCGGAAGTTGCGTAGGTCACGCAGGATTTCGACCTTCTCACGGGCATACTGGCCTGCGAGCCGTGTGAGCGCATAGGTGATGATGTCGCTGTGATGGAGGTCTCTGTACGGATGGATCACGGCGCATGTTCAGCCACAAACGGTGCACCAATTGAACGTCGTCCGGGCTCAACGCAGGGGCGTGCGGGCCAATGTAAAACACCTTGGTCTCGCCGCTCGGGCTGATGACAAAGAAGTTGAATTGCCTCTTGGGCTCGGGCAATGCTTCCCACGCCTGTCCCAGATGGAAAGCCTGGTCCTCGGCAGTGATGGAACTGGAAAGTCCGGAGACGACGGAATCTACCTCCAGCGAATTTGCGCCCTGGGCCAAAGCGGCAAACACGTCTCCAGCGGGAACCACGAGGAGCGAAACTTTCTTGCCGAAACTCTCCGCCACTGAGACGGCCTTGGTGAAGAGCATTTGCTCATGTTCACTAAAACTCTGCTGTTCGGCGCTGAGGTATTCGGGGCCACCCGCGCCCATCATTCGAACGCTGATGACTACCACGTCGCGATCTTCGTCCTGGTGCGGCGCAGCACCCATTTGAACGCCAACGGGTCTGGCGGCATCGCGCATGGTGACCATGACGCCGCCGGGCGAATGGCGACCGATTCGCGACTGATGTTGTCCTGATGCTCGAGCTGGAAATGGTCCTTCATCTGGCGAGCGGTAAGGGCATGCTTGCGCAGATTCTCGCGCTCGGAGATGGTGAAGATAACGAAGAAGCCGCGGCGAAGATAATGCCGGAGACCGTGGCGACCGATTTGGTGAAGAGGTTCACGATGGCAGTCGAGAGGAGCACCAGGAAGACGGAGAGCAGCCCGACAGGGATTTCACGTTTTCCGATGCGAATATTGGGGGGAACTTTCCAGCCGCGCTCGCCATGATACTTCCAGCGCAGAACCAGCATGGCAAGGCTGTTGAAGGTGAACGACCAGATGACGCCGAAGGCGTAGGCTTCGCCCAGGGTGATGACGTTGCCCCGGGTGACGACGATGGTGAACATCTGGAGGCCGAAGACCAGATTGACGATGCGATGGCTGGTGCCGAATCGTGGATGAGGCTTGCGGAACCAGTCAGTGAGTACACCGTCTTCGGCAACCCGCATGAGCACGCCGGTAGAGCCGATCATGGAGGTGTTGATGGCGCCGGAGAGGATCAGGAAGCCAACGATCACCACGAAGATGCGGAAGGCAATGCGCCAGAACATGGGGCCGACCATATACATGGCCAGGCCGGCGATCAGGTTGTCCTGATAGATGTGAGTGCGCTGCCATGTGGGGATCAGCATGGAAGCCAGCAGCGTTGCGCCGCCTGTAAAGAGCAGGCTATAGATGGCGATTACGATGGCCGCGCGCTTCAGGTTCTTGAGCTTCGGGTGTTCGATTTCGCGGTTGACCTGGGCAAGGCTCTCCTCGCCGCTCATGGCAAGGATGGAATGGCCGAATGCCATAATAATTCCGAACAGACCAAAGATTGGCAACCCGCTGCCCTTGAGGAAGCCGAGGGCGTCTGAACTGAATTTCAGATTTGGGGGCGTAGGGGGGGAGGAAGGTGCACACCGGTCATGAGCACCGAGTAACTTCCCCACAGGAACAGGATGATTACCATCACGGTGGTAATCTGCATGACGCGCAGAGCCTTGTCGCTCGACTCCTCGATGCCTTTTACGTTTTCCCACCAGTAATAAATGGTTACCGCCGCTGCGAAAACTGCGGAGGTGTGGTTCATGTTGAACTGGAAGGGATTGCTGTGCGCATCCATCAGAGCCGGGGGGAGCCAGTGGCTCGTGGCTGCAACGGTTAGAAGTTCATTCATTGCCCGGTAATGTATTGGCCCGCCGACACGCCGGAGATGGGCCCGGTAAGAATGTAGTCGAACATGAGGGCCGAGACGCTGAACTTGGCGAAGGTGCCGCCGAGGGCCTCCTTGACGACGCGATAGACGCCGCCGCGGGTAAAGTTTTGGGATCACAATCAGCAAAGTTAGATGTAATGGGGTGTTGTATTATAACTCGGATTGAGTTGTGTGCGATCACAGTACAAACTTTCACATATCCGCGATTCGCAATGACTGCTCCGCCTCCTCCCATAACTTTACCGATCCAGAGTAATATACTCACTTTCTCCCGATATTCCAATGTCCTCTTTACCCACGTCGCTCCCGCTCTCGCTCCCACACGTAGTTCCACTAACCTTTTTTAATCTTCTCATGCCCATCATCCATCCAATCAAGCCTTTGGGCACCAGAATGGCCCACAAACTCATAAACAGAGCTTCCCATACCTACGTTAACGGCACCACCTTTCCTCCTGGTCATTGCATCGAATACTGCATTATGAAGTTCCCGTAATGGGCTCCCTTTTTGGCCCTCCAATGCTAGGCCCTCGTTCTGCAACAGACAAGAAGTTCCTACCATAAATTTGTCGCGCGCCCTCAGGCCAACAGAGCATTTCTGCGCGCTGAGCTTGTAAGGTCTGCGCTTGGAGTTGATTTCGAGGATGTACAGTCGAGAAATCAAAGGCCCCGAGTTTCAGATGCGTAACGGGAATATAAAGAGATACAAGCTCACTCCTGAGCGACTCGGTAAAGGCTGTCAAACCGGATATAATGAGAGATTCGGGGGCGTGGAAAGGCGGTGATAGACTGGATATAATCGTCAGGGGTAAGTTGATATCACCTAGGGGCGCGGGGGTGGTGGATGGGGTGAAGAGTGATGATCGGATTACTTCATCATCCCGAGCCGCGTGATCCTTGGCGTCAGCGATGAATCGATCAAGCCGAAGCTCACCGAACTCTTCGCGCCGTTTAGCAATCGGATCGAGTGGATGTCCATCGAGTCGGCGGAGATGACCAAGCATGCGATCAATGCATTCCTGGCCACCTCCGTCACCTTTGCCAATGAGTTGGCTCGCTTGTGCGAAGCCGTTGGCGCCAATGCGAAGGAAGTCGAGCGCGGCCTCAAGAGCGAGGGCCGCATTGGTCCCAAGGCGTATCTCTCTCCTGGCGGGGCGTTCGCCGGTGGAACGCTGGCGCGGGACCTGCGATTCCTGACACAGTTCGGCCGCAAGTTCGGCGTCGAGACGCCGCTGTTCGAGGGCGTCATCGCTGGCAACGAGCGCCACAAGGATTGGACGCGCGACAAAGTCCGCCAGCTTCTGCATGGTCGGTCAAGCCGACGATCTCCGTGCTCGGGCTCACGTATAAACCCGGAACCGACACGCTTCGCCGCTCGACCTCGGTCGAGCTGTGCCAATGGATGCACGACCGCGGCTACCGCATCAAGGCGTATGATCCAGCCATCAAGGAACTGCCCGGAAACCTTCGGGCCGCAATCACGCTTGCCGCTTCATCACGCGAAGCCTTGGGCGGCGCCGACCTGGCGGTCGTCGCCACCGAATGGCCGAGTTTCGCAACCTGACCGCGACGGATTTCCTCTCGGCGATGCATCGCCCCGCCGTATCGACCCCAACTGGTTCCTGGCTGGCATCCTTTCCGACGAGCGAAAAATCCACTACATCACCACCGGCCGCGACCGCCCCGCGGACGAAAAATAGGGACGGGAGCTATTTATTCCCTTTGGATGCAAACCGCATGAATGGCACTTCTTACGATTTAACCGGCCAAAGCGCGATCATCACAGGCAGCCAACCAGGGGCTGGGGCGCGTGATTGCCGAACACTTCGTGCGCGCAGGGGCCAGCGTGCTGTTGACGGCGCACGACATCACGCTACTGGAAGAAACCCGCGAATCGCTCCTGCCCCTCGCGACTTTCGGGCAGAAGGTGCTCATCGAGCAATGCGACGTTTCGAACACGCAGAGCTGCGATGCCGTCGTCGGCCGCGCGATGCGGGACTTGCCGGGCGTGAACATCCTCGTGAACAACGCCGGCGTCTATGGGCCGAAGGGCGCGATCGAAGAAGTTGATTGGGATGAGTGGATCCGCGCATTGAGATCAATCTCTTCGGCACCGTCTATATGTGCCGGGCGATCATCCCCACGATGAAGGCGGGAAAGTATGGGAAAATCGTCAATCTCTCCGGCGGCGGCGCCACGGCGCCGCTGCCGAGGATCAGCGCGTATGCCGCCTCGAAGGCGGCCGTCGTGCGGATGACCGATACCTTGGCGGAAGAGTTGCGCGAGTGGAACATCGACGTGAACGCGATCGCCCCCGGCGCCTCAACACGCGGCTGCTGGATGAAGTTCTTCAGGCGGGCCCGGAGAAGGTCGGCAAAGCGTTCTTCGATCGATCGATGAAGCAGCGCGAGGAAGGCGGCGCACCGATGGAGAAGGGGGCCGCCCTGGCCGTCTTCCTTGCTTCCCGCGAAAGCGACGGCATCACCGGCCGCCTGATCGGCGCCGTCTGGGACGACTGGCCCAATCTGCCGGCGCAGCGCGATCGCATCGCCAAGTCGGATGTGTATACGCTCCGCCGAATCGTGCCGAAGGACAGGGGGATGGAGTGAGCCACGGATGGGGCACAGATGAACACAGATGAAGAGGGAAAAAACGGAAAGACGTAAAACGTAAAAAGCTTCCTTACGTTTTACGTCTTTACGTTTTGTCTTTCCCCATCTGTGGCTCAATAGATTTGTCAGCAACATGCAACTTCGCACCGCCATCATCGGTTGTGGTTTGATCGGGAATAAGCGAGCCAGGGCACTGGGCGATTCTCCATTGGTGATCGCGGTGGATACGAATCTCGCCGCGCAGAGCAGCTTGCCGCACCGTATCCCGGATGCGAGGCGAGCGACGATTGGCGATGCCGCGGTAACGCGCAAGGATGTGGATCTGGTCATCGTCGCGACGACCAATGACATGCTTGCCCCGGCGACGCTCGCTGCCGTGCAGGCCGGCAAGCATGTGCTGGTGGAGAAGCCCGCAGCGCACAATGCCGCTGAGATCGAGCCGGTCGTCGCGGCGGCGAAGAAGGCCGGCGTCGTCGCCAAGGTCGGGTTCAATCACCGTTTTCATCCGGCGTTTCTCAAGGCTCGCGAAATTGTCGATTCCGGCGTGCTCGGCCCGCTGATGTTCATCCGCGCCCGCTATGGCCATGGTGGCCGGCTGGGCATGGAAAAGGAATGGCGCGGCAACCCGCAGATCGCCGGCGGAGGCGAAATGCTCGACCAAGGCGTCCATCTGATCGATCTTGTCCCGCTGGTTCCTCGGCGACTTTGCCGAAGTGAGCGGCCGCGTCGCAACCTTACTTCTGGGATTGGCCCGTCGAAGACAACGGCTTCGCCTTGCTTCGAACCGTCGCCGGGCAAATCGCCTGGCTGCACGCAAGCTGCACCGAATGGAAGAACCCTTTCTCTTTCGAGATCTACGGCCGCACCGGCAAGCTCCACATCGAAGGCCTCGGCGGCAGCTACGGCGTCGAACGCCTCAGCCACTACCAGATGCGCCCCCAAATGGGCCCGCCGCCGACCACGATCTACGAATACCCCGGCGAAGACACAAGCTGGAAGGCGGAGTTTGAGTACCTCAAACAGTCCATCGCGGCAAAGTTCCGGTGAGCGGATCTGTGGAAGATGCACTCGAAGCGCTACGGGTGGTCGGATTGCTATACAAGCAGTCAACTTGAGAGAAGTTGCAAGCTGTTATCAAGTAGGATGACGGTCATTATAGCCGCGGCGCGAAGCGGAGCGTGCGGGAACGCTCCGCTTCGCATTGCGGCTATCCCATTGGCCCGCGCCATCGAATTGGGGAACGCCCTCGCTCGATCGATTAGATTGAAGCCCATCACAGCAAAAGGCTTTAATAGACGCCTTCGACCACCGTGCTGGCAAACCCGCTGTAGGGCTGCACGTTTCCCGCCCCGTCCCATGGATAGGGATCGCATGGCGGCCTGCGGATGGCCTGGTCGCGTTCGGGGAAGCGGGGGATGAAGGTTTCTTTCGTCAGCGTGGTGAGGATCACGCGGCCCTGTTTGCCGTATTCGACCTTCTTTTCGAAGTTGTCGAACTCGCAGATCTCGATGGCCGCCCGCGGTTGCGGAGCGTGATAGATGATTTCGTAGTTGTCGGCGGGATCAAAGGGCTTATGGGCGGCGAGGCCCATCAGCGTGTTGCCGTAGGTGGGGCGGAAGTCGATGCCGGGGACCAGTTCCTCGCGGCAGAAGCGATGGAACTGCGGGGTGAACTCGGTGCCGCCGCCGAAGATGCCCTTGATGCCGTAGCGAACGAGGTCGATCTTTTCGCACAGCGCTTCGAGTAGCTTTGGGGTGGTGAAGATGCACTTGATGTTGTCGTGGCTGCGGAGGATCGTCAGGGCCTGATCGATGGCGTGCTGCTTGTAGAGGTTGGCTTCCTGAATTTCGCCGCGTTTGATGCACTTGATGACCCATCGCGGATCGAGATCGACGCAGAAGGCGATTCCGCCGCCGCGGAATTGGGCCAGGTGTTCGATGGCCAGCCGCAGCCGGCGCGGGCCGGATGGGCCGAGCATCAGCCAGTCGGCTCCCTTGGGGAAGCTCTCATCGGGCAGCGTGGCGCTGAACTGTTCGTAGTCCTCGCGGAAGTCGTTGAACTGGAGGCGAGACTTGGGCACGCCGGTCGATCCACCGGTCTCGAAGACGTACATGGGCTTGCCGGCCAGCCCGCGCGGCACCATCGGCGGACCGGGCCGCCGCGAAGCCATTCGTCCTCAAAGTGCGGCGAGCTTTCGGATGTCGGCAAAGCTGTGCACTTCCTTGCGCGGGTCCAATCCCCACTCTTTGGCCTTGTTAGCCAAAAATCGCAGCCGGTCTCCGGGCTGAAGTGCCAGTTGATGATCTCGCGCACCTGCGCGTCCAGCCGGTCGGCGGCTTGTTTGACTTTGTTTTCGAGCGTGGGATTCATAGGCGGGAATTTAACCACAGAGGGCACAGAGAACGCCACTGGAGGAGAAAAAGCGAAAGAATTGTTAGCCACAGATGGGGCACAGATGAACACAGATATGAAAAACACGACAGCGTAAGGACGTACAGATGGAAAGCTGCGGTACCTTCTTACGTTTTTACGTCTTTCCGCATTTTATCTGTGTGCATTTGTGGCTAATACATTCCCTTTTCTTTCTGTCTCTGTGCCCTCTGTGGTTAATCGTTTTTCCTTTTATTTATCCGAGTCGGCTTTTGGCTTCGACTTGGCTCCGGTCTTGATCGCATAGAGCGTGTCGCGGTCGCTGACGTAGAGGATGCCGTTGACGAAGACCGGCGAGCAGTAGCTGGCGCTGCCGAGGTTCAGGTGGTCGTCCTCGGGGCTGATCTTCTTCATTTCCTTGGAATCTTCGAAGATGCGGATGTCGCCGTCTTCGTCGGCCAGATACACCTTACCGTCGGCCCACATCGGCGAGCCCCAGACTTCCGATTCCATGTCATAGGTCCAATAGACCTTGCCGGTCTTGGCATCCAGGCAATGGAGGAAGCCGGAGAAATCCGGGGCGTAGCACAGGCCCTCGGGGGAAACCAGGCAGGTGGAGATCGTGCGGTTCATGTGCTCGGAGCGGTCGATCTTGCCATCGTGATTGAGGTCGAATTGCTCATATTCCCATACGATGCCGGAGTTGGGATTGGGCTTGCCCTT